>PAZJ02000005.1 GCA_002715585.2 bacterium | reverse complement strand
ATAGGAATTAAATATAAAGTACTTTTACATAAAATTAATGAAGGAATTATAAATATTAAAAAAGATAAAATAAAAAAACTTATTAAAAATTTATTTGATGTTTTTCCAGATGGAATGGGTCTCGATAATGTTCTTGGGTTTTTTTTATCGATTTCTCTATCGGTGTATCTATTAAATATGAATGCTATATTCCTTGCACCGAAACTAGCAATTGTAATAAGTAGCAAATCTATAAAAATAAAATCTTTTGAAATAAATAAATAACCTGAAAAAATTAAGGGTAATACAAAGACTGTATGAGAAATTGTAACTAAATCGAAAGCTAACCTAGTATTTTTGAAGTTAAACATTAAAATATAGTAACAAATTTATTGATGGTGATATATGCATACCGAAACAATTAATAAAATTAAATCTGCACTCAGTGACGACAATATAACGTTAATTAATAATGAATTATCAGAAAGAAATGCAGCTGAAATTGCCAGTATAATTATTAGTTTTTCACAAAATGATATATGCAGAGTATTAAAGTCTTTAAGTAGTGAAAATCTAGCTGAAATAATACTTGAATTACCAGAAGACATTAGGACAGGAGTTTTAGATGAACTAGACAATAAATCAATATTAAGTGCTATAGAAAACCTTGAATCTGATGATGCCGCCGATTTAATATCAGATTTGGAAGATGAAAAAAGTAAAGAAATTTTAGAAGATATGAATCCTCAAGATTCATCAGAAGTTCAATCTTTACTTCAATATGATCCTGAATCAGCAGGAGGAATAATGCAAACCGAGTTAGTTGAAGTTAAAGATAGTTCATTAATCGAAGATGCAATCAATTGGATTAGAATCATAGCTGAGGATGTACCTGATTTTTACCAGATTTATGTAACAAATGAAAATGATAAATTGGTAGGTACGGTTTCATTGAAGGCATTAGTACTAGCAACTCCTTCATCAGAAATAAAAAATATTATGGAGCCAATAGAAATTAGTGTGGAGCCCGAAATCGATAGAGAGGATGTAAGTAAAATTTTTTCTGATTATGATTTGGTTTCATTACCTGTAATTGATAAAAATCAAAGATTAATAGGGAGAATAACATCTGATGATATTCTAGATGTTGTTAATGAAGAGGCAGAAGAAGACCTTTTTGCATTAGCTGGTATTAACGAATATAATCATCCAATTTATTCAGGAATTATATCTAAAACTAGGTCGAGACTGCCTTGGCTAATAGTTACTTTGATTGGAGAACTAATAATTGCATACATAATTGCTATATACTTCCAGCCTACTTTGGAAAAGTTTATTTTATTGGCTGCTTTTATGCCCGCGGTCATGGCTACTGGGGGAAGTGTGGGAATACAAACTTCAGCTATTGTAATTAGAGCTTTAGGTACTGGAACAATAAATGTTGCCCAAACTTTCAAAGTTATATTATCAGAACTTAAATTGTCTTCAATTTTAGGAGTTATATGTGGATTAGTAGCTGGATTAACTGGTTATTTTTTAACAGGTACTAAGCAAGCAGGTATTGATTTCTTTAAAGTAATTTTTTTATCCTTATCAGCTGCTTCGTTAATGTCTGCTTTTTTTGGAGCATCTTTTCCAATTTTGCTTGATAAGATTAAATCTGATCCTGCAAATGGTTCTGGGCCATTTGTTACTATGGCAAATGATTTATTTTCAGCAATAGCTTATCTCTTAATCGCATTATTAATAATGTAACTATGAGTGAAAAAACCGAAGCATTCATAATTTCTAAAGAAGAGTCAGGAGACTCAAGTTATGTTGTAACTTTTTACTCAAAATTATTTGGAAAAATTAATTTGTTTGTAAAAAGTGCTAGAACGAGTAAGAAAAGATTTCAAGGTAAATTAGAAAGTGGTAATTTATATGATATAGAATTTATAAAAGCTAAAAAACTTGGCTCTTTAGATTCACTTATTAAAATTGACATTAATGATGAGAATAGATTTATTAATTTTGATAAGGATATTTCTATCTTTCAGGCTTTAATTTTAGAAGCAATAAATAAATTTGAAATAAATGAGCAGCCTAATTTTGAAATTTATGAGATTTTAAAATTCTTTAGTCTAAATATTAACTCTGATTTGAAAATAAAAAAAATCAAAATAGCTATTAAAACTTTAAATAAATACTTAAAAATTCTTGGCATTCAACCATCAATTAAAAAGTGTTATAAATGCAAGAAGAATATGCTTTCAATAAGATATTTTGATCTAAAAAATGGAGGTAATGTATGTTTAAAATGTAAAAGTAATAATAATGCTTCAATATTTAATCTCAAAAGCCCAATTAATATAAAAAAACTAGGTAATAATTATGAATCTTTGGAAATACTTCTTTTCTTGATATCAAGGTTTTGTGAATATCATTCTGGAAAAATATTCAATTCTGTTAAATACTTAAGGACAACATGAAAAATATTTTAGGTTTTAAATTTTCAGGGATAAATTGTGGATTAAAGAAATCTAAGAAGAGAGATTTGGGCTTAATAATGTCTTCTGAAAAATGTATATCACATGCTGTTTTTACAAAAAACAAAATCTTAGCTGCCCCGCTAATAGTTTCAAAAAAAATAATAAAAAATAATGAAATATATGGGGTAATTGTTAATAGCGGAAATGCCAATGCATGTACAGGTATCAAAGGAATAAAAGCTGTTGAAAAAACGATTAATAAAGCAGCTGATTTTACAAATTTAAACAAAAAAAATTTTTTTGTTTCTTCAACTGGTATTATTGGCATACAACTTGATGTAAATAAAATTACCAATAATTTTGATAGGTTATTCAATAATCTTCATGTAAAAAATATTAAAGATTTTGCAGAAGCAATAATGACAACTGATAAATATTCTAAAATAAAAAAAAGCGAAATAAGTATTGGTACAAAAAAGGGCTCAATAATTGGTGTTGCTAAAGGTGCAGGAATGATACATCCCAACATGGCAACCATGCTTTGTTATTTATTAACAGATATTAAATTTGATATAAAAACATTCAGAAATTTTATCAATAGGGCTGTTGATTCAACATTTAACTGTATAAGTGTTGATGGAGAAATGTCTACCAATGATACTGTATTAGGTTTATCAAATGGTTTGCTTGGAAATAATAAAATAAATAATAAATCTCCACAAGCGAACAAAATATATAAATCTATTGAAAATATTTTTTACGAATTATCTAGAGATATAGTATTGGATGGAGAAGGCTCAACTAAAATTTGTAAAATTATTGTTAAAGGTGCAAAAAGCTTTAAAGATTCAAAAAAAATTGCAAGAAATATAGCAAATTCATTATTATTTAAAACTGCATTATTTGGGTCTGATCCAAATTGGGGAAGAATAATATCAGCTGTCGGTTCAACTCAGATTAAATATATTGATCAGAATTCTATAGATATTTATATTGGTGACAAGTTGGTTGTGAAAAACGGTCTGGGTCTAAAGTTATCAAAAAAAATAAATCAAATAATGAGAAAAAAAGAAATTAAAATAATAATTGATTTAAAAAAAGGTAAATATGAATCTTTTATGTTAACAAATGATATAGGACATGAGTATATTAAAATAAATTCACTATATACTACTTAAAGCTTATCGAAAATTTCAGATAAATTTACAAAATATTTATATAAAAAATTTAAGAAAAATAGGCCTAAAATGATTAAAAAAATATATCTAAAATTCATATCAATAATCTGGGTGGATGACGGGAATTGAACCCGCGACCCTCGGAACCACAAACCGATGCTCTACCCCTGAGCTACACCCACCATTAAAACGCGCCACGAGGGATTCGAACCCCCGACCTACGGATTAGAAGTCCGTTGCTCTATCCAGCTGAGCTAGTGGCGCTTTATTTATCCGAATTAAAAAAACGAATAATCAATGTAAATTACACTAGCTTTATATTTTTGCAAACTTTAATTATTAGTACTTAAAAAGCACAGTAAAAACTTATTAATAACTCTCTAAATATTTCTCAAATATTAATTTAATTATATAATATAAACATGGAATTTAGAAAATCAGTATTGGAGACAGAAGTAAAAGGATTACAAAATAAAATTAATGATTTGGAATCCAAAATTTCTTCTACCACAGTTACAATGCTACTTGAGACTTTAAAAAATGATTTAAATTCATCAAAAAATAAACTTGAAAAATTAATCAATGAACTTTCTGAACTAGATCCAGGTAATTTATTGATAGAATCAAGCAAAAAAACTTCGGACATCAATTCAGAAGATAAAAAAGAATATTCAATAGTAAAAGATTTTTATATTGCAGGAGGATCTTTTAATCCTGAAGAAAATATACTTATTTTTAGAAAATTAAAAATTTATGAAAAAATAAATAATCTTAATATGGTTACAGACGAACTACCACATTCGATATTGATTAAGAATAAAAAATCTCAAGATGAAATTGAGTACTTATTTAAAGATATAAAAACCATCAAAATATTAGATGAAAAAAGCTCGAAAAGTTTTTTAGGTACCACACTTAAAGGCGTTGGTGGCGCATTATTGTTCGGATTTGTTGGTATGGCAGCTGGAGTTTTGACAAAAAAATCAAAGACTCAAGTTTTTTTAGGTTTTGAATTTAATGATGGAAACAAAATAATAATAATTTCAAATAAAGATTCAAAAGGCTATAAACAATGGGAAGGGCATTTAATGAGCAAATTTGAATTTTAAAATAATATATATATTAATAAATCTTTTTAAAAAATTATTATAAAAACTTATCATTTATCATAAATAACAGCTTTTTTCTCAGAGAAAAAAATAGATTTTGTAATAATATAAATTAATGCAAGCAATGATATTTGTTCAACTACCATTGAGGATAGTTTTAAGATAGCAAAATCAGCAGATATAAACCTTACAAGCCAACTAGAGGCAATATCTAACAAACAAGCTGTAAAAGAGATAATAATGATCCATATTTTAGTTATGTTTGAGAGATTGCTAAATAACATTAAATGATTTAATGTAAGGAGAATTATGCCCATCGCAAAAAGATGGAAATGAGTTTCTTCAACTATTGATCCATAACTTTTAGGCTGTCTAAAAGTTTCAGGATTACCAAGGTAGTAATTGATTATTTCTTGTATTGTGAAGCCTATTTTTGTCATAAAAAGAAAATTTGTAACAATTAAACCTATGAAAAAAATCAATGAAAAAAGAATTATTAATTTTAAAGCAAAATTTTTATTTAAATCTTTGGTCACGAAAAAGCGCATATTATAACCTTAATCGTATATAAAAGAATTTACATTTGCAATTCTTCTTATGGCTTTAGTTGTTTCATTATAGGATATTGTAGAATTAGAGACTTTCATAACATTGCTTGTATTTGGCATTTGTTGTGATTTTTTATTAATAAACTGTTTTAGCCACGGCTGAGTCATTATATATTCCTCGGGTTCATAAAAAGCAATAACCTCTGCGGATTTCATTTCACCATTTGTTTTAAAAACAATAAACATTGTTTGAGTTCTAGTTCTGAGTTTGTGCGTAATCAAATATGCTGTATATACTCTTTGACCATTTTTACTAGCCTCATAATAGCTGAATATTCTATTTGAAAATTTTGATTCAGCTTTAGCTGATAATTTTTCAATATTCTCTTTAGATAAAAATAACTTTTTATTTTTTATTTCATATCCTGGAAAATATTTATTAAGTGCATCCTCAACGCTTAGCTTTACATTACCTATGGCAGGTAAAGATATTAAAATAAAGATTAAAAAATATTTAAACATATCAAAATTATAACTAGTTTTTTATAGAGTGCTATCTGCTTTAAGGCTTTTAATGTCGGTGACCAATCGACGAGGGTGAGAGAGCTGGGCAGATAGCACTCAGGTAATATTTTATGCGTATATTTCAGTCACTATTAGAATATCCATCCTATACCAAGGTTGTATTGAGTATAATCATCGTTTGTACCTGGATTAGTATGTCTCAATGCATCAGCTTTCAATACAACATTTGCTATTGGCTTAACGGTTAAACCGTAATTCCAATATTGTAGATCTTGATAACTTCTATTTGCAGTTGCACTTGAATCAGTTTTCTTATGAAAATTTAAATTTTCATATCTGAAAAATGGTGCAACGTACCAACTAGAACCAATATATTGGCCCATGTCTTTTGCAATTTCATAATAATAACCAACTTGCTTTGTTCCAAATTTAGTATTTGCAGCACCGGTTATATAAGCATTAAATCTATCAATGTTTGTAAGTTTATGATTTGTATATAAAGCTCTATATTCAAATCCCATATATTCACCCATTAAATAGATTGTTCGCCATTCAGCTCTTGAAGCTGGATCATTCATATCATATGCAGAAGCAGTTGTACCTGAAGGTTGTATGCTACCTCTGTAATAAGAAGCACCTATTACCAATTTTTCACTATAATTATATTTTAATGAACCTGTAATAGCTAATTCGTTTGCAGTTGATGAACTACCTTTACTTCTAAAACTTTTGTTAGTATTACCTTTAGCACCTGTTCCAGGATTTTTCAGAGATGTTACATAATAAAGCTTATATTCAAGCTTTTTTTCTTCTGTTTCCCCAAAAATACCTACACCAACTTCTCTATTAGTTGTTGGCAACATAACAGTTTCAGTTTGAGGCCTGTAAACTCCGTGGAAAAGTGTTGGCTCATGAAGTTCATTAATAATACCCGTTGGTAAAAGCAACAAACCTGCACGAAAACCTAAAAGACCATTCATATTCTTTGGCGTGTAATCTAAATATCCAAATTCTAAGAACGCTTCATCACCGTGCTCAAATTCAAGCTCGGTATTTAACGACCATTCATCTGTAAATTTATAACCTATATAAAAAACACCTCTATAAGCATCGGTTTGGTCAGTTTTTTGTTCAGCCGAATAAAACTTGCCAACAATTTCACCATAACCACCGATAGACAAACCAGATGATGTATTATATACCTTTGATGCTGCAGGACCAAAACCATACTGGGATCCTATTTCACCACCAAATCCTCCCCTTTTCAGTTGCTCTAATTCTTCTGAAAGAATATCAACTCTTTCTTCTAGAGTTTGAGAGAAACTAGCTAAAGGAAGGGCAATAAGAATAAGAATTATTAAAAATAATTTATTCATTTTACCTACCTCCTGTAAGTAGATATTATGGATATTGGATATCCATAATGTCTTTAAATATATATGAAGTATTTATAAAATCAAGGATATGATTTAAAAGTATTTGACATGTAATTTTTCTGAGATAAATTTATGGATAGCAGAGGTCCATAATATGATAAAATTAAAAAAATTTTTAACATTAATTGCACTTATTCTATTTCTTAGCCCTTTAAAATCAAATGCTGATTTTGAGCCTTTAAAAGTTCAAATTGAAAAATTTCAATCCATATTGTCAGAGAACGAAACCATTAGTAAAGATTATTTAAAAGAAAATTTAGAAATATTAATGGATAAAGCATCATTTATTGAAAATGAAATCGCTTCCTCTGATATTAATACAGATCTGGCTCTTTTGATGAAAAAATATGTTGATAAAAATTCAAATAATACGATAAAATCAAAGGAATTAAGCTATTGGATTAAACATTTATATGACGATTTAGATCTGTTTAAAAAAATGGGAATAACAGGTTAGCTATAAAACTTAAATATATATTTTTTGCATTCTTTATATTTACGTTTTCCTCATATTCTTCTGAATACAAAAGAAGTTTTATATTTTGGGGGACTAATTTTGACATATTGATTAAATCTGATTTAAAAACTAATAAATTAGATGAAATTACAAATAATGCAATCACTATTTTAAATCATTTAAATAACATATTTAATAATTACGATTCAAATTCTGAATTATCTAAATTTAATTTATCAAAGAAAAATATCAAAACTGAAATATCCCCCGAATTTAATGAACTTTTAAAAATATCAAAAGAGTATAATTCATTTTCAAAAGGTTTTTTTGATGTGACTTTTGGCAAAATAACATCGCAATTTAATTATAATAATATGAACCTAAGCGAACAGGAACCAATGGAAAATAATCAATGCGGGGGATGGGGTAATCTGGTTTTTGATTATGATAATTTTTTTATTTCAAAAAAAATAGATTGTTTGGAAATTGATTTTGGTGGAATAGCTGAGGGGTATGCACTTAAAAAAATTATAGATATGATGAAAAAAGAAGGTGTCGACGATGCTTTAATAAATTTTGGTGGAAATATTACCAGTATCTCCAAAAATCATAAATGGAAGACTTATATTAATGAGCCTTTGAAAGAAATTAAGCCATTTAGAGAAATCAATTTAAATAATCAATCTATTTCAACTTCATCTCTTTATGGAAAATTTATTAATTATAAAAGTGGTAAACTATCTCATATTATCAATCCGAAAACAAAAAAGTTAAAGGAATATCAAAATCTATCTGTTTCTATAATTTCTAACAATCCAGTATATTCAGATGCACTATCTACTGCCATTATATCAATGAGTATTAATGAAATGCTAGAATTTATTAGCAAAAACAAAATTAAAGCAGTCATTTTAAAAAAAATTGGCAACAAAAAAACAGAAATAATTTATAAAACTAAAGGTCTGTAAATCGGGGTGAGAGGGCTCGAACCTCCGACCCCCTGTTCCCAAAACAGGTGCGCTACCAGCTGCGCTACACCCCGATTAAAGAATCAATTATACATTTATAACAAAAAACGACAACATTTAAAGCTTAGATTGAAAAAACTCTTCATTAAATTTAAAAATCTTAGAATATTCTTTGTCTAAAGATATCAAGTCTATGTGCTTACCTGTTTCTATTAACCTTCCATTATGTAGAATAAGTATTTTATCTTCATCTCTAATTAAGTTGAGTCTGTGTGCAATTAATATTGAGGTTTTTGATTTTATATTTTCTAAATAATCCTTAATATCCTTCTCTAGATCTAAATCAAGATTTGATGTTGCCTCATCTAATATTATTACATGAAACGGTTTTTCAAGTATCCTTTTTACATTACTAACCTGTTTTTCACCTACGGATTTAACTGATGAGATACTATTAATATTCTCATCATCTAAAACTATATTAAACAATGGTGTATCTTGCATTATTACAGAAAAATTTTTTCTAATTGAAAAGAAGTTATAATTTTTCAAAGGAATATCATCTATTAGTATCTCGCCTTTTTGAGGTTGATAAAAACCCAAAAGTAAATTTATTATTGTTGTTTTTCCCGAACCTGTCGATCCAAGTAATAATACAGAATCCCCCTTTTTAATTTCAAGATTAAAATCTTTCAAAACCCAATTATCATCCTTATATGAAAACCATACATTCTTAAATTTTATAGATTTAAAATCACTTGGAAAAATTTTTTCTCCATATTCTTCTCTATTCACTTGAACTATTTCATATAAATTTTCGCTAGCAGCTAAAGCAGATTGCAAGATATTATATTTATCAGCGAGATCAAGAATGGGTCTAAAGATCATCCTTAAGAAAAATAAGATTGCAAGTAATTCGCCTACTGACAAATTACCAGATATTATCTCCCTACCCCCATACCAAATAATAGCAGCAGTGGAAAAGACTGACATAAACTCTATAAATGGACGAAAAATTGCAAACGTATACATTTGCTCCATATTTGCCGCAAAATTTTCATTACTTAATTTTTCAAATCTTGTAAAATTTTGATCAGATTTATTGTAAATTTTGAGAAGATTAATTCCCCTAATTGATTCATTTATAAAAGAATTTAATTTTGCAATTGTTAATCTTAGCTTTGTATAAACCCTTCTTAGCCTTTTTCTGTATAAAAAAGCGAAGCAAATAATACTTATTGTTATGAAAATCATCAAAAAAGTAAGGCTAGAATTATAATTAAACATCACATAAACAATTCCAAATATAACTAATATATCTTTGAGAAACTGAACTAATACATTAGTGTAGAATTCATTAAGTGCATTGACGTCATTTGTTACTCGAGTGGTTATTCTTCCAACGCTTTGCTTATCAAAAAAGTTTTGTGGTAGAAGTAATACGTGATCAAAAACACTATCTCTTATGTTACGCATAATTTTTTGTCCGGTAATATTTAATATATAGCTAAAAATTGAACTAAAAATAAAGACTCCAATTATTAGAAAAAGAACATAATAGGAATGGTTTTTAATGCTATTTAAAGAAGATTTTGATTCAACTATATTATCAATAACTTGCTTAATATTTATAGGTATTAATAATTCAAAAGATGCAACTATCAACATTGCAAAAAAAGCTAAAAGGATCCAAATTTTAAATGGTTTGGCAAAGCTAATTAGCCAGAGTAAGATACTTTTATCCTTTTGACTTTTACGCATTAGAACTACCTGGCAATATTTTTTGTATATTCAATAGTTCTCTAAATAACCCTTTGCTTTCATTAAGTTCTTTAGAATTCCCAGATTCAACAATTTTCCCAGAATCTAGAACTAAAATATTATCCATAGAATAAATTGTGGAAATTCTTGAGGATATGATTATTAAAAATTTTTCTTGAAATTCTTTTTTTAAATTTTTAAGTATTTGTAATTCTGTATCTACATCTAAAGAGGATAATGTATCATCGATAATTAAAACCTCTGGTTCTTGATATAGCGCCCTTGCTATTGAAAGCCTTTGTCTTTGACCACCTGATAAGCTCACACCCCTTTCACCAACTAACTCGTCTAAACCTTTATTTAAATTTTTTAAATCTTTAATAAATCCACTAATTTCAAGGCATTTCAAAACCTTATTATCATTATCTTCTTTTGCAAAGAAAGTGACATTATCTTTTATAGTTCCTGTAAAAATTACTGGATTTTGCGGAACAAATAGTACTTTCTCTCTTATTGAATCTTTATTAATATTATTAATCTCTAAGTCGTTAAAATAGATATTTTTTGAATATATATTTTTTAAAATTAGATTTGCTATTGAAGTCTTTCCTGACCCCGTCTTACCTGTAATACCTAATGATGAACCACGAGAGATATTAAAATTTAAATTATCAAGAATTTTTTTGTTATTTTCTAAATAATCGACTTTATTAAATGATATTGTTTGAATTAAACCGATTTCATTTAAATTAGATTCGTCAATCTCAGAATTTTGCAAAATTATTGAATTAACTCTTGTTAAACAAGCGTTTCCTCTTTTTAACCAATCAACTGCTAAGCCCATTGCAACAACTGGCCAGCCTAGCATTGTTAGATAAACCATTAATGATGAGAATTCTCCAATTGATATTTCATTTTGATATACCATCTTGCTGCCAATAAAAATAAAAATAAAAACCGAAACGCCTGTAAAAAAGGTTATTAATGGTTGATAGCCAGCCCAAATTTTAACTAAGCTTAAATTAACCTTCTCATATTCCTTACTTTTTGTTTTAAAATTATTTAATTGATCTTTTTGTACATTTAAAGATTTAATTACGCGGATTGAGTATATAATTTTTCTTGCTTCTTCTGTTAGTTTTGAGAAAGAAGCTTGAACATTTATAAATAAAGTTTCAATTAAATCGCCATATTTTAATATTAAAACTCCCATTATTATGAAAGGTATTGAGGCATATAATGTAAATATTGGAGAAATAAAAAACATCGAAATGAATATAAAAGTCAACAAAACAATTCCATCATATGCAACAACAATTCCAAAACCACATGCCATTTTAATAGTCTCAATATCGTTAACACCTCGCGCCATGAAATCTCCAACTGTATTTTTTTCATATGATTCTTTAGGTAATTTTTGAATCTTACTAAAGTAGTTATCCCTTAGAGTTTTTTCTATTCTTCTAGATGTTCCTAAGAGGAAGAACCTCCAAACAAATCTAAAAATTGCCATTATAATCCCGCATATTATTAGATACAATGCGCTTCTATTAATAACTTTAATAATATGAACCGATTCTTCAGATGAATATATAGCATCAATAACATTACCTACTAAAATCGGTACAATAAGTTGCATCATATCTACCATTGTTAATCCAATGACACCATAAAATATGTTTTTTTTATGATTTTTTAACAGAGAATATAAATTTTGCTTTTTCATTTTTACCTAATTAAAATATAAATCTATTTTTCATTATAAATGAAATAATTGACAAAAAAGAAAATAAGGGTTTAACTAGGAAAGAACAAAAAAGAGAGTTTAAGGGTTTAACTAAAATGAATTTAGGTATTGCTTTGCCAATTATTGCAAATATTGATATTGATAATCAACTCAAAATTGCAATAAAGGCTGAACAGTTGGGCTTTAAGTCAGTTTGGGCAAGCGATCATATAATAATTCCTCAAGAATGGAAAGGTAGATTTTCTGACATTTTTCCTGATCCATTTATAATGCTTACCGCTATATCTCAAAATACATCAAAAATTACTCTTGGTACCAGTGCTATTATATTACCTTATAGGAACCCTATAATTGTAGCTAAAATGCTTTCGACTCTGGATAATTTATGTAATGGTAGGTTGATCTGCACCGTAGCTCCTGGGTGGATGAAAGAAGAATTTGATATTTTGGGTGTTCCTTATGAAGGAAGAATTCCTAAAACTGAGGAATTTATCAAAATTCTTAAAAATTTATGGAGTGAGAATCCAGATCCTTTTGAAGGAGAATTTTATAAATTTAAAAACGTTTCATTTCAACCAAAGCCCATGCAAGATAAATTGCAGATATGGATGGGTGGAAATGCTGATGGAGCCATTCAAAGAGCAGTGGATTATGCTGATGGCTGGCAGCCAATATGGTTTAGTCCCGAAGAATTAAAAAACAAAATACTTTTTTTAGAAAAGTATGCTGATGAAAAGAAAGTAAATATTAACAGAGAAATCTATAATATATCTTTGAGAAATAGAATACTAATTACAGGTGATAAAGATAACGGTGATAATCCTGATACCGCATTAATTGGTCAAAAAGATGAAGTATTTGATAAAATACTTGCATATAGAGACTTGAGAATAAAAGAAGTTGTTTTAGATTTTATATCACCTAACATTGATGAAATTTTAGAAACAATGGAAATTGTAGGAAACGAACTTATTCCAGAGCTTTAATTTTCTAACCTTTTAATTAATCCACTCCAATACTTATGCCAATAGGAGTCTTCTATTTGTGTTTTTAACTCCTTTTTAGCGTATGTAATTGCATCATCTTTACTTTCGGTATAAAGTTCAAGCTGTTTAGCAGCCGAGTCAAGCTCATCTTCAGAAATTTCTATAGAGTCTAAAACATCACTAACAAATTTACCCATTTGAATTAAGGAATCATTTAGCAGTGTTTTATTTTTATCTATTTCATCTGATAGAGGTCCAACGTCTTTACCTAATAAATCTTTAGCTTGGGAAACTCTTGTCAAATAGTCCTCCACAGACTTAACATTTCTGATGGCATTTTGTAATTCTTTTACTAAGCTCGTCAATTGTCTTGAATCAGACATATTATTTTGGATATTTTTGCTTTTTGTTAAATCTCCCATTTTACACCTCTATTAAATAATTAATTACTTGGTTTCAAAGATAATTATACCTGGCTTATTTTTTATATATCCTAAAAAATCCTCATCAATAACTTTCATATATTTACTTTTACTAGATGCATGCCTAAATATAGCTTTCCCCTTTTTATCCCATAAAAGAAACCCCACATGTGATACATCAAGTCCTATCCTATCTGATACAATTCCAACTATATAATGATTTTTAGAGCCTTTTAAATTAGAGATAATTTCTGTGGCTTTTTTAAACGAAAAATAATTTATATATTTCTCTTTTAGGGGAATTCCTTCTAAATATTTTTCTGTTTCGTTTTTTTTATTTAATATTTTTTTCTCTTTTAAATCTGCTCCTTCAACTTTATTAACTCCTAAGTAACTAATCCAGTCAGTAAAGAAATGATTTCTACTATAAAAGTTTACTTCACCTTTATAATATCTATACTCTCTAACTTTATCTTTGAATTCTTGATAACTATTTGAATTTGCTAATGCATGAACATATTCTAGATAAGTAAAACAATCAAGTTGATTTAGGCCAATTACAAAAATTTCATCTATTTTTTTTGACCCTATTAAAACATTACTTACATATGGGGTTCCAATTAGAGCCTTAGAATATTTATTATATTTTTCAGAATACGGTGCAGAACTATATGATTTAATCAAATTCTCAATTTCATTTATATCAATATGTCTTAAATTTGGTTTCTCGGAAGAACTTATGTATTTGGGTAAAGCTATACAAAAAAAAATAAAAATTAAAAGGATCGAATTAAATAATAAATGATTTTCTTTTATAAATTTCATCAATAGCTTTTTTAACCCCATAATTTGAAAGTTCTTTACTATTAGAAAATTGTACAGCAAGGTTTAGCATTGTGTCTATATCAGCACCATTAAAATCTTTTAATTTGTTTAAGCAGTTCTTGTCACAATTATAAATAATTTCTTTATCTTTTATCTTTATTTGAAGAATCTCGCTGACTTCCTTTCTATCAGGTAGTGGGGTCTCTAATAATAAATCAAATCTTCCGGATCTCAATAAAGATTTATCAATTTTTTCAATTTTATTTGTTGCGGCAAGAATTACTACATTATTTAACTCTGAGAAACCGTCCAGCTCTAATAAAATTTGACTTAAAATTCTACTTGTTACTGAATCAGAGGACTTTTCTAAATTTGAAGAACAAATAGAGTCTATCTCATCAAAAAAAAGAATTGAGGGTGAGACCTGTCTTGCTTTATTAAAGAAATTTTTAATCAATTGTTCTGATTCTCCTAAATATTTAGATAAAAGCTCAGGACCTTTTATCGATATAAAGTTCATACCGCTATTATTTGCCAATGCTTTTGCAATCATAGTCTTGCCAGAACCAGGGGGTCCATAAAGCATTATGCCTTTTGGTAGAACTGAGTCAGATGACACTTTTAGGGGTTCAATTATAACTTTTTCAAGGATTTCTTTAGTTTCTTTTAAACCGCCAATCTCTTCCCATTTTACTTTTGGTGTTTCTACAAATATTTCTCTAATTGCGGAGGGCTGAATATTTGATAATGCAGATAAAAAATTATCTTGGTTTATTTTAATCTGATCAACTTCATCATAACTAATATCAGTCGCTCCCAGCAGTTTTTGAACTGAGTTTAAGGCTGCATCTTTGCATACCATTTCAATATCAGCTCCGACAAAACCTGAAGATAAAGATGATAATAAATCAAAATCAATATCGTCTTCCAATGGCATTCCTCTAGAATGAATACTAAAAATTTCTTTTCTTCCTTCAAAATTTGGAGGATCTAAAAAAATCTCTTTATCAAATCTACCAGGTCTTCGTAAAGCAGAATCAATAGAATTTGGCAAGTTCGTAGCTGCTAAAACTATAATTTTACCTCTATCTTTTAACCCATCCATTAAAGCAAGTAGTTGCCCAACAATTCTTTTTTCTACCTCGCCATGAACTCTATCTCGTTTGGGTGCAATTGCATCTATCTCATCAATAAACAAAATTGAAGGTTGATTATCGGCAGCAGATTGAAAAATTTCTCTTAGCAATGCCTCACTTTCACCATAGAATTTGCGAACAATTTCTGGTCCATTAACTATTTTAAAATTCACACCACATTCATTAGCAATTGCCCTCGCTAATAGTGTTTTACCTGTCCCAGGGGGTCCGGCTAATAAAATTCCTCTAGGAGCATCAATACCAAGCCTATAAAATATCTCAGGATGCTTTAGAGGTAATTCAACTAAATCTTTAATTTTTTTTAATTGTTCACCAAGACCACCAATATCATCATAAGACGTTATGTTTTCTTTGTTTTCTGAATCTACTCTTTTAATTTCAACTTTGGTTTTAGAACTTATAATCGAAGAACCAGAGGGTGCAAGAGCCATTACTTTAAAAGATTCAACTTTACCTCCAGGCATGGTTGCACTAATGGAATCCCCAGACGTTACGACCTGTCCATCTATTTTGTTTAATAAAATTTTAGAATCATCATTGAATAAAAGGGACTGCGAATTTGTAGGAGATAATACAATTTTTTTTGTTTTTTCTACATTAATTTTTTTTATAGTAACAAAATCATTCAAACTCATATTTATATTTTGACGAGTAATCCCATCAACTTTTATATAGTTATTTTTTGTATCTGGAGAGGGCATTAAACGAATAGCTGATTTTCTTTTTCCAAAAATTTCTACAACATCAAGTGGCTCTATTCCAAGTTCTTGCATTAATGCCGTCGGAATTCTTGCAAAACCTTTACCTGAATCCTTTACACCTAAATCTTCTAGCTTTAATTTAATTGACATATTTCTTAATAGATTACCGATGGGTTATAATAGTTCAAGCAATAGTAGATTTAAAAAATAAATTTTGGATAATATTTAACTTATAATGATCAATATAATTAAAGAAGATTTAAAGATAGCAATGAGAAATAAAGACAAAGTAAAAATTAATACTCTAAGAGGACTTATTTCTATTTTTAATAATTCTGATTCAAAAAATGATGAATCTTTGATAACAAAAATTCTTAAAAAAGAAGCCAAAAAAAGGAAAGAAGCCATAAGTCTTTACAGGGAAAGCAATAGAAAAGATTTAATGGAGAATGAATTAGAAGAATTAAAAATTTTAGAATCATATATGCCAGCGCAAATTCCAGATGAAGAATTGGAGGATAAGATAAATAAATTAAGTGTAGAATTGTTTAGTGATTCCAAACCAGAACTTGGTATATTAATAAAAAATTCTATTGATAAATTCAGTGAATCTTCTGATAACGGAACAATCAGTAGAATATGCAAAAAAGTAATAGGAGATAAATAAATAATGGATTGGAATTTAAATGATTTATACAAAAATATAAATTCAAAGAAAATTTCTGATGATTTTATAAAACTTGAAAAACTTTCAATTAAATTTAATAAATCCTATAAAAATAAAATTAAAAATAAATCAAACCCAAAGATAGTACATAAAGCAATAGTGGAACTTGAGAAAATATATGAGGGTCTAGGTAAATTATCATCTTATGCTTCATTAAATTTTGCTGCTAATACAAACAATGAAAAGATATCTCAGTTTTATCAGTCAACTAGTGAAAAAGTCTCACAAATTAGAAAGAATCTCATTTTTTTCTTTATTGATTGGAACAATATCGATTCTAAAAATGCTAAGAGAATTTATGATACAAAAATTTTATTGAAATATAAAAATCTTCTTGAATCAGAAAGAAAATATAAACCATATATTTTATCCGAATCTGAGGAAAAAATTTTAGATCAAAAAGCACTAACCTCATCCCGTGCTTTTAATAGACTTTTTGATGAAACTTTAAATAATATAATTTTCGATGTAAAAATAAAAGGAAAGAATAAAAAACTATCTGAGACGCAAACATTATCTTTACTATATGATAAGGATAGAAAAGTAAGAGCTGAAGCAGCTAAGGGGTTGACCAACGGACTGAATTCTGAGAAAAAATTAATTACTTTCATTTTTAATCAAATCCTAAGTGATTGCAAAATCATTAATGATCTTAGAGGTTACAAGAATCCAATAGACTCTAGAAATTTATCAAATGAAATAAACATAAAAACTGTAAATGCTCTTATTGCTGCATGTGATAAAAACAATTCTCTAGTTCATAGATATTATAAATTAAAGTCCAAAATCCTAAAAATTAAGAACTTCATGGATTATGATAGATATGCACCCCTTGGTGAATCACAAAAAAAGTATACTTTCAAAGATGCGAAGAAAATCGTGCTTGATTCTTTTAGTTCTTTTTCACCAGAGATGTCAAAAGTTGCATCTTTATTTTTTGATAAAAAATGGATTGATTACAATATTAGAGATGGAAAACGTGCAGGCGCATTTAGCCATTCTTGTGTGCCCTCAATTCATCCTTACATTCTAATGAATTTTACTGGTAAAATTAGAGATGTAACAACACTAGCGCATGAACTAGGTCACGGAATTCATCAATATCTTTCAAGAAAGAACGGATATTTTCAACAAAATACTCCTCTAACAACGGCTGAAACTGCCAGTGTTTTTGCGGAAATGTTGGTTTTCAACAAGTTATTATCGGAATTAAATTCCCCCAAACAAAAGTTATACTTAATTTGCTCAAAACTTGAGGATATTTTTGCAACAGTTTTTAGACAGATAGTAATGACAAACTTTGAAATATCTATACACAGCAGAAGAAAACTTGGTGGTGAGCTTGCATCTGAGGAATTTGATAAATTCTGGATTAATGCAAATAAAAAAATGTTCGGTAAATCAATTAAAATATCAGAATATTATAAAAACTGGTGGATGTATATTCCACATTTTATTCATTCTCCCTTTTATTGTTATTCATACTCTTTTGGGGAATTATTAGTNCATGGGCTTTTCGCCAAATATAATAAAGAGGGTAAAAGTTTTGTTAATAAATATATGAACTTACTTTCCTCTGGTTCTACTGAAATTCCAGAAAAACTAGTAAAGAGAGTTGGAATAGATCTAAATGATAGTAAGTTTTGGGAAAGTAGCATGTATTTAATGAAAGAACTTGTCATTAAAGCAGAAAAGCTATATAAACAAATTAACTAATGATTAAAATTTCCAATGGTACCAAAAAAGGATTTAAACTTAAAGTTCCATCAAGTGGCCATGTTCGTCCTAAAACATCAAAAGTGAGAAAAATGATCTTTGATATAATTCAAGATGTGAATAATTATCATATTTTGGACTTGTTTGCCGGATGTGGTTCTTTAGGAATAGAAAGCTTGAGTATGGGAGCTAAGTTTGTTACTTTTGTGGACAAGTGTAATATATCAACTAAATGTATTAAAGATAATCTTATTAAATGCTCTTTTGAAAATAAGTCTGAGGTTATAAATAAAAGTTTTTCAGATACAACTCGTCAATTAATTAAAAGAAATTGTAAATATGATTTAATTTTTATTGATCCCCCATATGATTATTTTGATGAAAAAAGCTTAAATGGTATCATTAGAACTTCCTTAAAGCTTTTAGAAAATCAAGGTATTATAGTATGTGAGCATCCAATGGAAGAAAAAATTAAATTAGATGTTTCAAGTTATAGAGTAAAAAAATATAAAGATAAATATATAACATTTTGTGAAAAATAATGAAAAGATCTGTAATATATCCCGGTAGTTTTGATCCATTAACTAATGGGCATATAAACATTATAAAACGTGCATCAAAATCTTTTGATAAAGTTGTTGTAGCAGTAGCCGTCAACTCCAGCAAATCATCCATAATGAATATTGATCAAAGAGTAAAAGTGATAAAAAAAATATTTAAAAATAATAATAAAATTGTTGTTGATAAATTTGAGGGATTATTAGTTAATTATGCAAACAAGAAAAAAATTAAAACTATTTTAAGGGGAATGAGAACAGTTCAAGATTTTGAATATGAGTTACAAATGGCAACGTCTAATAACAAGCTGGATTCCACTATAGAAACAATTTTTATGGTTGCGAATGCTAATTTTGCTCATATAAGCTCTTCGTTAATAAAAGATATAATAAAGCTCGGTGGAAGTGCTAAAGAATTTATCCCAGGTGCTGTAGAATCGGAACTTAAAAAAATTTTGGATAAAAGGAAATAAAAATGGAACTTTCTAAACTTGCAAAAGAATTGAAGCCATCAGCCACTTTAGCAATAACTGCCAAGGCAAAGGAAATGAAAGCAAATGGAATTGATGTTATAGGATTTGGTGCAGGAGAGCCTGACTTCGACACACCTGAAAATATTAAAAACTATGCAAAAAGATTTATCGATAACGGGTTTACTAAATATACTGCTGCTGGAGGAATTTTAGAACTAAAAGAATCTATAATTAACAGGATTTCAGATGATTATGGAGTAATTTATGAACCTAAAGAAATATTCGTTGGATCGGGAGCTAAACATGTTCTATACAACTTATTTCAAGTTTTAATAGACAAAGGGGATGAAGTAATAATTCCTTCGCCTTACTGGGTCTCATACCCCGAGCAGGTCAGAATTGCTGGAGGATCACCTATAGTGCTTAATACCTCACAAGATAATAATTTTAAGTTTTCTCCTGAGCAATTAGAAAATGTTATTACTCCTAAAACCAAAATATTAGTTCTGAACTATCCCTCTAATCCTACTGGATCAACCTTTACAGAGGCTGAATTGATCAAAATTTCTGAAATAGTTAAAAAAAATAATTTAATTGTAGTTTCAGATGAAATTTATGACAAAATCTTATACGATGGTATAAAACATACCTCATTTGTCCAAATTAGTGACGAAATAAAGAAGCGTACAATTTTGGTTAATGGTGTTTCAAAAACTTATTCAATGACTGGCTGGAGAATTGGTTATGCTGCTGGAAATTCAGATGTAATTTCTGCTATGAGTAATCTTTCAGGACAATCAACCTCAAATCCAACTTCAATTTCTCAAAAAGCTGCGCAAGAGGCTTTTTCTGGGGATCAAAATGAAGTTATAAAAATGATTAATGAATTTGAATTAAGAAGAAATTATATATGTAATGAATTAAATAAGATCTATGGAATTAAATGCTCCATACCAGATGGAGCTTTTTATGTTTTTCCCGATATATCAAGTTTTTTCGGTAAAAAATATAAAGATATCGAAATAAATAATTCAGTTGATTTCACTAGCTTTCTTTTAAATGAAGCAAGAGTTGCGGTTGTACCAGGTATTGAATTTGGATCTGATAAAAATATTAGAATATCATATGCAACATCAATCGTGGATATCCGAGAAGGAGTAAAAAGAATTGGTGATGTTATTAGTAAATATTGGTAAAAATCAATATTAGATTTGGAGCCGAAGGGGATCGAACCCTCGACCTCTTGAATGCCATCCAAGCGCTCTCCCAGCTGAGCTACGGCCCCAGATTTTTAAACACAAGTATAATTTGTTAGAATATAAGAATCTATTTAAAATTCAATTATGAGAAAAATTAATTTAGGACTTATTGGTTTGGGCACTATTGGCGAAGGTGTTTTTAAACTATTAAAATCACAAAAAAATAGAATAAAAAAAATATATAATATTGATATTAATTTAGTCAAATCATGTGATATATCTCAAAGTTTAGGAAAAAAACTTAAAATTCAAAAAAAATTTTTTACTAATAATTACTCTGATTTAATAAATGATTCGAATATTGATACTATTGTTGAATTGATAGGTGGTACTACTGTTGCAAATAAAATTGCAATTGATTGTCTTAATTCAGGAAAAAACTTTATAACTGCAAATAAAGCTTTGATTGCAAAAAATGGCACATACCTTCATAAGTTAGCAGAGAAGAAAAATGTGCATTTACTCTATGAAGCTAGTGTTGGTGGAGGTATTCCAATCCTTAATTCAATCGAAAGCTCAATAAATATTAATAAAATTAAATCTTTTTATGGAATTATGAATGGTACTTGTAATTATATTTTATCTTTAATGTCCCATGGAATTGATTTTGAAGAAGCGCTAAAAAATGCACAAAATCTGGGATTTGCTGAATCAGATCCAACATTAGATATTAATGGTACAGATACCGCACATAAAGTAGCAATCTTATCTAGAAATTGCTTTGGGTTTGATACAAAAATAGAGAAATTTCATATTTCCGGAATTGAAGATATATCAAAAATTGATATTGAAATCGCTAATCAACTTGGATATAAAATTAAATTAATTGGTGTAGGAAAAATCAAAGGTGATAAAGTTGATCTTAGAGTACATTTAGCTTTATTAAAAAATAGTAACCCACTTGCAAACGTTAACGAAGAATTTAATGCAATATTAATTGATTCTACAAATCTTGGTCCTGTTATGAAATATGGCTATGGTGCAGGAATGATGCCGACGGCGAGTGCGATATTAAGTGATTTAATAAAAACCTTGTCATATTATAAATCCTCAATACAATCATTAAAAAAATACAGCTCTTTCAGTATTGATAATTTAAAAAGTAAATTTTATTTAAGATTAAATGTTAAAAATAAACCAGGCAACCTTGCAAAAATTACCTCTCTATTTGCAAAATATTTAATAAACATTGAGAAAATTCTACAAGATTCTCAAAATGAAGAAATAAAAAATGTTCCTGTCATAATAACCACAAAAAATACAAGCTATAAAGTTATAAATAAAGTAATAAAACAATTGGACAAATTATCTATAATTTCCAAAAATCCATTACTAATACCATTTGAGGATTAAAATTGAATAATGATAATTTATTTGAGAATTTGGCATTAGAGAATATTCTCGAAGGATTATTATTATGTGATAAAAATTTAAATTTAAAATATATTAATCAAGAGGCACAAAGTTTAATCGGATATTCTGAAAATCAAATAAAAAAAATGGAATTTAAAAATGTTTTCGGTGAGAAAATTTTTGATGAAATAATATTATGCATAAAAAGTCAGTCTCCAAAAATATTGAGAGATATCTTCCTCATAGATAAATTTTCAAATGAAATTAATGTTCATATATTTATCAATCCTACTATATTTGTAAGCAACAAAAAAACAGAATTTGAGTATGTTTTAATTCAACTATTTAATTTAGAGGGAAGAAACGTTCTTTATAAGCAAAATAAATTTGATGATGAAGAGAAAATTATGAGTCAACTTTTTCATGGATTAGCCCATGAAATAAAGAATCCTTTGGCGGGTATAAAAGGCGCAGCTCAAATAATTAATAGTAATAATGTAAAAAAAGATGAAATTATCGAATGTTCTAAAATTATTGAAAGTGAATCAGAAAGATTATCCAAGTTAGTAAATACATTCAAATATTTACAACCAAGCAATAAAGAGAGTTTTGAAATTGTTGATATTAGCGAAGCTATAAAAGATTCTATCAAAATTTGTGAACTTGATAGTAAAAATAAGAATATATCATTATCTTATGAAACCTTCACTGAATCATTAAATATTAAAGCTAACAAAGAATTATTAAAAATTGTATTTATAAATTTAATAAAAAATGCTTATGATTCAATCCATAAGGAAGGTAGCATTATAGTGAGAACAAAGTTAAATAAAAAATATAAGTTAAATAAGAAAAATTTTATAATAATTGAAATTATAGATAATGGTAAAGGTATTAGTGAATCAGATATCAAGAAACTATTTAAACCCTTTTATACTACCAAAAAGAGTGGTCAGGGAATCGGATTATTTATAAGCCAAAAAATCATAAATAAATTTAATGGATACATAGAAGCTGTATGTATAAACAAACAAACTATTTTTACAGTTTATTTACCAGAAAATTAGATTTTTGAGTATAATTTTAATCTATGGAAAAAAATATTTTAATAGTTGATGATGAACCAAGCATTATTAAAGTTCTAGATTTATTTCTGAAAAAAGAGGGATTTATTATTGATAGTGCCTCTTCAATTTCTGAGACATATAAAAAGCTTAAGAAAAGTGAATATTCTATGATTTTTTTGGATATTAATTTGCCTGATGGAAAATCTCTAGACTATTTTGATAAAATTAAATCAATCTCTAAGAACTCTTCAATAATTGTTATGACAGCTCAAGATAATATGGACAATGCAATTAATTCTATGAAGCTAGGCGCATATGATTATTTAGACAAGCCCATAAATCTAAATAATGATTTATTACTTTTAGTAGAAAGGGCAATGAAAAATTATATACAAAATTTACAAATTCGAAATTTGGAAAATGATATTGATAATATAAAAAAAGATAACTTTGAAGTTGTAGGTAAATCATCATCTATTCAAAAAATCTTCAAAGATATAGGAAAAATTTCTAATAGTGATCATACTGTATTAATCAGAGGCGAGTCCGGGACAGGTAAAGAAATGATTGCTAGAGCAATTCATACAAATAGTCCCAACAATAAAGGTCCTTACATACAAGTAAATGTTACTGCCATACCAGGAGATTTATTAGAAAGTGAATTGTTTGGATATGAGAAAGGTGCTTTCACAGGAGCAGAAAAAAAGAAGTCCGGAAGATTTGAGGAAGCCGATAACGGAACGATATTGCTTGACGAAATTGGTGATATGTCTATTGATTTACAGAGCAAGCTTCTTAGAGTTATAGAAGAAAAAAAATTTTATAAGCTTGGATCACAAAAGCCAACCAGTTTTAATTGTAGAATTATTGCCTCTACAAATAAAAATCTTGAAGAATTAATAAATGAAAAAAAATTTAGAGATGACTTGTTTTATAGACTTAATACAATATCGATTGATATTCCGCCTCTTAGAGATAGGAAAGAAGATGTTCCGTATTTAATTTCATATTTTCTTGAAAAAAATCCTGATCATAATAATGGAATTAAAACTTTTGATAATGAAATAATTGAAATTTTCATGAAATATGACTGGCCTGGGAATATTAGGGAATTAGAAAATGCAATTAAAAAATTGATAATTATGTCTAATAATTCTCATTTGACAGCAGATGATATTGATGAACATTTTCCAAAAATACACGAAGCTTCATCTGAGAATTTTGCAAATTTAAACTACAACCTTCTAATTGATACAATTTTAAGTAAAGATGAATCTGAAGAAAATAAATATCAAAATATATTAAATAAAGTTAAAACTACAATCATAGAAAGCACATTGATCAAATATAAAGGTGACAAGGAAAAAACAACTGGTGAATTAGGAATAAATAATAAAGATTTTGATAAACTATTAAAAGATTTAAAAATTTCTCAAAATCTATTTAAATCTGATTGAATTTTATTAAAACTTTTTTAGCTGCATTATTTTGCGCTTCTTTTTTCGTTTTTCCTACTCCCAATGATAATCTTATTCTTCTGTCATAAAGGGATACCTTGTATTTTCTTTTGTGTGCTGGACCGGTTACAGAATTTATTTTATAAATTGGCACATAACTGTAATTCTTTTGAAAAAATACTTGTATTTGAGATTTATAATCAAAGTATTTAAATTTTTTAAAATCAATATTCAGTAAAGTTTTTTTAATAAACTTTTCGGATTGTAAAATTCCAGAATCAATAAAAATACCTCCAATTATAGCTTCATACATACAAGATAAGGTTGAATCTTTTCTTTTACCATTAGTTTTAACTTCACCTTTACCTAATAATAAATAGTCATGAAATTTATATTTTTTTGCACAATCGGCTAGGGATTTTTTGCTCACTAATTGGTTTTTCATAATAGATAATTTACCTTCAGAATAGTTTGAAAACTTTAAAAATAAATATTTTGATACAATGACACTTAATACTGAATCACCCAAGAATTCTAAACGTTCGTTATTTGGTACCTTAAATTCATTTGAAAATGATTTATGAGTTAAACATTGTTTTAAAAGTGCTTTATTCTTGAATTTATACCCGATAATATTTTCAAATTTCATATAAAAAACTTATCATAAATTACATTTTTAATAAATTAAAAAAAGTTGTAAATAAACCCTATTGATGTAAATTTAATAGAGGGTTTTTTATCCGTAGGTTAATAATATGTCGAATCCGTTTGAAACTTTAAAGTCCGAACTCGATGAATTAGTAGTAGGCCATAATGAAGTTAAGACTGCCTTGTTGCTTGGTATAGTATCACGAGAACATATATACATACAAGGCCCTCCTGGAACGGCTAAAACCATGCTTTCCGAAATCGTTTCTAAATCTGCTGAACTAAACTTTTTCTTTTATCAAATGCATAGGGATACAAGATTATCTGAATTAGTTGGAGATCTAGTAATTTCACGAGAAGATACTAATGATGGAGAAATTATTAAACAGAACATTATCAAAGGTGGTATTCTTACTTCAGATATTTGTTTACTTGATGATATTTCAAGAGCTCCTGGTGAGTCTTTAAATGTTCTTTTAAGGATTTTAAATGAAAGAAAATATGGTGATGAAAATATTCCACTATTGACTGCCATCGCCACTAGTAACCCTACGGCTGATGAATATTACAACGAACCTCTTGACCCCGCCAACTTAGACAGGTTTGTTATCCAAGTTAATTCAAAAGGTATTTCTTATTCTAAGCAATGGGATGATGTAAAAAAAATTATCAGCTTATATTCTACAAAATCTGGGTCTAATGAATTTGTAGCAAAAGTTGGAAAAAAAGCTCTTGATGATAGTTTTAAAAAACAAGAAAAAGTTGTAATTCCAGTCGAAGTTCAAGAAGGTTTGGCCTCCTTTATTAACTGGCTAGTTGAAGATCAAAGATTGAACGAAACTAATTCTGTTATTTCGGATAGAACATTTCTAGTAAAATCGTTAAAGCTTATTAAAGCAAATGCGGTAATTAACAATAGAGGTGAATCAGACTTGTCTGATCTAAAAGTTCTCAGATTTCTTCTTCCTTTTAGAGTCCCCGAAGACATACTAGAAGCAGCTGAACAAAAACTAGAGTCCTTTGAGAACCAAAAAAAAAAGACCAAGAACTAGAGAATAAACAGAAGAAAGAAGGTGGAGAATATGAGAAGGACTCCCCTAATAAACAAGCCGGAGATAATCAAGATAAAGATTCCGATTTAACGGAAGAACAAATGAGTGATGCTGAGAATTCTTTTATGCAGGCGCTTGATGAACTACAAGATAATTTGACGAGTGAAGATAATTCCAGACCATTAGACTCCGATGAGAAAATTCCCACTAATCCATCTAATAAAAGTGAAGATGATGGAGAAGGAGATATGAACAATACACCGCTTTCCGAAAAAGTTTATGCTACAAAATCCAAACGATCTGGAGATACTGATGCAAATAAAGTAGGCACTGAGGAAAATCAAGAAATCGCACAAAATGTTCAAATTGTTATGAAAGTCTTAGAGGGCAATATACAAAGAAGTATAGCAAAAAGAGGAAATTATCCTGGGGGGCTCCCAAGAAGATATAAAAGAATGAATTCATTTTATGAAATTGATGATGTTGATCCTATTGATGCAGCAATATGGTCTAAAAATTTATCACCTCAATTACCAAGAGTTCATCAACGAGAGAAAGAAATGATGGGAGGGGAGATTGCAATACTTAGGGATATTAGCACGTCAATGATGGGAGTATATAGTGAGTGGTCATCCTCAGTTGTTAAAGCTGTTATTGAATTAGCCAGAACAAAAAGAATGAGAGTTGGATATATCGAATTTAATCATAAATCATATAAAACAATAGTTGAAGAAAAATTTTTTACTAAGGAGTATGAGACAATTCTCGAACAAGCATCAAAAACTGAGTGTTCAGGTAATACAAATTATGAAGAGTCTTTAAAGGATGCAATATCAGATTTCAAAGGTAGAGGGTTAAGAAATAAACATATATTATTTATCACTGATGGTATACCCACTTCTGGTGATACAGAAGTAAAACGTGAAAGAGAAAGAGCAAAAAAATTGGGAATATGTATACATTCAATTTTTATAGGGTCTAAAAATTTTCCATTTATATTGAATACTATATCAAAAGAAACTTATGGATCTCAATTTGTAGCATATAGAGCAAAAACAGGTAATATAAAAATTGAAAAAAAGGAAAATAGCTTACAATTTAAAAAACAAGTCCCTACGGAAGATCCAGACAGTGAAAATCTTTTAGATTTTATATAGTCTTTTCAATAATTAAATTATCCCTATGAATGATTTCATCTGAATATTTATACCCAAGAATGCTCTCAATTTGAGAAGATTTTTTACCGATTATTTTATTTAATTCATTAGAACTATACGAAATCAACCCTTTTGCAATATTTTCAGAATTTGAATCATTTATTATTACAACCTGCTGTCCTTTTTCAAAAGTCCCTTGAACCTTTTTAATGCCCGAAGGTAATAAACTTTTTCCTTTATGAATAATTGCACTAACGGCACCATCATCAATAAAAATCTTTCCTGATGTTTTTAGACCTATACCAATCCATTTTTTTCTATTCTTCACAAATTTATCTGAAGGAACAATCATTGTCCCTATATCTTTATAAGAAAAAATATTATTTATAATATTTTTTTTCATACCATTTGCAATTATTGTTGGTATGCCAAATTTTGATACATTTAATGCTGCATAAATCTTTGAAGTCATTCCCCCTGCAGAAATTTTATCATCTGTATCAGATAAAATTTTACTATCAAACTCTTTTTCGGAGATTAAATTGATTAGTTTTGCATTTTTATTTTTCTTTGGATTACCATTATAAAGCCCATCAATGTCAGTCAATAAAATAAGAAATTCGGCATCAACCATCGAGGCTACTTTGGAGGCAAGAATATCATTGTCACCAAACATTATTTCATCAATTGAAACTGTGTCATTTTCATTGACAATAGGAATAATATTCATCTTTAATAATTCTAAAATAGTTGCTCTTGCATTCAAAAATCTTTTTCTATCTTGGAAAATATCATTTGTCAGAAGTAACTGTGAAACAAGAATATTTTTTTCTTGAAAAAATTCTGAATAAATCGTCATAAGTTTAATTTGACCGAGCGATGATAAAACCTGCTTTTTAATAATATTAGTATTTTTAACATTGATATTTAAATATTCATTACCTGCTAAAATTGCTCCAGAAGTAATCAATATTACTTCAATATCCCTTTTTCTTAATTCATGAATTGATATTGTCAGATTTTGAATAATTCTTCTGCTTATTTTATCTTTTCCATTAGATAGAGCCTTTGATCCAATTTTTATAATAACTCTTTTTACTTTATTTAAATAATTCTCTCTAATTTCCTTCATTGTAAATCCTATTGACATAAAAAATATAGAAGTATAATTACTGAATGTCTAGTCTGCGGGAATAGCTCAGTTGGCTAGAGCGTCTGCTTGCCAAGCAGAAGGTCGCGGGTTCGAGTCCCGTTTCCCGCTTTTTTCTAATATATTGGTTTAAATTTATCAGTATTCTCTACTCTTTCAATCCATTTTAAAATATTCTCATATTCATCTAAGAAGATTTCTCCTTCATATGATAATTTTATATAAGGGTACATCGCAATATCCGCAACTGAATATTCACTGGAAAAAAAATTAGAAGTTTTTAAATAATTATCTATTAAATTTAAAGACTTTATACCTTCAATTTTTAAATACTTTAATTCATTAAGGTCTTGCTTATCATCTGGATAAAATTTTTTAATAGCTCTGGCTTTCGCTAAAAAAGGGTCAACAGATGTTTTATTATAAATAAGCCATGAATAAATCTTAGCCCTACTCTCTATAGAATTAGAAACTAATTTAGATTTATACTTATCACATAAATATAAAAGAATTGCGTTAGATTCATTTAATATTAAACCATCATCATTAATTACAGGAATTTTCATAGCCGGGTTAATTTCTTTAAAAAAATCTTTTTTATTCTCCCCTTTGAAGACATCTATTTTTATACTCTCAAAATCCAAAGACAGCTGGCTTAACAATAATCTAACCTTATAGCAATTCCCTGACAATTCATGATCATATAGTTTAATTATATTCATTTTTAATTTTTAAAAACTCCATATAAAACTTTTCACCAAAATACCTTTTAAGTAAAATATCATTAATGAGCTTATAAGTTAAAAATCCTATAACTAAAGTCATATTATTATTTTTAATTTGTACTTCAACATTGACATCCAAATCAGACTTAACAATTTTTGTAACTAATGCTTTTAAGTTTATTTCTGGCTCAACTTTATTTAAATATTCAATTGATAATTTTGTCGTCAATCCTACAGTTTTATATTTATTAAACATTGCCCAAAATCCTATTTCATCAATTATTGTAGCTTGAACTCCTCCGTGAATAATATTTGGAAATCCAGTATAAAGTCTATTAAGTTTAAAATCTGAATAGCAGAGTTCTCCATCTTGAATAATATCAAGTTTCAAACCAAACTTATTTTGCGAGGAGCATGCAAACGAATTATAATTAGTATATTTTTCAAATAAATTTTTTAATTTTTCGCAGATATTAGTCGTCATCTTCTTTCTCATCAACTTTTGCAGCAGCTACAACTTTTATATCCTCTTCCAATTTCATTAGTCTTACACCTTGAGTTGCTCTACCAATTATTGATATATCCGAGGATTTAAGTCTAGTTGCCTTACCAACAGATGATAATAATATAATATCATCACCATCTTTAACTTGAAAAGCATTTATAATACTTCCAGTTTTTTCAGTAATTTTTAGAGTTGTTACACCCTTACCACCTCTTCCAATTAGTCTATATTTTTCAACCTCTGTTCGCTTCCCGAATCCATTCTCTGTTATAGTTAAAATTTGTGATGATAAATCTTTGATAACCTCTGAGCTAACAACATAATCATCAGCTTTTAAACTTATACCTTTTACACCCATACTATTTCTACCAACTGACCTTACATTGTCCTCGTTAAATCTAATTGCTTGACCATTATGCGTTGAAATTAAGATTTGATCATCGCCAGAACTAGTTCTAACAGAAATTAGCTCATCGTTATTTTTCAAATTGATAGCAATGATTCCATTAGATCTGGGCCTTGAATATTCCTCTAGCACTGTTTTTTTTATAATTCCACTTTTTGTAGTCATTATTAAGAACTTGTCTTGTTCAAAGTTTTTTAATGAAATATAAGATCGAACTTTTTCATTTTCTGATAATTCTAGTATATTTGTTAATGCTCTCCCTCTTGCAGTAAGACTTGATTCAGGAAGCTCGTGAACTTTTCTCCAGAAGCATTTCCCTGAACTAGTAAAAAACATCACATAATCATGGGTTGATGCGACAAAAACATGTTCCGCAAAATCATTATTTTTTGATGTTGCACCAGTTCTACCAACACCTCCCCTCTTTTGACTCTTATATAGCTTCTCAGATGTTCTTTTAATAAAGCCCTCATGTGTAAGTGTGACCGTCATGTCCTCTTCAGTTATTAAATCCTCAACTGAAATTCCACCAAGATCTCTATCATCTATGTTTGTCCTTCTGGTATCACCGTACAAATCAACCAATTCCTTCAATTCATCAATCATAATTTTATTAATTTCTTCATCACTAGATAGTATTTTTTCTATTTCTTTAATGCGTTTAATCAAATTTTTTCTTTCTTCAAATATTTTCTCTTGTTCCATTCCAGTAAGCCTTTGAAGTCTTAAATCTAATATTGCATTAGCTTGAATAACAGAAATTTTTAACTTTTTAATTAAAGATTCCCTAGCATCACTAGGTTCTTTAGAGGATCTGATTATCTTAATTGTTTGATCTAATTTATCTAAAGCAACTTTAAAACCATCCAATAAATGTAATCTATCTTTTGCTTTGGATAGTTCAAAAAGAAACCTCTTAGTGATTATTTCAAATCTATGGTCTATAAAACACTGATTTATCTCTTTAAGTCCTAATAGTTGTGGCTTATTTTTATCAATTGCCAAAAGAATAATCCCAAAGGTTGTACTCAATGGAGTCAATGAAAATAAATTATTTAAAATCACATTTGGATCCTCATTTCTTTTTGGATCAATAACAATTCTCATACCATCCCTATTAGATTCATCCCTAATGTCTGAAATTCCCTTTATTTTTTCATCCTTAACAAGATCAGCTATTTTTTCAATTAATTTGCTTTTATTAACTTGATAAGGAATTTCAGTAATAACAATTGCATTTGTTTCTGTCTCTATAAAAGCCTTACCTCTTAATTTTATTATTCCTCTTCCAGTTGAATAGACTTGTTTTATAATTTCTTTAGAACCATGAATTATGCCACCTGTCGGAAAATCTGGGCCAGGAATAATTTCAATTAATTTTTCAATAGTAATTTTTGGATTTTTAATTTGAGCTATTATGGCATTTGCTAATTCCTTAAAGTTATGTGGAGGTATATTTGTTGACATTCCAACAGCAATTCCAGAGGCACCATTCAATAAAAGATTAGGAATCTTTGAGGGTAAAACTTTAGGTTCTTTTGAAGAGCCATCATAATTTTCAATAAAATCGACTGTATTTTTTTCAATGTCCTCCAATATTTCCGAAGTAAGCTTTGCAAGCTTTACTTCTGTGTATCTCATTGCTGCTGCTGGATCGCCATCAATTGAACCAAAATTGCCTTGTCCATCAACTAGGGGGTATCTTAAGGAGAAATCCTGCGCCATTCTAACCAATGCTTCATATAAAGCGCTATCTCCATGGGGATGGAATTTACCCATTACATCTCCTACAACTCTGGCAGATTTCTTGTATGATTTGTTTGATTCAAGACCTAAATCTTTCATTCCATATAGCAATCTTCTATGAACAGGCTTTAAACCGTCTCTTACATCGGGCAAAGCTCTACCAATTATTACACTTAATGAATAACTTAAATATGAATCTTTTAATTCATCATATATCTCTGTAGATTTAATGTTTTTATCGATAGAAATTGTAAAAATTCTCCATGGAATTAATAAGGATATTATACATTTTTATAGGTAAAAATGAAGTCTAAATATCGGAAATTATACCTTTTTTTACTATATTATTTACTAAATTATCAGGGCTGACATTTTTGTAAAGAACTCCGTAGATTGACTCAAGTATTGGTGCTTTAAACTTAAATTTTTTTGAAAGTTTTATAAATGCTTTAGAAGTAAAATATCCCTCTGCAATAGAATTTGAAGATTTTAAAACAGACTTAATTTTCATCCCTTTTCCAATCATAAAACCTAAATTTCTATTTCTACTTTGTATTCCATAACAAGTTAACATAAGATCACCTACCCCTGAAAGTCCCAGAAAAGTTGAATCTTTTGCGCCTAGCATTTTTGAAAACTGTCTTATTTCAAATAAGCTTCTTGTGATAAAAGCAGCTTTTGTACTTTCACTGTTTCCTACACCATCAATAATTCCTGCACCAATTGCTATAACATTTTTTAATGCACCTGCGATTTCAACCCCGATAACGTCATTTGACCTATATACTTTTAGATTTGTATTTTCAAATAGTGCTGCTGATAATTCAAGGGACGAGCTACTTTTAGAGGAAAGAGTTACGGCCGTTGGTAATTCACTTATAACATCTTTTGCAAAACTAGGGCCAGAGAGTGTTACATATTTTTTATTATTAATATTAGCTGTTTCGACAAATATTTGATTAATAAATTTTAAAGATTTTATATCAATTCCTTTTGAAGCATTAATAATTATTGATTTTGGATTAATGTGATTTTTTAATTTTAATAACATTGGACGAATATACTGTGTTGGAATCGTAAAAATATAAATATTAGATTCTAAAAAGTCTTTATCTTTAATATCATTTATAGCTTCAAGATTATTTGATAATTTGTGTCCTGGAAGAAAAAGTTTATTTTCTTTAAGTTTATTAATTGAATCACAAACAGAAGTTTCTTTTGCCCAAATTTTAACTTTTCTTGAATTATGAGCGATTAAGTTGGCCAGGGAAGTTCCCCAGCTTCCACCTCCAAAAATAGACACATTAGTATTTGATTTCATAAGATATTAATATTATATTTAATTTCTGGGAGTTACAATGTTAAGAAGAGATTATTTAGGTTCTATTTTAGTATGTTCTTTATTATTCGGTCTAGTAGGTCTTGGAGTATATAAGGCTTCTCATGTTGATCTAGGATTATACTTTAAAATTGTTGGATCTATAGTAGGAATTGCATTATTTGTTGGATTTATAACTAATCTTATAGGAAAAGAATAATTATTTTGAAACATTATTATTGATCCAGTCTATCATCTCGGTTGTTGATGTTCCAGGACCAAATATTTCTTTTACTCCAAATTCTTTTAGTTTTGGAATATCTTCTTCAGGAATAATTCCTCCCCCAAAAATAACAATATCACCTAAGCCTTTGTCATTTAAATTTTTAATGATCTCAGGAAATAAAAAATTATGAGCACCAGATAACAAACTTACTCCAATTGCATCAACATCTTCTTGTAATGCTGCTTCAGCAATCATCTCTGGAGTTTGATGAAGTCCAGTATAAATTACTTCAAATCCTGCATCACGTAAAGCTCGAGTTATAATTTTTGCCCCTCTATCATGACCATCTAATCCTGCTTTAGCTATTAAAATTCTTATTTTATTAGACATAGTTAAATTTATTTATATCCTATTAGTTATAGAAATACAATTTCTTAGTGTAAATTGTTTTTGGACTTGAATCTATAACAAAGCTAAAGTTTAACTTTTCTCCTGGCTGCAATGGATAATTATTTTTATCCAACAAAGAAACAGATTTTGCTTCAATAACCTCTCCATTTTTACTTTTAGCTACATACCTAATAGAAATATCATATATAGGAACTGAGGATTTATTTATAAAAAAACCTGAATATTCAAATTTATTTTCTGAGTTTAATGTTTCTAGAACAACTAAATTATTTGTTGGATTTGCATTTAAATAGCTAGTAAAAGAAATAAATGATAAAAAAAGTATGATAATAAATCTTTTAATTTTTATTTTTCTCATCAGAAATATTATTATGATCCTCAATAATTTGATTTATAATTTTTTGCATAATTTTTATTGATCCAATAGAACTTTCTTTAATATAAGAGGTATCAGTTATTGGCGGCTTCTTTTTCTTTGTCCATAAATAAAATAAAAAAGCTTGGTTATTAAGTATTAAAAATAATAATAAATAAAAAACAGCATTAGTAGACAATGTTCTTAAAATTAAAGGTATATTATCCACTTCAACTCTAACAACACCCATGGGTTTTTCATAATCCCCATAAAAAGGCCTTATTGCTACATATTTATTATTAAAAAAATATTTTTCGTCTTTATTAATTTCAGCTGAATCATCTTTTTGAAAATTTTCATTAACCCCAGCATTGATTTTACCTGAAACAATATCATCAGAAAAAAATATTGATATTATATTTGGTTTTGTTATTGCAAACGCAGATGAAAGCTCATCAATTCCTATATTTGAATCTAAGTATGAAATAAAAGCTTTTGTATTTTTTTTATCATTCACAGTGAAATAAATTCCTGCCTGCTTAGCTATTAGCTCTGTGAATTGTTTAGATTGTTTTTTGAGCGATTCTCTTTCAAGATTAAAATTAAATATAAAAATAGTCGATATAAAAGCAAAAATTACTATCTGAATAATTAAAATTATTAAAAATCTTCGTAAATAATACATTAGGCACTTTTTGATAATTCGTAAACTTTTTGGAGAACCTCTTTAGAAACTCTTTTATCAGACTTTAATAGCATATATATCATCCCTATAAAATCTTTTCTAACATCAGAATTAAGATTCCTAAAAAGATCTAATAAAAGCTTTTCTGAATTAGTGATTGGTTCGTTTAATGAAGAGATTATTTTTTCTTTATTAAGGAACCTTAGTAGTTTATGATCTTTTGCTCTATTCCATACCTTTTCAGATGAAACATTTAAAACCTTAGAAATTTCAAAACATTTAGTTTTAGATGGCGCGTCTACCTTGCCTGTTTCGAGTTGATGGATATATACAGTTGAAACCCCGATTCCATTTGCGAGATTCTCTTGAGTAATACCTCTTGATTTTCTTAAAGATTTTAAAAAGTTACCGAACTCTTTATGCATAAAACTATTGTACAGACATAGTTATTATTTTTCAAACATGAAGTGCCCTGAGGCGGAATCGAACCACCGACACGAGGATTTTCAGTCCTCTGCTCTACCGACTGAGCTATCAGGGCAAATCAAGATTCGAAAAGTTTATATAATTAAAATTATTAATCAAGAAAGCTTGTGGAGCCAAAAGGCTCCACAAGTCATTAGCAATTTAGAATGCTACTATGTATTGTAGCGATGCTGTTTTTTGTGATTTGTTTTGAGGTGTAGAACCTTCACCAGCTTGGAATGCTTTGAAGTTAGCAAAATCCATTCTGTATTCAGCTCTAAGAACTCCACCACCTACTGCCATTTCTGGAGTAATTGTGAAACTCTCAAGTGTTCCGTCATCACTTGCATTAACAAATGATGAATCTAAATCATCAAAACCTAATTTAGTATCACCTTCATCTTGGAAATATTCATATCTGACTGTTACAGACATTGTGTCTGAAATTGCTTTTGAAAGATATGTAGCGAATCCAAACCATTCTCCATCAATAGTAGAGCCTGATTTAGTTTCTTTACCATAAACACCGTTAACCGTTAGATCAGCGAATGCCAATGGATATCCAAAGACAGCTGTATAAGTTTGCTGAATTGTATTAGCATCTGTTCCGTCATTACCGTAGTTCATAGCTAAGAAAAGACTACCTTCTCCTACAGTTAAACCTGCAGCAGCTTCGATAATTTTCTGTTGATCAGTTCCTTCATCATAGATGACGTCAGAACCATTGCTAACTCCGATATAAACTTCATCAGCTAACATACCTGGTTCAAACATTGCTCTAACACCTGTATTTTGGAAATTAATAGAATATCCAAATAAGAAGCTTCTTGTAATGTTTGGATTGTCTCCAGGATTTATTACCTCGTTACCAAGCATTGTATCCATATGGCCAACCATTACTGTGAATGCACCCACTGGAACTACTCCGTAAGCTTGATGTAAGAAAAATTCTTCATCACCAGTACCCAAATCGCCAGCCATTGCTCCAAATAACGCATCTATTACAAAGAAATCATTAGCTACACCTAATTGAGCGCTTGGAGTAAAAGTTGACTCATCATCGCTAAAAGTATAGAAATTGTTTGCGTTATCTCCACCATTATCACCAAAGTTTGCTGTACCTTCAGTTACAACATACCCTGAGAAGGTTAGTGGAATTGCAGAATCAGCAGCAAAAGAATTTTTAACTGGTAAAGCTAAAAAAACTAGTACTAATGCAAATATAGTTAATTTACGCATAAATATAACCCTCCTTATGGTTTATAGTTACTTTTATGCAAATAACATACCAAATTAATACAAAATTAACAATTCTTTTGGATAAAAATTATTCTAGATCTTTACCTTTTGTCTCAGGAAGGAGTAAAAGAACTAAGAAAGCAAATATTGCAAAAACAGATGCTGTCATTAAAGCCCTTCCATTTCCAATAATTTCCCCATCAAAAATAAATGCGAACGAACTCACGGCAACAAAAGCAAATAAAGGCGGTGCAATTGCCGAAGCACCCCTTCCAACATTATAGCTAAATCCCTGAGCAGTTCCTCTTGCTCGGGTTGGGAATATCTCTGCAAATATTGCACCAAAGCCAGAATAAAATCCAGTTGCAAAAAACCCTAATAATGGAGCAATTATAAGCACTAAAGCATCAAGAGATATAAATCCCAAAAATTCCTGGATTTGGACTATATTTCCAAAAATTGGAACTAGCAAGGCAACAATCAGTAAATAGGTACCAAATGTTGTCTTTCTACCAATCCTATCACTTATCAAACCAAAAGAAATACAACCTAAAATTGCTCCTATGTTAAGTGGAATAGTAAATCCAAAACCTTTGACAATTCCTAATCCTGCACCCCCTTCGGAAACGGGGCTTGCTAGATAATTGGGTACAAAATAACTTAAGCCCCAATAAGATATCATGCAAAAACTTGTCAGCATTGTTGCTTTTATTAACATTGATCTAATTTCTTTAGAATTAAAAATTTCAAAAAAAGTAAATTCTTGTTTTGTTTTAGATCTTTCCTCTGCAGATTTTTTCCAAATTTCAGGTTCCTCACAAACTCTTCTCACATAAAATACTAGAAATGCAGGTATTACGCCTAGAAAAAAAAGAACTCTCCAGCTTTCAACTGGAAAGTCACTATTTACAAAAGGAATCATATTTAAATTAAAGTCATCAACAGGCAATACAAATGTAGCTAAAATTGCTGCAAAAATAAATCCAAAACCCCAACCACTTTGAACCATACCAACTACTTTACCTCTATGTTGTTTGGGCCAACTTTCAGCAACCAAAATTTCACCAGAAGCCCATTCGCCCCCCATCCCTAATCCTAAAAGAAAGCGACATACTACAAAAAACCAAATATCTGGAGAAAAAGCGGAAAGCATAGTAAAAAGAGAATAAATTAAAATTGAATATGTCAGTGCTTTTACCCTGCCAACATAATCCGAAATTATTCCAAAAACAATTCCACCCAAAGCTGAGGAAGCTAAGGTAATACTGAATAGCAAGGCAGCTTGAGTTCCAGTTATATCAAATGTTTGCGCTATGAATTTGAAAGCGAAAACATATAGGAGTAAGTCCATCGCATCCAATGTCCAGCCAAAAAAAGCTGCTATGAATGTTTTCCATTGCTTAGAATTAATGTCATTCGTCCACTGGAACATCTATGAATGGTACTAAATATGAGAAAATTAGTCAATTTTAAATTATTGCATTAAATTTAAAGATTGTTAAAATTTTCAAGATGAAAAAAGAATCTGTTTTTATTGAAACTTATGGGTGCCAAATGAATGAGTATGATTCTGATAGAATAATAAATGCTCTAAATGCAACTCCCACAAATGTAGCTGAAAATGCTGATATTATAATTATCAATACATGTGCGATTAGAGAAAAAGCTGATCATAAAGCAGTAAGTGCAGTGGGTAGATATAACAAACTTAAAAAAAATAAGCCTGAACTTATAGTTGGCATGTCTGGTTGTGTGGCTCAGCTTTATGGTAAAAAGCTTTTAAAAGATATGCCATATTTAGATTTTGTTCTTGGACCTAGGGGTATCCCTCAAATACCAAAAATTATTAAAGATATTAGAAGTGAGAATAATCATCGTCCTATTGAGACATCTATGGATGTTCAAGACGTATTTGATATAACTCCATATCATAAAAAAGATAAAGTTGCGGGTTTTGTTTCAATCCAACAAGGATGCAATAAAAAATGTGCATATTGTATTGTGCCGACAACCAGAGGAAGTGAGATTAATAGGCCCATTAATGAAATAATTTCTGAATCAAAATATTTGGTAGAATTAGGCGCAAAAGAAATAACTTATATCGGACAGACAGTAAACTCTTGGAAACATAATAGATTAAGATTTCCAAGTTTGCTTGACAATCTTCAGGAAATTGATGGGCTTGAAAGAATTAGATTTACTACATCATTCCCCAAAGATATAACTTCTAAAATGATAAGTTCTATGAAAAAAAATAGCAAAGTATGTAAACAGCTTCATTTGCCAGTGCAGTCGGGCTCTAATAAAATTTTAAGAGAGATGAGCAGGACATATTCAATTGAATGGTATAAACAAAGAATTGAAATGCTGCGAGATGAAATACCTGACATTGCTTTATCTACAGATATCATTATAGGCTTTGGTTCTGAAAGTGAAAAAGATTTTCAAGAAACAATGGACCTGATAAATCTTATTGAATTTGATACCGTTTATTCTTTTAAATATTCTGTACGCCCTGGAACCCCTGGTGAAAAAATGAAGTATCATGTTCCAGACAATAAAGCCTCAAAAAGATTATCCATTCTTCAAGAGAGACAAAAAGAAATTACTTTTAAAAAAAATTGTGATAACCTTGGAAAAATCATAGAAGTTTTAATTGAGGGCTACAGTAAACAAAATAGGAATGATCTATACGGAAGAACAACTTATAATAAAGTAGTAAATGTTAAAAATATAAATGACTCTAATATTGGAAAATTAATAAATGTTAAAATTACAGAAGCAACACAAAATTCTTTAATTGGTGAACAAGTATAAATTGAAATTGTTTAATGGTGTGTCAATTGTTGGTGCAGGCCTAGCTGGTTGTGAGGCAGCATTGCAAATTGCAAAAAGAAATATTCCCGTAAGAATTTATGAAATGAAGCCAAAAAAATTTACTGAGGCTCATAAATCACCTGAGTTCTCTGAATTAGTTTGCAGTAATTCACTAAAATCAGACTCTCCTGAAAAAGCAGCTGGGATTTTAAAGAATGAAATGTTAAGTTTAGGATCTATAGTTCTAGAATCTGCATTAAAACACCGCGTACCTGCTGGCGGAGCTTTAGGAGTAGATCGCAAAGAATTTTCTAAATACATAACAAATAAAATAAAAGAAGATAGGTTTATAGAAGTAGTTAATGAAGAATTTACTACAATACCATTTGATATTGATAAACCGCTTATTATTTCTAGCGGCCCTTTAACTTCAAATGCACTCTCCAGTAGTATAGAAAAATTCTTTGGAGTTAAATCTTTAGCATTTTATGATTCCATATCGCCCATTATTTTATATGATTCTCTTGATAAAAAACATTTTTTTAGAGCTTCAAGATATGATGAGTCAGAAGGAGACTATATTAACTGTCCACTAAATGAAGAAGAATATAAAAATTTTATTTCAGAATTAATAAAATCTGAAAAGACTGAATTTCATAGCTTTGAAAAAATAAAATATTTCGAAGGCTGTTTGCCTATTGAAATTATGGCAGCTAGGGGGGAGGATACCTTAAGATTTGGGCCTATGAAGCCAGTTGGCTTGATCAATCCCAAAACAGGAGAAAGACCTTATGCAGTAATACAGTTGCGAAAAGAAAATAAAAGTGAATCAATGTGGAATATTGTGGGTTTCCAAACAAAAATGAAAATAAATGAACAAAAAAGAGTTTTTAAATTGATACCTGCATTCAAAAATATTGAATTTTTAAGGTTTGGCAGTATTCATAGAAATACATATTTGAATTCACCTGGAAAACTTTATAACACTTTACAAACAAAAAAAAATAAAAATATTTTCTTTTCAGGCCAGCTGACTGGAGTTGAAGGCTATACTGAATCATCTGCTATGGGTATAGTAGCAGGAATTAATGCGGTTAGAGTTTTTAGAAATCTTGAGCCTATTCAATTTCCACTTACGACCGCAATCGGAACTTTACTAGACTATATTTCTAAGGAAGATAAGAAAGATTTACAACCCATGAATATAAATCTTGGACTCTTTAATATTGAAAAACCAAAAAAAAATATTGCTAGTATAGTGAGTGGTTCTAAAGTAGAGATTTCTAATATTATTCAAACAATTAAATAGAAGATAAGTTCCTTTGATGTTATTATTTTTTATGGATTTTCAAAATATCATTTTAAAATTACAAGAGTTCTGGGCCAAAGAAGGCTGCATAATTTTACAGCCCTATGATCTTGAAAAAGGTGCAGGAACTTTCCATCCTGGAACATTTTTGAGGTGTTTAGGAAAATCAAATTGGTCTGCTGCATATGTTGAACCTTGCAGAAGACCTACTGATGGAAGATATGGAGAAAATCCTAATAGACTTCAACACTATTATCAATTTCAAGTTGTTATTAAACCATCAGTTGAAAACATACAGAGTTTATATCTACAAAGTTTAGAATTTTTAGGAATTAATACAAAGAAACATGATATTAGATTTGTTGAAGATGATTGGGAATCGCCCACACTTGGGGCTTGGGGTTTAGGATGGGAAGTCTGGTTGGACGGAATGGAAATTACACAGTTCACATATTTTCAACAAGCAGGTGGTTTCGATTTAGATCCTATCACAGTTGAAATTACATATGGTACTGAGAGGATTGCAATGTATCTACAAAATGTATCGAGTGTTTTTGATTTAAACTGGTCAAAGAATGTAAAATACAAAGATATTCATCACAGAACGGAATATGAATTTTCNAAATATAATTTTGAGTTTGCTGATATTTCAATGTTAAAAAGATTTTTTAATGATTCCAAAAAAGAATGTTTGAACTTAATAAACAATGGTCTTCCTCTTCCGGCATATGACTATTGCATGAAATGCTCTCACTTATTTAATTTATTAGATGCAAGAGGAAGTATAAGCGTAACAGAAAGGGCTAGATATATTTTAGAAATTAGAGAGCTTGCCAAAAATTCAGCTAATCTNTACATGGAAAAATATGAAAAATAAAGATTTGGAATTCTTTCTAGAAATCTATATGGAAGAAATTCCTGCTAGGCTTGTTAATGACTTGTCATCACAACTTAAAAATAATTTTGAAATATTAATGAAAGATAAAGGCATTGAATATTCACATATTAAATCTTATGGAACTCCTATGAGGTTAGTGCTATTTATAAAAGGTCTAAAAGATAAAACTGAAGACAAAAAATTAGAAATATGGGGTCCGCCAGAAAATATTTCTATTTCAAATCAGAAAGAATTTTTAAAACCGGCAGAATCATTTATCAAAAAAAATAATATTAATAAAAAAGAAATTCTAATAAAGAAAAAGAATGGGATGAGTTTTTTATATTGCAAAAAAATAATTAAGGGTTCTAAAAACCAAGAAAATCTAAGACAAATTACTATTGAATCAATATCTAAAATAAAAAATAAGAAATTTATGAGATGGAGTGATAAAAGTTTTGCATTTATTAGGCCTATTAAGAATATATTTGCGAATATGAATAAGAAATTTATTAAAATAAATTTTATGAAAATACCATCAGAAAATAAAATTATTGGCCATCGATTTTCTCAAATGTCTAGTAAAAAAATTAAATCCTTTGATGATTACTTAAATTTTTTAAATAAAAATGATGTTATTTTAGATTTCAAATCTAGGAAAGATAAAATTTTAGAGGAAGTTAGAAGAATAGAGAAAAAAGAAAAAGTATATGTAAATCCAGATTTGGATTTAATTAATCATGTATCTAATCTGACTGAATATCCCAAGGTATTAATTGGAAATTTTGATAAGAATTTCTTAAAAATTCCAAAAGAAGTAATAAATTCGATAATGAAAAACCATCAAAAATATTTTACGGTATATTCAACCTCCAGTATGAACAAACTTGTTCCAAATTTTTTATTTGTGGCTGGATCTCCATATTTAGATAATTTTAAAGTTATTCAAGGTAATGAGAAAGTGTTGGCCGCAAGACTAAATGACGGGAAGTTTTTTTATGAAGAAGATATTAAAAATGGACTTGAGAAAATAAGGGAAAAAATTGATGATATTACTTTTATTCAAGGCATTGGAAGTTATGGGGATAAGGCCAAAAGAGTTAGTAAGTTAGCNTTAAAAATAAGAGATATACTAAATTTAAATATAAATGCGGATGATATAATAAAAACTTCAGANCTATGCAAAGCGGATTTAGCATCTCAAATGGTATTCGAATTTCCAGAACTTCAGGGAATAATGGGTGGATATTACTACCGTGATACAAGTAAAATTATAGCAAATTCCATTACAGACCATTATTTACCTAAAACAAGAGATGATAGTCTTCCTAAAGATAATTTATCAAAAATCATTAGTATTTCAGATAAATTAGATACAATATGCTCCGCATTCCATGTGAAACTTTTTCCCACAGGGAGTTCAGACCCATATGGACTTAGAAGGTGTTGTATAGGTATAATTAGAATATTAGAAGAGCTAGATATAAATATAGATTTAATTGAAATCTTAAGAGAATCTTTCTCAAATATTGAGAAAAAAGAAGGTGCAGATAACAAGGAATCTTTAGATAAGGTTAAGTTGTTTTTTACAGAAAGAATAAAGAATTATTATGTAGAAAATGGCTATAGTGTAAATATTTTGAATGCAGTAGTTTCAAATTTTAATTCTTTAGACATAGTAAAAATTAAAAATAAAATATCGATCATCAAAAAACTAAATGGTTCTAAAGATTTGATAAAAGCTTCAGAAATATTTAAGAGACTTAANAATATTATNAAAGANAACAATTCAACAAATATTAATCAAAAGCTATTTGAAAATAAATATGAGAAAAATGTTTACTCTGAAATGTTAAGAATTGAAAAGCTTTTTAAAGCTAATCCAAATTATGATGAATCTGAAAAATGTTTAAAAGAGATTATTAAATCTTCATCAACATTATCAAACTTTTTTGATAATGTTATGGTNATGGATAAGAAAAAAATTGTTAGGTCAAATAGATTAAACCTATTNACAAGTTTTAAAAAATTGATTTCTGGAGTTGCAAACTTTTCGGATTTATAACTATGGAGGATATTTAAANAATGGCGCCTGCAAACAAATCTAATTCATATCTTTATTTCTTTGGAAATAAAAAATCAGAAGGTAAAGGGAGTATGAGAGAANTATTAGGCGGTAAAGGTGCTGGTCTTGCTGAGATGACAGAAATAGGTATTAATGTGCCTCCAGGTTTTACGATTTCAACAGAGGTATGTGGTATTTTTTATAAAAATAAAAAAGCTTTACCAAAAAAAATCATCAATGAAACGGAAAAAAATATAATTAAACTAGAGACCATGACTGATAAAGGATTTGGGGATCCTATTAATCCATTATTAGTTTCTGTAAGGTCTGGTGCGATGTTCTCGATGCCAGGTATGATGGACACNATTCTCAATCTTGGACTAAATGATAAAACCGTAAATGGAGTAATAAAGAAAACAAAAAATCCTAGGTTTGCATGGGATTCTTATAGGAGATTTATTCAAATGTTTTCTGATGTAGTTTTGAAAGTTGATAAAGAAGTATTTGAAAAAAGACTNGAGACATTAAAAAANAAAAAAAATGTTAAACATGATGTAGATTTAGACAGCAATTCCCTGAAACAACTTGTAAGTGAATACAAAAAAATTGTTAAGTCTAAAACTGGCAAAAATTTTCCACAAGATCCCAAAGATCAATTAGTTAAAGCAATTAACGCAGTTTTTCTATCTTGGAATAACGATAGAGCAATTTTTTATAGGAAACAATATAATATACCATCTGAAATTGGAACTGCTGTTACTGTACAATCAATGGTTTTTGGAAATATGGGAAATGACTGTGGAACTGGTGTTGGATTCACCCGTGATCCTTTATCAGGAGAAAAAGAGCTATTTGCAGAATATTTATTAAATGCTCAGGGAGAAGATGTTGTAGCNGGTATTAGNACTCCNAAGAATATTAAAACTATGCAAAGAGAATTGAGAAAAGTNCATTCACAAATTGAGAATACTGCAAAAATANTAGAGAGGCATTTCAGAGATATGCAAGACTTTGAATTTACCATCGAAAATGAAATACTTTATTTGCTTCAAACCAGATCGGGTAAAAGATCAGGGATTGCTGCTGCAAAAATTGCATGTGATATGGTTAAGGAAACATTAATATCAAAAGAAGAGGCGGTTTTAAGAGTTGAACCAGAACATCTCGAACAATTCCTTTTTCCAATTTTTAATCCAGAGGACAAGAAAAAATTTGATGTTATGACGAGAGGTCTTGCTGCATCCCCAGGGGCAGCATCTGGTCGAGTTGCACTTGACGCACAGACTGCTGTAGAGTTAGGTAAAAAAGGAAAAAGAGTCGTTTTAGTAACACAAGAGACCAGTCCTGACGACATTCANGGAATGGCTGCCGCTCATGGATTATTAACTGCCAGAGGAGGTCGAACAAGCCATGCGGCAGTTGTAGGAAGACAAATGGGAAAAGTTTGTGTAGTAGGAGCTGAAGAAATCAAAGTTGATATTAAAGATAGAAGTTTTAGTGTTGGAAATAAAATTATTAAAGAAGGTGATTATATTTCTATAGATGGTTTTGAAGGAAAAGTTTTTTCAGGAGATATCCCTGTTGTAGCTTCAGAGGTAATACAAGTTATGCAAGGAAACATGAGAGAAATTGCTTCTGAGAGATATAATATTTTTTCAACTATTTTAAAATGGGCTGATTCATTTAGAACACTCGATATTAGAACTAACGCTGATGTGCCAAGTGATGCTGCTACAGCAATCAAATTTGGAGCGGAAGGAATAGGTCTTTGTAGAACAGAGCATATGTTTTTTGCAGAGGATAGAATAAAAATAATGCAAGATATGATTCTATCAAAAAGTGAGAAAGAACGAGTTAAGCATTTAAATAAATTAAAAGCAATGCAGAAAGAAGATTTTATTGGTCTTTTTACAGCTATGCAGGGGTTCCCATGTACAATAAGATTANTAGACCCNCCTCTACATGAATTCCTTCCNAGCAGAGAAGAGCTTATGTTAGAAATAAAAGAAATGGAAGTAAGAGGTGAAAACAACAATAACCTTGCAGAAAAAAAGAATCTTTTGGAAAGAGTAGAAGAATTACACGAATTTAATCCAATGTTAGGANTAAGAGGTTGTAGACTTGGAATAACAATGCCAGAAATTACTAAAATGCAATCTCAAGCTATTTTTGAAGCTGCGATTGAAGTAGAGAAGAAGAAAATAAAAGTTAAACCAGAGATAATGGTTCCACTTGTTGGGATGGTAACAGAGTTCAAATATCAAAAAGATATTATTGAGGCTGTCGCCAAAGAAAAACTTGGTAAGAAAAAAATTAATTATACTATTGGAACTATGATTGAAGTTCCAAGGGCGACTGCAGTGGCAGATGAGATTGCCAAAGAGGCAGAATTTTTCTCATTTGGGACTAATGATCTAACTCAAACTGTTTTTGCATATTCCAGAGACGATGCTGCAAAGTTTATTAATAAGTATTTAGAAACTCAGGTATCAATAAATGGTAAAAATTCAGACATATTAGAGAAGGATCCATTTGCTAGTATTGATAGAAATGGTGTTGGTGAATTTATGAAAATTGGCCTATCAAAAGGAAGAAGTACAAGAAAGGATTTAAAAGTTGGAATTTGTGGTGAGCATGGTGGTGACCCATCTTCAATAGAATTTTGCCATCAGATAGGGCTTGATTACGTTAGTTGTTCCCCATTTAGGGTTCCAATTGCTAGGCTTGCNGCTGCTAGAGTTGCATTATCCAAATAATATTTAACTAGTTTGCTGTAGCAGAAGCCCTCACCTCTCTTACTACTGTAATCTTTACATTCCCTGGGTAAGAAACCTCTTCTTCTATTTTTTTAGCGATATCATGAGATAAAATTGTTGCTTCATCGTCATTAACTTTATCACTTTGAACCATAACCCTTACCTCTCTACCTGCCTGTATCGCAAAACATTTATCCACTCCATTAAATGAAGAAGCAATTTCCTCTAATTCTTTAACTCTTTTTACATATGACTCATATGATTCTTTCCTCGCTCCAGGTCTTGCAGCAGATATAGCATCGGAGGCTTGGACTAATAAGCAATAAAGGCTATCCGGGTTGTCCGTGTGAGAAAGCTCNACNGCATCNATTACCTCTTGAGGCTCATTGAATTTTTTAACCAAATCTCCTCCAATATCAACATGATTCCCTTCTATTTCGTGATCTACAGCTTTACCAATATCATGAAGCAAGCCAGCACGTTTTGCTAATTTAGGATCTAAGCCAACTTCAGCAGCTAAAACGCCACATATTTGGGCGACCTCAAGTGAATGGTCTAATATATTTTGAGAATATGAAGTTCTATATTTCATCTTTCCAACAAGCCCTATTAAATCAGGATGCATATTACTGATACCTAATTCTAATATGGCTTCCTCACCTAATTTACTAATCTCTTTGTCTAATTGCGATTCAATTTCATCAACAATTTCTTCAATACGACCAGGATGAACTCTGCCGTCGTCCAAAAGTCTTTTGATAGCTCTTGAAGCGATTTCTCTTCTTAAAGGATTGTGTGATGAGACTGTTACAACTCCTGGGGTATCATCAATTATAATATCAACACCNGTTTTTAATTCTATCGCGCGAATATTTCTTCCTTCTTTACCNATAATCCTTCCTTTCATATCNTCACTTGGTAANTTTACTATCGAGGCAGTTTTTTCAGAAGTGTAGGATGCTGCATATTTTTGAATTGCTAAAGCAATGATACCCTTTGCTTTTGATTCTGCATCATCATTTATATTTTTCTCAATCTCTTTAATTTTTCTAGCAGATATTATTTTTGCTTCATTCTCAACAACTTTTATTAGCTCCTCTTTAGCTTCTTCTCGAGACAATCCTGCTATTGTTTCAATTTTTAACTTTGCGTCCTCTAAAATCGTTTCTAGCTCTTTTTCACGATTTCTATATTTAGACATTAAATCTTCACAAGATTTTTCCCTCATCTCTATCTGAGCTTCTTTTCTAGTAATCTCAGTTAATTGGTTATCAATAGTTTTTTCTCTATCCACTAATTCGGTTTTTCGGAATTCAATATCTTTTTCCATTCTTTCAACTTCAGTCTTAATTTTTTTAGTATGTGAATCTTTAAAATTTTTAACTTTTTTCTCTGTATCCTTAATTAGCCTGTTAGCCTTATTTTTGGCGCTGCCAATTATCGAATGGGCTTTACTTTCCTTAACTCTAATGTCTTTGATTAATTTAAACCTTGCAAGAAACCAAAGGAATGCGGCTCCGGTCAAAAAAACTAAAAAATATATACCAATATCAATTAAACTCATAATTATCCTCACCTCTATTTTTATTTAAAAAAATATGACCAATCTCAATATCATGTTTATTTGTCACGGAACAACTAGGAAAATAGGAGTCGATGTCTATCAAAGAAATTAATCTATTTTTATCAACACCTTTTAGAGCTTTATCGTAATAACCCTTGCCATACCCTATCCTTTTTTTATTTTTATCTATTGCTAAGCAAGGAACAATGATAAAATCCAAATATTCTATATCAACTACATTGGAACTAGTAGGTTCCAAAATATTAAATTTCCCAATATTTAATTCACTTAATTCTTTTACCAAGTAAAAATCTAATTTTTCACCATTTATTTTTGGAAAAAAAATTTGCTTGCCTTTATTAAGTAAGTGAAAAAAAATCTTATTAATGGAGATTTCGTATTTTGTAGCTGAATATAACGCGATAGATTGAAAATTTATTGATTCTAGAAAATTAATACAATTAGAAATGCATTTATCAAAACTAATTTTACTAAAACTAGAATTATAATTATTTAAAACTCTTTTTCTCAATCGGCTTTTATCAGATTTTTGATAAGATTGATTTAATTCTTTCAAAATTTTCATTTTTTTCCTCAGTTAAGGAAAGAACTTCATAAACTGAATTAATCAACAGCAAAAGAGAAATGTCAGACTGAGAAAATTTATTTGGTTTTAATTTTAATTTTCTATATTCATCATTAATGTAATTTTCAATTTTTTTAACCATGATATCATCACAGTCAGTTTCAAATTCCAATTTTTGATCAACAAAATCTAAATTTATCTCTCTCACTAAACATCTATATTTTTTACAATTTCATCTAACTCAGATAGAACTAGAGTTAGCTCATCCTTGTAAAAACTATTTTTTGTTTCTAGAGTCTTAACGTTTTCCTTATACATTGTAATTTCATATTCAAGACTCTTTATTCTTTCTTTTAATTCGTTTTTTTCTTTATTCGTATCCTTAACTTTACTATCAAGGATATCAATGATATCCATGATATAATTCTATCGAATACTTTAAAGTTTACAAGTAATGAGATGATTGACGAAAAAATTATAAAAGATTTAGAATCAGCTGAGGCAGAAATAGAACGTATAGATGCATCTTTGTCCTCGGGAAATATGGATTCTAATGATATTAGAGATTTATCCAAAAAAAGAAATGAAATATCAGGAGTTGTAGAGTTATATAAAGAATATAAGAATATTTTAAAATCAATCTCAGAAAATGAGGAATTACTTAATGAACCTGATTTTAAAGAACTAGCAAATGAAGAAATATCCGAATTGAAGCTAAAATTAGTTAAAATAGTAGAAAAAATTAAAGATGAGACTAAACCAGTAGATCCTTTGGATAAAAAAGATGTAATATTAGAAATAAGGGCGGGAGCTGGAGGAGATGAAGCTGCACTCTTTGCTTCAGATCTATTAAGAATGTACTTAAGATGCTCTGAAAGAAAAGGATGGAAAACGGAAATAATAAATAAAAATGATATTGGGCTTGGTGGTATAAAAGAAGCAATAGTCTCAATTTGTGGAAAAAATATATATAAATTTATGAAATTTGAGAGTGGTGTTCATAGAGTTCAGCGTGTACCTGAAACCGAGACCAGCGGTAGGGTTCATACATCTACAGCAACTGTTGCAATATTGGCTGAAGCAGATGAAATTGAAGTTGAAATTAATGAAAAAGATTTAAGAGTGGATACATATAGAGCCTCTGGTGCAGGAGGCCAGCATGTAAACAAGACTGATTCAGCAGTGAGGATTACGCATCTACCTTCTGGTATAGTTGTGCAAAACCAGGACGAAAAATCTCAAAATAAAAATAAGCAAAAAGCAATGAAAATTTTAAGAGCTAAAATTTTGAAAGTTGAAGAAGATAAAAAATTTGATGATATGTCGCAAACAAGAAAATCACTTGTAGGTGGTGGAGATAGAAGCGAAAAAATTAGGACTTATAATTTTCCACAAGGAAGAGTTAGTGATCACAGAATAAATTTAACTCTTCATAAAATTGATGAAATTTTAGATGGTAACCTAGATGAACTTAATAGTGAATTGTCGAAAAACTACTATGAGGAAGCTTCTGGCGTATGATGATAATAATATCTTCATTATTCCTGTTATCTTTTATAACTAATATTTTATATTCCATTAACGGCAATTTAAACAACTCAAAGATATCAAGAATTTTACTAATTTTTGCACTTCTTGGGCAAACATATTTAATTTTAAATGGCAAAATTTTAATTGAATCAAAAACACTCGAGTCAAACTTATTTGTTTCGTCATGGATTGTGGGAATCTTTAGTATTTTTGTATTGAGAAAATATATTAAAAATCTGTATACATTATTCATATCCCCTGCATGCTTTCTTTTGTCTGTACCAATAATTTTTGTTGGAAATTTAGAATCAAATGTATTTAGCAATAAAATTTTAATACTTCATGTAATGTCAAACTTTATATCACATACTTTAATATTGATAGCTTCAATAATTGCATTTTTATATATATATCAACATAAAAATATAAAAATGAAAATAATCAATCAAATTGATAAATTGCCTAGCTTGTCCATATTAGAGAAAATACTTTTTTTAATCTTGTGCATATCATTTCCAATTATGACACTTGGATTTTCATTAGGATTTATACTATCTAAAGAGCAAATTGGAACCTATTGGTTTGGATCAGTTTCAACAATTTCAGTTATCTCATGGACTGTATTCTTTTTTATAATTCAAATAAGAGCATTCTTTGGTTTAAGTGGATTAAAAATATCATATTATAGTATATTTGGATTATTAACTATAATTTTAGGATATATAGCGATGTATTATTTAGAACTTCCATCACATACATTTTTATAAAATTAGCGGCCAGAGGCCGCTAATAAAATTTTAAAGCATGTTGTGTCCACCGTTCATACTTATATTAGATCCAGTTATCCAGGATCCAGCTGTTGAACAAAGATATAAAACTGCTAATGCGACTTCATCAGGGTAACCAAATCTGCCCATAGGAATTTCATCTTTAATTCCTGCCAATAAATCTGCAGGAACTGTATGCAACATATCTGTTTCAACAAAACCAGGTGAAACAGTATTAACTCTTATATTATCTTTTGCTAATTCTCTTGCTAAGCTTTTTGTAAAACCATACATACCACTCTTTGTCGCAGCATAATTTGATTGGCCTATATTTCCAGTTTCTCCAATAATGGATGAAATAGATACAATAGATCCGAAATTATTGTCGCGCATATGTGGAACACAGGCTTTAGACATATTGAATAATGCACCTAAATTTGTATCTATTACCTCTTGCCATTCCTCTTGAGACATTCTACTGAAGGTAATGTCTCTATTGATTCCAGCGTTATTGACCAAAAAGTCAATTTTACCAAATTTCGCAATAGCTTCTTCGCCTAATGCAAGACATGATTCAAAATCCTTAACATCTGCTTGGACAACGATAGCTTCTCCTCCAAGTCCTTCAATTTCTTCAGCTGTAATCTCAGCTGCTTCTTTGTTACTGACATAATTTAAAACCATTTTTGCCCCAGCTTCAGCAAAAGCTAAAGCACATTGCTTACCAATACCTCTTGAACTACCTGTAACTACGGCAACACGGTCTTTTACGTCATACATCATTTCAATCATTATGATTCCTCCCTAAATTGCATTCGTTAATTTTATACAAAAAAAGATTAATAATCTACAATATAATGTTTACCAAATAAAAAATCAGAAATATACTAACCCTATGATAAAATTTATAAAATCTCACGGTTTAGGAAATGATTATATAGTTATAGATGGAAAAGATACCGATTATTCTTTAACTAAATCACATATTAAAAGAATATGTCATAGAAACTATGGTATAGGGTCAGATGGAATCTTGATGCTTTGTAAAAGTAATATTGCTGACTATGGATTGAAAATTTTTAATCCTGATGGCTCAAAAGCCGAAAAAAGTGGTAACGGTCTTAGAATATTTTCAGCTTACTTATATGAACATAAAAAGATTAAAAGAAATAAAAAAATTACTATTGAAACGGATGGCGGATTGACAGTGAGTGAATTTGTTAAGGAGGTAGGAGGGAAAAAATACATAAAAGTTGAGATGGGTGAAGCAAAATTTAAACAAAAAAAAATACCTGTGAAAGTAAAAAGCTCTGATGAATATTGTATTAACAAAATTATAAAATTAGGAAATAAAAAATTTATTTTTAATTGTGTTTCTGTAGGTAACCCACATTGTGTTATTTTTTTGAATAAAATATCTCCAGATATTGCCAAAAATTATGGATCAAAGATTGAGGTATGTAATTATTTTCCTAATAGAATAAATGTTCAATTTGCAAAAATAATAAATAGAAATACCGTACAAATAGAAATATGGGAAAGGGGTGCTGGATATACTTTAGCATCAGGTAGTAGTTCATGTGCGGTTGTATCCGTGGGTTTTAGGCTTGGCCTTTTAAATAATAAAGTAAAAGTTAAAATGCCAGGTGGTATTTTAAAAATAACTATAAATAATAGATACCAACTACAAATGGAAGGTCCGGTAGAAAAAATCTGTGAGGGAATATTAAATATATAATAAATGTATAGAATTATTAATAGTAAATACATATGGTGCCCAAAAAATGGAATATTAAAAGATTATTCAATACTAATTAAATCAAATAAAATTCATAAGATAGACCATTACAAAAATCTAAATAAATTAAAATATAAAAAAATAAATCTAAAAAATTCAATTTTAATGCCTGGGCTTATAAATTCGCATATACATTTAGAATTAAATTGGGTTAAAAAAAAATTAAATTATTCATCTGATTTTACTGATTGGCTAAGTCAAATAATCGATTTAAAAAAGGGGTTTGACAAAAATCAATTAATTAAAGAATCAGTAAAAGAAGCAATTAGAGAATGTTCAAAATGTGGGGTTACAACTATTGGCGAGATCGGGTCATATAATGGATTGGACATATCAACAATAAAAAAATCTGGTTTAAGATGTTCATATTTTTATGAAATAGCAAATTCAAATTCTTTAAGTTTTGAAAAAAATATATTAAAAATTAGAAAAAAAATTAGTAATAATAAATTGATTAACCTCAAGGTTTTCCCACATTCAATTTATTCACTAGATACAAACATATGGAAAAGATGTAAAAAATTTTCAATTAAAAATAATGTAGGAATATGCACTCATTTGTCTGAAAGTCGAGAGGAAATAAAATTTATTAAAGGTAAAAAGAATAAATTTGATAATATGATTTTTAATAAACTAGGTAACCCACCAAAGGTTAAAAGAAAATCTACATTTACTCCGCTAAAATATTTAGAAGATTTAGGAATTATAAATAATAATTTGACATTGGTACATATGAATAATTTATCCAAACAAGATAAAAATATTATTAAAAAAAATCAGTTAAGGGTAGTTTTATGTCCGAGAAGCAACCTTTTTTTAAATGAAAAATTACCAGATTTAAAATTTTTTCTAGATTATCATTCAACAGGTTTAGGGACTGATGGTCTTTCAAGTAATAAAGATTTAAATTTTGTGAATGAGATGAACTTTTTATATTTAAATTCTAAGAAATTAAATGTCAAAAATTTAAAAGAAAAAATATTATCAATTTCAACTATAGGTGGTGCTAAATGTTTGGGTCTTGATAAAAAGCTTGGATCAATAGAAGAAAATAAAATAGCTGATTTAATTGCTTTTGAAATAAAAGATCAAAATCCCATTGATTCAATAATATTTAGAGAAGGCAAAAATATTAAATTAAAAATTATCGATGGAAAAATTATAAAGTTTCAATAATATCGAGCTTTGGCACTTCATTTATAATGCCCAGCTTTTTTGCTTTCAAATAAAAATAATTTAAGCCGTGTATTCCTCTAGAGTTGATATCTACAGTGTCATTATTTACATACATTAAAACAAATTCTTTAGCTATATTTCTCGAGACTCCCCGACCAAATTTCATAGAATAATCAAGCGCTTCTTCAACATTAGCTAAAGCATATTTTATACTGGATTTGATAAGTTGAGATATCTCCTTTTGCTCATCAATGGAAAGACTCCTGCTTATAATATTTAACCCTAAGGGTATTGGATATTCGCATTCCTCAGACCATAATTCAGGCAAATTAAGGATTATTTGATAACCAGATTCTTTATATGTTATTTGCCCCTCATGAATTATTAGCCCAGCATCAACTTCATCATTTTCAATAGCCGGAACAATTTCATCAAAATTGAGCTCTATAAAATTTGCATCTTTCAAATAAAGTTTTAAAAGTAAGAATGCTGAAGTGAGTTTTCCAGGTATACCAATTTTAGTTTCACTATTTATTTCAATTTTATTTTTTGCAACAACTATGGGGCCATAATTATCACCCATACTTGCTCCACAGTCCATGATTCTATATTTATCTTGGATTTTTAAATAAGCATTAGCAGAAACCGCTGTTGTATGAAGTTCAGAATTTATTGCCATTTTGTTAAGAGTTTGGATATCTTTAATGATATGATTAAATTCATATTTTTTAGAATTTATAATTCCGGAAGTTATGCCATAAAACATAAAAGCATCATCTGCATCTGGGCTATGTCCTAATAAGATTTCTTTTTTAAAAATTTTTTAGCTCCTCGCAATATAGTAACATTTAAAAAAAAGTAGGTTAATTATTTATTAAATTCACTCCTGTCCATTTTAGTAATTTTTTTTGCTAAATCTAGAAACAAATTTATTCCTTTTCTATGCTTAGTTGTAAATTCATATACTATTCTCTCTTTCAAATAAGTTTCAATATTCATTTTGTCTATATCAACTTTTTTTAAATCTAGTATATAGGAAATAATATCATCAATATTTTCCATACCTTTCAAATACGAATTTTCTAAAGACTTTACAAGATTGTTACGAGGTTTTTTAATATAATTATACGACGCAAAAGTAAACGGGAGTGAAGTTTCATTGAACCAAAGATCTGAAAGATCAAATATTTTAACTCCTATAGGCTTAGAATAAGTTAACTCCAAACCTAAATCACCTATCACTACATAACCACAATCACTATCTAAAGTCATATTTTTAGAGGGCGAATAGTAACTAAAATTTGGAGTAGTTTTAATAAATTCATTGAATAGAACCTTAACTAATAAGTTTGAACTTTTTGAGCGAGAATCAAGAAACATTGTTTTAATATCTTTCAATTCTCCTTTACTTATTATAATAACACTGTCGACTTTGCCATTTGCACTTATGCATTTATTTTCCAGGGAAAAAATATTCTTGTTTTCTAGATGATCGGCTATTGGTATAAGACTAATATCTACTTTGTTGAGAATTAAAGAATTTAGTGTTTCCGATGGATTAGAAAAACTTATATTTACATTATGCTCTTTAAGATAAAAAGTAAGTGGNAAAGANTTTATAAATGGAACTGTTCCTACAATATTCATAACTAAAATTTNAAGTCTTCAAAAGACCATTTTTTNGGTGTAAAAATTGATTTATGGATTTCTAANGCATACTCATCTGACATTCCAGCAATAAAATCCAAACAANTAACNGAGTGAATTTTTGANGTACATTTATAAACATTNTTGAGNCTNCNNGGGTCNTCATGAAANAATANATANAGATCAGATAAAATTTTTTTNGCCTTATCAAAGTTTTTTCTCAAAATCTCATGGAAATAAACCTTTTCAAATAGAAAATCTCGCATAAGGTTGAGATTCTCCTCTAATTGTAGCGAAATAGTTACTTTTTTAAAATTAGATTTAGCCGTGCTATTTATTGTATCACTAATAACTTTTGAAATTCTTTCTGAATGAGATTTACCAAAAAATAAAATTAATTTTTTTGGTAAATTATTTTCTTTTATTAGTCCCGCTCTCAAAGCATCATCTAGGTCATGAGTAAAATAAGCAAAGATGTCTGATAACCTTACAACTTGACCCTCCAGGGTTTTAATTTTTATTTTTTCATTAATTATCGGACCTCTTCCTTTTGAATGCTTTGATATACCATCCCTTACTTCCTGAGTAAGATTTAAACCTTTTCCATTATTCTCAATGTGATCAACAATTCTTAGACTGTGCAGATAATGTTTAAATCCACCTTTATGTATATCATTCAAAGCTTGTTCACCAGCATGTCCAAAAGGGGTATGGCCCAAATCATGCCCTAGGGCTATAGCTTCGGTTAAGTCTTCATTTAAAAATAAGGATCTTGAAATTGTTCGTGCAATTTGAGAAACCTCTAATACATGAGTCAATCTTGTTCTAAAATGATCTCCATATGGAGCGAGAAAAACTTGTGTTTTATCTTTAAGTCTTCTAAAAGATTTAGAGTGAAGTATTCTATCTCTATCTCTTTGGAAATCAGTTCTTAAAAAACATTTTTTCTCTTTTTTAATTCTTCCCAAAGATTTTGAACTGAACGATGCATATTTTGATAAAAATTCGAACTCTTTAATTTCTATTTGTTTTCGTATACTTTTCACTTAACCTCTAACCACCACATTATTATTTTTTAAAAAATCTTTNACTTGATTAATAGTATATTCCTGAAAATGAAAAATTGATGCACAAAGAGCCGCATCAGCTTTACCTAATAAAAAAGCATCTCTGATATGCTCTAATTTACCTGCACCACCAGATGCAATTATGGGTATTTTAAGCCATTCATTTATCTTTTTTAATGCATTAATATCATAGCCCTCTTTCGTACCATCTTTATCCATTGATGTTAACAGAATTTCCCCCACACCATAATCTTGCATTTTCTTAATCCACTCTATAGCATCGAGACCTGTTGCTTTTCTTCCCCCATGAGTAAAAACTTGCCATTTATTATGCTCTGACATTTTAATATCTACAGCTACTACGATGCATTGAGAGCCAAATTTTTTTGCAGCATCAATAACTAGCATAGGATCATTAACCGCTGCTGTATTAATTGAAACTTTATCAGCACCCGCTAAAAGTAGACTTCTTATATCATCAATCTTTCTTACCCCTCCACCAACAGTTAAAGGGACAAATACTTTATCTGCTGCCTTTTCAATTGTTTCAATCATAATCCCTCTATTCTCATTTGATGCAGTTATATCTAAAAATGTTATCTCATCTGCACCTTCCTGACTATATTTCTCTGCTATTTCTGCTGGATCGCCTGCATCAATTAAATTTTCAAAGTTAACTCCTTTCACTACTCGCCCTTTATCAATATCAAGACATGGTATTATTCGTTTAGCTAGCATCCTGATAAACCTCAATGCACTTTTTTAAATCTATTTTATCTTCATATAGTGACTTCCCCAATATAACTCCATGAATTGTCTGATTATCAAGTTTACTAATAGAGCTCAAATCATTTTCATTTTTTATACCACCCGAGACAATCAGTGGAATACTNGAATTTTTAAGGTATTCATTCACTAGCTCAACGTTATATCCTTCTAATGTTCCGTCTCTATCTACTGACGTCAGAACTATCAAATCTATATTTTTTTTATTGAATTTGGATAAAGCTTCTTTTAGTCCCATTTTTATCTTGGAGCCCCATCCTTTTATTGCAACTAAATTATCTTTAATATCAATACCAATTGCTATTCGAGTTGGGTTATCTTTAATTGCGCTATTTAAAAAATCGTCATCTTCAAACGCTGAGGTTCCTAAAATAACCCTTCTTATTCCAAGAGANAGATAAGAGTTAATAATCTCCTTAGTTCTTATACCTCCACCAATCTGAATTTCGCAATTAACAGAATTTGAAATTTCCTTAATAATTTCATAATTGATACTTTTGCCTTTTACTGCACCATCAAGGTCAACCAAATGGATTAATTTCGCTCCCATAGACTCCCATTTCTTAGCAATCTCAACAGGACTATCTGAATAAATCTTTTCNTTTGCAAAATCTCCCTTANAGAGTCTTACACATTTTTGGTTTTTTATATCAATNGCTGGTATTAAAATCATAATTCTACATTTTACAAAAATAAATTAATAAATTAAATTAAAAAATATGAAATANTGGTTAGTCAAATCTGAACCTTTTAAATATTCATGGAACATGATGCTTAAAGATAAAGTAACTTACTGGGATGGAGTACGCAATTATCANGCNCGAAATAATCTTAAATTNATGAAAAAAGGAGATTTAGTTCTGTTTTANCATAGNAATGAGGGNAAAGAAATTGTAGGANTTACAAAGGTNGTAAANGAATATTATCANGATCCTACAACTNAGGATGAAAAATGGGTTGTTGTGGACCTCAGAGTTGATAAAACCTTAAAAAGACCTATATCTTTAAAAGAAATTAAAGGTGATAATAATTTAAAAGATATAGGCTTAATTAGACAGTCAAGATTATCAGTTATGGAAATTAAAAAAGAACATTTTAAATATATTATAAATTTATCTAATGAGAAACAGTGAAAATAATCTAATAGAGGGTGTAAATTCGGGAAGCAGAGTATGTTTGTCTAAACTAATTAGTTTAGTTGAAAGTGACAAATCAGCAATATTCAGAATTGTTGACTCATTAAATAAAAGAAAAGAGAGCTCTTATGTGATTGGAATTACCGGTCCTCCCGGTGCGGGAAAGAGCACTCTAACTAATCGTTTGATTCAAAATTATCGAAAAAAAAATTTATCTGTTGCGGTCCTGGCTGTTGATCCTAGTAGTCCTTTTACAGGAGGGGCAGTATTAGGTGATAGAATCAGAATGCAAGAACATGCTTTAGATGACGGAGTATTTATTAGAAGTATTGGTAGCCGAGGCGATTTAGGAGGTTTATCAAGTGCAACATCCGCAATAATAAAACTTTTTGACTCATTTGGAATGGATGTTGTTTTAATTGAAACTGTTGGAGTAGGCCAGACTGAGTTAGATATTATAAAAATTTCAGATTGTGTACTAGTTACTTTAGTTCCTGAGGCGGGAGATGGGGTTCAAGCAATGAAAGCTGGCTTAATGGAAATTGGAGATGTATTTGTTGTCAATAAAGCTGATAGAGGTGGCGCAGAAAAACTAGCGAGAGAAATTGACTATATGATTTCATTAAAACATAAAAATACAAATTGGAATACTAAGGTGATTTTAGCGGAAGCAGAGAATGATGTTGGAACAAATAATATTGTTGATGAAATAGATTCCTTCAAAAATTATGAGATTCAAAGTGGCGAATTGATTAAGAAAAGAACACTNCGTAAAGTCTCAGAAATTGAAACTTTATTATTCCAACGAATGAAATATGAATTAGAATCTTTAAAACTAGATAAGGATGTTAAAAATATTATGTCTAAAGTTAGTAAATCAGATTTAGAGCCTGAAGAGGCAGTGAATCTTATTTTCAAACTTTTTAAAAAAAATTTTTGATTTTGAGAAAAATATTAATAAGTAAAATTTTAGATCAAATTAAAATTGCTGTTATTGATGATGGCAAATTAATCCATTACTTTTTAGAATATGAAGATATTCAACAAAGTATTAGAGGGAATATTTATAAAGCAAGTGTGGATAGAGAGGCAAAAGGTATAGATGCTTCATTTATTGATATAGGCCTAGGAAGATCTGCATTTCTCTCCAAATTCAATCCTTTTCAAAAAGAAATTTCTAAAACTGGTGGAACCAACCAGATTTCTAAAGATAATTTTGTCTTAGTTCAAGCAGTAAGTGATTATGATCCTAGGAAGGCTCCAAAAGTCTCAGATTTTATAGCATTACCATCAAAATATTGTGTAATTGTTAGCAAGCCAAAGTTTTTTGGAATTTCAAAAAGAATAGAATGCCAGAAAGAAAGAAAAAGATTTAACTCGCTTAAAAAACTTAGTAATAAAGATTGTGGAATAATATTAAGAACATCATCAATTAATAAAAAAATAAAAGATATAAAGAATGATATAGGTTCTACCAAAAAAAGGTGGAGAGAAATATTAAATGATTTCAGAAAAAATGATACTTTAGGAATACTTCATCAAGAAAAAAGTGTTTTAGATAATTTAGTCAGAGAATTTATCAATGATAAAACATATGTCGAGACAGATTCTAGATTTGTATATAATAAATTAAAAAAAGATCTACCAAAAAATACTGAAATTAAATTAGCAATTAANAACAAAGAAATATTTAAGAAATATCATATTGATGATGAAATCAAAAACATATTTTTAAAAAAAATAAAATTGAAAAATGGCGCTTTCATCTTGGTTGAAGAAAAAGAGGGGCTAACTGTAGTGGATATAAATTCTGGTAGTAGTCTAAACAATAAAAAAGAAACTTTATTAAACATAAATAAGATAGCAGCAATAGAAATTTCCCGTCAAATAGTTTTGAGAAACCTTCATGGACTGATATTGATTGATTTTATTGATGTTAAAAAACCAAAAGAAAAAAGAGAAATATATAAAACACTATCTGAATCTATGAAGTCAGATAAATCAAAACATACAATATTACCAATGTCTAAATTTGGTATCATAGAAATGACCAGACAAAAAAGGGGTAGTAAAATATCAAATATTATTAGTGAAAAGTGTCTAGTTTGTAATGGTTATGGCCTAGTCCAAGATAAAGTATCAGTATGCTATGAAGTTTTAGAAAATATTATAAAAAATAACATAAAGGGTAAAGTGTCTATTAAAATTAATTCTACAATCTATCAAAATATGAAAGATATTTTGAATAAACATAAAAATAATTCGGAAATAAANAAAATCCAATTTAAATTAATAGAAGATTTTAATCCAATTTATGACCAAAGAGAATTATACGAAATTATTTGATGAATTATTTTTTTTATATATGATTAATGAACAATGAGTATATTAAAAGTTGGAAATCTTTACCATATTGGAATAGCTGTTAGAGATGCAGAAAAAACTTCTACGCTATATTCTGAAACATTGGGTTTAAAAATTGAACATGATGAAGTAGTGATGGACCAAGGAGTTAGGGCTATAATGATGGTTCCCGAAAATAGTGAATCATCTGCAATTGAACTTTTAGAGCCAGTAGTTCCTGAATCTCCTATCAATAAGTTTTTAGAGAATAAAGGTGAAGGCATGCATCATGTTTGCTATTTGGTATCAGATATTTGGGAAGGTATTGGTCATCTTAAAAATATGGGAATTGAAATGATTGACTTGGAACCAAGAGAAGGTTTGAATAATACATTGGTTGCTTTCGCACATCCAAAAAGCATGAACAGTGTTTTAATAGAATTAGCTCAGAAAAAATGAATTAAGAACTTTTACTTTTTTTATCTTCATCTTCATCCTCATCGGACTTCTTTTTATCATCATCTTTGACTGCTTTTTTAAATCCAGAAATTCCTTTTCCTAAAGCAGAGCCAATATCTCCAAGCTTACTTGGTCCAAAAATGAGAAGCACTATTACTAGAATAATAATTAATTCCTGAACACCTAATCCAAACATAATTACCTCTTAGACAAAAGCTAACTCATTGATGTAAATGTGTCAATTAACACCTTTAATAAACAATAATTTGAAATATAATATTTTCAGTGAAAGTTTTGATTTATACACATGAATATCCACCATTTAAAGGTGGTATTGCAACATCATCACAGAAAATTGTAAATATTTTAAAGGATAAGTTTAAGGTGGTTGTGTTTTGTCCTAAATATAGAAATACAAATTCAAGTAACTCAGATAACCTGAAAATTAAAAGAATGAATTTTATAGGCGGTAATAAATTTAAAAAAATTCCATTATTGCAGTATATTCAAGGTTTTTTTTATTTAAAAAAAGGCATAAGAGAAGAAAAACCTGATTATATTTTATATTTAGGAGAGGAGGCTGAAATAGTTGGAGGCCTAGTTAATGAAGTAAAATTGAATCAAATAGTTAGAATCGCAGGATCTGGGATTAAATCGATTTTAGAAAACAAAAAACTATCAAGATCATACAAAAAATCTTTAATGAAAAGACTATATAAAAATTCAAAGTATATAATTGCTGTGAGTAATAACACTAAGAATTTATTAATAAAAAGCAATGAGTTTAACGAAGTTAATAAAATAAAATTAATTTATAATGGATTAGAGGATGAGTTTATTAAAAAAGAAAAAGACTACAGCTTAAGAAATAAATTAGGTTTTAAAAAAGATGATTTTATATTGTTAACAGTATCAAGAATTCTTCCACGTAAAGGTCAAGACAATGTAATCAAAGCCTTGTCAGAGATTAAAAATAAAAAAATAAAATATATATGTGTGGGAGATGGAAACTACATTAAAGAATTTAAAAAACTCTCGAAAAATTTAAAAATTGACAATAGTATTTTATTTGTTGGTGAAATCGATAGAGAAGATTCAACAAAATATTATGATATCGCTGATGCTTTTATTTTATGTAACAGAACCTGGAATAATAAAATCGAAGGGCTGCCCAACGTTGTGCTGGAAGCAATGGGAAGATCAAAACCTGTAATTGGATCAAAAGACTCGGGAACTGAGGAGTTAATAATAGATGGAAAAACTGGTTATCATGTCGACCCAGAAAATATTCAAGATATTAAAGAAATTATTATTTGTGCTTTAGAAAATAGAGACAAACTAAAAGTTATGGGTGATAATGCTTTAAATTTTATTCAAAAAAACTTTTCAAATAAAAAAATGGAAGATGAGTATATAAGGATATTCAATGAAAATTAAAATATGTGGGATAACTAATTTAGATGATGCAAGAAAATGTCAAAAGCTAGGTGTTAATTATCTGGGTTTTATTTTTTATAAAAAAAGTCCTAGATTTATTAACTATTCAAATGCAAAAAAAATAATTGCTGGTTTAAATTCAAAAGTTCAAAAAGTAGGTGTATTTGTAAATACAGATAGTAGTGAAATTAATATAATATCTAGAGACATAGGGCTGGACTATGTTCAGTTGCATGGCAATGAAAGTGAAAAAGACATTTTTAAAATTAAACTACCTTGTATTAAAGCATTAGATGGTAATTCTAAAAGTCTATCAAAAAATATAAATATGTTTAAGAATGCAAAATATTTATTATTGGATAATATTTCAAAGAACATAAAAGGTGGAAGTGGAAACAAATTTGACTGGAATAATTTAAAAAATATAGATAATAAAAAAAATATTATTTTGTCAGGTGGACTAAGTCAAGAAAATATTCTAGATGCAATTGATAAAACTGGTATAGAATTCTATGATTTTTGTTCCTCTACAGAGATAAAACCTGGGATTAAGAATATAAAAAAGATAGAATCTATTGTAGACTTAATTAATAATGCCAAAAAATAAATTTAATTTTAACTCGCTTCCTGATCAAAATGGTAGATTTGGTGATTATGGGGGTATGTTTGTTTCTGAAACTCTTGTTCCAGCTCTCAACGATCTCGAGGTTAAATACAAAAAAATTAAAAATAATTCTTCATTTAAGCGAGAAGTAGGGAATTTATTGAAAAATTTTGTTGGTAGGCCTACCCCATTATATTTAGCAGAGAGAACTTCAAGAGATATAGGTGGTGCTAAAATTTATTTAAAGCGTGAAGACTTAGCACACACTGGGGCTCACAAAATAAATAATACTGTAGGTCAAGCCATTTTAGCAAAATTGATGGGCAAGAAAAGAATAATAGCAGAGACTGGTGCAGGTCAGCATGGTGTTGCAACCGCAACTATCTGTGCTCTTTTAGGTTTAAAATGTGAAATTTATATGGGTGCGACTGATACTTTTAGACAAGCTATCAATGTGCAAAGAATGAAACTTTTAGGAGCGAAGGTTATTCCTGTTAAATCTGGATCTCAAACACTTAAAGACGCATTAAATGAAGCTCTAAGAGATTGGGTTACTAACGTGAGAGATACGTTCTATATTATTGGNAGTGTCGCNGGGCCNCATCCCTACCCAATGATAGTNAGAGATTTTCAATCGGTAATAGGAANNGAATCAAGAAAGCAAATAATTAAAATTCAAAATAAATTGCCAGATTTANTANTAGCTTGTGTTGGNGGAGGTTCTAACGCTATTGGCTTNTTCTACCCNTTTCTTAATGATCANTCTGTAAAAATGGTTGGGGTNGAAGCTGCNGGAAGCGGAATAAANACTGGTTTCCATTCAGCTAGTATCGGNGCNGGGTCGGTTGGAGTCCTTCATGGNAGNAAAACATANATACTTCAAAATGATAATGGTCAGGTCGAAGANACNCATTCTGTTTCNGCGGGNCTAGATTATCCTGGTGTTGGTCCAGANCATTCTTTTNTAAAAGATATTAAAAGAGTAAAATATGTATCAGTTACAGATATTGAAGCNGTNAAAGCNTTACAATATTTTTCTGAAAANGAAGGNATTATTTCTGCNCTTGAAACAGCTCATGCNNTNTCNTATGCAATGAAAGTTGCAAAAAAAATGACTAAAAAAGAAAGTATAATTGTTAACCTNTCTGGGAGAGGTGATAAAGACCTNGAATCAGTNAATGATTTNTTAAATAAAAATAGGCAAAACCAATAAATGAAAATATTAAACAAGATCNAATCTGATAANNAATCAGGGAAAGTTTCGTTNATATCTTATNTAACTGCTGGNGATCCTGATATAAAAACAACNTTAGATATTATGAAATCGTTAGCAAATAANGGAACTGACATAATAGAGCTTGGCATACCTTTTTCTGATCCNATATCTGATGGTCCNACAATCCAAAAAGCNTCNGAAAGATCNTTAAAAAAAGATATTAATATTANTAAAGCTCTAAATATAGTAAAAGANTTTAGAAAAGAATTCTCGACTCCAATAATAATATTTGGNTANTNNAATCCTTTTTTAAGATATGGAATAAATAATTTAATGAGGGATATTAAAAATGTAGATGCNAATGGAATTTTAGTTGTTGANCTACCTCCTGANGAGTCTCACCANATACAGANNTCAGTTAATAAATATAGTCTTGAGCTTGTTTATCTTGTTGCGCCAACAAGTACTGACTATAGAATACNGACAATCTCCAACCTATCCAACTCATTTATATACCTTGTTTCAGTTACTGGTGTGACAGGTACAAGGAGNAANATTGATAAAAATCTCATACCATTTATAANGAAATTNAANAAGATNACAAAAAAACCTATTTGTGTAGGATTTGGAATATCTAGCACAAAACATGTTAANGAATTAAAGAAAAAAGTTAATGGAATAGTTATTGGNAGCGCTATTGTTAAAATTATNGAAAAAAATCTAAATGATAAGNGNGAAATTACAAAAAAAATATCTAATTTNTGCANAAAAATATCTANGGCATGCANAATTTAAGGACTTTTAACTTTTTTANCTATATGGCAAAATATATTATTCAAATTTAAACATTTGTGAGTATTTCACATAAAAAAAAGGAGTGAGAATTTATGGAATTACTATTTAAAACAAGATCTACAGAATATACTGGACCNGGCGGTTTNCCTAATGGAAGTCTAGANAATACTNNCGAATGGAAACCAATGACNAAGTATTTAGAGATNGGAGCTGAAAATTATCCAGAGAAAGCTATGTTNAAAATTGCTGANNGTGATGGNAAAGTAGTTGAAACATACACTTANAAAGAAACNAATGATAAAGCCAATCAAGTTGCAAATGGGCTTATCTCTAAAGTTNGTNTAAAAAAAGGTGATAANATNGGAATGTATATGNTNAATTGNGCNGAATTTGTNCTTTCAATTCTCGCAATTCATAAAACTGGNGGNATTCAGGTNCCAATCAATAAAGANGAAAANGGAGAAAGNCTTGCNTACATTATTAATTANTCTGATCAAGTAGCTTTAGTNGTTGATCCCTCTGGNCTTCNNTTGATTGAAGATATTGCTGATAAGCTTGAAAATCTTAAATTAATTTATGTAACTGGAGACNCANCAANNGTNCCAGAAAAGATAGGNAANATTCCTGCTGAGCCATTTAANTCNTTACAAGAATTTGGNTCNGATAATCCAGGAGTNGATGTTCAAATAAGTGATAAGGAAAGATGTATGTTTACNTCNGGTACNACNGGTATGCCAAAAGGTGTTGTNAGGGAACATGGTGGAGTTGTNTTAACAGTTAGAGCATANATGCAGCAACAAGGAGTAAGAAGTGATGANACTCTTATGAGTGTTCTTTCTCTTGGACATGCTAATGCACANGCNTTNTGTCTATTTTGCGCTATTGGTGCTGGNGCGACAGCAGTATTTTTTCCTAAATTTTCAGCATCTAACTTTTTCAAATGGGCCCATGACTGTGGTGCNACTTGCGTGAATATGCTAGGTGCTGTTGCTGAATATCTTTATGCATCCAAACCAAGCGAATATGATCAAAAACATAAAATTAGAATTATGCTAGGTTCACCTGCACCAAGAAATCTAGAGGATTTTCAAAAAAGGTTTAATGTTAGGGTTATAGATGGTTATGGCTCAACTGAAATGGGTATGGTTCTTTGGAAAAATCCTGAGGATGTCAGATCAGGATCATGTGGATACCCCACAGAAGGCTTCTATGTTGAATTAAGAAATCCAGAGAATATTCAAGAAGTTATAAGACCCCACTGGGATCCATACATTGACTCTACCCCTCCTGATTCAGCGAAAGGAATTCTTTATATTAGACCGTTAGTCCCAAATACGACTTTGAATGAATATTTTAAAGATGATAGAAGGACTAGAGAAGCTTTTGACGATGATGGGTTCTTCAATTCTGATGATGTTATGGCCTGTGGAACAGATGGTAGATATTATTTTATTGGAAGACATACAAGACTTAGAGTCTCCGGTGAAAATGTTGATCCAGTAGCTGTTGCTGATTTAGCTCTTATGTATCCTGCAGTTCAAGATGCTATTGCGGTTGGGTTAAGACTGCCAGACGTTTCAGATGATGAGCTGAAACTTAATATAATTCTTAAAGACGGAGAAAAATTTGATGAAGCTGAATTTTGTACCTGGATGGCTGAACAATGTATTATTGCAATGGTACCAAGATTCATCGAAATTTTAGATGGATGGCCTATGACTGCAACTCAAAAAGTCAAAGTTGCAGAGCTTAAAGAAATCACTGATAAAACATGGGATAGATCGAAAGCAGGTCTTAAATTTAGCGCTAGAAAGTAAGTTAATGCAACTTTTTTTTAGACCAGTTGAAAAAAAATATGAGGGAGAAGGAATTCTCCCTCATGGAACTTTTGACAATACCAATGATTGGAATCCATTAATTAAATATTTAGAAAGGGGGGCAGTTGATTTCCCCAATAAGACTATGTTCAAAATGGGTGATGCTAATGGCAAAATTATCGAACAATTTACATACGAAGAGACCAATCAAAAATCCAATCAAATTGCAAATTACCTTATTGAAAACTGTTCTATTAATAGTGAAGACAAAATAGGAATTTTTATGCTAAATTCCTCCGAGTTTGTATTTTCTATCCTGGCTACGCATAAAACTGGGGCTATTCAAGTTCCTGTTAATAAAGATGAAAAAGGTGAACGACTCTTATATGTGATTAATTATTCTGAGATGAAAGTTTTAATTATTGATAAAAGTGCGATTGATTTAATTGAACCTATTGCTGATAAATTTGAAAATTTAGAAAGAATTTTTATTTCTGGAAGTGAAGGGAATATTCCAAATAATTTAGGAAATATTAATTGTGAAGAATTTGAATCATTTAATGAAGGTAGTATTAATAATCCAAATATTAAACTAACTATAGCAAATAAAGAAAGATGTATGTTTACATCTGGTACAACTGGTATGCCAAAAGGTGTAGTAAGAGAGCACGGCGGAGTTCTTATGACAGTAAGAAGTTATATACAACATCAAGGTATTAGAAATAATGATACTTTAATGAGTGTTTTATCCTTGGGACATGCAAATGCTCAGGCGATGTGTTTATTTGCTGCTATTGGTGCAGGTTGTACTGCAGTCTTTTTTCCCAAATTTTCTGCTTCCAATTTTTGGAAATGGGCACATGACTGTGGAGCGACAGTAACGAACTTCCTTGGAGCAGTCGCGGAATACCTTTGGTCGGCAAAACCAGGTGATTATGATAAAAAACATAATATTAGAATTGTTTTAGCAGGCCCTGCCCCCAGAAATTTAATAGAATTTGAAGAAAGATTCAATCTTAAAATAGTTGAAGGATATGGATCTACTGAAATGGGGATGCCTCTTTGGAAAAGCCCTGAAGACGCTAGAGTTGGTTCATGTGGATATCCTGTCGAGGGGTATTATTTAGAAATCCGAAATCCTGAAAATATTGAGGAAGTAATCAAACCTCATTGGAATCCCAGCTCAGAAGAAAAACCCCCAGAATCTGCGAAAGGATTATTGTTTATAAGGCCAAATGTACCAAATACAACTTTAAATGAGTATTTTAAAGATGTGAGAAGAACTAGGGAAGCTTTCGATGATGATGGTTTTTTTAATTCCGATGATTTATTTGCTGCAGGAACAGATGGAAGATATTACTTTATTGGTAGATATTCAAGACTGAGAGTTTCTGGTGAAAATGTTGATCCTATAGCAGTTGCTGACTTAGCTTTAATGTACCCTGCGATTCAAGACGCTATTGCAGTAGGGCTAAGACTTCCAGATATTTCCGATGATGAACTTAAATTAAATATAATAATAAAAGATGGTGAAAAATTTGATGAAGAAGAGTTCTGCATTTGGATGGCCGAGCAATGTATAGTTGCAATGGTTCCAAGGTTCATTGAGATTTTTGATGGCGGATTCCCAATGACTGCTTCCCAAAAAGTTAAAGTCGCTGATTTAAAAGAAATAACAGATAGAACATGGGATAGAGCCAAATCAGGTTTAAAATTCAGCTCTAGAAAGTAACTTCTATTCTTTATAGTTACATTCAAGTAAGTCTTATAAATATATCTTTTTAATGCAAGAAAATAGATTTGATGGCATACTTATTGCCAGATTTGAAATATGCATTATTAAAGGGATTTTATAATTCCATGCTTTGTATGTATGGCAATATTTTTTCCCATTGGAGGATTTTAAATGAAAATGATTCAAGCAATAATTAAGCCCTTTAAACTTGATGATGTTAAAGAAGCATTAAAAGCAGTGGGTGTAACTGGTATGACTGTCTCCGAAGTAAAAGGCTTTGGGCGTCAAAAGGGTCATACTGAAGTTTATAGAGGTGCAGAATATGAAATTGAATTTATTCCAAAAATTCAATTAGATATTGCTGTATCTGATGACAAAGTAGATAGTGTTATCAAAGCAATTCAAGAGTCTGCAAATACAAATAAAATTGGTGATGGAAAAATTTTCGTTACCACTGTTGAGCAGGCTGTAAGAATTAGAACTGGTGAAACAGGAGATTCAGCGGTATAAATATTCGCTGATAAGGAGAAAAAAAATGGCAAAAACAGCAAATGATGTTTTAAAATTAATTAAATCAAAAAAAATAGAGTTCGTTGATTTAAGATTTTGTGATATATTTGGTCGCTGGCAACATACCAGCTTTCCTTCTGCAGAAATTGATGCAGGCACTTTTAAAGATGGAATGGGATTCGATGGGTCCAGTATTAGAGGATGGCAAGCTATAAATAATAGCGATATGATTATTCTTCCTGATCCAACAACAGCAGTTGTTGATCCCTTTATGGCACATCCAACATTATCTTTAATTTGTGATGTAGCTGACCCATTAACTAAAAAAAGATACGATCTTGATCCAAGATATATTGCAACTAAAGCAGAAAATTATCTTAAAAAAACTAAGATCGGAGATACATGTTATTTTGGTCCTGAGTTAGAATTTTTTGTATTTGACGATGTAAGATATCAGTCAACACCAAATTCATCTTTTTATCAACTTGATTCTGAAGAAGCAGAATGGAATTCTGGTGAAGACGAGGTTCCTAATCTAGGACATAAAGCAAGATATAAAGAGGGATACTTTCCATTGTCTCCTTTAGATACCTATCAAGATATAAGATCAGATATGGTTAAAGTTATGCAAGAATGTGGCTTGCATGTTGAGTGCCATCACCATGAAGTTGGTGGTCCTGGACAATCAGAAATTGATTTAAGATTTGCTCCATTAAAAAAGATGGCTGATGATACATTATGGTATAAATATATTGTAAAAAATGTAGCAAAAAATCATGGAAAATCAGCAACATTTATGCCGAAACCGGTATTTGCCGATAATGGTTCAGGAATGCATGTCCACCAGTCAATTTGGAAAGGCTCAAAACCTTTATTTGCAGGTAATAAATATGCTGGGTTAAGTGATATGGCTTTATACTATATTGGTGGAATTTTAAAACATGCCAGAGCTTTGTGTGCTTTTACAAATTCAACTATAAATTCTTATAAGAGGTTAGTACCAGGTTATGAAGCTCCAATCGTTTTAGCACATTCAGCTAGAAATAGGAGCGCTGCTATCAGAATTCCGATGTATTCTGATAGCCCAAAAGCTAAAAGAATTGAAACAAGATTCCCCGACCCTGCTGGAAATTGCTATTTAATATTTGCTGCAATGTTGATGGCTGGATTAGATGGAATTAAAAACAAAATTAAACCTACTAAAGAATTAGAGGAGGATATTTACGAACTTTCAGAAAAAGAACTATCAAAATATCCATCAGTTCCTGCTGCTTTAGAGGAATCACTTGATGAATTAAGAAAGGATCATAAATTTTTGTTAGAAGGTGATGTTTTCACAAAAGAATTTGTCGAAGGATACATTAATTATAAAATGGATGAAGAGGTAACACCCTGGAGAACTAGACCAAATCCATTAGAATTTGTAATGTATTACAGTGTTTAATAGTTTTTTTAAAGGGCTCTAATTATGAGCCCTTTAAGCTTTATTTGTTTTAATTCCTCTTCTTCTATTCGGATAGCAAACTTTACATATATCACATTTTGTACCATCGCATCCTCTCGCTGAACAAAATTCTCTCCCGTAAAAAATAATTTGTAGATGTAATTTGTTCCAACTTGATTCAGGAAAAATTTTTTTAAGATCTCTTTCTGTTTGTGCAACATTTTTTCCTTTAGATAATCCCCACCTCTGTGCAAGACGATGAATATGTGTATCAACAGGAAAGGCTGGGACATTAAAACATTTAGAAATAACTACACTCGCAGTCTTGTGCCCTACCCCCGGGAGCTTTTCAAGTTCTTCGATATTTCTTGGAATTTTACCATTATATTTATCCATTATTATTTTAGAAAGTTTGTGAATTGATTTTGATTTTTGGGGTGCTAATCCGCAGGGTCTGATTATGTCATATATTTGTTTCACTCTAAGTTTCATCATTTTATCTGGGGTATTAGCTAATGAAAATAATTTTGGCGTAATTCTATTAACTCTTTCATCGGTACATTGAGCACTTAATAGAACAGCAACAAGAAATTGAAAGTTTGATTTACTTTTTAATGGAGCAGTTGTCTCAGGATATAATTTATTTAATTTTTTAACAATTACTTGGGCTCTGTCTTTTTTAAGCATAATCTTTCACTATCAGGATTAATATAACGCAGAAAAAACATTTTTTAATTTTATAAATCAGCTAATCTTAATTTGTGGATATAAAAAAACTAAGAATTGATTCCTTACCAAATGAGCCAGGTGTTTATATATTTAAAGGTAAAAATGGTGAGAATCTATATGTTGGTAAAGCTAAAAATCTTAGAAATAGGGTCAAAAGCTACTTTTCTAAAAATAAAGATAAAAGAATGAATATAAATTTTCTAATGCTTGAGGCTTTAACTATAGATTACATTACAACTCAAACAGAAGATGAGGCTTTAATGTTAGAGAATAAGACAATAAAACTCAGACAGCCTAAATATAATATTTTATTAAAAGATGACAAAACATATTCTTCGCTGAGGCTAGAAATAAATGAAAAATATCCAAGAATTTCAATAGTAAGAAAATGTTCAGATAAAAATTCGTTATATTTAGGACCATTTAAATCATCAGAGAATCTCAAGAAAACAAAAAGATTTTTTCAAAAAATATTTGGTGTTCGTGACTGTACAAATAATAAATTCATAAAACATCAAAAAAGAGCTTGTCTTTATAAGGACATTGGAATGTGTTTGGGACCATGTGACGATAAACAATTAGAAGTAATATATAATAAAAACTTTAATTTATTAAAAGATATATTTACTGGTAGGGTTGGGTACTTTAAAAAAATTGTTGAAGAAAAAATGATAGAATTTGCAAAAAAAGAAATGTTTGAACAAGCATCCTTTTTACGTGATGAACTAGAGAGGCTTTCTACAAACAACTACTATGAATATAGAAATTCTGAATTGTTAAAAAATACTGATGTAATAGGCATAATAACTAAAAATAACCAAATACAAATATCTATATTATTTTTTAGAGGTGGATACATAATTGATAAAGCTGATCTATTTGCAGTATCAAAGATGCAGAATATACAATATGAACAATATCAAATGTTAAAGCAGTTTTACTCTTTAAAGTCCTCAGTTCCAAAGAAAATTATTATTGATAATCAGTTTGAGTATTTTGATGATTTAAAAATTGATCTGAAAAATTTAGTGCTATTTGATACTAAATTTGAAAAGATATCTAAAGGCAGAAAATTTGACTTAATAAAGCTTGCTAAAAAAAATGCGGAAATTAGTCTTGAAAATAATATTCAAAACGAGAAGAGAATAGCTTATATTTTACAAAAACTTAAAGAGAATCTCAGTTTATCCTCACTTCCAAAGAGAATAGAATGTTTTGATATATCCAATACACAAGGTACTAATCCTGTTGCGTCAATGGTTGTTTTTTCAAACTGCGAACCTGATAAAAATAAATATAGGAAATTTAAAATTAATTGTAAGGGTCCCAATGATTATGAGATGATGAAAGAAGCTATTCAAAGAAGGTTAAGGAGAATCGATGAAGAAGGTTGGGAAAAACCTGATCTAATACTCATAGATGGTGGAAAAGGTCATCTAAATAAAGTCTCACCATTAATTCCAAAAAATATAAATGTTGCATCAATTGCAAAGCCATTAAAAAAAGAGAGTATTGATAAAATTTATATACCAAATAAAAAGGATTCAATTAAATTTGATAAGGATATTGAATCATTAAACATATTAATAAATCTTAGAAATGAAGCTCATAGGTTTGCTATTACTTTCCATAAATCTAGGAGATCAAAAGAAATGCTAGGTCAGCTTAAAACATAGTCAATAACAGCCATTGCAGCAAACAATTTATTTTCTGCTTGTTTATAAATAATAGATTTTTGGGAGTTAATAACTTCTTCTGTAACTTCTTCGTTAATGTGCGCAGGAAGACAATGCATAAAAACTGATTTTTTATTAGTATTACTCATTATCTTTGCATTAATTTGAAAATTTTTAAAATCTTTTAGTCTTACTTTATTTTCTTTTTCCATCCCCATACTTGTCCATACATCAGTATAAATTACATCAGCTTTTGAAGATGCGTAGATCAAATCATCAGTAATATCAATACTTGAGTTATTTTTTAAAATTTTTTTTATACTTTTATTATATTTATTAGGACAGCAAAAAGTCATATTTAATTTTAAGCTCATTGCTGCGTAAGCAAATGAGTTTGCAATATTATTCGAATCACCTACATAAACTATTTTAATTTTATTTAATGGCTTTTTATTAAAATATTCCTTAATGGTGTATATGTCTGAGATAATTTGTGTAGGATGCTCAAAATCTGATAAAGCATTAATAACTGGAATACTTGAGTTGTCCTCAAATTTAACTAGTTTTGCATGTGAATTAGTTCTAAAAATCAAAGTATCCATATACAAAGAAAACATTCTAGCTGTTTCAGCTATAGATTCTCCTCTTGATAATTGAGTATCATTCTTATTTATAAATAGAGGGTAAGCTCCTAGTTTTGATATTGCAGATTCAAATGATAATCTAGTCCTTGTAGAAAATTTTTCAAATAAAAGACCAATAACTTTCCCAGAATATTTATTCGTATACTTATTCTTCTTAAACTTACTTATGTTACTTAAAATATTTTCTAATTCTTTTTTGTTTAATTGATTTAAAGAAATCATTTTTTTACTCATTCATCTGCTCCAAAACGAATTTCATTATTTTAACACTCTCAATGATCTCATTGTTTTTTACATTCAAAGGCGGGAGAATTCTGACATTATATTTTTCTGTAATTAGAACCAAAAGGCCGTTTTTGATACATTTATTTGTAAATAATTTAGCTTTTTTTTGTTCATAAAATTCTATAGCCAGAATAAGACCTTTTCCTCTAACTTCTTTTATTAAATCTGAACTAGCTAGGTTTTTTAATTTATTTAAAAATAATTTACCCTTTTTACTTACAGTATTCAGAAAAGACGGTTTTTTAATTTGATTGAGCATGCTAAGCCCTGAGGCCATTGCTAATGGATTACCACCCATTGTTGTTCCATGTGAACCGGGTGTTAAAAAATCTGAGATCTCAGGATTAGCTATAATTGCACCACAAGGAATTCCTCCTCCAAGGGCTTTTGCAAGTGTAATAATATCTGGTCTAACATCATAATTTTCAAAACCAAATAATTTTCCTGTTCTACCTATTCCTACTTGTACCTCATCTGCAATTAATAAAATTTTATTCTTTTTGCATATTTTAAATAAATCTTGTAAATATTTCTTATCAGTAATCTTAACTCCCGCCTCACCTTGTATTGGTTCAATAATCACAGCTAAGATTTTCTTATCTTTTTTTATTATAGACTTAATACTCTCTATGTCATTAAACTTGGCAGTTTTAAAACCAGGAACTAAAGGGTAAAATCCCTCTTTATATTTTTTTGGTGTGGTAGCTGATAGTGATCCAAAAGTTCTGCCATGAAATCCACCAGTAACCGAGATTATGGTTTTTTTATTATTAAAAATGCCCCACTTTCTAGCCAATTTAAATGCTGCCTCATTTGCTTCAGTTCCACTATTGCAAAAGAATACTTTGTACCTAGGTAAATTACTGGTTAAAGATTTTGCTAATTTTATTTGAGATGGAATTAAAAATAAATTTGATATGTGTACAAGCTTATCAAGCTGATCAATAATTGCCTTTTTAATACCTTTATTATTATGTCCTAAATTATTTACAGCAATACCAGAGACAAAATCCAGATATTTTTTATTGTTAGAATCATATACATAACTACCCTCACCCCTAATAATTGAAATTGGGTACCTTGAATAATTACCAATTATAAACTTGTTATTTTCTTCAATATTTTTCTTTAACAATTTATCCTCATAGTAATATTTCTGTTCCTATTCCTGAGTCAGTAAACATTTCTAATATGATAGCATTTTTAGTTCTACCATCTATTATATGTGCTTTATTAACACCCTCAGATAGTGCATTAATCATATTTTTAACTTTTGGAACCATACCTTTTTGAATAACTCCATCCTTAATTAATTTATTTATATTTTTTTTATTAATTGATGATATCAATTTATTTTTGTTATCAATTATCCCCTCAACATCAGTCAGAATAATTAATTTCTCTGCTTTCAAACAAGATGCAATTTTTGCAGCTGCATGGTCGGCATTAATATTAAATGTTTCACCTTTTTGATTTATACCTATGGGTGTTATGACAGGAATCATATCATTCTTTATATATTTTTTAATTAATTTTTTATTAACACTAGTAATTTCTCCTACTCTACCAATATCGGCACCATTTAGTCCATTTGTAAATTTTTTAACTCTTAGCATATTAAGTTTATTCCCAGATACACCAGTGGATTTACCGCCATTTTGAATAATCATTCTAACTATTTGTTTATTTATTTTTTTGAATAAAACATTTTCGACAATTTTCATTGTTTTTTTACATGTTACCCTTAATCCATTAATAAATTTAGATTCTATATTATTTTTCTCTAATTCTTTCGAGATTTCTAAGCCTCCTCCATGAACTAAAATAGGACTTAATCCTAATAATTTCATCAAAACTACATCTCTTGTAAAATTTATAAAATCTTTTGATCCAATACTTCCGCCATATTTGATAACTATAATTTTGGAATTAAATTTTTTTATATATGGCAGTGCCTCAACCAATGTTTCTGCTAATTTAATATTTTTTTTCATATCTTCAAGTTTGGAATTATAAAATATATTTACTTAAATCTCTATCTTTTACTATATCTTTCAGTTTATCGTTAACATAATCTGAATCAATTAAGACATCCTTATCTTTTAAATCAGGTGCGGAAAAAGATATATCTTCAATAATCTTCTCTAATACTGTGTGAAGTCTTCTTGCTCCAATATTTTCGTTTCTGTCATTTATTTCTACAGAAATATTAGCAATTTGATCAATTGCATCATTTGAAAAGGTCAATGAAATTCCCTCGGTATTTAGTAGCTCAGTGTATTGTTTTAATAAAGCATTATTGGGTTCTGTTAAAATTTTCTTAAAATCTTTACTATCTAATGATTTTAATTCCACCCTAATAGGAAATCTACCCTGTAACTCGGGTATTAAATCAGATGGCTTAGAGGTATGAAAGGCACCTGCACCAATAAACAGAATATGGTCAGTTTTTATTATTCCATATTTTGTTTTAACTGCTGAGCCTTCAATAATTGGCAACATATCTCTCTGTACACCTTCTCTTGAAATATCTGGACCCGATGACGCTGAAGAATTCCTTGCAATTTTATCAATTTCATCAATAAATATTATCCCCAATTGCTCTGCCCTAATTATTGCATTTTCATTTATTGTATCTTTATCTATAAGATTTTCAGCCTCTATATCAATAAAAATTTTATAAGCTTCTTTTACTTTTACTTTTCTTTTTTTTTCCTTATTTGGAAAAAAATTTGATAACATATCAGAGACATTATTATCTATCTCTTCGTTTGGATTATTAGACATAACCTGTATTGGTGAGAATTTTATTGGAATTGATATTTCAATTTCACGATCATTTAATTTTCCTTCCCTGAACATTTTTCTGAATTTTTGTCTTGTTTCATTATCTTTAGTTTCTTTATAAACAAGCAAATCTAAAATTTTTTCTTCAGCTAGTTCCTCAGCTTTGGCTTGAAAAGATACTCTATTTTGATCGGATTCCATTTTTACAGATATCTCTACCAAGTCTCTTACCATAGATTCAACATCTCTTCCTACATACCCAACCTCGGTAAATTTTGATGCTTCAATTTTTATAAATGGTGCATTTGATAATTTTGCAAGCCTTCTAGCAATTTCTGTTTTGCCCACTCCAGTTGGGCCTATCATTAGAATATTTTTAGGAGAAATTTCATCTTTCAATAAGCTTGAAACTTTTTGTCTTCTCCATCTATTCCTAAGGGCAATGGATACAGCTTTTTTTGCCTCGGCTTGTCCAACTATGAATTTATCGAGCTCTGATACTGTTTCACGTGGTGTTAGAAGAATTTCATCAATATTCATATTTAAGTATTACCCTCCAATCCTAATACCTCTGTTGATATAGAATTATTTGTATAAATACATACTTCAGATGCAATTTTTAAAGACTCTTTAGTGATTTCGCTTGCATTCAAATCAGAAAACTCAAATAATGCTTTAGCTGCTGAAAAAGCAAAAAAGCCTCCTGAGCCTACGGCACATATTGGTATATCAGGCTCAATCACATCGCCACTTCCTGAAATTAAAAAAATCTCATTTAGATCTGCAACAATCATCATTGCCTCCAATCTTCTGAGTACTCTATCCGTCCTCCACTCCTTTGCTAATTCAACTGATGATCTTCTTAAATTGCCTTTAAATTCCTCTAGTTTTGCTTCAAATTTATCAAACAATGTTATTGCATCAGCTGTTGCTCCTGCAAATCCAACAAGTATTTGATTTTTATAAACTTTTCTTACTTTCTTGGCTGAGGATTTAAGAATTGAGTCTCCAAAAGATACTTGACCGTCTCCACTAATTGAGACCTCATCATTTTTTTTGACGCAAATAATAGTAGTCGCTTTAATTTGTTCCATTTTTTTTATATAAGTCCTTAATTAAATTATACTTCTTTTTAATTTTATTTACATGCTCATAAACCTCAGTAGATACAACATTTTTATGATCTAACATTTTCTGAACCTCAGTTGTTGTTGCACCATTTGATATCAAACTAGTAGCAAAACTATGTCTAAACAAATGTGGGTTCACAGAATATCCTAAATATTTATTAGATAATTTTTTGACAATTTTGTAAGCATTTTGCCTAGATAGTTTTTCATTCTTTCTATTAATAAACAACCAAATTAAATTTGGATTCTTTTGCTTTGTCTTTTCAACAAAATTCATAAGAGGTGTTTGTAAATATTTCATATCAATAGGTATTGAAGTTGATTTATTTTTATGCCAGCCTTTTCTATTAATTCCAAAAATTTCATTATTTAGAAAATTAATATTTAAAATTTTAATATTAATTAATTCTGAGACTCTTAACCCTGTAAATATTAAAGTTAAGACCAACACTACATCTCTATATGAAAAATAATTTATATGATCTGAATTTAATTCTTTTAATAAATTGTTAGTAAAATTATACAACTCTTTTTGATCTATAAAATTTGCTTTTGGAGTTTCAATTTTATTACCAAGTAGAATTTTTTTATCTAAAGTATCGATAAAATTTGAAGATATTATTTGTTTATCTACTAAAAAATCAATAAATTTAGATATTGAAGATAATTTCCTTTTTGCAGAACTTTTTTTGTATTTATCCACATCGGATGTTAATAACATTTCAAAATAATTAATAATTCTATTCTCTGTAAATAATTCTTCAATTTTTAAATTTTCAAAACCATTTTTAATTAAGTATAATCTCACATCATCAACATATGAGATAATAGTATTTTTTGAATAAGTAGTTATTCCAAAAGTTAATTTTTTTTCAAAATCTTTCAACAATTTTTCAACACTCATTAACAAAAATATAAAACATTAAAATATATTAAGTCAATTCAAAAAAAAAATAGTCTTTAAAATTGAATGAGAATATACATTGTGAGATAATATAAAGGTGTATAAAGTAGGTGATGATGCTGTATATCCATCCCATGGTCTAGTAAAAATAGTTGCAATCGAAAAGAAATTGATTGGTGACCAAGAATTAAAATTTTTAATACTTAAAGTTGTCGAAAGTGATATAACTGTAATGATTCCTGAGGGATCAGTTCAGGCTAGAGGGCTAAGGCCTATTGCAAAAAAAAATGAATTAAAGAATTTATGGTTGTTAATAAAAGGTAAAACTAAATTTAGAACTGAGGAAAATTTAAGCTGGAATAAAAGATATAGAAATTATACAGAAAAACTAAAGAGTGGAAATATAATAATGGCTGGAGAGGTATTTAGAGAAATAAATGATATTTCGAAAAAGAAAGAACTTTCATTTGGTGAACAAAAAATACTTGAAACTGCGTTTAATCGAATTGTTAAAGAGTTAAGTGCATCCCTAAAACAGAAAGAAGAAAATGTCTATGTTGATATAAAAAAGCTTTTAATCAAACCTGATTCAATAAATATCTAATTTTTTTCCTTCAATAACATTGAGGGATTTAATTCCCAAGAATTCCAACATTGTATTGTAGATATCCACAGTTCTAATTTTTGGAACATTATCAATTTTTTTATTTAAAATTAGGGGAACAATAATATGCTCTCTTCTTAAAGATCCATGTGAGGATCTATGTAAAGGAAATTCAAATTTCTTTCTGAAATCCCAACCTGGATTTGCACTTAAGACAAGATCACCACATCTATTTGACCTGAAAATTTGCAAAAGCTGAACAATTGCATCAGGATAATTAGTTTCATAAGTTAGATTGAGTAATTGATTTTCGTCATAAAATCCTTCACCTATTGAATAATCAAATGGATCATTCTCTAAAGGCTGATAATAAATTGAAGATTCTTTATCTGATATAAGCGATTTACCTCTAGAACTTAAAACTATTATATCCCCTTTAGAATTCTTATAAGATAGTATGTCTACAGAATCTTGAGAAATTAAATCATTTATCAATTCTTCATGCTGGCTGAAGCTAAAAGGTTTTGACCAGTTTAAGTCATTATTGAGATAAATATGTGCCATGGAATTTCCTGAAACCATTACGCTGGAATCAAATTTTTTATATAATTTCTTATATATTAAAGGGTAATAGAAGACACTTTTATTTTTACTTTTTAAATAATCAACAAGATCAAAATGTTTTTGTGTATTAGAATGACCGTGATCACTTGTAATAATTATTAAAGTGTCATCATAAATTGATTTATCCTCTAAGAAATTTTTTAGCTCTCCTAAATTTTCATCAAATAATTTATATAGTTGTTTTATGTTTTCCGTATCGGAGCCTTGTATATGTGATAATGAATCTATCCCATAAAGGCAACAAAAATAAAATTGCTTCTTATTATCAAATGAATTTATCAACTTTTTAAATGCTATTTTATCTATTGTAGAGGATCCAAAGAAATGAGATAAAAGCTTATAAAAAACTTTTGATTTTAATGTCAAATCATTTTCTTTATTCAACCCACTAGTAATTTCATTAAATATAGAAACTGAATTAGGTAAATAATTAAAAATACTCTTAAATGATTTTTTTATATCTGCATTAAAAAACTTATTTTCATAACCTACATAGCTTCGATGAGCATTTGAAGAAAAAGGATTTTTACTAAAATTAATTTTATCTAACCATCTTATACCTGGCATATTAGCATTCCCTGGGTACTGACCCATCAAAAAAGGTATATAGGCTGGGCCAGTAGTAGAAGGAAAGACCGAGACAGCTTTATTATATGAGCCTTTATTGATAATGCTTGATAAATTAGGCATTGAATTAGATTCTATAAGCTGATCCAATATATCAAATCTTGCACCATCTAAGAGTAAAAAAATAACCTTTTTCAAATAATATCCTAAAAATTAATTGTTTTGCTCTTTCCATTCTTTCTCGGAAATAATAAATCCATCTTTATCACGATAAACTCTATTTCCATTACTGTACTCATCAATTTCATCATTCCATCTTTCATTTCTTAACCATCTTTCTGGATGCGGAACATATTTCTCTTCACCTGTTTTCCTATATAATATATTAAACCTATGAGATAATTCTTCAGGAGAAAGTTCTGTTTTAATTTTAAGATAAACTTCTTTAGCCTTTTTTTTATTAACTTTCCTTCCTATTAACAATTTCCAAAAAATTTCAAAGTCTTCTAATTTGCTCATTTCATAATTTATAATATTAAAATTTTACCTTCATTAAATATATTTACTATTAGCGTGCTTATTTAATTTCTTTGATTTTATTAAGTACTTTTTTTAATTTTTCAATATGCTTTAATGTATGAGAAGACATCAAAGTTATTCTAATTCGTGAAGAACCTTTAGGAACAGATGGTGGTCTAACCGCAGGCAGATAAATACCATTATCTTTTAATATTTTCGAAACTTTAAGGGTTTTAGATTCTCCACCGATTATTATTGGTATAATTGGTGTTTCATTATAAATGAAATTGAAATTATTTTTCTTTAAAAAATCATGTAGATTTTTAATATTAGAAAGTAATTTTTTTCTAGGACCATCCGAATTTTGTATTAATTTTATTGATTTTATACTTGCTGCCAAAGCTGACGCAGGCAAAGAAGTATCAAAAATAAATGCTCTCGCTCTATTTTTAAGAAAATCAATTAGTTTTCTTGATCCGGCTACATATCCTCCAACAGATCCTACTGCTTTCGATAAAGTCCCCATACATATATCAATATCTCCTTGAATATTAAACATTTCTGATGCGCCACTGCCACTTTTACCTAAAACACCTGTAGCATGGGCTTCATCTATCATTGAGATACAATTAAATTTTTTACACAATTTAACAATTTCATTTAATGGAGCAATATCACCATCCATACTGAATATGCTATCCGTAATCACCATCTTTTTTTTATTAATTTTTTTATATTTTTTTAATTTTTTTTCTAGATCCATCATATCGTTGTGTTTATAAATTATTATGTTTGATTTTGAAAGTCTTGCACCATCTATTAATGAGGCATGATTAAGTTCATCGCTAAATATATAATCATCTTTATTCATAATTGAAGATATTGTTCCTATATTTGCAAGATATCCAGAACTGAAAACAATTGAATCCTGAGTTTTTTTAAATTTTGCTATAACATTCTCTAAATCACAATGCAAAGAGGATGTACCAGTAACTAATCTAGAGCCGCCTGTTCCGGTTCCAAATTTATTAATAGATTTAATAGAATGATTTTTAATCTTACTATTTATTGTCAAACCCAAATAGTTATTAGAAGCAAATTGAATATATTTCTTTTTATCTATAATTATTTCTGGTGACATAGACGAATCAATTTCGGTTAGAGTCCTATGCAAATTATTTTTTTTAATTTCTTTTAGCTCAGAAGAAATCCATTCTTGAAATCTATTAGACATTATTCTCTGTTACATCTTTAATAGCTTTATAAGTTGCTTTAGTTAATTTCTTAATCTCTGAATCATTAATTGATATTGGTGGCATCAAAACTATTGTATCTCCAAGCGGTCTTAACAATATGCCCTCTTTAAGGGCAGAATCACAAACTTTTTTACCTACCCTATCTTTTAAAGAAAATTTTTCACCTGTATTTTTATTTTTAACAAGATCAATTCCTGCCATAAGGCCTTTATTCCTAGTTTCGGAGACCGACCTGAGTCCATTGAACTCCTGAAGTTCATTTTCAAAAAGTTGAATTTTATCTTGTAACTTAAGAAGTGTATTATTTTTTTCAAATATTTCTAAGTTTGCAATTGCAGCTGCGCAAGACAAAGGGTTTCCTGAATAACTATGGCCATGAAAAAAAGTTTTTAATTCATCATAGTCTCCAAGAAAAGCATCAAATATATTCTGAGTCGTTATTGTAGCAGACAATGGAAGATATCCCCCTGTAAGACCTTTTCCAAGAATTAAAATATCTGGAGTTATATCATCATGCTCACAGGCAAACATCTTGCCAGTTCTACCAAATCCTGTAGCAACCTCATCCAAGATAAGTAAAACATTATATTTATCACATAATGCTCTAATCTCTTTCAAATATCCATCCTCAGCTATTTTCATACCACCTGCAGCTTGAACATAGGGCTCTAAGATTAGAGCAGCAATTTGATCGGCATCCCTTGTTAGTAGTTTATTTAAGTCATCTAAGACTTTACTAGTTGAATCATACGAACTAATCTTAATACTTTCAAATAAAAGTGGATTAAATGTCGAATGAAAGATATCTATTCCTCCGACAGATACTGCGCCCAATGTATCACCATGATAACCATCTTTCAAGCATACAAATTTATTTTTATCTTTTTTTCCCTTTAACATCCAATATTGGAAAGCCATTTTTATACCAACTTCAACGGCGCTGGCTCCATCACCAGAATAAAAAACTTTTTGGAGACCGTTAGGAGATAGGTCTATCAATTTTTTTGCTAAGATAGATGCCATAGGATTTGTAATGCCTAATAAAGTTGAATGAGCGATTTTATCAACTTGTTGCTTTATAGCATTGTTAATTTCTTTAGATTTATGTCCATGAATATTAACCCATAATGATGAAACGCCATCAATATATTTATTACCATCGGAATCAATAAGATAAATACCATCAGAATCTTCAATTACTATAGGAGATTCATCTTGATATTCTTTCATTTGAGTGAAAGGATGCCAAATATATTTTAGATCATATTCTTGAATTTTTGATTTTGACGACATTTTTTAAACTTCATTATTATACCTATCTTTTATAGGCATTTGTAAGTCCTCAATCATCTTTAAATCATCCTCTGGAGGTCTTCCTTCAGTTGTCAAATAATTTCCAATTATCATTCCATTAGCTCCAGCAACAACACCCATTGATTGTAAATCTCTCAGCGTTATCTCTCTTCCACCACCAGACATTAATACTTTGTCAGGCATTATTAATCTCCATATTGCAATTGTTTTAACAGCTTCTATACTTGGTATTGGCTTCAGGTGTCCCAAAGGTGTACCGGGTCTAGGGTTCAAAAAATTAATAGGTACGGTATGAGGGTCAAGCTCTTTTATTTCAAAAGCAAATTTTATCCTCTGTTCTACTGTTTCGCCCATTCCAATTATACCGCCACAACATAATTCCATACCGGCCTCTTTTACAAGTTTTGCAGTATCTAAACGTTCATCATATGTATGGGTTGTACAAATATTGGGGAAGAAGTCTCTGCATGCTTCGAGATTATGATTATATCTCCACACCCCTGCCTTGCCTAAGGCAAAGGCCTGGTCTCTAGTCAAACTCCCAAGAGAACATCCAATTTCAAGATTTGTTTTCTCTTTAACAAGTTTAATGGATTCTAAAACTTTCTGAAACTGGCTCTTGCTTGGTCCTTTAACAGCAATGACTATACAAAAATCAAAAGCACCCATTTTTTGTGATTGAATTGCAGCCTCTAAGACCTCATCAGGATCAAGTAATGAGTGTTTTGATATAGGAGACGAAAAATGGACAGATTGAGAGCAAAAAGAGCAATCCTCAGAGCAATCTCCAGTTTTTGCGCTGATTATAGATCTTAGAAAAACTCCATCACCTTTATATTTCACAGTTACCTTTCTAGCCAAACTAGTAAGTTCAAGAACTTGTTCACTTTTTATTTCAGTCAGTTCAATAGCTTGATCAAAACTTAAAGATTTATTATCATGTAAAATCTGTTTCTCTAATTTACTTAAATCCATTTTCATCACATCCTTAAATCAATATGTATTTTACATATAATGTATATTTAATTCAAACAATAATCATTATGAAAAACTTAATTTATAATTTTAAACATAACATCTGGAAAGAACTTAAAGATAACTTTATCTTATGTATTGATATAGGTGAATTCAATGATGATTTTTTTTATAATGAAGATATACCAAGAGTTTTTTATGATAATAAAATAGTATTACCCGACAAGATTGTAAAAAAGGCAATTAATTCAGATAAATCAAGTGAGATTTATAGATTTATAATAAATTGTTTTGTTTTGTGTATTGGATTAAAACTCTCACTAATTCAAAAAAATTGCGAAATTCTAGCAGATACTTATTGTGCATTAAGTTTTGGGAGTTTAGATAGAAACAACACTCAATTCGAACAACTATATTTCATAAAACTAGTAGAAAATGCTTTATCTGACAAAGATTTTATATTTTGCACGAAAGAAAATAAGAGGATGATAATTCAAAAGATCTATTTTAAAATAATAGAGTGGCAAAAAAATAAAAAACTTTATGATTCGGAGATTAGTTTTTTAAAGAAAAATATTTATTAGTATTTCTTAATTGTGTTATAAAAAGTATCTCTTTGAATTGGTATAAATCCCTCTGATGTAATAACATGAACTATTTCATCAATCCCTGCCTTGTATGGATTATTTGCAGATTTTAAAACATTTTCTTGTAATAACGTACCACCAACATCATTTGCACCATAATGAAGAGATACTCCACCAACTTTAAAGCCTTGTGTAAACCATGAGCCTTGGATATATTTAAAATTATCAAGGAAGATCCTGCACAACCCTAGTACTCTCAAATATCTATCACCGCCTACTTCGGTAGAAATTTTATTTTCCATAAAAGTATTTTCTGGTTTAAATGTCCAGGGTATAAAGGATAAAAAGTTTTTTGTTTCATCCTGAAGATCTCTAATTCTTTGAAGATGCTCAACAATATCATTATCACTTTCAGCATGTCCAAACATCATTGTAGCGGTTGTTTTGAATCCAATGTGGTGAGCCTCTTCTGTAATTTTCATCCACTCGTCTGCACTAATCTTAAGAGGACTAATTTTTTTTCTAATATCATTATTTAAAACTTCAGCTCCACCCCCAGGGATAGTCCTCAATCCCAATTCCCAAAATTTCTTTAATATTTCCTGAGTCTCTTGCTTGGTATATTTCGCAATAGATGATATTTCTGGAGCAGAGAAAGCATGTAGATGTATTCCAGGAACTTCCTTTATTACTCTTTGAATTATTTCTAAATAATAATTCAACTCAATATCAGGATTATGTCCACCTTGGAGTAAAACAGTTGTAGCCCCATTGTGATAAGAGGTTTTTACAATCTCAACAACTTTATCTACGCTTAGCAAATATGAATCCTTACTACTTTTTTTTCTCCAAAATGCACAAAATAGGCATTCAGTATCACATATATTTGTATAATTTGGGTTTGTATCGACTACAAATGAGACATTATTTGAAGGATCAATAATTTTTTTTCTTAAAGTTGCAAGTTGTCCGATTTCCAAAGTTGAAAAAGTATGAATTATATCCAATGCCTCTTCAAAGGATATTCTATCATTCCTAATGATTTTATCGACCAATTCAGACATAATTTTATTAAAACAAAATTAACATTAAATACAAATAAATATATAAAATAGTTTAAAATTAATAAATATTATGATAAAAACCATTCTTATAATATTAATACTTACCACTTCATCTATCGGATCAGAAGTAAAAAAGTTTTTTAATCCTAGGACAATAATAGTTGATGAAATTGATAAATTTTTTAAAGTTAGATCTAAATTCACTCATAATTTAAAACTTAAAAGTAAGGTTAAATATGTTTTTAATGATGGAAAAAATTTTAAGTTCAAAAAAGAGTTTGAATTGAGTGAGAAAAATACTATTAAAATTAAGATATATAAATTTGGAATAAAAATTGCAGAATTCTATTCAAATGGTGTAGAAGCTAAATTAAAAAGGCTTTTTAAAGATGATAGAGTTCGTTTAGAAGAAAATTTAAATTTGAGTATTTTTAGTAAAAAAAGACTTGATCTTCCTATTAAAACAAATGAACTAATTCAAATAATTAGTTCTAATATTTTCACGCCTCTACAATCAGCAAAAATTGTTCAGGAAAGTGAGAAATTACTGTCAATATCTGAGGATGAAATAGATTTTATTTTAAATTCAAGTATGGAGATTGAAAAAATAATAATTCGAGATGGTAGAAATACTTATATAGAATATTCTGATTATCGAGATGTAGGAAATTCGACATATAGAATACCTTTTAATATTTATCTTAAATCAGAAAATTTCTCAATGATGATAAATCATCAAAGTGCCATAGTTGCAAATAAATGAAAAAAAAATTGAAGATAATTAATAAGCTTGGATTACATGCAAGAGCATCATCAAAATTTGTTGAAATTACAAATAAATATAAATCTGAAATATTTATTGAATTTAATGATATCAAAGTCAACGCTAAAAGCATATTGGGATTATTATCTCTTGCAATTTCATTTAACGATGAATTTGAAATATTTATCGAAGGGGAAGATGAAAGTGAGGCACTGAATGAAATAATTAATATAGTAAATAATAAGTTTGGTGAACCCGAATGAGTATAACTAAAAAAGGAATTGCTGTTTCGCCAGGATTTGCAGAAGGTAATGTAGTTTTAATTAACCAAGCTAGAACTATTGTTGACAAGAAAAAAATAAAAAAAAATAAAATATATTTTGAAATAAATAGGTTACAAAAAGCTGTCGAAGATTCAATCCAAGAAATAAGTGAATTAAAAAAAAGTTCTAATTATAAATTAAAATCTGAACACATAGATATACTTGATTTTAATATTTTAATTTTAGAGGACGAAATACTTGCATCAGAAGTGATTCAAAAAATTAAAAAGGAATTAATTAATGCTGAATGGGCTCTTAATAGTGTTTTAACTGAAAAAAGTAAAAATTATTCAAAAGTTAAAGATATTTATATGCAAGAGAGACTGGCTGACTTTTATTATATAGGGGAAAGAATAATAAAAAATCTCAGAGGTAACTCTGATAATATATTAGAGCTCTCAAAGAAATCAATTCTTGTCGCGCATGACTTGTCACCGGTTGATGCATTAAAATATTGTAAAAATAAAAATGTTATAGGACTTTTAATGGATTTGGGTGGAGCAACTACCCATACAGCTATCATTGCAAAATCTTTGAGCGTTCCTGCAATAATGTCTTTAGGAGATATAAGTCAGGTGCTGCAGCCAGGCAAAAAAGTCTATATGGATAGCTATAAGGGCATAGTTGCCTGGCAATTAAAAAAGGACGAAAAAGATGAAATTCTTAAATTAAAAGATGAATACAATCTGATTGAAGAGAATTTACTAGAATTATCAAAACTGCCATCAAGAACTAAAGACGGTTTAGAGATTTTAATTAAAGCAAATATTGAAATCACCTCTGAACTTAGTTCTGCTATTAGATATGGTGCCCAAGGAATTGGAATGTATAGAACGGAATTTTTGTATACAACCAATGAAAGGTTTCCAACTGAAGATGAGCAGTTTGAAGACTACAAGAAACTTTTTAATAATAACGGTTTTGATAGCGTTACTATTAGAACGCTTGATATTGGGGGAGATAAAAATTTCCTTCATAAAGATGAAATTAATCCTGCGATGGGGTTAAGGGGTATAAGATATTCCTTAACTAATACTAATACTTTCATTGAACAAGTAAAAGCAATTTTCAGGGTGTGTATAGATGCTAACAAAAAAATAAGAATTTTACTGCCTATGGTGTCAGTACTAGATGAAATAATTGAAGCAAAGTCAATAATAGAGGATTTGGGTAATCAAGCTGGTGCAAATGGGCTCTTTGAGATCGGAGTAGTAATCGAAACTCCCTCTGCAGCTATAATGTCAAAAGAAATAAGTGAAATTGTTGACTTTATCAGTATTGGGACCAATGATTTAGTTCAATATATTTTAGCAGCAGATAGGAATAACGAGGAACTGAGACCAATCCTAAATTATTATCAGCCTGCTGTTATAAGAATAATAAAATATATAGTCAAAAAAGTTAAGAGAGGTACATATATTTCTATTTGTGGAGAGATGGCGAATGACATTTTGAGTTTACCATTATTTATTGCACTTAAAATAAATGAATTAAGTATGAATTGCCATTCAATTCCAATTATAAAAAGTGTAATCAATGAGCTAGACCATAATGAATGTAAAATAGCATTTGATAAGTGTCTACAAATGAGAAAATCTGATGACATAAATGCTATTTTGAAACAATTAATTAATCAAAAGATCAAAAAAGCTAAATCCATAATTAAATACGAGATATAAATATTTTATGAAATTATATATTGATAAAAAATGTAAGATTTGTGAGAATTTTGGAAATATAATTAAAGAAAACAATAATACTATAGAAATTATGGATTATAGAGATAAAGGCTTAGAATCAATATTATTTGAAGATGATAATGGAGTTTATTATGAGTTTGAAGCGATTTATCATGCATTGTCACACGCTGGAAAAAAAAACATAATAATTAATATAATATTAAAATTTCCAAATAAAATTCAAAAAATGTTGTATAAAATACTATCAAAAAATAGAAAAATTATCTCTATTTTTTTCCCTCGTAATCAAACCAAAACCTAAGTCTATTTTTTTGAGGGTTGTAGGATTCAAGTCTTTTGATATCATCTTTAGACAAAGGTCTTTTTTGTGAAACTTCAGAATATAAATATAAATGTGATTTAAATACATCCTCAATTTCTTTTGCTTTTAAAATATTTTCAGCAACAAAATAAATTTTATCTTTTATTTTTATAACTCTTGGATAAGTTCTATATTTGTACTTATATTCTTCTAAAGATCTTTTCAAATTACCATTCGAATTCATTAAACTTAATCCACAATATAAAAGACTATCTGGGTTTAAAGGTTCATTAATTTTAGTGAAATTAAATTTTTTTAAAAAATCATTAATTATCAAATCCTCAGAATATAAAACAGACATATTTTTAAAACCTGCAATGCCCAGCTCATTAGAAATTTTGGTAGTTTTTTTATAGCGTTCAAAATTTACATTTAAACTTTTCTCAGCTTTTTGCGTTATTAATTCTGTAAACGAAATTAATTTATTTATTGAAGATGCAGAGGTTATGATTCCATGATTTTCAAGAATAAAGCAACATTCATTATTTTTTGGGGGTTTGCCATTTAACTTATTAAATATCTCTTTAGCTAATGCAACACCGGGGGTTTTATATTCAATATAGTAAATCTGATTTGAGTCTATTTCGCGTTTAAAGATTTTATTTATTTTTAAATTTGAATTTTTCTGAACTGTAATCATATTGAATGCGATTGGATGAAGATGAATTGTATATTTTTTCAATATTGAATGTGCTAATGTTTCGATTGATGGATTACCTCCATCTGATAATGAGTTTTTCAAAATTTTAAAAGATCTATCTTCCTCATATCTAGTGATTTTTTTATTTTTTACTTTTGATAAATAATCAACCAGTATTTGATTATTAACTTTGGAATATCCATTTGAAATACTAAGTTCCGCAAGTGAATAACCACTTGATTTTATGAACATTTTCTTATTAAGTTTTATAGATGAATTACCACCTGCAGCTTGAATCAGATCGTAACGTTGTCCAAAATATTTTGATAATTTTGCAAGATTTAAAACTATATTTTTATCTTTCTTAACCATCTTCCATTCTCAACATGCCAATCAAAAGTGTTTTTAATACCATTTTCAAATTTTGTAATAGGCTCCCAATTAATTAATGACTTAGTTTTATTTATATTTGCTGAAGTATATTCGACGTCTTCTATCAATGCAGGTAATTTAGAAACTAAATTTTTAAAATTTGAAAATTTTTCAATATTTTCTAATAAAAGATTAATTTTTATAGGCTTATTATTGCCCANATTTAAAATGTTATATTTTTTCAAATTTCTAGATTTATAAATTCCTAAAACTATATCATCAATATAAGTAAAATCTCTTTTTTGATTACCTGTTCCNAAAAGATTAATTTTATTTTTTCTCAAATTAGATTCAATAAAAATAAACGGACTCATATCCGGTCTACCATATGGACCATAAACAGTAAAAAATCTCAGAATTGTTATATTGATTTTATTTAACTTGTGAAAAGCGTACAATAAAACCTCTGAGGATTTTTTTGAGGCCGCATAATTTGAATATGGTTTATCAGTTTCATCCTCTATATCAAAACTTTTTTTTGGTGAGTTACCGTAAACACTAGAGGTTGAAGCATGAATAAGATTATTAATCTCATAAACACTTACTAATCTAGCAATATTTAAACATCCAATCACATTAGACTCATAGTATGAATTTGGATCAGAAGTAGATTTTCTGACTCCGGTTTTTGCCGCAAGATTTATCACTAACTTTGGAGAGATTCCTTTACAAAAATTCCTGAAGATTTTTTTTAAGGCATCATAATTAGAAATATCAGTTTTTTTAAAAGTGAAGTTTTTATATGATATCAATAGTGATATTCTTTTTTTTTTGATTTCTATATCATAACTGTCATTTAAGTTATCAATTCCTAATATTTCATATCCTTTTTTTAAAAAAAATAAAGATGTATGGAAGCCTATAAATCCTGCAGCACCTGAAATAATAACTTTTTTATTCATTGATGCATAAATATAACCTAGATTGTCTATATTAAAAAATATAGTTGAATAATAAAATTCTGATATAGTTATTGTTTATTATGACAATAGAAGAAATTTATAAAAGGATCTTCAAAAATTTTAAAATTTTAGGCTTAGGTAAAATTTTTGCTGGGCTATGTTCAGCTTTGACAATATTTATTCTTGCTCAATATTTAGGCGTTGAAATTTTTGGTGTTATAGCAATCGCGATTTCAATAGTTGAGGTTATGAATATATTATTAAATTTAAGAATTTGGGAAGCAACCACAAAATTTTTAGGAGATTTCCAGAGAGATGCCGATAAGTGTTCTCAAGTTTTACTCTGGTCATTAAGTTTATCTATAAAGTTTTCTTTTATATCAAATTTTATAATATGTCTAATATCATTTTATTTTATAGAAAATTTCTTCAATTTTGATTTAGAAATTCACAATTTGATTATTAGTTATTGCATATTTTATATTTTTCAAACAAGTAATGAAATTTTAGATAGCTTCTTAAGAACGTATAATAAATATAAATTAATTTTAATAAATAATATTATTTCAAATCTTGCCAGATTGATAATTGTATATTTTTTACTTAATTATTCATATAATTTAAATTTTATAATTATGGCCATGGGATCATCAATTTTTATTGGTTTTTTTGTTAGGATATTTTTTATTAATAAGGTATTTAGGGAGCTAAAATTTAAGTTTTTTTATAAATATTCAGCTATAAAAAATTATAAAATAAAATTTCTAAAGTTTTCTATTTCCACTCATTTCGCTAATATGATAAATTTGGCAAATGAAAAAAATTTGGGTGTTCTTTTGGTAGGATATCTTGTTGGCCCCTTTTATGCAGGTTTATTTAAAGCTGCAAGAAGTACTGTAAAAATTATTAGAAGGGTTATGGACCCATTATTAGATATTGCATTTCCAGAATTTGTATCATTAGTAAATCAAAAAAGATTTGGAGATTTAAAGAAATTAATTCTAAATTCAACTAAAATTCTAGGCTTAGCCTCAATTTCATTGGGTTTATTAATATTTATTTTTTCACAGGATATTATTAAATTATTTTTTGGACCTGAGTATATAGATGCAACCATTGCACTAAATTTACTTATCTTTGCGGCACTTATAAACAACATTTCATACTGGATTACACCCCTAATTCTTGCAATGAATAATCCAAAATATTTATTGCTGCAAACCATCTTTGTATCAAGTATATACATATCAACTCTTTATCCTTTAGTAATTAACTTAGAACATGAAGGTGCAGCCTACTCTGGAATACTTAGGGCGATAAGTGTTCTTGTTTTTGGAATAATATTTATAAAGAAGTTTACAAAAACTAAAGCTATGTAGGTGTGGGCTTGGTTTCAGAATTTGAAAAAGGCTGTTCTAAAAGATCTGAGTGTGAATCTACCCATAAATTGTTAATTTTATCTATATCATCATCAGATATGGGTTCCAAATAACTACATTTTGAATATTCAAGGATCTCGTCTTTATTTGTGAAATTTGGTAAAACAGTACAAATATTTTTTTGGGATAAGGGGAAAAGAATTGCAGTCTGCCCTAAAGTTCTATCATTATCTGAAAATAAAAATGATAAATCATCTTTAGCTTTTAATCCATTCAGCATCCATTTCTGTCTTCTATGACTCCTATGATCATCAGATGAAAAAACTTTATCCTTATCAAAATTTCCATCAAGAATTCCAGATGCATGAGGTACACGAGCAATAAAGCCAATATCACTTTCATGTGATTTAGAAAGTAATGTTTTAGAAGGTTCTTGTTCTAAAAGATTATAAATTATTTGAATACTTCCTGGATTTTTATCAATAGAATTCAGACCCTCATCAAGCCATCCAATATCAGGGCCTAATGCCATACCCCAAGACCTGATTTTCCCTTCTTCAACTAACTCTTTAAGAGTTTCTAAAACCTCTTCATTATTTATAAAGTCAAACCTGGGGTTATGCATTTGATAAATATCAATATAATCGGTTTTAAGCCTCTTCAGGCTTTGCTCGCATGAATATTTTATATCTTTCTTTGAAAATTTTTGAGGTAGCTCTTTGTGTCCCTTTCTCTCAGAGGTATTTGAGTAGATATCATAGCCAAACTTAGTTGCCAATATAATTTCATGACGAGATCCATTGAAAGCCTTATTGACAATTTCTTCTCCATAACCGTTTCCATAAACGTCAGCAGTATCATAGAAATTAATTCCATTATCTAAACCATATCTAAGCAGTGATATCCCTAAGGACTCATCTGTTACTCCCCACCACTTAGTTGCCACTGACCAAACTCCAAATCCAACTTCAGAAACTTTAATATTATGGTTTTGTGGAAAAACTCTATATTTCATTCTTTTTGATTCTCCTCTAAAAATCTTTCGGCATCAATAGCCGCCATACAACCGGTTCCAGCTGCTGTAATAGCTTGTCTATAGATGCTGTCTTGGACATCCCCACATGCAAAAACACCCTTCAAATTCGTCATTGAAGATTTTCCCAAAGTATTAATATAACCATTTGTATCAATTTCAATAGAGTTCTTAAAAATTTGTGTATTTGGATTATGTCCAATTGCAATAAATGCTCCATCTGATTCAACTTGGTTTATTTCAGAAGTTATAATATTTTTAATTTTAATTCCACTCAGGCCCTTGTCGGCTGATCCTAAAAACTCTATAGGCGAATTGTTTAATAAAAATTCAATTTTAGAGTTTGATCTAGCTCTATCTTCCATTATTTTTGAAGCTCTCAACTTATCACGTCTATGGATAATGGTGACTTTTTTTGCAAATTTAGTCAGAAAAATTGATTCTTCCATAGCACTATCACCACCTCCAATAACATGGATATTTTTATCCTTATAAAAAAAACCATCACATGTAGCACAAGTTGAAAGCCCTCTACCCATAAGTATCTCTTCACCCTTAATGCCTAAAAGCTTTGCAGACGCTCCCGTGGCAATTATTATAGAATAAGTTTTATAAACATCCTCTCCAACTTGAATAGAATATGGATAAGATGAAAAATTAACAGAATCGACATTTTTCATAATACATGTTGCGCCAAATCTTTGTGCCTGACCTCTAAGCATATCCATCAATTCTGGACCTTGTATTCCATTAGGAAATCCTGGGAAATTCTCTACATCTGTTGTCATTGTTAGTTGACCTCCAGCTTGAAAACCTTCAAAAACTATCGGGGATAGGCTAGCGCGAGCTGCATAAATTGCAGCAGTTAAACCTGCGGGGCCAGATCCAATGATAATTATTTTATTATTTTCCATTTATATCACCTTTAGAATTATTTATGATAATAACATGATGTCTAATTCTATCCATGAAAGATTTTATAAAAAAATTATATATAGAGTCGAAGGAAAAGACTATATAAAGTTTTTCAATAATATAACAACAAACAAGATTGAATTTAAAAGTGATAATAAAATGATTAGAACTTTATGGCTAAACAATAAAGGTAGAATCATTCATGATTTATCAATTGGTTGGATTGATAATTCAGATTCAAATGCTCTACTAATTGATCATTTTAGTTCAGAATCACTAATAGAGAATATTACTAAATATAAAATGTCTCTGGATGTAAAAATTATCGAAACTAGCTTGCAAGCAAAAATATCGGATATTCATTCTAGCGATATTGAAGGTATATATTTTATGAAATCTTCCATTTCATTAATTGATAAATATTTGGCTATTGGTACAAGTAATAAACTAGGACTGATAAATAATTTTAATCCGATGGATTTTATATTACAGGGAATTTCATATAATAAAAAAATTTTTAGAAATAGAACACCAATGGAACTAAATTTATGGTGTGCAATTGATTTTAAGAAAGGCTGTTATCTAGGACAAGAAATTGTAGCTAGAGTTAAATATAAAGGACAAGTTAAAAGAAACTTTTCTTTTGTAAAAATTGAAAAAGGTATTGATATAACAAATGCGATAATATATAAAGGTGAAAATGAAATAGGATCTATCCTGCATACAGACTATATAAACAAAAATGAAAGTTATTGCTCTGCATTTATTAATCATAATGAAAATTACAAACAATCCGGATTAAGAATTCAATATGGAGAAAAAGAATATTATTGTGAGATTTTAGAAAACTTATTTAAATCTTATAGCGAAAATTATTAACTCAAAGAAGCTTTGTCTATTACTTCCAGTAGATGGCCTTGGAATTCTCCTAAGCCATCTACAGGAATTATAATACTTGACCTGCCACCACTTACTTCAGTAATTTTAAGATAATGACCTTTATGGTTTTCTTTTAAGTCAAAGAAAAACTTTTTATTTTCAACTTCAAGTTTACTGCTAAAAACATCCTTTGACTGTTTTGATTTATCATCTTGCATAATAGAAAATTAGGCATTAGGGTTTTCAATAACCATTGCAATGCCCTGTCCTCCCCCTACACACAACGAGACAAGTCCTCTTTTAACATTTCTTCTTTGCATTTCATGTAAAAGTTTAACAATTAAAATAGATCCAGATGCTCCAATTGGGTGACCAAGTGCAACAGCTCCTCCATTGACATTTAACTTTTCAGAAGGAATTGGAAAATCACTTAATACTGCTAGAGATTGAACGGCAAATGCTTCATTTAATTCAACCAAATCAATATCGTCAATTGTTAATCCAGCCTTTGCAAGAGCCTTGTTCATTGCTGGAACTGGACCAATACCCATAACAGAGGGCTCAACTCCTGAAACTGCATAAGATATAACCTCACCTACAGGTTTTAAGCCTAATTCTTTAGCTTTTTCTTCTGACGAGACAATCATTGCGGCTGCTCCATCATTAATTCCAGAGGCATTACCAGCAGTTACTGTTCCCTCTGATGTAAATACAGGCTTTAACCTACTTAACGCAGCCATAGAGACTTCTCTTGGATGTTCATCAGTATCAAATACACCTTTTTTAAGTTCCACTGGTACAATCTCAGGTTTAAATACCCCTGTTCTCATAGCCTTTTTAGCTTTGCCTTGACTATCAATTGCAAATTTATCTTGATCTTCTCTTGATATATTATATTTTTCAGCGAGATTTTCGGCAGTCATACCCATATGGTAATTATTAAAAATATCCCATAAACCATCGTAAACCATTCCATCCAAAACACTATCAGATGCCTCAAGTGCCATCCTATAACCATATCTAGCCTTAGGTAACAAAAATGGTGCTAGGTTCATATTCTCTATTCCACCCGCTAATACTACATCGGCGTCACCGGCTTTAATTGCTTGAGCAGCATTAGCAACAGATTGAACTCCCGATGCACAAACTCTATTCAGAGTGTAAGATGGAGTATCATAATCTAACCCGGCTCCTAGAGCAACTTGTCTAGCAGGGTTCTGTCCCTGACCAGCGCCAAGAATATTGCCCATTACGCACTCATCGATTTGTGTGGATTCTATTCCAGTTCTTTTTAAAATTTCTTTAACGACAGTGATACCTAAATTAACAGCGGAAACATCTTGAAGAGCTCCTCCAAAAGTTCCAATCGCAGTTCTTAATGGTTCACTTATAACTACTTTAGACATTATCTAATCCCCCTATGTCTTTATAAATTGGTTTTTAAAGCAAAAACTTATAAATTGTACCAAATATCTTTCAAAGAATAAACATTTTATTAATTTAAGAGTATTATTGATAAATGAGGAAAAAAACAATTTGCATTATATTTGGGGGAATTTCAGTTGAGCATGAAGTTTCTATCATTTCGGCCAATTCAATTCTAAATAACATTGATTTAAAAAAATATAGGCCGATTGGATTATATTTAACCAAAAAAGGTATATTTAAAAATTGTAAAATAATCACTAAATCGGGAAAAAAACAATTTTCACCTCAGGGATATTTAACAAGTTTTAAACCAGGAACTAAAAAACCTATTCAAATTAATAAAAACATAAGTATAGAAGTTGACGTTTTTTTTCCAATCATTCATGGTACCGGTGGTGAAGATGGATCAATTCAAGGGCTAATCAAAACGTTAGACAGACCATTTGTTGGATGTGATATACTTGGCTCGGCAATAACAATGAATAAAATTTTAACAAAGGAATTAGTCAAAAAAGAGGGAATAAATATTACTAAATATGAAATAATTGAAAATTCTTTGAACGATAAAAAGATAAAAATGATAAAAAAAAATATTGGTTTCCCATGTTTTGTAAAGGCTGCAAATTTAGGATCTAGTATAGGAGTATACAAAGCTAATAATGAAAAAGAATTAAAATTAAATATTAAAAAAAGTTTAAATTTTACAAATAATGTTTTTGTTGAGGAAGCTGTTATAAAAGCTGCAGAAATTGAAGTTAGTGTCCTTCAGATTAAAGAAAAAATATTCACTTCAACTCCTGGCGAAATAGAGCCATCATCAGAATTTTATGATTATAATGCAAAATATATAGACAATAAATCTAGACTCAAGATACCGACAGAAATTTTCAAAAATACAAAAATGATTTCAAAAATAAAAACTTTCTCTGCTCTTGCTTTTAAAATTTTGAATTGTGAAGGTATGGCAAGGATTGATTTTCTTTATGGCTCAACAATAAATAAAAGTTCAAAAAAATTATATTTAAGCGAAGTAAATTCTATTCCTGGTTTTACAAAAATAAGTATGTTCCCAAAACTACTTGAGCATGATGGAATTAAATATAGCTCTGTCATACATGAATTAATCCAACATGCTTTATATAGACACAAAAAAGAAAAAAAATTAGCAAAAATTCTAATCTAATCCAAATTATTTTTTCTGAAGATTAGAAGAAATATAACTCCAAGAATAATTAAAAAACCTCCAATTAATTTATAAAGATCTGGAACAGTATCAAAGAAAATAAATGATAAGAATATTACAAATACTGCTTCTAATGGTGTAATTGCCGTTGTTCTAGAAACATCAACTAATTTTATAGCTTGAAATTGGAAAGCTTTTCCAATATATGCGCCACATGTACCTCCCAAGAGCATCATAAAAAAATCATCTGAATTAGGAAGCTGGAATTTACCAGAAATTATTAAATACAAAAATCCGATTATAACTACTCCCATCGATCTCAAAGTTGCGACCATAATCATATTTAAATCAGCTGCCATCTTCTTAACTAAAATAAATAATATTGAGTAGAAAAATGCTGCAGAAATTGCATAAAAAGATCCAATTAGCTCTATTGGTGTAGAATTAAAAGTTATAAATAATCCACCAATTATTGTAAAAACAATTCCTATAATTTCCATTTTTCCTAATCTTTCGCCAAGAAAAATTACTCCAAATATAACTGCAAATAAAACTTGAAATTTCATTAAAAAAGATGTCGATGGTGGACCTATGATCCTTAGAGCAATAACCCAAGAGGCTGCACCAAAAACAGTGATAAGAGAAGTCAATATCATTATTTTTTTGTACTTTCCTAGCTCATTAATAGAGACGCTAAACTTATATCCTAACCCGGTAAATACAATTCTTTTTAATACAGCAACAATTAAGGCACCAAGAAACCAGTAAAAAGCTACAGTTTCCGGAAATAGATTATCAGAAACTTTCTTTCCAAAAATATAAGAAAACGCTGTAAAAAAAGCAGTCCCAATTATGAAAAAATAACCAATTAAAGTTTTATTACGCATATTATGAATATTTATTCAGATTTTTTCACAGCGATTCCAATTTTCTGAAAACCCGATGATTTGACCATATCCATAATATTTACAACAAATCCATGATCGATACTTTCATCGGCTTTAATTACTATAGTTTTATCCTTATCCCTATTGGATAAATATTTCGAGATTTCATCATAGTAAAAAGCTTTATCGTTTATATAAATTTTATTATCTTTTTCTATACTTATAATAATCTGCATTTCGGATAATGTTTCAGAGCTCTTCGCTTTAGGAAGTTTTATATTAAGACTAGAAGTAATCTCGCTAAAATTTAAAGAAAGTGCAAAAAATATTAACAAATTAAATACAACGTCTACTATAGGAGTAAGATCTAAATTTGCTTCTGAACTCTCGTTAACATTTTTATTAAAGTTCATTAATTCTTAATCCTTCCAATTAGCTTTTTGGATTCCTCTTGAAGTTCAACAGCAATATTAGTTATGCGGGCATTAAGATATTTATAGCCAATATAAGACGGTATTGCGACAAGCAATCCAAAGGCAGTTGTATACAGCGCCTCAGATATTCCACCGGCCAAACTCGGCGGATCTACTACCGTTTGCGTAGAAATAACCTTGAAGACAGTTATCATTCCCGAAATAGTTCCCAGAAGTCCCAACAAGGTACTTATATTACTCAAAGATCCAAGAATTTCATTTGATTTTGATAATTTATGAATTTGACTTTCCCCTTCATCTTGAACTAGGGATTCTATGATAGAACTATCTTCATTCCTATTAATTAAAACCAGTATTGCTATCTTAGAAAAAACTGTCTTATCACTTTCACATAGAGCAATTGCCTTATCATAATTATTAGAGTCTAAATAAGAACTTATTTTAATTAATAAACTTCGCGAAATAATTTTATCTTTTGAAGATAGATAAAATCTTTTAAGAAAAATTGTTAAAGCAATGATAGAGCATAATAATATTGGATATACAAAAAAACCACCTTTTGTAAAAATTGATATAATAAGGGAATCATTCATTATTAAACTCATTCTCCATAATTTGAGTAATTGTTTCTTTCTTTCTTATTAATATAATTTTTTCATCCTCAATTAACACTTCAGGTGCTTTTGGACGAGTGTTATAATTTGACGACATTACGTAGCCATATGCACCAACTGAATGAATTATTAAAAGATCATTTTTAACTAAGGGGGGAAGCTCTACATCTTTAGCTAGAATATCACCTGTTTCACATATTGGGCCAACAACATTATACTTTTTCCTTTCTCCACTAGTTTTATTAACTTCTTCAATTTTATGATAGGCATCGTAAAGTGAAGGCCTCAATAAATCATTCATTCCTGCATCAACTATTAAAAAATCTTTATCATAATTTTGTTTTTCATATAAAACAGATGTTAAAAGATATCCTGAGTTTCCCACAAGCGATCTTCCTGGCTCTAATATTAAATTACAATCCAGGTTTTTTATTCTATCAATAATTTTAGAGGCGAACTCTTTCTTTGAAGGAGGATTATCCTCATCAGAATATTTAATACCTAAGCCACCACCCATATCTATAAATTTAATATTTATATTTTTATCTTTTAATTTAGAATAAAGTTCTATCAATTTATCTAAAGAATCAACAAATGGAACAATATCAAAAATTTGAGAGCCAATGTGAGCATCGATTCCAATGGGAATTACATTTTTCATTTTGTTTGCATATTCGTATACATCTACTGCCTGGTCAATTGCTATTCCAAATTTACTTGATTTCAATCCTGTAGATATATATGGATGAGTCTTTGGATCTATATCAGGATTTACTCTAATTGAAATATTTGCCTTAGTGTCCATCTTCTTTGCAATATTATTTATATTTTCAAGCTCTGCTATTGATTCAACATTAAAAAGTAAAATTCCATATTCAAGTGATGCTCGAATTTCCTCATCAGATTTAGCAACACCTGAAAAAACTATTTTATTGGGATCAGCGCCAATATGCTTCAATCTTTCAAGTTCTCCCAATGAAACAATATCAAAGCCCGAGCCGAGATTATTAAAAATTTTTAAAATATTAATATTTGAACAGGCTTTAACTGAATAACATATCAATATATCTTTTTTCGATTTAAATGCTTTCTTGTACTCCTCAAAATCATTTATTAAAGAATTTTTACTGTATACATAACAGGGGGTGCCGTACATTTCTGAGATCTTTTGTAATGAAACTCCATCTAAATGAACCTGATTATTATTTTTAGTTTTCAACATTAAATTATATTATATACCTTGATTGAGATTATTGTATCATTAGGTATTAAATTATTATGTATAAAGTTAAGTTTAAAAATAAAAATAAATTAATAATGGTTCAAAAAGGAGAATCTATTTTAAGCAAATGCAATGATGAAGGCTTAGATATACCATTTGCCTGTCTACAAGGAATGTGCACAACATGTATTGCTACAGTTTTAGAAGGGAAAACCTCTTATATTGAAGAACCCGATCAAGATTCCTTATCTGAAGAGGATATAAAAAATAATAAAATTCTTCTCTGTGTCGCAACTCCTGAGAGCGACTTGTTGATTGATGAAATTGAAGATTAATCATATAAGTTGAATTTAAAATTACCTTTTGATACAATTTATATATCAGGAGGTGCATTATGCCAGATAATCACAATTCACCACAGCGTAATTGGGCTAGGCAAGTTAGTAAGGATTTTGCTCAAACAGCACACGATCCACAAAAAGCACTTGGCTACGCTGGTCATGTTGCAGGTCATCAAAATTGGGCTGCTAAAGTTGGTTTAGATTTTGGAAGACCTGAAAACCAGTCTAAGCACAAAAGAGCTGTTAATCAGTAACATTAAAAAGGTTGGGTAACCATCCTAACCTTTTTTCTTTATATCATCATATTGAATGTTTAAATTATTATTTAATTTTATTTTTAAAACTTTTGACTATGTAATTGCAACATTAATATCTTCAGTTTCTGTTTTTTGTTTTTATATTTATGCTCCTTATCCATTTGAACCAGTAAATATAATTTTTTACTTTGAATATATAAATTTTTTGTTTCCATATGAATTTTTTTTCAGTCTAATTCAATATTACATTTTTTGTTTTTTATTAGGCTTAGTTTATTTATTTATTTATAAATATCTTAAAATTAAAAGATTATGGATTGGTATACTTGCGTGTTTATCATCATATATTTTTTATATATTAATTATTTTTTTTATATTCAGTTTAAATCGTTTGCAATTCATGACAATATATTTAATTCAGGATTTCTTTGCTTTTTTAATTTTTTATGTTGTACTATCGATATTTTATAAGAAAAAAGGATTGAATTGAAATGAATGTAAAAATGTATAGCACTCAATATTGTCCATTTTGTATTGCAGCTAAAAATTTATTTAAATCACTGGATATTGAATATGAAGAAATCGATTTAACTAATAAATTAGAAGAAAGACTAGAAATTTCTACTAAGTATAATTGGAGGACAGTTCCAATAATAATTATTAATGAAAAATTAGTGGGTGGCTTTGACGAGCTTAACAAACTCCATATGGAAGACAAGCTATCAATTTTAATTGGTTCTAATAGTTAGGATATATTTCCGAACATATAATTCTGGTTCCATCAATTTTGCTTATTATGATTGAAGATAAGTTGCTATCTAATAAAGATGAAGACTGACTTGGATCTAGAATAATATTTTCAATAAACAATATTTTATTAAAATCTTTAACTTTTCCTGTATATCTATTGATTTCTTTACTAACTCGAAATTTATAAAGATTTTCTCTATCATCAAAAAAAATTAATTTAGCGCCAGATGAATCAAAATTTGGAAAATTACATGATGCTTTGTCATAAAAGTTAAAATAATAATCATCAGGAGACATTCCCTTTATAAAAATTTTTATGTTCGATCCGTTACCTTGTTGCATAATTTCAACAAATCCTATCTTGTTATTCTGATTATCAATAAACTCACCTTTTGCCATAAAAACTTTTTCATCTGAACATCCTGTAGTGAGTAGAAATAGTATTGGAAAAACAATTTTAAACACCTAAATGCACCTTCCCTCTTTTTTTTGCTAAATCCATTTGCTTCTGTCTCTCGGACAACCTCTCAATCTGCTTTTTATTTAATTTACCAAAACATTTGTGACAATATACACCTTCTTTAAATTTTGGACTTTTAATATCTGATAATGATAATGGCTCATTACAAGCATGACACATTTTATAAGCCCCTGGTGATAAATCATGTTTAACAGTCACTCTATTATCAAAAACAAAGCACTCTCCCTGCCATTTTGATATTTTTTCTTTTATTTGCCTCAAATAATTAATAATTCCACCTTTTAGATGAAACACGTTTTTAAAGCCTTGCTCGATCATATAAGAGCTAGCCTTTTCACATCGTATTCCTCCGGTACAAAACATAGCGATATTCTTATTTTTATACTCACTCAAGGAATCCACAAACTTGGGAAAATCTTTAAAATTAGACATATTCGGTATGATAGAATTTTTAAATGTTCCAATTGAAGTTTCATAATAATTTCTGGTATCTATTAAAATAACGTCTTCCATTTCTAATAGGGCATTCCATTCATGGGGTTGCAAATATTTACCAACATTTTTATTTGGATTTGATGATTTAGGCTTACCTAAGCTAATGATTTCGTCTTTTATTTTTATTCTCAATCTATGAAAGGGTTTTTTAGAAGAGTTTAAAGATTTAAAATCCTGCATTTTAAGATTAAAATTTTGAATTAAAAAATTTATAATATTATATAAATTTTGCTCTTTTCCAGATAACATGCCATTGATTCCTTCCTGAGAAAGAATCAATGTCCCTAGGATTGAGTTTTTTTTGAACTCTTTAAGAATTATGTTTTTTAAAATTTCAGGAAATTTAATGTTAAAAAATTTATAAAAACTTACAATTTTATATTCAATCATACGAAGATATTATACCAGTTGAGAAGAGTACTTTATTTGTTTTTATTTAATTTACTTCTTTAGCTTCAGAAATATCTTCAGGCAAAAAAATGCTTCCTAGTGGAAGTAATAGCGCGTCTCCTAATACTGTAATTACCCTAAAAATAATAATACCAATAGTTGGATCGTCAGGACCATATATTGGAGATAATAAGGTTATTACTATAAACTCTCTAACTCCTATGCCACCCGGAGCACCAGGAATTACAAACATTCCTAACCAAGTAATTGTGAATAAAGCAATTACGTACATGAAGGTAATATCCATTCCAAGCAAACTATAAAAAACAAAATATTCTACTAATCCCATACCATAGAAGAAACCCAAGAGTAATATTGCTAGCTTTAGAAGTCTCATTAAATTTTGTCTATTCAATGAAGATTTATAATTCTTTAAGGCTTTTATCAAATAAAATCCAATTGCTAACGCACCAAAAACAAGTATTCCTAAAGAGAATCCTTTTAACTTTCCACCTGAAAAATCTCTGATCTCATTAATTAATTCATCTGATAAAGAAAAAGAACCTGTTAATGTTGAAATTAAAACTATTAGTATTCCTATTAAAACCATAAAAACTATTTCCAGAAAGTAACTTTGAACTACGTTGCTTTTGGAAGGGCCAAGCTGGGTGGCAAAATATATTCTAGCAATTACATGCATAAGATTTGATGGAATATATTTATATATTTGCGTTTTAGTATAAATACCTATTATACGCCATTTTGGAAGTTCGGATCCATGTAGAAGCTCTAACATATATCTCCAACCAGTAGCCAAAAAACCCATTAAGACCACATAGATTGCAATAAAAATAACTATGTATGGTATCCAAGAATAACTTACTTTAGCCTTAGCGGCTTCTAGATCAATATTTATTACATTTTGATATACAAAATATAATGCTGCGGCACTTATTATCCAACCTAATATTTCAATAATTTTTTTCTTTAATGGTTTTTTTTCTGACATATTTTAATTCCTTAGAATTTTGTTCAATCATACTATATATATATTATAAAATAAACATAAATTGATGAAAATTATGTTTTTTTTGTATAAAATTATAATATTGTGTTTTTAATGCCTTTGCCCCATGGACTAATAAATTGTTAATTAATTTATTATCAACCTTCTTTTTTTCAAATAAATTTTATTTATCAATATCTACAAATAAAAACTATATAAGTTCATTTAGGGCTTTAGCTATTATCACAATAGCAACATTGTTGGATGATATAGCATATTATTTTTTTGATAATAAATATTTATTAAGCAATTTCAGTTTTATTTTTTATTTTAGTGAAATAATGTTATCAATAGCTTTATTGAGTTTCTTTGGAAGGATTATGGGTGCGGGGGCAAGAATATCACAATTCAATTCCGTAATGAAAGCATATTCATATACATTATCTCCCGTAATATTTGGTTCAATAATATTGTTATTAGTTTCAATTTTAACAAACCTAAATACGCTTTACCCAAAAGCTGTATCATTAGGGGCATTAATTATTTTAATGGTTTGGATGTGGATCTGCCAATTCATAATGATACAAACTTTATTTTCAAAATTAGGGTTTATTTCAAGGTTAATTTTATTTTTGATAACTGTAGGGACATATTACGGAGTAGATAAATTTAAAAAGTTTTTTTACACTTTGTTTATTTGAATAATTTTTACCTTTTTTTGTCAGGATCCCAATAGTCAACAGTTCTAAAAGTATCTACAATATAATTTAAATTATGAGTAAATTCTTTGGCTTGATCATAAATATTTAAAGCTATATTTGCATATAGGATTAAATTCCCAGAATCAATCTTTTTAATATTATTATGTACACGAGATATTATTTCCGCAGCAGTCATTTTTAAATCATCTGGATTAAAATCAAAATTATCTAATTTGAATTTTTTTTTAATGAGTTTCTCAACATTATTTTTTGAACTCAATGCATCATTCAAAAAATTTAAAATATAATTAAAATTATCAATAACTCTAAAACATCTCCTAGGAGGATGAACCTCGAAAGTTATTAATTCAGTTTTGCTATCATAATTGTGAACAAAACCTGTATCATAATGATAAAAATTTGAGTTATTTCTTGAATTTATCAAAGATTTCCCAATATTATTTAAATTATTAAATAAATTTTCATCATCTCGGGACTCATTAATCAGATTTGTCCAATAAGTTATGGTCTCAACGGCAAATGGATCCATTAGTACGTTAGTATCTCTTTCGATGGCCCAGAACAAATAATAAGGTTTTTTTGTAGATAGAAATTTATTAATCAATATGTGTCGCGAAAAGCAGCTGGGAGAAATTAATGTTGGTGGGAAATAATTTTCTTTATCAGAATCAATATAATGATTTTGTTGAGACTCAAATTTTATATATTTTTCACTCAATTTATTTAGCCGTTATCATATATACGCAATTGTTTATGGCATCTAGTCCTTCAGCTTTGAAAAAATTGTAGTAAACATATTGATTAGAATTTGAATTCCATACTAATTTGTAACTAATTGTATTATTTTCTTTTTTAGCATAATGTTTGCCATTCTGGCCTAAAGAGAAATATTCAAGTTTTTTGCAATTTTTTGAGCCTGTTGATAAGTATCCAATCATTACAACTTTTCCATCATCTTTAATTGCAAAAACATTTTTTATATTATCAATATTCTCAAGAGTTGTAGAATTTAAATCAAAAATATATTCGCCAGGTAAAATTTCTTTTAAAATTTGGGCTTCTTTTAGAGATGGCTGGGTTATATCATCTAGTGATATTTGAGAACCAATAAGTATCTCATCAATTTTATTTTCTTTATCGGAGATAATTTCATGATTAGAATTTTTAATTGTATAAAATAAAGAAACAACTACTATCAATAATATATATAGAATGGGCGTCGTAGCCCATTTATACTCTCGGATCAAATTTTTTAAATTCATTAGGTCTCTCTCCTATTCTTTAACTGGTCTTACAGTAATCATTTTATCTGGATTTTCAACAATTCCACTCTGGTCTGTTCCTTTTTTTAAAGAATCAATATGCTCCATTCCTTCAACTACCTCACCCCAAATTGTATATTGCCCATCAAGCCAGCTGGCATCATTATAACAAATAAAAAATTGTGAATTTGCGCTGTTTGGATCACTTGAGCGTGCCATAGATGCTATTCCTCTAGTATGTTTTTCATTACTAAATTCCTGTTTTAAATTTGGCTTGTCTGAAGATCCAGTTCCTGTTCCGGTAGGATCGCCTGTCTGAGCCATAAAATCAGGAATTACTCGGTGAAAGACGACTCCGTCATAAAAGCCTTCTTCTGATAGCTCTATTATTCTTCTTACATGATTTGGAGCTAAGTCGGGTCTAAGTTTAATTTTTACTTTTCCCGTTTCTAGTTCAATTACAATATGTGAATAATCCATTTCTACCTCTATATAATAAATTAATAATTAAATATATATTTTTTTCACACATTTTAAAAGGCTTTATTGACTTTAATTTAATGCATAACATAGTATAATTATTTTATAAGGTCGCACCCTTATATGACTTATTAAACATAATTATATTGGAGGTCTTAATATGTCTTTTATTACGGATGATCACGAAGAATTTAGATCGGCTGTCAGAAAATTTACTGATGAGGAAATAGTTCCTATTGCAGCAGATATAGACTCATACAAATATCCTGATATTCCTCAAGAAATTATTAAAAAAATGGCCGAACAAGGTTATTTTGGCGTTATTTTTCCAGAAGAATATGACGGCTTAGGTCTTGATTACATTACATTATCAATAGTTTCTGAAGAACTTAGTAAAGGTTTATTAAGTGTGGGAAGCGTCATGACTAGAGGAATTTTAACAGGAACTTTATTATTAGCCCATGGCACTGAAGATCAAAAAAAGCGCTTCTTGCCCGGAATTGCTACAGGAGAATTAATGACCGCAGCTGCATTTACTGAACCGGATTTTGGTTCTGATTCGGGCGGGATGATAACAAAAGCCACAAAAGTTGATGGTGGTTATATTTTGAATGGATCTAAGGCTTGGTGTACTTTTGCAAATAGAGCAAATTATTTAACTGTACTAGCCAGAACTGATACTGATCTGAGTAAAAGACATAAAGGGCTTAGTATATTTATGGTCGAAAAAGAACCTGGGGAAGATATTGTTCATCCAAATATTAAGGGCGAGCCTATTCCTACAGTCGGATATCATGGCATGAAATCATATAATTTATCTCTGGAAGATGTTTTTGTTCCGGAAGAAAATTTAATAGGAACTGAAGAAAATAGAGGCTTCTATCAACTGATGGAAACTTATGAAGCCGCAAGACTTCAAACAGCCGCCAGAGCTGTCGGGGTTGCACAAGCAGCTTTTGATTTTGCTCTACAATATTCAAAAGAAAGAGAGCAATTTGGTAAACCCATTTCTGAACATCAGGCAATTAGAATGAAGTTATCAGAAATGGCAACAGAGTTGGAGGCTGCCAGACAATTAGTTTATTATGCCGCTTCAATGAAAGACTCCGGTAAAAGATGTGATTTAGAAGCTGGAATGGCTAAGATAAAATCTGCAAAAGCTGGTGAATATGTCACAAGAGAAGCAATGCAAATACTTGGTGGATATGGATATTCAAAAGAATTTCCTGTGGAAAGATTTTGGAGAGATGCTAGAGTAATTAGTATTTTTGAAGGCACTAGCGAGATTCAGCATGAAGTTATAGCAAAGTCTTTATTAAGTAAATAGTCAAATTATTAGGAGGAAAAATATGTTTGTATTAGATGGAGGAACTAGAGTTGTAGTGCCAAGAACTGAATTGACTTATCCAGGTCATAATATGAAATTACATACAAATGCAGCAAGTGCTGAAAAAACACCCGTAGATCATGTAATGGCAGATCTTGAAGATGCTTGTCCATATGAATTTAAAGGTGATAAAAGTAGGGCTACAATGGTCGAAGCTCTCAATACATTAGATTTTGGAAAAAAAGTAATAACTGTAAGACCAAACAATATAAGATCAGAATTTTTTAGAGGTGACATGGAAGCAATACTTAGTGGTGCCGTAGATAAATTTCACGGAATAATAATTCCAAAATGTAATGGGCCTGAAGACGTGAAGCTTGTATCTGATACATTAGATGAATTAGAGAAAAAAAATGGATGGAAAACAAAGCTTGCCATTGAGGCTTTAATTGAAAGACCAGGAGCACTTGAATCTGCGCTCGATATGGCAAAAGCATCTCCCAGGATGGCGGGGTTAATCTTTGGCATAGCAGACTATACAGCCGAGCTAGGTGTTGACCCAAGTGCATGTTTAGATATACAAAATGAAGTTTTTTATTATGAAAAAAAGGCTGTTATAACTGCCGCCAAAGCTGCAGGTCTTCATGCAATTGATAATGTATATCTAGGTCTTTGGAGAAAAGATGATACTGCAGAGAGAGTTAAAGAAGTAGAAGACGGATTAAGAAAGAAAGTTCAAGGATCCGCTTTAATAGGAATGGATGGAACATGGGTTATTCATCCACAACAAGCTGTAATATCAAACGAAGCGTTTACGCCTAATGAGGAGCAAGTCAAAGCTGCAAAACATCAACTAGATTTCTATCATGAAATGGGAGGTGGATCAATGTTCGATCCTGAAACCGGTGAAATGATTGATGAAGCTACTGCAAAAATTGCACTTATGAGGGTATCTAAAGCATATCTTGCTGGTTTAGTTGACAAAGATTATTTAGATTCAATGGCCGAAAAAAGTAAATCCATTACTGGCTATGATATACTTGGTAACAACTAGTGCAATGAGCGAAAAAAAACAAGATAGGCCTTGGATAATGAGAACTTATGCTGGTCATACTACTGCTGAAGATACAAACAAGCTATTCAAAACTAACCTATCAAAAGGTCAAACGGGATTAAGTGTAGCTTTTGATTTACCAACACAAACTGGTTATGACTCTGACCATGTGCTTGCAAGTGGTGAGGTCGGAAAAGTTGGTGTTCCTATTTCAAATCTTTCTGATATGGAAAAACTATTTGACGATATTCCATTAGATAAAATGAATACATCTATGACTATAAATTCCACAGCGGCTTGGCTTCTAGCATTATACTGTGGTGTGGCTAAGAAAAATAATATTGATTTAAACCTTTTACAAGGCACAACTCAAAATGATCTCCTTAAGGAATATCTATCTAGAGGTACTTATATTTTTCCGCCAAAGGAGTCTATAAAAATTATTTCTGATATGATTATTTTTTGTTATAAAAATATACCAAAATGGAATCCAACAAATATCTGTAGCTATCACCTTCAAGAGGCTGGTGCAACCCCGGTTCAAGAACTGGCTTTTGCCCTATGTAATGCTATTTGTATCTTGGATTCTGTTAAGGATTCCGGTCAAATTCCTGAGGATGATTTTCAAAAGGTGGTAGGTAGAATATCTTTTTTTGTAAATGCGGGTATCAGATTTATAGAAGAATTATGCAAGATGCGAGCATTTACAGAAATGTGGGAAGAAATATGTACAAAAAGATATGGCGTAAAAGACCCAAAATACAAAAGATTTAGATACGGTGTACAAGTTAATTCACTAGGATTAACCGCTCAGCAACCAGAGAATAATGTTGCAAGAATAATTATTGAAATGTTAGCTGTTACCCTTAGTAAAAGCTCAAGAGCTAGAGCCATCCAGCTTCCAGGATGGAATGAGGCGCTTGGACTACCAAGGCCATGGGATCAACAATGGTCACTTAGATTTCAACAAATATTGGCATTCGAAACAGACTTACTTGAATATGAGGATGTATTTGAGGGATCAAAGGTTATTGACGATAAAGTAAAAAGTTTGAAAAAAGAGGCATATGAGGAAATTAAAAAAATAGACGATATGGGTGGTGCAGCTGTAGCACTAGAAAATGGATATATGAAAGAGGCTCTTGTTGCTTCTCTTTCTAGAAGATCTAAAGACATTGAAGATGGTATTAAAAAAGTTGTCGGCGTAAATTGTTATACGGAAACAGAAGACTCTGAATTAGGTGCAAATGAGGCTATACATAAAATTGACGAAACAACCGTAACAAAAAAAATAGAATCACTAATTAATTTTAAAAAAAATCGGGATAATAGAAAAGTTTTAGATTCTCTAGAAAAATTAAAAGAATCAGTAGTAAATTCTCAAAACATAATGGATGCAACTATAGAATGTGTTATTAATGGTGTTACTACTGGGGAATGGGCTGAAAAACTTAGAGAGGTTTTTGGTGAATACAGACCCCCCACTGGCACATCCATTTCCACCGGTTTAGATGATGATGAAATAAATAAAGTAAGATCTAAAGTGTCTAGTGTTTCAGAAAAACTTGGAAGACCCATAAAAATACTAATAGGCAAGCCTGGTTTAGATGGGCACTCAAATGGTGCTGAGCAGATTGCAGTGAGAGCAAGAGATGTTGGCATGGAAGTAATTTATCATGGTATAAGACTAACACCAGATGAAATTGTGAGCACTATTGAACAAGAAAATGTAGATTTAGTTGGACTAAGCATATTATCTGGATCCCATTTATCTATTGTTCCAAAAATTATAGATATGATCAAAGAAAGAGGATTTGGAAATACACCTTTGATTGTTGGAGGGATAATCCCAGATGAAGATCATATTATCCTTAAAGATAATGGTGTAAAAGCTGTTTATACACCAAAAGATTATTCATTAAATCAGATAATGACTGATTTTGCTTCGCTAGTTGAAGATAATATTTAAATATTATCTTCTTCTATTCTTTCCATATCTAATTTCTTCTTCATAGGTTTGATATTGGTCAATATATTTATCTTTAAATTCTTTAAATCTTCTAGACTCCTCCAAAGCTGAATTAACCTCAGATAGAATTATAGTGTTAGATTCTTTATCAATAGATAAAAAAGTTTCAATCTCACCCTTTTTCCATTCAAAAGTTTGATATGAATAAATTGTAGATTCAGATGAGGGTTCTGAATAAAAATCAACTAAAAAAGCATAGAGGATAGATACTATTTCTTCAAGATTTGTAGAATTTAATGCATCGATGAAAATTTTAGATGACAAGAAATCACCATCAAAGAAATCCACATTTGACTCAATTTGTTTATATGAAAAAGCATTTTTTGTATCTATCAAACTTCCTTTGATGATGTATAATCTTAAATCTTTTTTTGAATCTCTAGATTCGGCATATTCAATTTTTTTATTGTCTAATTTTTTTTCTAGCTTCCCACTTGATATAGTAGAATTAAAACCTGAAAAAAGCTGTTGATTTATTAATTCAATTTTTTCTTCTTCATCTTCTGGCATAACCCAGTCAGGTCTTTTGTCCCATGTATCGGAAACCCATGAACATGAAATTATATTTATGCAAAATGCAATTATAATAAAAATTTTTATATTCATTTAATATCTATCCCTAGGAGTTCCAGGCTTATATACTTTTTCTTCTTTGCTGTTGATTGTTTTATTATCGGATGAGACTTCTTTTTTTTTTGTTAAATCTCTAACTCTGATATTTTCTGTATGATGTTTTATTTCTTTTCCTTTTTTTCCATAATTCCAATTTTCTCTTGGGGAAGAAAAAGAATTTAAGCTAAATCCAACAAAAAAAAACAAAAAAAGAGAAACTCTGGCTAAAAACATCTATACTAATGATACATTTTATTGAGTTAAAATAAATGAAAAATTTACTTAAAAAAATTAGAAAAGATATATTTTTATTTCTTTCAATAATAATACATTTGCTTGTATTTGCTCTTGCCATAATACTCTCAGATTTTGAATTTAAATATAAAAAACCTTTAAAATATATTGAAATTACTGAGATTATTCAAGATGATAATGAAATCCTGAATGATTCAAATAAGTTTGCAACTAAAAACAATAAATCGGAAAAAGAGTCTGCCCCGAAAGATAAAATTGATAATTTCCAAGAACCACAACTAGAAAGTAAAAAGTCTAAATTATCTAAGAAGGATGAAGAATCTAAGGATGAAGAAAAAAAGAAGAATATAGATGATTTAGGTGATTTACCTCAGAGAAAAAAAGAGAAAGTTGCAAAGGAATCTAAAGACTCAGTAGAATCTCAAGAAAGTATTTTTAAACCAAAAATTTCATCTAAAGATACTTTAAAGAACGAAGAAACAGTTGATCTTAATACCAAAGAATTTAAATACATTTCTTATTTTATTAAAATTAAAAGAAAAATTGAAATGGTTTGGTCTTATCCAAGGGAATCTTATTTAAAGGGTCACTCAGGAAAAGTTAGAGTATTAATGTCTTTAAATAAAAATGGCAAATTAGTTGATGTAAGAATTTTGAATTCATCAGGATATGAATTATTAGATAATGAAGCTAAAGACTCTATAATAGATGCAGCACCATATCCACCCTTCCCTAATTCGTGGGGCAGTCTAGAAAAGCTCAATATTAGAGTTGCATTTTCATATACTCTAGGTTCTTGGGGGTTTAGATAATTTTAAATCCTTTTTTTGTAACAACTTCGCCAATAATATAATATTTTTCATTAATACTATTCAATGATTTTTTGACTGATTGAACATGTTTTTTCTTTACACTCAAAACCATACCAATTCCCATATTAAAAACTCTAGACATTTCTTGAAAATTTAATTTGGACTTATCCATTATATCTAAAAAAAGACTGGGAATTTTCCAATTATTCTTATTGATAATAATTCCTAAATCATTACTCATTATTCTAGGAATATTTTCAGATAATCCACCGCCTGTTATATGTGCAATTCCCGTAATTCCACAATTTGGTCTATATATTTTGCTAATAATTTTTGAATATATTTTAGTTGGTTTCATTATTGAATTTAAAAGTTTTTTATTAGATGAATCATTTAATTTTTTGGTAGAGTATATTTTTCTAATCAAAGAATAACCATTTGAGTGCGGGCCAGATGAAGCTAAACCTATAAGGATGTCTCCTTTTCTAACATTATTTTTTTTAATAATATTCTTTTTATCAACTACTCCAACGCTAAAACCAGCAATGTCAAACTCGCCTTTCTTATACATGCCAGGCATCTCAGCTGTCTCTCCTCCAACAATTGAACATTTTGCTTGATTACACCCTACGCTTATACTTTTTACAATTCTCGAATGATAAATTGCAGATAATTTAGATGTTGAGATATAGTCTAAAAAAAATAAAGGCTTGGCTCCAGTACATATAAGATCATTGATGCACATGGCAACTAAGTCTATGCCCAAACCATCGATTTTATTAGTTTTAACACCTATCTGCACTTTAGTTCCAACTCCATCAGTACATGACACTAGAATTGGATCTTTTATCTTATTAGTATCTAATTTATATAATGCTGCAAATGAAGAAGTTCCAGAAAGAACATCTTTTGTAGATGTTCTTTTAACAAATGGTTGAATTTTTTTTACAAATAAATTTCCTTCATCAATATTTACACCAGAATTTTTATAAGTTATTTTTTTATCCGCCATAATATATATTAAATACTATACGGATTAGATGAGGAATAAAGGGGCCTAGGAATGAAATTGTTATCAAAAGTGATATAAAACCAAAAACTCCTAATGCAAAACCAACGGCACCGGCTTTACCAAGAACATTACTTTTTTTATCCATTAATGTTGATCTCCATTCTCAAGCTTTTTTAATAAATATTTGTCTTTTGAAACATAAACAGGAAAAATTGATAGAAATTTTGTAACACATAATAAAAATAAACATAAAAATCCAAAAGTTATAAGAATAATTTCCAATCCTATATGGAAATGATCATGCATTAATGAAGGATAAACCAACCAGATTTTTTCCAAGAATAATCCAAAAAATGATACAGATGCTATAGCAGCTATTATAGGTTTTACTAATTTAGTTGTTCTAGGAATCAATGAAACAAAAGGAATTATAAAGACGCAAGTCAAAATAGCCCAAATGAAAGTTTTATAAGGCTCTTCAAAAACTCTTAATCCAACAAATCCTGTCTCTTCAGGCATATTCCCATACCAAATTGGGAGAAACTGGGAATACATACTGTATAGCCAAAATACTGACAATCCAAACATCAGCTTTCCACAATCATAAAATTGCATTTCGGTAATAACTTTTTGTAAATTAAACTTTAAGGTTAACATTGAGGATATTATTACTGTCAGCATTAAAGCCGCCAAAACTGAAGCCATAAAATAGTAAATCCCAAATAATGTACTGTAGAAATGCGTATCTAACGACATTATAAAATCAAATGCTATAAAACTCATTGATAAAGCATATATAAAAGCAATCGCTATAGATAACTTATATAATTTTGAATCAAAATTATTCTCATTCTCTAGGAGAGGCTTGGATAAAAAAGAAAAAAATCCTTGAGTCATTGTTGACCCTGCTAAATCTTGTCTCAATGAATTATATAGATAAAAATATATTAATAAATGAAGTCCACCTATCATTAAGAAAGTTCTACCAAAAACAAAACCCTCGCCTAGCCAGAGAACTTTTTGGGTATAAACATAATCCTTTGTCATATATGGAAGTGTATACTCGCCACCTATATATAAAAAAATTATAAAAATAAACACAATTGGGATAAATGAACCAAAAGATTCAAAAATTCTCATCATCGGCCTTCCCCAACTTGATTGTGTAATTCTCATTGCAGCAGCAAACAGTATTCCACCATGGCTAACTCCAGCCCAAAAAAGAAAATTAACATGGAAAGCTGACCAAGCTAAGTCCGCATGGCCTGAAATTAGATAAGATATGAAAGATAACAGGCCTATTAAAATTCCAGAATATAAGAATAAAGTTAATTTTCTTGGAAAGACTAATATTTTATTTAAATCTTGACTCATTTTTAAAATATCACCAAATTATTTAACTTTTCCTTGTAGATATCTGACATAATAAACTATATCCCAGGCTTCTTGCTCATTAATTCTTCCATATGCCGGCATCATAACTTTTCCACCATATCTTATATATGCAAATATGTACCCATCGGTTCTACCTTGAGTTTGGGCTTGTTTTAAATTTACTGGATAAAAATATGCATTTTTCCTTAAATCATTTTTGATAACAGGACCATAGCCACCACCGTCCATGCCATGACATGAGTAACAATATGTTCCATACAACTCTTTTCCTTTTTCAATTGAAACCGAACCTCTATTAGGTCCTGTGGCAATTCCTTCATATTCTTCCCTGCTTAGCTCTCTTACGGTCTCTTCCCTTCTTATATTGTTTTCAGGATAAGGTCTAGCCTCTTCATAGGGTTTGATACTAGGATGGTCCCACATATCTGTTGACCAGGGGAGTGCATTGGCACTTAAAGATGTTAGTAAAAACATTATAGAGAAAAATTTAAAAAAATTATTAATCATTCTTAACCTCCGTTGTATCGGGGTTGGCTTCTTCCTCTTTTACTTCTTCAACTTTGGCTTCCTCTTTTAAAACTCCATTTACCTGAACCTCATCAGTACCAAAATCACGAAGTATGTTTTCAATTTTTTCTAAATCATCTGGATTGCAATTGATTAAAATCCCAAACTTATTATCACTAAATCTTTCATCATATAGCTCAGGAGGAGTATCTTTTCTTAGTCGAGAATTAATTAAGAGGCCCAGAAATGTTGAAAGGCCTCCTATCAAGATCATACACTCAAATATAATAATCATATAAGGAGGAATTGAAACAATAGGTTTTGCGCTGGTAACTATTGGCCAGTCTATTGAAGTCAAAACAGTAAAACATACTCCAACCAAAGCTCCTAAAATTGCTCCACAAAAAGTAAAATATTTTACTTTACTAGGCTCTTTTCCAGTATCGAGAGCATCTTCTATTTCATGGTTAGGAACTGGAGAAAATACTCTTAAATTCTCAAAACCTTCGGCTCTTAATTTTTTTATTGCATCAACAAGGACATCCACATAAGTATAAATACCAAGAATATTTTGATTGCTTTTACTCATGAGAACTGCCTCCATTCTTTTTAGGGACAGGTAATATTTCTTTTATCTCCGCAATAGAAAGAGCGGGAAGAGTTCTAACAAATATCAAGAAAAACATAAAGAACCATGCAAAACTTCCGACCGTAATTCCAATCTCAACCCAGGAGGGCTTATACAATCCCCAAGAGCCAGGTTCAAATTCTTTTGAAAGTGAAATGACAATGATATTAAATCTCTCAAACCACATTCCAATATTAATTAATAACGTAATAATAAAAAGAATCATTAGATTATGTCTTATTTTTTTAAACCATAATAAATGTGGAACAATCCCATTACAAATCATCATAATCCAATAAAATAAAGCATAATCGCCAACAGCTCTGTAAATAAATTGATCATATTCATATTTATTTCCGCTATACCAAGCAATAAAAAATTCAATTAAATAAGCATAAAAAACAATGCTTGAAGTCAAAATAATCATTTTTGACATTCCATCAAAATTATCCATTGTAATATAGTCTTCGAGTTTAAAAATGTATCTCAAAGGTATACATAAAGTTATAACCATTGCTAAACCAGAAAAAATAGCACCTGCTACAAAATATGGTGGAAAAATTGTAGTATGCCACCCTGGAGTATTTGCCATTGCAAAATCCCATGAAACAACACTATGAACTGATATTACCAATGGAGTTGCGAAACAGGCAAAATAAAAATAAGCCCTAGTATAATGACCCCACTCCCAACTAGATCCTTTCCATCCCAACGAAGCTACAGAATAAAAAACCTTTTTTGCTTTTCCTACTACAGTGTCTCTAATAGCCGCAATATCTGGAATCATACCAATAAAAAAGAAGACTGAACTAATGGTTGCATAAGTACTAACTGCAAAAACATCCCATAAAAGTGGAGAGTCAAAGTTAACCCATAAACCCCTTTGGTTTGGATATGGTAAAAGCCAATAAAAATTCCAAGGTCTTCCTAAATGGATGATTGGAAATAGTCCTGCAGTTGCAACCGCAAATACTGTCATAGCCTCAGCAATTCTATAGATTGACATTCTAAATCTTGCTCTAAATAAAAAAAGCACCGCTGAGATTAAAGTCCCAGAGTGAGCGATACCAACCCAAAAAACAAAGTTTGTAATATATACCCCCCATAAAACTGGATGACTATAACCAGCAACACCCAGTCCTGTATATATTTGGTATATGAAACAATAAATTCCAAAAGCTAAAAACATCATATCAACTGCAAAAATTGCCCACCAACCCCAACCAGGTTTGTTAAGCATATTCATAACAGTCTCATTTAGATGAGAATATTTTTCTGATGCTGATAGTGAATCAAAGTTGCTCATGCTTTTGCACTATCCTTTTCAATTTTTTTAAGATATTTTACTGATGGTCTAGTATTTAGCTCACCTAAAAGTGAATATGCCCTTTTATCATGTGATAATTTAGTAACTTTACTTTCAGGATCATTTAGATCACCAAACTCTATAGCTCCACATCCACATGCTGTTTGACATGCAGTGATTGTTGCAATCTCATCATTTGTCATTTTTCTTTTCTCATCTTTTGCCTTATCTTTAGCTATCCCTATTTTATGAAAACAAAAATTACATTTTTCCATTACCCCTTTTGATCTAACCGTAACATCCGGATTTAACTGTAAATTTAATGGCTCAGGAGCTTCATAGGTAAACCAGTTGAATCTTCTAACTTTATAAGAACAGTTATTTGAACAATATCTTGTTCCAACACATCTGCTGTATACCATAAGATTTATTCCTTCAGGGTTATGATAGGTTGCAAATACAGGACAAACGGGTTCACAAGGTGCATTTTCACAATGTTGACACATTTGTGGAAGAATTCTGGTATCAATTCTTGTTATCCCAGTAGATTCATCTTTAATTTCATCTTGAAATCTTTCTAGAGTAAGCCATGACATGTATCTACCATTTCCAACTTGCTCTTTGCCAACTACTGGAATATTATTCTCTGCATAGCAGGCAACTACACATGCACCACAACCAGTACATTTATCTAAATCAATGGTCATTCCCCATTTATGGACAAAATAATCATACTCTCTGTACATGTCGTATTCTTTATGTCCACCATGGTGATCGTGATGATGGTCATCCTTACTCAGTAATTTAGACATTGGTATAGTCTGGACTATGTCTCTATTTTCTTGAGAAAAAGAGTGTTGAACTTTTACTAACTTTTCCCAGTCACCAGTCTTTTTAATTTTAACTTTTGTGCATACATCTAATCCGCCAGTCTTACTATCGATCGAGTCAGATATTAAATCTATTGGATTAACACCTCGATCTTTTGCATATCTACCCATAGATGTATGGCCTTGGCCCATTGATATTGATAAAGTTTCAGGACTAATTGCAGGTGTTAGATAAGCCTGAGTTATAATTTTTCTACCATTTGCGGAAATTTCTAGATAATCACCTTCTTTAATATTTAATTTTTTTGCAAGATTAGAATTTATCTCAACCCAAGAATCCCATACAGCAGTTGTTAGTAAATCTGGTAGCTCCTGTAACCAAGAATTATTTGAACTTCTACCATCATAAAACTTATAAGAAGGAGTTATATATAAAGAAAGAGCGTCATTGGAAGATTTTGTTTCTGAGTCAATGTTACTTCCTAAAGATAAGTCTCTGTTAAAAGATGCAATAGAATAGCTTTCATTTTTGTTAAAAATTCCTCCATCTTTTACAATTTTATTCCAGAAATTTTCAAAATTTTCCCCTTCAGGGCTATACTCCATCCATTTATTTCTTAAATAATTATAAAAGTCAGAATCAATTTTATTAGAATCATCAACTACAATTCTATTAATAACATTGATAAGAGTTTGCTCAACTGACACACCATCATAGAGAGGTTTCATTACAGGCTGCATTATATATCTGTTCCCTGTTTTACCTTCATAATCTCCCCATTTTTCAAAAGAGTGAAGATCTGGAATTATCAGATCACATAGTTCTGTTGTTTCATCAGATAACATAGATGTAGAAACTCTATGTTTAATTTTCTTAAAAGCTTTCTCAAATCCAAAAGACTTAGGGACATTGTAGACTGGATTACAATTATAAACTAAAACGAAGTCTACATTCCCAGACTTTGAATCTTGAATAAAAGATTTTATCTCTGAAAATTTTGAAGCATCTGATAGCTTTAGTGTATTATCAAAATCAATCTTATCTCCATTGCCTGTTATTTCATTTAGAAGGTTGATTGCTACAATAGTTTTATAATCATTTGATGCAGAGGAGGCATATCCACCGCCAATTGCTATAGAGGACTTGGAAGAGGTAAAATCTTTTGCAATTTTAATTATAGTTTCTTCAGGCACCCCAGTGAGTCTAGTTGTTTCGGTTATAGAATACATATACAAATTTGGAAAAACATTTGGAATTGGATTCACATTTAATTTATTTAATTTTATATAATTTATTATCCCAAGGACCAAATAAAGATTTCTGTATGGAGAAATTGGAACCCATTCATCGGCCATTGATCCAGTTAAAGTCAATTTGGGATCAATATGAACAAATGTGCCACGAGTTTTTCCATCAAAAGCGTGCATTTCAGTGAATCTTTTTGAATATTCAGATGAGGAAAGCCAAGTCTCTAAAAAATCGGCGCCGAAGTTCAATAGATAATCTGCTTTTTCAATATGGTATGTAGGTAATTTATTTTCTCCATATGATATTTGATTTGCATACTTGATATTTTCATAGCTTAGTGGTTCATATTTTATTCTTTTTGCATTAATTTTTTCAGCAAGAGAATTTAGAAGATCATCACAACAGCCTGTGGTATTATTTGAAATAATATATCTTTTTTTTGAACTATCTTTTATGTTATCAACTAAAATATCCGTTGCCGCAACATAGGTTATCGCAGTCAAATTTTCTCTATTGTTTCTAAATAATGGTTGTTTAATTCTATCAGGATCATATAGTGTTTGTAATGTTGCTTGATCTTCAGCTGAAGTGCTACCAGATGTAATTGGATCATTAGTATTTCCTTCAACTTTAATAGCCCTTCCCTCTCTAACTCTTACAACAACAGGGGTCCCAACAGGAGAATTTGGAATTACAGATGTATAATAATTGGCAATTCCAGGAATCACGTTATCTGGGGGAACTGCATATGAAACTAATTTATCTAGAGGTTCGGGTGTACATCCTGAAGAAATTACAGCAGCACCACCAATAGCACTTAAGGCTTTTAAGAAATCTCTTCTATTCAAAGTTCCAGTGTTATTTTTTTGCTTTTCTTTATCCATTATGAATTAATAACTAATAATGACATGTTCCACAGTCTTTTAGCCATGCAACCTCCTGATTAATATTTATTAGCTTAGGCGCCCCGTCTTCATCAGTGTGCTTATCGCCGAGCTGATGATCATAATTTTTATATAGTTTATCTGCTCTAATCCTTCCAGTATATGACATAATTCTTTTATCAAAATCTGATAGGTCCTGCATACCAGGGTGTTTCTCAGCAATTTTTTTAAAGTTAATATCTAATTTTTCTTCATGGCAACTTATACACCATCCCATTTGCATTTTAACAATAGGTCTAGGTTGATCAATATTTTCAACATTTCCATGACAGGTCGTACACTCGAGCCCATATCTAATATGTGGTTTATGAGGGAATTTAGCATGCTCGGCAACATAATGATAATTGACCCATACAATAGGCTCTTTTCTATCCCAATAACCTGTTAGTTTTTTTATTTCATTTTCAAATACTATTCTTTTTCTGCCATCATAAAGATAATTGTTTGGATCAATTTGCTCTCCATTATACTCATAGATTCTATCAGGATCATTGGAATCATACTTTGCATTAACATAAGTATGACAGCCCATACATTGCTGGACCGAGGGAATTCCTGGTTGAGATGACTTAGCAACATAGGAATGACAATATGTACATGGAATATTATTCACGCCTGAATGAATTTTATGGCTAAAAGCTATAGGTTGATGTGGTTCATATTCCTTAATAAAACCAAAATAAACTATCACAAGTGTAGCTATAAATGTACCAAGTGTAATTAAGATTAATTTCTTTGACAACTCTCTAAATATCCCTTGTTTGTTTTGCGACTTTACACGGGTCTGAATAATAATATCATAGCAAAATATGCAGTCAAACTGCCTATAAATGTCTTTTTTTAAAAAGCTTTTTACAAGATTTTATAAAATTATCTTCATTAAATTTTCCACCTAAATCCTTAGATAAACAGCTGCTCGATTTAAGATAAAGCTTTCTTATTTCACTTTTTTTAATTCTTGGGATAACACCCTTAATTTTAATTTTATTGTTTGAAAAAAATATTGGATTATATATTTCAGAAATCCCAGGGCTAACAGGGTAGCTATTAATAAGTATGCCTTTAAATTTAATATTGTATTCTCTAATTGACTGAATAGATAAACATGTATGGTTAATAGTTCCTAGATTTGGATTCACTACAAGGTAGCAGTATGAATTTAGATCTTTTATCATATCAATAATCTTTTTCTTACTTGTTATTGGTACCATTAAACCTCCAGCTCCTTCAATAATGGTTATGTCGTAGTCCTGATTAATTAAGTTGATTTTTTTTATTAAACTTTTGTAATTAACCTTTTTGTTTTGTATAAGGCTCGCAGTATAAGGAGATACGGGCTCTTTAAACGAATAAAAATTAAAATAATCTATATTTTTTAAATTTTTATTATTATGATTAATTACTCCTAAATCTGAATCCTTATGGTTTTTCACACCCGATTCAATTGGTTTTATCATAGCGATTTTCGAAAACTTATTTTTTTTTGATAAACAATTTAGGATTAAAGAAGTAACAAAAGTTTTCCCAATTTCAGTGTCATTTGCCGTTATATAGATAATCATATTAGCTATTTAAAAATTCTAGAACTTCTTCGGCATGCTCAGCAGTTTTAACTTTATCCCAAATTTTTAAAATTCTATGTTTCTCATCTAGTAAAAAACTTTTTCTTGAAGCTGAACCTTTTTCATTAAGAACGCCATACAATTTAATTATTTTTTTACTTTCATCTGAGACTAAATCGAAATTTAAATCATATTTCGATGTAAAATTAATATGAGATTTTTCAGAATCTTTGCTGACTCCAATGACTTTTATATTCATTTTTTTAAGTAAATTCATTGAATCTCTCAAAGAACAAGCTTGTTTTGTACAACCAGGAGTGTTGTCTCTCGGATAAAAATAAATTAAAACTTTAAAACCCAAAAAATCATCTAAAGATATTTTTTTGCCCTTCAGATTTGTATATTCAAAAGAGGGTGCTTTTTTCCCTTCAAGTAATTTAGCCATTAATCAATTCCCATACTTGCACGAGCTTCATCACTCATTTTTTCAGGCGTCCACGGTGGATCCCANACTACTTCAACATTTGCCTCTTTAACTTCATCAAGTTCGCTTACAAGNGTTTGAGACTCAAGGATTATTTCACGAGCTGAGGGACATCCAGGTGATGTCATAGTCATTTTTAAATTCACAATATCGCCATCAATTTCTACNTCATATACTAATCCTAAATTAACAATATCAATCGGTATTTCTGGATCGTAAACATGAGATAGGGCTTCAAGGACTTTTTCTTTAGTTATTGCCATAACTATAACAAATCCTTGATAACGCTTAATGCTGTTTCATAATTAGGCTCTTCTGAAATTTCGGAAACATACTCAACATGTTTTAGAGTGTTATCTTTGTCTGCGACAAAGATTGCTCTTGCCAATAGACCTTTATCCTTGATCAAAATTCCATAAGCTTCACCAAAACTATTTCCCAAATAATCAGAGATATTTTCAACTTTATCTATTCCTTCAGCTCCACAAAATCTTTTTTGGGCAAATGGTAAGTCGGCACTAATAGTATAAATCTTTAAATTTCCAGAAAACTCTGCAGCAGCCTCATTAAACTTTCTTGTTTGTGCAGAACATACAGGCGTATCAACGGATAAAATAACATTAAAAACTTTTATCGATTCTCCCATATCTGCGAGCCCAACCTCTGGCATAAGACCTTGATTGCATACGAAATCAGGGGCTTTATCACCAACTTTTAATTCTGGTCCCACAAGAGTTATGGGGTTGCCTTTTAAAGTTACTGCACCTTCCCTTTCATTACTCATAATAACTCTCCCTATAATTANAAATTAATTAAAACTATTTACCAATTATAAATATAGCTTGTTTTGCTGTTGTTGCTAGTACCTGATTTTCATTAGTTAAATAATATTTAATTCTTTTGATATATTTTTCATCTTTAGTATTAGCCATGGCAAGCAAAATATTTCTAATTAGCCCCTGTTTCTTTGCTCTTTTTAAAGGGCTATTTATCTTGATTTCTTCCCAATTATTTTCTATTAAGTCTAGCAATTCGTTTAAATCAGGCGAAATAAAATAATTCCTAATATTCCAATTAAAATTTTCTTTTATTTTAACCTTTTTATTCCATGGACAAACTTCCTGACATATATCACAACCATAGACATTNTTTGAAATTTGCGAAGCAAGATTTTTATCTATAGTATTTTTATTCTCAATAGTAAGATAGGATATGCATTTATTAGAATCGATTTGCTTATCTTTGATAATTGCATTTGTAGGGCAGCTATCTATACATTTAGTACAAGTTCCACACATTTCTTTGACAGGGTCATCATAAATTAAAGGCTTGTCAATTAATATTTCAGATAAAAAGAAAAAAGATCCTAACTCTCTATTTATAATACAAGAATTCTTTCCTACCCAACCTATTCCTGCATATTTTGAGTAAGCACGTTCAAGAAGTGGTCCCGTATCAATATAAATTTTATAATTAAGTTGATGTATTTTTAATACTTCTTGCATAAGATTATCTATTAATCTTTTTAAAATTTTATGATAGTCATCAATAACAGCATATCTTGCAATCCAAGCCAAATTGTTATTTTTTGAATTCAAAGAATTTTCTCTGATATCAAACAAATTATAATTTATTGCACATGATATTACGCTTACATACGATGAATCAATTGAAGAAGCAGGCTCTTGTCTTTTTGGGTTCTCTAGGTACTTCATTTCAGCATGAAATCCATTTCTTAACCAATCACTCATATAATCAAAATCTTTGATGTTCTGGATTTTTGAAAATCCTACTAAATCAATACCTTTTGATTTAAATAAATCTTTGATAGAATCGGATAAATTTGAATTATGCATTATACAGATAGATTATTTCATCGACAACTTGCTGTGGAGACATGTTGTCCGTAGAGACATGTACTTTAAAAGACTCATAAATACTTTGTCGTGATTTAAAAATATCTTTCGCAGTATTATATGGATCATCGGTTAGCAGTAATGGCCTAGAGGCATCCTGCTTAATACGGTTAAAAATATTTTCAAAATCTGCTTTGAGGTATATTGTGAAAAGATTATTGAGAATCAATCTGTTTTCATCCTTAAGAATTATTCCACCGCCTGTAGAAATAATAGCATTTTCCTCATTAATTAATTCTTTTAATTTAAGAGTCTCTAAATTCCTAAAAAATGATTCCCCATCTTCAGAGAAAATATCTTTAATTTTCTTTGATTGATCATTCTCTATAGACTGATCAGTATCTATGAGTTTATAGCATAATTTTTTAGCTAGCTCTATACCAATAGTAGTTTTTCCTGCGCCCATAAAACCAACTAAAAAAATGCTTTTCAACTTTTTACCAACTTTTCTAGATACTTAGCTACTTGGTCAAATTCTAAATTTACTTTTTGCTTTCTTTTCCAGGATTTAGAATTAGTTTCAGAATCAGTATGTGGAATAATATTAACTGAAAAAGTATTGTTCTTAACTTCATTCACTGTCAAGCTAATTCCATCTATACAAATAGAACCTTTATCAATTAAATATTTTTTGTATTTTGATTTGATTTTAAACCAATACTCAGTGGATTTACCTGATTTTTTAGCGGATAGAATCTCTCCAATACTATCAACATGCCCACTAACAATATGCCCACCGAATCTACCATTTGCTTTCATCGCTCTTTCAAGATTAATTATATCTCCAATCTTTCTTTCACCGAGGTTNGTTTTTGATAGGGTTTCNAGCGACGTAAGAATACTAAAAAAGGTTTTGCCAAGTTTAGTAACAGTTAAGCATGTTCCATTAATAGATATTGAATCACCCAATTTTAATTTTGGTTTTAGAATTTTTTTACATTTAATAGTGATTAATTTTTCACCTGAATTAATATTTTCAATCTTACTTAAAGTTCCAATTTCTTCTACTATGCCTGTGAACAATTTCTATTCTCCGTAACATTTAATAAAATAAAAATAATAATACCAGATGAAATAAATAGATCTGCAAAATTAAAAGCTGGCCAATGATAANATTTATAATATATGTCTATAAAGTCTGTAACACCATGATAAAAAAATCTTTCAATTAAATTTCCAATTCCACCGCCAGTAATCAATGACAAAGGTATAAGTAGTCTACTGTTTTCAAAATAAAGTTTTAATATAATATACAAAACTATAATGAATAAAAAAATGTTTAGAATTAAATATAACATGTATGGAATTTCAGAAAAAATACCAAAAATAAAACCTGTATTTTTATAATTTACTAAATTAAGAAAAGTAGTAATTTCTACTATGTCACCAACCATGAGTTTTAAATTAACAATATATTTAGATACTGTATCAAGCGTAAAAAAAAGAAATGAAATAAAAAAAAACTTCATTATAAAATTTTATTTAGTATATATTCCTTAACTCCGGAGGGGGTTTTTATAGAAAACTCATCACCTTCCATTTTGCCGATGACCCCTCTTCCTAAAGGAGATTCAATAGAAATTGAGCCTTTATCTGGATCTGATTCCTCTGGCCCCAAAAGTTGATATTTCTTTATTTCACCTGTTTGAATATCTTCGATTTCAAAAGATAAGCCAAAAATAATTTTTGATTTGTTTGTGATTTTACTTATATCAATAACAGTGCAGGACGCAAGCTTTGTTTCTAACTCTCCAATTCTTTTATCAATAAAAGCCTGTCTATCTTTAGCGGTTTCATATTCTGCATTCTCAGATAGATCGCCTAATGATCTTGCAAACTCAATCATTTTGATCACTTTAGGTCTTTCTTCATTCTTTAGCCTTTTAAGTTCTTTTTGAAGAAATTCAAAACCATTNGATGATATTGGTATTTTATCCATAAATAATTATACCTCTAAAAATAATCCTGTAATGGTTTTACTTTAATATTATCTTTAATCATATATTCAATAGCATCCACTCCAGCTATAGCACCGGATAGAGTAGTGAAATATGGTATTTGTTTAACAAGAGAAGTTCTTCTTATNGAGAATGATTCTANAATTTCTTTACTGCTTAAAGTTGTATTAATTACTAAATCTATTTTATTATCTTTAATAAGATCAATTATATTTGGGCTTCCATCTTTAACTTTTTTTACTATATTTGATTTTAATTCATTTTTATTAAGAAAATCATTTGTACCCGAGGTAGTAATTAAATTAAATCCCAATTTAATAAGTTTTCTAGCAACATCAACTATTTTATTTTTATCATCATCCTTAACACTAATAAAAGCTGTTCCTGAAAGAGGTAATTTATTACCTGCAGCGATTTGTGCTTTTGCAAATGCTGCTTTTAAATCTTTGTCAATTCCCATTACCTCACCTGTTGATTTCATTTCAGGACCAAGAATTGTATCTACATTTGGGAACTTAATAAACGGGAAAACAGATTCTTTGACACAGTAATGATCAATTTTAAAATCATCTGGCATTTCAAGTTCGTCTAANGTCTTGCCTGCCATAACTCTAGCGGATAATTTTGCAAGAGGGACGCCGATTGCCTTAGAAATAAAAGGTATTGTTCTGCTTGCTCTAGGATTAACTTCAATTATGTAAAGTTTTTCATCTTTTATTGCATATTGAATATTTAAAAAACCTTTCACTTTAATTTTAAGAGCAATATCTCGAGTTTTATCCTTTATCTCATTTAAAATACTATTAGAAAGGGTGTGTGGTGGTAAAACCATTGTGCTATCACCTGAATGTATACCTGCTTCTTCAATATGCTCTAAAATTCCACAAATTGTTACTCTTTTTCCATCTGAAATGGCATCAACATCTACTTCTTTTGCATCATTGAGGAATCTATCCATCAATACTGGTCTCTCATTTGATACTTTAACAGCCTCGTTGAGATACCTTTCCAAATCTTTTTCAGAATACACTATTTCCATTGCTCTACCACCCAAAACATATGAGGGCCTAACAATTATAGGAAATCCTAACTTTGATGACTTTAAAATTGCATCATCAGAGGATTTTGCAATCATAGAATCAGGCTGACGCACGGATAATTCTTTCATCAATTTATTAAATCTTTCTCTATCCTCAGCCAAGTCTATACTATCTGGTGAGGTACCAATTATTTTTCCACCAGATGATTCGATATCTAAGGAAAGTTTTAGTGGAGTTTGTCCTCCAAAATGTACAATGATACCATCGGGGTTCTCTTTATTTATGATAGATAAAGTATCTTCTATCGTTAGGGGTTCAAAATATAGTTTATCGGATGTATCATAATCGGTGCTGACTGTCTCTGGATTACAATTAACCATAATTGTTTGAAATCCATCTTCCTTAAGTGCAAAAGATGCATGAACACAACAGTAATCAAATTCAATTCCTTGACCTATTCGATTAGGACCACCACCTAGAATCATTATTTTTTTTAATTTATCAGGANTTGATTCNTCTTCATCCTGATATGTGGAATATAAATATGGAGTAAATGCTTCAAATTCTGCAGCGCACGTGTCAACCATTTTAAAAGTTGGTTCAATTTTATTTTTCATCCTAAANTCTCTTATTTCATCTTCATCACATTTTTTTAAATAAGCTATAAACTTATCAGAAATTCCATTTTTCTTTGCNTTCAATATTCCNTCAATATTAATCTCTTCATCAATGAGCTCTTTCTCTATAGCCATAATCTCTTGAATATTATTTAAAAACCACTTATCAATTTTTGTTATATCAAAAATTTCATCAACTGACATACCAAGCCTAAAAGCATTTGCTAGAAACCAAAGTTTCTTAGGATTATTAGAATTTAGTATTTCTAAAACTAAATTCCTATCTATGGTAAAGTCGTCAAAACCAAAAGTATCCGTTTCAAGTGATCTTAAAGCTTTTCCCAAAGCCTCTTTAAAATTACTACCAATTGACATAACTTCTCCGACGGATTTCATTTGTGTTCCTAATTCAGCTTGAGTTTGAGGAAATTTTTCAAAAGTAAACCTTGGTATTTTAACGACTACATAATCTAACGTTGGTTCAAATGATGCAGGAGTATCTCGAGTTATATCGTTTGGTAATTCATCAAGTGTGTATCCGATTGCAAGTTTTGCAGCAATTTTTGCAATTGGATATCCTGTTGCTTTTGATGCTAAAGCAGAGCTCCTTGAAACTCTTGGGTTCATTTCTATTACAACCACATCACCGTTGGCAGGATTAACACCAAATTGAATGTTTGAGCCTCCTGTATCAACACCTATTTCCCTAATAATGTCTATTGAGTAGTTCCTCAATTCTTGATATTGCTTATCAGTAAGTGTTTGTGCAGGAGCTACAGTAATACTATCGCCTGTATGNATTCCCATNGGATCAAAATTTTCTATTGAGCAAATTATAATTACATTATCATTTTTATCCCTGACTACCTCTAATTCATATTCTTTCCAACCCACTATTGATTCATCAATTTGGACCTCCGATACAGGAGAGGAATCAAGAGCAGATTTTAGTAATGACTCAAAATCTTTTTCATTATAAGAGATACTTCCACCAGTACCACCTAAAGTAAAAGACGGTCGAAGAATTGCAGGAAAACCAATTTTAGAAATATCATTCAAACCTTGTTCTAAATTGTTAACTATAATACTTTTTGGAACCCTAAGACCTATCTTTTCCATGGCTTGTTTGAATTTTTCTCTTTTTTCAGCCTTATTAATTGATTCAACACTTGCGCCTATTAATTCGACATTATACTTCTTTAAAATACCTAGTTCATCTAAACTCATAGCTAAATTTAAAGCAGTTTGNCCTCCAATAGTAGGAAGGAGTGCGTCAGGTTTTTCATTTACTATAATTTTCTCTAAAACTTCTGTTGTTAGTGGCTCAACATAGGTCCTATGCGAAAAATCTGGGTCTGTCATTATTGTAGCAGGATTGCTATTAACTAAAATTACTTTATAGCCTTCTTCTTTTAAAGCTTTACATGCTTGAGTTCCAGAGTAGTCAAATTCACAAGCCTGGCCTATTACTATGGGACCAGAACCTATTACTAAAATAGATTTAATATCATTTCTTTTTGGCATAAATAATACTAATCCTGAGAATTTATTTTAATATATATTTCANTACCNGTATCTTTGAATTCTTTTGATTTTTTNTTCATTTCATTATCAACTTCTTTATTNTTTCCAAATTTATCTAAAATATCTTGTGAAATTNTCATTGAGCAAAACTTAGGTCCACACATTGAACAAAAGTGAGCAACTTTAGCACCTTCAGACGGTAAAGTTTCATCATGATAAAGTCTTGCGGTATCAGGGTCTAATGACAAATTAAATTGATCTTTCCATCTAAATTCAAATCTTGCCTTACTTAATAAATTATCTCTAACTTGAGCAGTAATATGTCCTTTNGCTAGGTTGGCAGCATGAGCAGCTATTTTGTATGTTACAACNCCTGTTTTTACATCATCTTTATTTGGAAGTCCAAGATGTTCTTTGGGTGTGACATAACACAGCATTGAAGTTCCATACCAACCAATCATTGCAGCACCGATAGCAGATGTAATATGATCGTAACCAGGAGCAATGTCAGTGGTCAAAGGGCCTAAGGTATAAAAGGGAGCTCCCCCACAAATATCGTTCTCTTTATCCATATTTTCTTTAATCATTTGCATTGGAACATGTCCTGGTCCCTCTATCATTACCTGAATATCGTTATTCCATGCAATCTTCGTTAACTCACCTAATGTCTCAAGCTCAGAGAATTGAGCTTCATCATTGGCATCAAATATAGAACCTGGCCTTAAACCATCCCCTAATGAAAACGAAACATCGTATTTTTTCATNATCTCACATATATCCTCAAAATGAGTATATAAAAAGTTTTCTTTGTGATGTGAAAGACACCATTTGGCCATGATTGATCCGCCTCTAGATACAATTCCAGTTCTCCTTCTTACTGTCATAGGGATATATCTNAGTAAAACACCAGCATGAATAGTAAAATAACTCACTCCCTGCTCAGCTTGTTCAACTAATGTATCTCTAAAAACATCCCATGAAAGATNCTCTGCAATCCCTTTTACTTTTTCTAAGGCTTGATAAATTGGAACAGTTCCAATTGGAACAGGTGAATTTCTAATAATCCATTCTCGAGTTTGATGAATATTAGAGCCAGTGGATAAATCCATAATAGTATCTGCGCCCCANCTACAAGCCCANACAGCTTTTTCAACTTCTTCTCCAATACTTGACGTAACAGCAGAATTACCAATATTGGCATTAATTTTGACAAGAAAATTTGTTCCTATTATCATTGGTTCAGCTTCTGAATGGTTTATGTTTGCTGGTATTATTGCTCTACCCGAAGCAATTTCATCTCTTACAAATTCTGGAGTAATAGGCTTTATAGGCATTTGTGAATTAAATTGCTCACCGGGATGATTAAAAAATAAATCTTGGTTATCTAATAAATCATGAATTTTTTGATTCTCTCTAATAGCCACATACTCCATTTCAGGAGTAATTATTCCTTTTTTTGCATAATGCATTTGAGTAACATTATTTTTATCTTTGGCAACAAGAGGTTTTCTATTTAAAAAAGTTAAGGGTATAAGCTCATTCTTTTCTCTTTGCATATTTGTGAAAGCAGATGAAAATTCACTGGCATATGAAACATCATTTCTATCAAGTATCCATTTTTCCCTAATTTTAGGTAGCCCTTTTTTAATATCAATTGTAATATTCGGATCTGTATAGGCCCCACTTGTGTCATATGTTGCATAAGTAGTAGGATATTTANCATTTTCATCAACAACAATCTCTCTCATGGCAACATTTATATCTTTATGTAATTCACCTTTCACATANATTTTTTGCGAATTTGGAAATGGATCTCTAGTTACATAATCCTGATTAACTTCTATTTTACTATTTCTTTTGACCATTATTAGATACCAAGATAAATTTTACCATAATATATATTTTTTAAATTATAAAAAATTATTATAATCTCCTATATGATTAGAGAACATTATTTAGCTATTGAAACTTCATGTGATGAGACCTGCTGTGCAATAATTAATCAGGCAGGTAAAGTCCTATCAAATACAGTATTTAGTCAAGCTGCTATTCATAGTGAGTTTGGAGGGGTTTTGCCAGATATTGCCTCTAAAAATCATACAGAAAAAATTTCTTATGTTATAGATAAATCTTTAAAAGACAGTGGGTTAACTTTAAAAAATATAAGAAAAGTTTTTGTTACAAATGGGCCGGGGCTAGTAAATTGTTTAATGATAGGGGTGATTGCGGCGAAAACTATAGCTTTAGTAAATAACATACCGATTTATCCCATCAATCATATTGAAGGACATATAGCATCCTGCTTTCTTGAATCTAAAATTACGTTTCCAGCATTATGCTTAGTTGTTTCAGGAGGCCATACAAGTCTATACATTTTAAAAAATGAAATAAATTTTGAACTAATTGGAAATACGATTGATGATGCCGCGGGTGAAGCTTTTGACAAAGGGGCAAAAATTTTAGGCCTTGGATATCCAGGTGGACTAAAAATAGATCAAATATCAAAGAATGGGAACAGCAATTTTCATAAATTCCCCATTGCAAATTTAGGTAAAGACTCATTAAATTTTAGCTTCAGTGGTCTCAAAACATCTTTAAAATATTTCATAGAAAAAAATAATAATTGGATCAAAAATAGAGAGTCCATAGCTGCTAGTTATCAAGAAGCAATCGTTGATTCATTAATTGAAAAGATTTTTTTGGCAAATAAAATATATAAAACCTCATCAATCTTGATTTGCGGTGGCGTTGCATGCAATTCAAGGCTTAGAAATAAAGTTGCTGAAAAATTTGGTAATAATTCAAAAATAATAATTCCATCTTTGGAATTCTGTACTGATAATGCGGCAATGATAGCTATGAGAGGGCTTCAATTAAAAAATTCAGATAGTTATGAAAAAGAGTTTGGAGTTTTTAGTTCAATAGAAAAGTTAGTTTAGCTTTGGGTTTAAGAAATCAAAATCATCAATGTTTATACCGTTTAAACTTAATATTCTTTCAATCTCTTTAGGTATTATTCTTACAAATGAATTTATCTCTGAATCAAAATTATCTAGGATATATTTTGCCTTTTTACTTTTAGTCAAATCAAAATGTTTTTCTAAAATGTTTTTAATTTTACTTTCATCTCTTATACTTATTTTATCAATATAAACCATTTCGTCATTAACTTGATCAATAATATTTTTATTTTGATTATAGATGTATGCTATTCCACCAGACATTCCAGCACCTAAATTTTTACCTACGGGCCCAATGATATACACCTCACCTCCGGTCATATATTCACATGCGTGATCACCAACTCCCTCAACGACAGTTAAAGCTCCACTATTTCTAACACAAAATCTTTCACCCGCTGCTCCTGAGGCAAAGAGAGATCCACCGGTAGCACCATAAAGTACTGTATTACCAACAATTGAATTGCCTTCAATTTCAAAGTTCGTTTTTGTATTTGGAAATATTGTTATGGAGCCACCATTCATAGATTTGCCTACATAATCATTAGCTTCACCTTCTAATGTTAGATTAATACCATTTATTAGATAACCACCAAAAGACTGGCCAGCAATGCCTCTAAAATTAATATTTATAGTGTCATCAGGCAGGCCTTTATTTCCATATTTTTTCGCTATGGCTCCTGACAGAATAGCACCAACAGTTCTGTCGACAGTTGTAATGTTTAGATCTAATTTATTAGGGACAAGCTCATCAATACTTTTTCTGAAATAATTAATTAATTCAAAATCTATAGGATCTTCGTTCCTATTGTTTCGTTCTAATATTCGCTTTCTCGGTTTAGAGTTTGATGGATCAGGATCAGCAATTATTCTAGATAAATCGATGTTTTTTGTTTTATTAAAGTCAGCATCCTTTTTTTGTTTTATAAATTCGGTTCTTCCTATAATATCATCTAAAGATCTGACACCAATTTCGGACAAAATTTTTCTTATATCATGTGCGATAGAAAACAGATAGTTAACCGCCTGATCAGGTATGCCAGGGAACTTTTTTCTTAATTCAGGTTTTTGTGAAGCAATTCCAACAGGGCATGTGTTTAAGTGACACTGTCTAGCCATTACACATCCTAAAGCTACTAAAACAGAAGTACCAAAACCAAATTCTTCAGCACCTAATATTGCGGCTACAACAACATCAAAACCTCTTTGAAATCCACCATCTACTGTCAATGTAACCTTTCCTCTTAAATCATTCATAACTAAAACCTGATGTGTTTCTGAAAGACCCATTTCCCATGGAATGCCAGCATGCTTAATTGATCCGAGAGGCGATGCTCCTGTGCCTCCTTCGCATCCACTGATTTGAATATAGTCAGCATATCCCTTAGCAACACCAGCAGCTACAGTTCCTACACCAACTTCTGAGACGAGCTTTACTCCAACTTTAGCACTAACATTAGCATGTTTTAAGTCATAAATTAATTGAGCCAAATCCTCAATGCTGTAAATATCATGATGAGGTGGAGGTGAAATTAATCCCACTCCAGGAATAGAATTTCTTTGTGAGGCAATTTCCTCAGTAACTTTATTTCCAGGGATTTGTCCGCCCTCACCAGGTTTTGCCCCTTGAGCCATTTTGATCTCAATTTGCTCCGCTGAGGATAGATATTCGGGCGTAACCCCAAATCTTCCCGAGGCTACCTGCTTTATTGCACTATTCTTTGAGTCACCATTTGTTTCAACTTTAAATCTTTCAGAATTTTCTCCCCCTTCTCCACTGTTACTTTTTCCGCCGATTCTATTCATGGCTACAGCAACCACTTCATGAGCCTCTGTACTTAAAGCACCATGAGACATAGCACCGGTCCTAAATCTTTTCATTATTTCTTCCTCAGATTCAACCTGATCAATTGGTATTTCACCAATGGATGAAAATTCAAAAAGATCTCGTATTAATGATGGAGGTCTAGATTCATGTAAAGCATTAAACTTTAAATAGTCATCATATGAGGCAGTCTTTGATAATTTCCTTATGGCTTTAAATATTGGGGGGTTAAGAGAATGGTATTCACCGTCCTTTCTAAACCTATATATTCCCTCTTCTTTTAATTTATCATCTTCATTCTTCGAAAATGCGTTAGAATGCAAAGAAAGAATATCTTTCTCAATATTCTTCATAGATACTCCCTCTATCCTTGTAACGGTTCCAGGAAAATATTTACGAGTTGTTTTTGAATCAATTCCAATTATTTCAAAAATTTGAGATCCTGTATAGCTTGCAACTGTACTAATACCCATTTTAGATAAAACTTTTAAAATCCCTCTTTCAAGGCCTTGTTTATAATTAGCCTCATATTCTTTTGAATCACCATCAAATTTTTTCATCCAATCTTTAGCACTTTCGAAAGCTAAATAAGGATGAACAGCAGATGCTCCGTATCCAAGAAGGCAGCAAACATGATGGTCCTCCTTAACTTCACCAGATTCTACAATTATAGATGTTTTCATTCTTAAACCATTATCAATTAAAGAATTATGAATATTTGAGACTAGTATTTGAATTGGAACTGCCGCTTTTTCATTATTTATTGCTTTGTCACTCAGTATTACAACATTGGATCCATCTCTTACTGAGTTAAGAACTTTCTCTGTAATTTGATCAATAGACTTTGATAAATCTGATCTTTTTGAAATAAAATATGTTGTATCAATTTTGGATACTTTAAATTCCGTTTCTTTAAAACTATATAAAAAATTTATTTCTTTGCTTGTCAAAACAGGCGAATCAAGATAGAAAAATTTATTTTTATTATCTTCAAAATCAAAAAAAGAAGACTTGTCCCCTAAAATTACTCTCAAAGACATTACACTATCTTCCCTATAAGGATCAATTGGTGGATTAGTAACTTGAGCAAAGCTTTGTTTGAAATAATTAAAAACAGATTGAGGTTTAGATGAAAGTGCCGCAATCGGAGTATCATCTCCCATTGAGCCAATGGGCTCTTTACCAGTTAAACTCATTGGTTCAAAAAGCCTTTCTAGGTCTTCAAGAGAATATCCGAACGCTTTTTGGAGAGTTAATAAATCCTCAGATTTGATTTGTAAGTCTTCATTATCAATATTTTCACTTTTTATTATCTCACTTATTGAGTGAATGTTATTTTCACACCATTTATTATAATCATGAGTGCTGCATATTTCGGATTTAATCTCAGTATCGCTTAACAATATTTTTCTTTCGGAATCTACTGCAATCATTTTTCCTGGCGCAATCCTTCCAGATCGGATAATATTGGAAGGGTCTATGTTGACCATTCCTGCTTCAGAACCAAGTATAATCATATTGTCTTTTGTTATATGATATCTCACGGGTCTCAAACCATTCCTATCAAGAGCAGCTCCTATAATATTTCCATTAGTAAAGACAAGCGCCGCGGGTCCATCCCAGGGTTCTAAAAAACATGAGGAATTCTCATAAAAACTTCTCAAATCTAAATTAAAGTTAGAATCTTTTTCATAAGCCTCTGGTATTAATCTTGAAATTGATCTTAATACAGCACCACTACTTAATCCCATAAGTTCCAATGCATTATCAAGCTCTGCCGAATCGCTACCACCAGGCATAATAAAAGGTTTAATTTTTTCTATGTCGGATTTCCATACGTTTGAACTACATTCCATCTCTCTAGCTTTCATCCAATTTGTATTACCTTTAATAGTATTAATTTCACCATTGTGAGCCAAAAATCTAAATGGTTGAGCTAATTTCCACTCAGGAAAGGTGTTTGTGCTATATCTTTGATGAAAGATAACCTTATTTGTTTTATAATTTGGATTTCTAAGATCAAGATAAAATTGATCAAGTTGATGTGCTTGTAACATGCCTTTATAAACAATAGATTTACTTGAGAAGGAACAACAGTAAAGATCGTTAATTTTGTTTTTGTCCGCAGCTTTTGCTATTGTTTTTCTTAAAATATATAATTTTCTTTCGAAATCAGTTTGATTAGTGAAATTATTATCTTTAACAAAAAATTGAAAAATTCCTGGTTTAGCATCTAAAGCTCTTTCGCCCAATGCTGAATCATTGGTTGGAACTTCTCTAGAGGATATTAGTTTTAAATCATGATCCTTTAAAGCTTTATTGATCAGATTTAGACTTGACTTATGAGATAAATTCTCTGCTTTCGGTAAAAAATACATACCAACGGCAAAATTTCCAATGGTAATTTGGCCTATATCTTCTTTAGATAGAAATTCATCAAATAATTCAAAAGGTAGTTGAGTAAGAACACCTGCGCCATCACCGGTTTTTTTATCTCCACCAACCGCACCGCGATGTGTAAGATTAATAACAGCTTCAAGTCCTTTTTTTAGAACTTTATTAGACCTAATTCCATCTATATTAGCTACGAATCCTACGCCACAAGCATCATGTTCGTAACTCTTTTCATATAAAGTTTTCTTAACCATAATTACACTCAGGGTTTAGGGGGAAACACCTCACTTGCTCTTTTAACTCATGAGCTATGAGGAGCTTTTTAACCATGCTCTATGGTATCTATATAAGTATATATTTTAACTAAATTCCTGCAAGATTCTAAGATTTTTGAAAAATTATTGATATCCATGGCTTATTCTCAAAAGATTTAACAAATTTAAGATTATTTTTCATGGAAACATCAATTATCTGAATTTTTTTTTCTAAATTGAAGCCAGAGACTATTAAAAAACCACCCTTTTTCAATGAAAGTGAGAAATTATTAATATTATTTGGTATGAAACCTCCAGATATATTACTAACAATTAGATTGTAAAAATCATTTTTCTGAAAAGGTTCTTTTATGAATTTTGGAAAATCATTATTTAAATTAGATTTAAAATTTAAAAGTGATTCTTCGATAGCATGAGGATCGTTCTCACATGAATAAATATTTAAATAATTGAGTTTAGATAGCAAAATGGATAAAATGCCTGATCCTGAGCCTAAATCTAGACAATTATTGACCGGGCCTATTTTTTCATAAACGTATTTTATTGCTTCAATAGCAAATAAAGTTGTATCATGATTTGATCCAAAAGAGGTTCCTTTGTTTAAAAATATTTTAAGTTGTTTGGAATCAATAAAAAATTCCAAAGAACTATCCTCAAATCTATCTTCAATATATACCTCAAAATTTTTCATATTAATAAATTATTATATTATTATTATTATGATAAAAACAGTTCCTCAGGTTATGACAATTGCTGGATCAGACTCAGGTGGTGGTGCAGGAATTCAGGCTGATATAAAGACATTAAATTCGATATCAGTTTATGGCTCCTCCGTAATAACATGCGTAACTGCGCAAAATAGTAAATTTGTTAATGAAATACATAGGATTCCTGATAAAACTATTGAAAATCAAATAAATACAGTAATATCTGATTTTAAAATTAAGAATATAAAGCTAGGAATGTTATATGATTCAAAAATAATGAAGGTAGTTATTAATACTTTAAAAAAATATAAAAATTTACAAATTATTTCTGACCCTGTAATGATATCTAAATCTGGTGATTATTTATTAAAAGAAAGTGCAATTAATTTTTATAAAAAAAATATCCTTCCACATTGTTATTTAATTACGCCAAATATTCATGAGGCAAATAAATTATTTAATTGTAAGATAACTAATGAAGAAAATTTACTAAAATATATAAAGAAAATTCATGAGCAATTCTCAATTAATATTTTAATAAAAGGCGGCCATCTATCTAAAAATAAATATTCAAACGACTATCTCGTATTTGATAACAAAATTTATAAGTATGAATCAAAAAGGTATAATACAAATAATACCCATGGAACAGGGTGTACACTTTCTGCAGCCATATCGGGTTACCTTGCTAAGAATTATTCTTTACCAAGTGCTGTAAGGAAAGCTAAGGAGTTTGTTTCATTTGGTATAAAAAAATCGTTAGATATTGGTAGCGGATGTGGGCCTCTAAATCATTTTCCAAGGAGCTAATCATGGATAAAAAAATTATAGATGGAAAAATTGTTTCAGAAAAAATAAGGGGTCAAATAAAAAATCAAGTTGATGATCTTAAAAATCAAACTTCTGCTATACCGGGCTTAGCAGCAGTATTGGTGGGGGAAGACGGTCCTTCTCAGATTTATGTCAGAAATAAAAGAAAAGCTTGTGAGAATGTCGGAATATATTCAGAAGAACACAAATTACCTGAGAATACTACTGAGAGTGATCTTTTAAATTTAATTGATAAACTTAATAATCAAGAAAATATTAATGGAATTTTAATTCAATTGCCTTTGCCTAATCATATAGATGAAACAAAAATTTTAAACTCAGTTAATCCAGATAAGGATGTTGATGGTTTCCATCCTGTTAATGCAGGAAATCTTTTTGAAGGAAAACCTTCTTTCATTGCATGTACTCCTCATGGGATTATTAAAATGTTAGAACATTACAATTTAGGTATAGAAGGTAAAAATGCTGTAGTTTTGGGTAGGAGTAACATAGTTGGGAAACCAGCATCTATACTTTTACTTCAAAAAAATGCTACTGTAACTATTTGTCATTCAAGAACTCAAAATTTAGAAGGACTGCTAAAAGAAGCTGATATAATTGTTGCAGCAATTGGAAGGGCAAATTTTGTTAAAGAATCTATGGTCAAAGAAGGTGCTGTAGTAATAGATGTTGGAATCAATAGACTTGATTCTGGAAGACTTGTCGGTGATGTTGACTTTGAAAATGTTATTTCTAAATGCTCAATGATTACACCGGTGCCCGGTGGTGTAGGCCCTATGACAATAACTATGTTGCTATGGAATACTTTAGAGTCATTTAAAAAATCAATTAGTTGATTGCTTTACTATATAATTACCTTCACTATCGTTACCATCAAACAATAGCTTTACTGATGGATGCTCAAAAGGTAATTTTGATTCATCCTTTTCAAGATTTTGCTGAGATACATAAGCAATATAAGTAGTTTTATCATCATTTTCAGCTAATAAATGATAAAATGGCTGATCCTTTCTGGGTCTTCTATCTTCCGGAATTCTTTCATACCATTCATCCGTATTATTAAATTCTGGATCAACATCAAAAATTATTCCTCTAAAGTCAAAAAGTCTATGTTTTACAATTTGGCCTAATTTAAATTTTGCTTCATCATTCATATTTTTAATATAAACATTCATTAAATATTTTCAACGTTAAAGTTTTTAATTTTTTTAATTTTTTGAATTTTAATGTCATCTAAGAGATCAACGATTTTGCTATTTAAGCCCGGAAAAATAAGGTTTTTATCTATTTCCATTATAGGCTCTAACACAAACCTTCTTAGGTGTGCTCTTGGATGAGGTATTATTAGATCTTTTGAATTTATGATCTCTAATCCGAAGAAAATGATATCAATATCAATAGTTCTATCCATATAGACTTTTGACTTAGTTCTTCCAAGTTTAGATTCAATACCTTTTATAAATTTTAGTAAAAGTTTTGGTTTAACGCTGGTTTCTGCTTTTAAGACCAAATTTAAAAAATTATTTTTTGATTTATAACCCATAGATTCTGAACTATATAAGGAAGAGACTTTCTTTACATTTATTTTATTTTTTAACTCTACAATAGCTTTGTTTAAATATAATTCTTTAGGTTCTATGTTACTTCCTAAGGATAAATATATTTCAGCCATTAAATATATTAGATTATTTTTGACTTATAATACAAATTTGATTATTTTCTTTATATGCCCGCGAAGTTAAAAAAAATCACAGTCAAACAAGCTAAGAAATTAGCACCAACATGGTCAATTAAGAAAAATAAATTATACAAGAAGTTTGTTTTTATAAATTTTTCAGACGCATTATCTTTTATTGTTCAGATTGGCATTGAATCAGAGAAAATTAACCACCACCCAACTATTTCTAATACATATAACAAGGTAGAAATATGGCTTGATACACATTCTGTAAATGGGTTAACTGATTTAGATATTAAGCTTTCTAATAAAATAGATAATATTTAATCAATCTTATATTCATCTTTATCAACATCTACAATTTTATCATTTTTGTCTTTACTTGATGAATTATTAATATTTTTGTCTTTTTTGTTACCTGTGATTTTTTTATAAATTCTAGTAAGAAAAAAAATTCCTAATATTGCTAAAAATCCTGCAGTAAAAATGAAAGCGAGAGCAACTAAAATAATGATGCTAATTATTGAAGTCAATGTAAATTTAATATTTTTTATCATTTTCTTTGTTTCTTTCTTTGTTTCCTTTTCTTTTTTTCTAATTGACGACGTTTCTCTTTTGCTTTAATTTCAGAAATTTTAAAATTATTTTNCTTCTTTATNTCATCAGAATTNTTTTTANTNNCTTTNTCATTATCATTNTCANTGTATGAAANANTTTCATCNACANCTTTGGATTTCTCNATTTCTTTAAGATCTTCATCTTTTATTGGTACAACTTCTAAAAAATTTACAAGAGCNTCNATATTAAAATTATCAATCATTTCATCAAACATATCAAAGCCTTCCTTCTTATATTCTCTTAAGGGGTTTTGTTGACCATAGCCCCTTAAACTTACGCTTTCCCTTAGATGATCCATAGACAATAAATGATCTTTCCATTTCATATCTATTGTNGAAAGAAGAACAAACCTGCCAATAGACTGAAACATATCACCTAAAAGTGTTTTTTTGTTTTGAATTTTTTTATCAATAATTAATTCGAGCTGGCTATTGTCTACAAGCTTTAGAACCTCATCTTCTGTTAAAAAATTAAACATTTTCCTCTTCTCGTCAAATGAAACTTCATTGTCCAATAAAGACTGAAATGAATAAATTGCATCATCTTTTATTTCTTTTAAAACCTCATCAATCTCACTATTTCTTAATAATCTGTTCCTTAATTTATAAATTATTTCTCTTTGTCTATTTTGGACATCATCATACTCCAATAGATGTTTTCTAATCTCAAAATTTCGCGATTCAACTTTTTTCTGAGCATTTTCAAGAGAATTGGTTATCATTTTGTGCTCTATGGGCTCACCTTCTTTCCAACCAAGCNTTGCCATCATATTAGAGATTCTTTCAGATCCAAAAAGTCTCATTAATTCGTCTTCCATAGAAACAAAAAATTGTGTTAGTCCTGGATCTCCTTGTCTTCCTGACCTGCCTCTTAATTGATTATCAATTCTTCGTGACTCGTGTCTCTCGCTACCCAAAACTACTAATCCATCGATCTTTAATATTTCCTCTCTTTGATTTATATCATCATTTGAAGCGCCACCAAGCTTAATATCAGTGCCCCTGCCAGCCATGTTGGTAGCAATTGTAACTGCACCTTTTTTTCCTGCTTTCGAAATTACTTCAGCTTCACTTTCATGATTTTTGGCGTTTAGTACATTATGCTTAATCCCCAAGTTTGATAAATGTCTACTGAGATGTTCAGATTTTTCGACTGAAACAGTTCCAATCAGCACAGGATTTCCAATTTTGTTATATTTTTTTATACATAAAACAATTGCATCTATCTTTTCTTTTTCAGTTCTATAAATTAAATCATTTAAATCTTTTCTAATCATTGGTAAATTAGTAGGTATTACTACAACTCTTAAACTATATATATTCTGGAATTCAAGTGCTTCNGTATCAGCAGTTCCTGTCATTCCGGATAGTTTCTCATACATTCTNAAATAATTTTGAATAGTAATGGATGCAAAAGTTTGATTTTCTTCCTCGATTTTTACATTCTCTTTGGCCTCAACAGCCTGATGNAATCCCTCGCTCCACCTTCTTGATGGCATAAGTCTTCCTGTGAACTCATCTACAATTATCACTTTGTTGTCTTGTACTACATAATCTTTATCTCTAGTATAAATATTAATTGCCCTNAAAGACTGATTGATTGAATGAAGTAAAGACAAATTTTTAGGATCGTACAAATTGTCAATATTAAATAATTTTTGTAATTTTTCTGAGCCTGAGTCATTAATAAATACTTGTCTAGTTTTTTCATCAATTGTAATATCGTCTTTATTAATTTTTTTGCATAAACTATNTATATTTTTATAGTCAATAAGTGAGCTATCAGTGGGGCCTGATATTATTAATGGAGTCCTTGCTTCATCTATTAGAATACTATCAACTTCATCAACTATCGCAAAGGAATGGCTTGATTGGCAAATCTCGTCATTTGAATATTTCATATTATCCCTCAAGTAATCGAAACCAAATTCACTATTTGTTCCATAAATAACGTCACATTCATAGACTGATGATCTTTCTGCCTCAGCCAATTCATACTTGGTAGAATTAATTTTTACAGTATAGGATATTCCATTATTCAATACACCTACTTTAAGATCTAGAGATAAGTATATAGGCGCCATCCATAGTGCATCTCTTCTTGCTAAGTAATCATTAACGGTTATTACATGGACAGGGTATGGATCTAATGCATTTAAGATTACGGGTAATGTAGCAACTAAGGTCTTACCTTCGCCAGTTTTCATTTCTGCTATCTTTCCTTCATGAAGAACTATTCCACCTATAAGCTGAACATCAAAAGGTCTGAGCTTTAAAGTTTTATTAGAAACTTCTCTTGTTAAGGCAAAAACATCAATTATAAAATTATCGAGTTGCCCAATTTCCTCATATCTAGTCTTTANTTGTAAATATTGATTTTTTAAATCTTCTAAAGAGAGATTTATAAAATTTTCTTCTTGAGAATTTATTTTTTCTACAATTTTTAAAATTCTTGATATTTCTCTCTCATTGCCAGAACCAAAAATTTTTTTTATAACATTTAGCATTTAAATATTTATGTCGTTAAAAGATTTAATTTGATAGATCAATTGGAACAACCTCACTTATNCCTTCCAATCTAGATGTCACTCCTATTAATTGCTTTGCAAACTTCATTGTAGTTTTATTATGAGTAATAATAGCAACTTGAGATAGATTAGAAATTTCATCCAACATTTCTCCAAACTTTAAAATATTCTTATCATCTAACGGAGCNTCCACTTCATCTAAGAGTAAGAAAGGAGCAGGTCTTACGAAATAAGCTGATAGTAAAAGTGCTATTCCAGCTAAAGCTCTCTCTCCACCAGAATATGATTTCAGATTTCTATATTTTTTTAAACCTATTTTTAACATAACCTCAATTCCAGAGTCTTTTGGTGAATCAGGATTTGTTAAAATAAGCTTCCCTTCACCACCTCCAAATAGCCTTTTAACATATTCATCATATTTGGAACTTATACGATTAAATGTATCAAGAAAAGCAGATTCTGACTCCTGATCAATCTTACTTATTGTTTTGCTTAAATTATTTAAAGAATTCTGAAGATCAATAATTTGAGAATCTAAGAACACAAATCTTTCATCCAATTTTTGGAATTCTTCAGGAGCAAGCAAATTTACAGGTCCAAAATTATCGATTGTTTTTTGTAACTTATAAAACTTAGATTTAGCTAGTTCATTTTCACCCATTGCACTTATNTCATCATTTTCAGAATCTGAAATATTCTTAATATCCTCACTGTATTCCATGTCAGAAAGCTGCTCAAATAATTGATCAATTTCAATTTTTGCTTTATGCAACTTGGAATCATACTCTTCTAACTCAGATCTTTTTAAATCAATTTTTTTAACAAACTCTTTGATTTGCTCTGTTAATGAATTAGCCTTTGACTCATTTAGAATTATTGATGATTTAATATCATTAACTTCTGTATTGAAAACATTAATATTTTTCTCGATTTCTAATTTTTTATTATTTGTCGAATCTNTAAGATTTAGATTTTTTTCAAACTTTTCCTCATCAAAAATTATTTTATTTGAAAATTCTTCGATCTTACTTTCAAATTTAGTAATCCTAGATGTAATACTTTGTATCTCAAACAATATAGAATTTTTTTGAGAATCTAGCCTTTCTCTTTCTTCATTATTCTTTTCATTAATGATATTTTTAATATTNTCATTATCGCTAACTGTTATTTGATTAAACTTATCTTCATAGGATTTNTTTTGNANAACAATNTCGCTGATTTCATTTTTAATTTTTTCAATTCTTAAAACTTTATCACTGATTTCGGATTCTAAGTCCAAAATTTGATTCTCTATGTTGGATTTTGAAGACATTTCTGAGGCAAGATTTGTTTTTATTTCATTTATNGAGTTTGATAATTTTAAATAATTAACATTCTGTGACTCAATTTCAGAATCAAAAAGTTTTATTCTACTATTGATATCAAATATCTCTTCTTCAATTTTTTTTCTATCCATTACTAATTGGTCAATTTCAGTATCATATTTATCTCTTAGACCNTTTAATTTTTTAATCTCTTCTTTAATTTGTATGATATTGTCTGGTGCTGATCCAACTGTTATTGAGCCATTTGAATCAAAATACTCACCATCTTTAGTTACAAAATTTAAACTAGGATAATCTTTTTTTGAATTTATGGCATCTTTTATAGTATCCACAACATATGTCTCACCAAAAATACTTGCAAGAAAAGGTCTATTCTCTGTATTACATTCAATACAATCAATTATATTTTTAAACTCGGGTGCTGAACTTGCTCCACTATGTGTTCTATAATCTAAAGGAACAAAAGTTCCGCGGCCATTTGAACTTTGTTTGAATTCTTCAATCGCACTAATCGTGTTATCACTATTTTTAATCAGTATCCACTTTAATTTTTCTCCCATAAAAGATTCCACAGCTTTCTCAAAGCCTGGCATCGGTTTTATGAAGTCAGAAAGAATACCTTCAATATTTTTACCTTTGAGTTTATTGACAAACTCTCTAATCCCTTCTGGAAGCCATTCATAGTTAAGCTCTATATTTTCAAGAACTTCAACTTTTGATTTAGTTGCTTCAATTTCCGAATTTATTTTTATATGTTTAGTGTTAATTTGCTCAAGATTTTCTTGAACATTTTTTAGATTTTCAATTTCTTCTTTTTTATTAACTTCGCACTTATCTCTTATTGCCACAAGATTATAAATATCATCTTGTATTTTTTTCATGCTAGCCATTAAATCAGAAATTTGTAATTCTGATTTAGAGGATATTTCACTATAATCCAATCTCTTTATTTTCAATTGTTCTAATTCATTATCTAAGAGGTTTGCACTTGTTTTTTGGGATGAAAGCCTCTCAACTGCATCAAATAATCTCTTTTTAATACTTGATTCATCCTCTGGTTCTGAATCTTTATTATTTATATCAGAGACAATCTTATTATAGATTAAAGTAATCGAATTGAGTAGTTTCTGTTTTTTTTCTTTCTCAACTATAATATCCTCGAGCTCTCGAACTGTCTCTGTCTTAAAAATTTTTGAGCTTTCCAGGCCTTGTTTAATAAGATTGTTCTCAGTGATAATTGTTTTAATTTCAGAGTCAACTTTAAAAAGTTTTTCTTTCTCAGATAGGATTTTTGAATTTAGCGAATCATAGTTAAGCTTATATGATTTGATATTTTCTTCTAAATCCTCAAGCTCCTTATTTTTTAAAAATTTGGACTCTTCAATAGCTACAACAGTTTGCAAAAAATCCTCTTTATCTTTTAGTGCAGCCTCAAGTTTTTGGTTTAAATCTTTAAATCTTTTTTTATAAAAGAGTTTTTCAATTTTTTTGTATTTATCAACAAGAATATTATATTCATTAGATTTTTCAGCCTGTTGTCTTAGAGATTCTCTTTGCAATCCAACTTCTTCTTTAATATCATTAATTCGATCCAAATTATTTTTGGTTAAAATTATTTTTCTTTCAGTTTCGTGCCTTTTAATTTTATATTTTCCCAATCCTGCTGCTTCATCAATCAATTGTCTTTTATCTTCGGCTTTTGCAGTTATGTAACTTTCAATTTGACCTTGAGGTATTACTGTAAACGTGCGTGATCCAGCACCAATTGCAATAACCAATTCCGTGATATCCTTTAACTTACAGTTTTCACCATTTAAGTAATATAAGCTTTCACCATTTCTTGTTAACCTTCTTTTTATTTCAATCTCTTCCGGTAGGTCTTTATGATCGTGGGTATCTACAATTAGTGAGATTTCAGCAAACCCCTGCTTGGGGAGCTTGTCATTCCCGTCAGAAATTAGCTGCATCATTGAGTCAGTCCTCAATAGCCTAGGATTCTGCTCTCCAAGAACCCATCGTAATGCATCTAGTAAATTAGTTTTTCCACATCCATTTGGGCCAACAATTGCCGAAATTTTATTATTGAAATTAATTGAAGATTTCTCATAAAATGTTTTAAAACCTTTTAATGATAAGGACTTTATTCTCATTTTAGGCAATAATAAAACAATATATTAGCTTAGTAAAGAAAATATGTTTCTTATTTGTCACTAAAATATTTATTGTTTAATTTTACTTCCGCATCTGAAACTAATTCTTTTTTTATGGAATTTATAAAATTTTCTGATTTTTCAATATATAAACTCCTATTGATTCTTTCCTTCTCTAAAATAAATAAATCATCATCGGGTAATCTAATCTTTTCAATAAAAATAAGATAATAATTTGAATCTATGAAAACTTTATCAATGAGAAAGCTACCATAATTTTCCAAATCCACAGATTTCACAAAACTATTAATATTTGGATTATACTTTTTACTTTCATCATAATAGAATTGCAAATCTAAATTACTATCGGATTTTATTACTGAGTTAAATTTTGCAGGATTAGCACTATAAAGATCTATCAATTTTATAAAAAAATTCTTTCTAGCGATATTTTGCCTATCTTCTTTCATCATTGAAATTAATAGCTCTCTTTGTGAGATCAGATCCTTAGAGTTCCTAAAAATCCATATCTTATCATCATAATATGTAAACTGAATATCATTTGAGCTTATTGCCTTTGATTTTAAAGAATCTGGTAACTCATATGAGTCTTTAGATATGGTTAAAATTTTAACATCATATTTTTTTGAAATTTGTTCAAATGAGTTATTTATTATTAATTCATTTATTGTATCGAGTTCACTTAAAATACTTTTCTTCGCTATCTCATCTTTGATTACTTTTCTTATATTTACCTCATCAAATGGTTGATCAGGAAGATAGTTTTCATGATAAGACCTAATGTCATCAGAACTTATAGTAATATTTTTTATTAAATCCTCACCTGATATTGTTATAAAATCTAAATATTCCAATTTGCTCTTAAAACTGTCTTTATTTTCTTTTAAGTAAGCTTCAATCTCTTTTTCTGTAAAATTATTATCAATTTCAAGATCCTCATTCAATGATATTTTTATATAGTTAAATTTAGTTTCAAGGCTCAAAAATTCTTCATATGTCTCATCACTCGATATTAAGATTGTTTCTGAGAAGAATGATGACAATTTATCATTTAGAGCCTCTTCTTTTATTATTTCCTCAAATATATTCCAATCTAAATTGAAGTTTTTTTTAATAACTTTCTTATATATTTTAGGGTCTTCTATTTCTTCAACACCGCCAAGAAAATTATCATCTAATATTTTATCTCTTATCTCTTTATCCGATATATATAAACCAATTTCATCTGCGAAGTCAGCTAATATTTTTCTAGAGGCTATCATTTGAACTATTTGGAGATCAAGTATATCTCTAAAAGCTTTTTCAGATTTATAATTAGCGGAAAGTGATAATTCTGATATTTTTTTATTTTTAAAAAAATCAAACTCCTGTTTAGAAATTTTCATATTGTTAACTTTTGCTACAACATCCTTCCCCATTCCAAATGAAATAAATTCTGTCCCAGCACCTAAACTTATTATCAGTCCTGCGGTTAAAACAAATATAATGAGTTTGGATATAAACGAATACATTCAATGAATAATATCATAATTAATGTAATTTTTTTTCCTTTCATTTATAATAAAAATTGTGAAAATTATCCTTAATGGTAAAAGTAAGAAAGTAAATTCCAATCAGAAAGTTATTGATTTAATTGGATTATTGAAAATAGATAGTAAATTTATAGCTGTCGCAGTAAATGGAGAATTTGTTTCAAAAAAAAATTATTCAAAGATTTTTTTAAACGATGGTGATGTAGTTGAAGTAGTTTCACCTCATCCTGGAGGATAAATGCAAATTTATAACATAAAGTTAAAAAATAATATAATTTTAGGATCATCAAAGTATCCATCTCCAAATATATTTTTAAAGTGTGTTAAAAATATAAAAACCGAAATGATCACCGTAGCTCTTAGAAAAATAGGAGATAAACCAGAAAAATTTTATAAAACTCTAGCTAAAACTAATTGTAAAATTTTGCCAAATACCGCGGGATGCTTTAATGTTAAAGAAGCCGTCAATACGGCTCTTATGTGTCGAGATATTTTCGAAACTGATTTTATAAAACTTGAAGTTATTGAAAATGAAAAGAATTTGGCTCCTTCTGTTAAAGGAACAATAAAAGCCTCTGAAACATTGATAAAATTAGGCTTTAAAGTTTTACCTTATGCTACAGATGACTTAAAATTTGCCAAGAGGCTTGTGGAAGTTGGTTGCAAAGTTGTAATGCCATGGGGGTCCCCTATCGGAACTGGTCAAGGTCTTGTTAATATTAAAAAATTAAAGCTTATCAGAAAATCTTTGCCAGATACAACCCTAATAATTGATGCTGGAATAGGTAGGGTATCACATGCATGTCAAGTTATTGAATTAGGTTATGATGGAATACTTCTCAACTCAGCAGTTGCTTTATCAAAAAACCCTCCTAAATTTGCTGAGTCAATATATAATGGAGTAAATTCAACGATCGAATCAATCAAAGCAGGGCCGATTTCTGTCTCAAAAAAAGCAATTGCATCAACATCTTCAAAAGGTATTCCTTTTAGAAAATAAATTAATTAGATTTTAAAGATCTGTATATTGTTGAATATTTTCCCCCCGAAGGTCTTTGAATTAAAAAAAGGATAGGCTGATTCTTTTTAATTTTAGATAATATTTTGTTAAACTCCTTTAGGTTCGGAGTTCTTTTTTTATTAATTTCAACAATTATATCACCCACTAGAAGTTTAGATACCGCAGGGCTATCAGGGTAAATTTTAGAAACTACGACATTAGATAAAATTGACTTATCATTATTAAAGTTTTTATTGGCTACTTCAAAACCAAATTTGCTAACAGAGTCTTTAATTTTATCATCTGGAACTTGCGATTTAATAATATTTTCAGTAGGAATACTTCCGAGAGTTACATTAATTTTAAATTTCTTTCCATCCCTTAAAACTGATAAAACAACTTTTGTTTTTGGTTTTAATGATCCAATAATTCTAGGGAGCTCTTCCATTTTGTTTATTTTCTTTCCATCAACTGAAATAATTATATCTCCTCTTTGTAAACTTGAATTTGATGCAGGACTATCCACGAGAATTTCAGACACAAGCGCACCATCAGTATTCTTCAGCTTGAGAGACTCGGCTATCTCGGGTGAAATAGATTGTATAACAACTCCGAGCCACCCTCTTTCAACTTTTCCATTTATTCTGAGTTGCTCAACAATATCAACCACTGTATCAATTGGGATTGCAAAGCCTATTCCTTGACCCCTAGCTGCAATTGCAGTGTTAACCCCAATAACATTACCATTCAGATCGAATAATGGACCTCCGCTGTTTCCCTTATTTAATGCAGCATCAGTTTGTATAAAATCCACATATGTTCCTAATCCATCTACATATCTACCCTTGGCACTAATTATTCCAGTTGTAACAGTTGTACCTAACCCAAGTGGATTTCCAATCGCCACAACCCACTGGCCTATTTTTAAATTTTTAGATTTGCCAATATTTAATGATTTTAAATTTTCATCAGAATTAATTTTCAATAAAGCTACATCTGTTCTTTTATCAGTTCCAACTACATTGGCTTTATATTTATTTTCATTGTGTAAAACGATTTCAATCTCATCAGCATTTTCAATTACATGGAAATTAGTTACTATCAATCCATTATCTTTATAAATGAAGCCCGAACCTAAGCCTTTTCTTGGCTGTGGCTTAAAGTTATCACCAAACTGTCTCTTAAAAAATTCATCAAAAAAAGGGTCACCAGTAATTCCATAGTCTACTTGCTGGTTACTAGATACTTCAATTCTTACCACCGATGGATTAATTTCATCTACTAGATCAGGTAATGTATCAAGAGAAAATGCATATCCTAGATTAATGATAAAAAAATTAAATATAAAAAGTTTAGATATAAAAGAATTCATTACTACATTAATATAAATTAAAAAATTATCTTATCCAGTTTGAAATTCTGGATGATAGAATATATACATGAATTGTATATTTATGGGAACTCCATTGTTTGGTAGATATATTTTAGAAAAACTCTCTAAAATTGTGAATATCAAATTAGTTTTATGCCAGCCTGATAAACCTTCAGGAAGAAATAAAAGAATAGAAATTGGTGAAGTAAAGAGATATTCCATCGAAAATAATCTAAGAATTATTCAGCCAGATAAAATAAAAGGCAATATTAGTATTATCGAGGAAATCAAAAATATTAAACCTGATTTTATTTTCGTGGCAGCATATGGGAAAATTTTAAATAAAGAAGTACTCGATTTGCCAAAATTTGGATCTATCAATGTTCACTCTTCTTTACTTCCAAAATATAGAGGCGCTGCACCAATAAACTGGTCAATTATTAACGGTGATAAAACAACAGGTGTGACTATAATGAAAATGGATGAGGGAATGGATACTGGTGATATAATTTTATCGAAGGAAGTAGAAATAGATGAATATGATAATGTGGAAACATTGACCAGAAAACTTGCTATTGTTGGATCAGATCTAATAGAAACGTTTATAAATAATTTTAAGAATAAGGGTAATGAATTTGAATCATTTGCTCAAAATGATGCTGAAAGCTCTACTGCTCCAAAAATGAGTAAAGATATTTCAAAAATTAATTGGAAAAAAGACTCAAATATTATTAATAATCTAGTTAGAGGATCTTATCCTTGGCCTGGTGCAAACTGTTTAGACTCTAATGGTCAATTAATTAATATCTTGGAGTCTAATTCAAATAATGAAATTTATGGAGAACCAGGTGAAATTAAAAAAAATAATAATAAAATGTATGTTTGTTGCGGTAAAGGGAGTATAGAAATTTTAAAAATCCAAAAAAGTGGGAGAAAAACAATAAGCGGTATCGATTTCCTCAATGGAATAAAAATTGGTGAATACAAATTCAGTTAATTGGTATTTCAACTGAATATGTTGAAATCTTAAGTCTTTCTACTAATTGATTATTCCAACATATCTCTCTGGCATCTTTTAACTTATTCTTTGGTACAAATATAACACAGCCTACATCTAAAGATTTTAGGTTTTGCCATTTTTCAATTATATTTTCATTTATATTAGATTCTGTCTCAACTTCCCCAATCATAACAATTTGTCCATAATTTCCAAAAATTATATCAGGATAAAAACCTCTAAATTCATAATTTTTTTCATTCATTTTATTAACTTTAATTTCATTATATTCCTTTGAAAATTTTTTTTCAATTTCTTCAATTATCCAATCGTGCAGGAGGTCCTCTCTATTAAGGCTCATAAGAATTACTCCACATTAATTTATTTTTTAAAACTGAAAAATATTCATTTTTTTTCATTCGCAGAAGATTAAAATTTAAATTTGATTTTTCAATATTTATTATAAATTTTCCATCAAGTTCTTCACTATTTGATCCATCAAATGAAACATATATGGGCTTTGAAGAATCAACAGAAACCGAGACCTTACTTTTATCGGAAATAACTAAGGGTCGGTTTGTTAACGTGTGAGGGCAAATTGGAGTTATTATAATAAGTGGAAGATTTGGCGCAACAATAGGTCCACCCGCTGACAATGAGTAAGCTGTTGAACCTGTGGGAGAAGATATAATTATTCCATCAGCTCTAACTTGAGAAACTAATTTATCGTCTATAAAAACATTTAAATCAATAATTTTTGATAATGCACCTTTATTTATAACAATATCATTAAGAAAATTCTGTTTAACCTCTTGTTTATTTTCCTTAATTAGGTGTGCATTTATCAAATTTCTTAAATCAGATCTCAAATTATTTTTGAAATAATTATCCAAAATAGTTTGAAAATTTGAAAGTGGTGCTTCAGTCAAGAAGCCTAAATTTCCTAAATTAAAACCAATAACAGGTTTTTTTTGCAAAGCAGCTTCTTCGGCTATATGCAAAAGAGTCCCATCACCACCAAAAGCTAGTATAAGATCTGATTTTATCGCCAACTCTTTTAATTCAACTAATGTTTCTTCAGGCTTTATATAATAATTTTTATCGTGCAGAATCTTGCAATCTTTGTTTTTAAAATATTCCAATAATACTTTATCTATTTCATCAATATTTGGAAGATTTGGCTTACATACAACTCCTATGTTCATTTATATATTATATATTAATTTTATTTATTTTATTTTTGATAATAAATTTTCAATTAAATGGCCAATATCCCCGTCCAGGAATGCATCAACATTACCAATTTCATCATTTGTTCGATGATCTTTTATCATTCGATAAGGATGCAGTATATATGATCTAATTTGACTACCCCATCCGATTTCTTTCTTATTTATATTAATTTCATCTTCTTTAGATTTTAATTTATCTAATTCCAAATCGTATAGTTTGGAACTTAAGATTTTCATAGCAAATGACTTATTTTGATGTTGAGATCTCTGGTTTTGACAAGATACTACTAGCCCTGATGGTATATGTGTGATTCTTACTGCGGAATCAGTTTTATTCAAATGTTGACCACCTGCCCCACCCGCTCTAAAAGTATCAATTTTTAGATCCTTTTCATTAATTGAAATATCAATTTCTTGAGTAAATTCAGGTGTAACCGATACTGATGCGAAAGAAGTGTGCCTTCTTTTGTTAGAATCAAACGGAGATATTCTAACCAGCCTGTGAACTCCAGATTCATTTCTCAACATCCCATATGCATACTCTCCTTTAATAAATATTGTACAATTTTTTATACCGGCCTCATCACCATCAAGTTTATCTAAAAATTCTGCTTTAAAATTATTTAGTTCAGAATATCTCAGATACATTCTACAAATCATTTCTGCCCAGTCTTGGGCTTCGGTTCCACCCGCTCCCGAATTAATTGATAAAATTGCATTATTTGAATCTTCACTTCTTGAAAGTACCGTTTGAATGTCGAACTTTCTAATCATTTCTGTAAGTTCTAAAATATTTTTTTCAAGTTCAGAAATTGCTTCTTTATTATTTTCGCCTTCTTCATATAACTCTAGAAGCTCTAAATTATCTGTATTGTCTTTTTCTAAATCAGCTAAATGGTCTAGCTTCTTTTTCAATATAGACAATCTTTTTAATACTGATTGAGCTGAATTTTGGTTATCCCAAAAGTTATCTTTTTTTGATAATTCTTCAAGTCTTGTAATTTCGATCTCTAATTTTGTCGGGTCAAAGATATTCTCTGATCTTTTGTAGCTTTAATTGATTATTTTTTAATATTTGCTTTAATTCTATCATTTTCTTCCAAAAAAAATTTGTTATTTCTGTTATATTTAATACTAACATCAATATTGACATGGGGGAATTTTTTGAAAAATTATGTTTTAACACCTGGACCAGTACCTGTACCAGAATTTGTTATGCTTGAAATGGCAAAACCAATCATACATCACAGGACATCAGAATTTGAAGAAATTTTCTATAAAGCAACTTTAGGTTTAAAGAAGGTTTTTATGACAAATGAAGAAGTCTTGATTTTGGCTTCATCTGGTACTGGGGCAATGGATGCAGCAGTTTCAAACACTTTAAGTAAAGGTGATAGTGCTTTAGTTGTAAACGGTGGCAAATTTGGAGAAAGATGGGCAAAAATTTGTAATGCTTATGGAGTTAATGTCATAGAATTAAAAGTTGAATGGGGTAAAGCTGTTAAAGTAAAAGATATTGAAAAGGCACTAGATGATAACAAGGAAATCAAAGCAATTCTCATTCAAGCAAGTGAGACTTCAACTGGGGTAGAGCACCCTATTGAAGAAATTTCAAAAATTACAAAAAATCGTGATGATGTTTTACTTGTAGTAGATGGTATTACTGCTGTAGGAGCATTCCCAGTTGAATTCGATAAATGGGGTATTGATATCCTCATAGGTGGTTCACAGAAAGCTTTTATGCTTCCTCCTGGTTTAGCTTTCATTAGCCTTAGTCAAAAAGCTTGGAATTTTTATGAAAAGTCTGACTTGCCAAAATTTTATTTGGATCTTAAACAAGCTTATAAAAATAGTTTGAAAAAGACATCTCCTTGGACCCCTGCAGTTAATTTAGTGATGGGTTTAAATGCAGTTTTAGAATATTTTGATAAACTTGGACTAGACAACTTATTTAAAAGGCACACTGTAATGTCTGAGGCAACAATAAAAGGATTTGAATCAATTGGATTAGAAAATTTTGCCCCTGGATGCTCTAGCACAGCCCTTTCTGTTATTAAGTCCCCTGAACATATAAATGCTGGTGAAATAATTAAAGGTCTAAAAAATAAATATGGAATGATTGTTGCTGGTGGTCAAGATCAAGCCAAGGGGAAAATTTTCAGAATTACTCATATGGGCTATGTAGATAAAGGTGATATGATTTCGGTTATTGCAGGTGTAGAAAATATTTTACAAGAACTAAAATATGATTTTACTCCTGGCTTGGGTGTATCAACTGCATCTAACATCCTAGACCAATTATAGTTTTTTTCCTTTATTGATAAAACTATTTTTTTATTTATAATTATAGACACGAAAGGTCCATATTGGATTTTAGGGGGTTTTATCATGAAAATTGGATTATTTTATGGAACAACTAGTGCAGCAACCCAAGAGGTAGCTGACTTAATTCAAGACCAAATGTCTGATTGTGAGATTGAGGTGTTTGATGTTTATGAACAAGATTTAAATAAAATGTCAGACTTTGATAGAATCATAATTGGTTGTCCAACTTGGGATATCGGCTTGCTCCAAGAAGATTGGAGAAGTAAATTTGACGAGTTAGATAACATTGATTTTTCAGGTAAAAAAATAGCTTATTACGGATGTGGTGATCAAAACATATATAGTTCATCATTTCTAGATGCCTTGGGTATTCTTGAAGAAAAAATTACATCAAAGGGTGGTATTACTGTCGGTCAAACTTCAACTGATGGATATGAATATGATTTTTCTAAGGCTGAGAAAGATGGTCAATTTGTTGGGCTAGGAATTGACAACGATAATGAGCCAGAACTAACTGAAGAGCGTGTAGAAGCCTGGTGTAAAACAATAACTGAGCAATTCAAATAGAAATTTTTTTGATATTTGATAATTGATTCTCCATTATACAGTCTAATAAAACTAGGTTAACCATTGCCTCCGCAATAGGAACTGCTCGGGGGCACAAGCATGGATCATGCCTTCCTGTAACTTTTAGTTTTTTCTTTTTACCTAAAGAATCTATAGACTCCTGTTCTTTTGATATAGATGAAGTAGGTTTAAGTGCTAACCTTAATACGATAGTATTACCATTTGTAATTCCACCTAGAATTCCTCCAGCATTGTTTGATTTAAATTTAATCTTGCTGCCATTTTTTCCCAAAATAATATCATTTACCTCTGATCCTTTTTTTTCTACAATTGAGAAACCTGTTCCAATTTCAAAACCTCTAACACCACCAATGCTCATTATAGCTGAAGCTAATTTTGCATCAATTTTTTCGAAAACAGGAGATCCAAGTCCCGCAGGAACCCCTGTTGAACGAACTTCTATTACTCCACCCACAGAGTCGCCTTCCTTTCTAACGCTATCAATTAGTGCTGTCATTTCATTATATTTAGATTTATCTGAAATTCTTAATGGATTTTTTTCAATGTATTTTTCTACAAACTTGCTACATTTTATATCACCTATCTGCGCAACAAAACCTATAGTTTTAATTTTGAATGAATTGAGGACTTTTTTAGCTACAGCGCCTGCTGCAACTCTTGCAACTGTTTCTCTATTTGAGGACCTTCCTCCTCCTCTATAATCTCTAATTCCGTATTTTTCATCATAACTCAAATCAGCATGTCCTGGTCTATAAATATCCTTAAAATTGGAATAGGATTTTGATATCGCATCAATGTTCATTATTAACATGGAAATTGGTGTTCCCGTTGTTTTACCTTTAAACATTCCAGATAATATTTCTATCTTGTCTGGCTCTTTTCTAGGAGTAGTAAATCTACTTTGACCAGGCTTCCTTTTGTCTAGCTCGATTTGTATGTCTTTTTCATTTAATTTAATGCCTGCAGGGCATCCATCAATAATAACCCCTAGAGCCTTTCCGTGAGATTCGCCCCAAGTAGTGATTTTAAAAAATTGACCAAAAGAATTTCCAGGCATTTAAAAATTCTATTATAAATAAAATATATTGCAATTAACTAAATACTATAAAATCAGCATTGCATCCCCATAACTATAAAATCTAAATTTTTCTTCTAATGCGATCTTATAACATTTCATTGTAAGTTCATAGCCTAAAAAGGATGATATTAAAATTAATAAAGTTGATTTTGGTAAATGAAAATTAGTTAGAAGACAGTCTGTGAATTGAAAATCAAAACCCTCTGTAATAAACAAATTTGTCTTTGACCATTTATCTACCTGATTTGTATCAATAGCTAAAGATTCGATAGCTCTTAGTGAAGTTGTTCCAATTGAAAGAATTCTATTTCTATTTCTTTTTGCATCTTGAATTTTTTTCAACGTTTTATTATTTATAAAAAAACTTTCTTCATGCATTATATGATCATCAACATTTTCAGATTTCACAGGCAGAAATGTACCTAATCCGACATGTAAAGTTATATAATCTTTTGAGATCTTAAAATTATCTAATAATTTTTTTGTGAAATGTAGCCCCGCTGTGGGTGCTGCGATGGAGCCATCTATAGATGCAAAAACTGTTTGATAATCCTCTAAATCCATAGAGTCTGATTCTCTTTTAAGGTATGGAGGGATGGGCATTAAGCCATAATTTTTTAATAAATTTTTAGGATTAGAATCAAAAATTAGAAACCATTTTTTATTTTCTCTTAATAGTTTAGCATTAATATTAAGTTGAAAAGAAATTTCAGTTTTTTTAGGAGATTTTGTCATTACTTTCCATTTGTTATTTTCTACATTTTCAATTAATAAAAATTCCCTTAATAAATTATTTGTATCTGATCCTTTAATTACAATTGGAAGAACTTTAGTGTTATTAAAAATTGCAAGATCATTACTTGAAAAAAAATTAGGTAAGTCACTAATAGAGCCTAAATCAACTTTTCCACTTTTTTTATTTACAATCAATAATCTTGACGAATCACGTGGTCTGATTGGTCTGTTAGCTATCAATTCTTCTGGTAAATTATATTCATATTTATCTAAGAACATTTGTTATTTTAACTTATTTAATATAAGTCTTAATGAATTCAATTTAATAAACCCAGTTGCATCTGACTGATCATATAGATTGTCTTCTTCAAATGTTGCAAGCTCATTATTATATAAAGAATAATTAGATCTTCTACCCAAAATTCTAACATTACCTTTATACAATAATATTTTTACATCACCTGTAACATTTTTTTGTGTTTCATTTACAAAAGCAAGGATAGAATTCATCTCTGGTGAATACCAAAAACCGTTATATATTAATTGAGAAACCTTAGGTATTAAACTATCTCTTATGTGCATAACCTCTCTATCCATTGTCAAGGATTCAATGGCTCTATGGGCCAGATTTAATACAGTTCCTGCTGGAGTTTCATAAACACCTCTAGATTTCATTCCAACAAATCTATTTTCTACAATATCAACAACCCCTATACCATGTTTACCGGCGATTAAATTTAAATTTTTAAATAAATTGATAGGACTAATTTTTTTTTGGTTTAACTTATGAGGGATACCATCTTTGAAAGATAATGTAATTTTCTGAGGCTTGCTTAAAGTTTTGGATAATGGCCTGACTGTTTCAAACATATCGTCTGGTGGTTCATTCCATGGGTCCTCTAATATTCCACCTTCATAACTCACATGATAAATATTTCTATCACAACTGTAAGGTTTTGACTTAGTTATGGGAATTGGAATTTTATTTTTTTTTGCATAATTGATACAATCCTCTCTTGATTTCAAATCCCAAATTCTCCATGGTGCTATGATTTCGATCTTTGGATTTAAAGCTTTATAACTTAGTTCAAATCTCACCTGGTCATTGCCCTTTCCTGTTGATCCATGAGAAACTGCAAATGCATTCTCTTTTTTCGCAATTTCAATTTGCCTCTTTGAAATCAGGGGTCTTGCAATTGAAGTCCCTAATAAATAAGTACCTTCATACAAAGCTGAGGACTGAATCATAGGAAATATAAAATCTTTGATAAATTCATTTTTCAGATCTTCAATATATACCTTACTTGCACCAACCTTTCTGGCTTTTTTTGCCGCTACCTTTAAATCTTCACCTTGGCCTAGATCTGCAATATATGCTATTACTTCAGCATTATATTCTTTCTTTAACCAATGCAGAATAACTGAGGTATCTAGTCCACCTGAGTAAGCAAGTATTATTTTTTTTGTCTTCATAATTTATTCTTTATCAGGGTTTCCAATTCCTTTATAATCTAGCAAATAAAATGTGGCTTTAGTTTTCTCATATTTTTTTTCCAAAAAAGTTCCGATATATTCAAGTTTTTCTAATTCATTTCCATTTTGCGCTGATGATCTTTTTTCTTCAGAAAATTTAACTTTAAATTTAAGATCTTCTGGCATTCTTCTTTCTGCTGTTGGTTGTGTAGTAAATAAAAATTCAATATCTTGTTCAATTTTAACACTGTCTGGAAGTGTAAACCCGACAACAACATTCACAGATTGGAATTCTATTACATAAACATTAAGTTCTGAAGTCATTTCACTCTCTGGCCCATCAGTAACTGTCATTGTATAAGATGCAGCAGGCAAAGAATCAACTTTAGCCTTTGATTCAGAAGATCCCAAAGGAAAAAGTCTGTTGTAGTCTTCTCCATCTATTAGACATCCAAGATTAAGCATATAACACCTCTTTGAAATATTAATAATATCTAATTAAGCATAATATTACTAATTTGATTGGCAGATAATGATTTATCTCTTCTATATGAGTAGAAATCATTATTGAAGTATGTACATTCATCAATTGTATCAATTTTAGTAACACCTGAAGATTTTAGAAGAGAAATATTAATTCTACTTAAATCCATAAAAAATTTATTATTTTTCTCTTTTAAGAATGTGCTACTATCATTAAATTTTTTTTGGAATTTGATCCACATATCTTTGCTAACCTCATAATTTGGTAATGAAATTGAGGGGCCTATAGAACCAACAATATCTCTTGCATTAATTTTGAGCTTTTTAAATATAAGATCTAAAGTATTGATAATAATTTTATGATATGTCCCTCTCCACCCGGAATGTATTGCTGCTACAAAAGTTGCATTAATGTCGGTTAATAGTATTGGAACACAATCAGCAGTTTTCACACCTATATTAAATCCTTTTTGAGTTGTAACTATTGCGTCCCCATCAATCGATTCATGAAGACCGCGAGTATTTTTTAAAAATATAACTTTGTTGCTATGAACTTGATTTAGTGTAAAGATATCTCTTTTTACAGGCTCAGTGGATTTTGATCCAAAATTATAAGAAATACCTTTAACGGATGATAAAAGTTTTGATTTATATTCAATCAACTATTTTCCTCTAAAATATTAATTATTTTTTGCATGTCAGCTGGAACCTCAGAATATAATGTAATTTTTTTATTTGTGGTTGGGTGAAGAAATTTAATTTTACTAGCATGAAGAAGGTGTCTTTCAATATTAATTTTTAAATTTTTCGAAAATTGGACCGATTTTTTATTAAAATATAATTTGTCTCCTATTATAGGATGACCCAGTGAAGTCATGTGAACACGAATTTGATGAGTTCTTCCAGTCTTAGGATATACCTCAACTAAAGTAAAATTATTATAACTCTTTATTTTTTTCCAGTGAGTTATAGCACTTCTTGGTGAAGATGTATTCACTGATATTTTCTTTCTATTTTTTTTATCTCTTCCAATAAAATTAGATATTTCTCCACTTTTATCAATTATTTTGTTAGCAACTAATGCAATATAAGTTTTTTCAATTAATCTTTTTGAAAACTGCGATGACAAATTTATATGAGCATTATCATTTTTAGCTATTATTATTAAGCCGGAAGTTTCTTTATCAAGTCGATGAACAATTCCTGGTCTTAATTCACCTCCAATTCCTGATAGGTCTTTGCAATAATGAACTATATGATTTACTAAAGTTGGGCTTTTAATCCCTGCTCCATGATGAACAACAATATTCGGGGGTTTAGAAATAACCATTAAATCTGAGTCTTCAAATATAATATTTAAATCGCCAGGAATAGGCTCAATTTTTGTGACTTTTGCTTTTGGAATTTTAATATTTATAAAATCATTTTCTTTTAATACATATGATGGTTTTATTTGATTGTTGTTACATAAAATATTTTTTTGTTTTAAAAGTTTTGATATATATGATCTTGATAAATCTAATTTTTCTTTCAAAAAAATATCAACTCTTTTATACGAATCCTTCTTGTTAATATATATATCCATCATTTAACCAATATTTATATTTTGCCTTGATTTGTAAGAATCATAAAATATTAGTCATAATTATGCATATGAAATCAAAAAAAGATAATAGAATTGAGTTAAGATTTGCACTCATTGGACCTGGAACAATGTGGAACTTATTATATGAGGGTATGGATCAAAGTGTTAATTTAAGATCAATCTTTAAAGGAAAGGATGAAGAAAGTATTTTAGCATTAATTAAGTTTGGAGAAATTTTAAAAAAGAAGAACGACTATGACATCACAATTAAAGATGACGGGATAGAAATTAATAATATTATTGGAATCAATGACTTTGAAAATGGTGAAAAATGGACCAACCTGATGAACAAATTAAAAGATGAGATTATTAAGATGATATAATTTCACCAGACATTACTTCTTTAGTCTCACTTTTGGTTCTCAAAATTAACGAACCATTTTCTTTTATATCAATTGCAGTACCTTTAATTAGATTATTACCTAATTGAACTTGAATATTTTTATCTTTATCAAACCAATTTTTTTTATAATAGGATATAAGATCAGATCTATTACTTTTAAAACTGGTTGCAAAGTTTTTTAGTATTTTAACTAAAACATCATCTATATTAATAGTTTTATTTAAAATCAAATTCATACTTGTTGGTTCAATATTATATTTTATTTCTGGGTTATCTTTAAAATCATCAGATTCAAAATTTACATTAATGCCAATACCAACAATTATAAAATTTTCGGAATCAGCATGATAGTCTAATTCACATAGAATTCCAGAAATTTTTTTTGAATTGACAAGTATATCGTTTGGCCATTTAATTTTTGAATCTATATCAAATTCATACAAAGTTTTCCTTATAGCGACCGCGGAAATTAATGGAATTACTGAGGATTCTTCATTACTTTTATATTTTAAAATAATGGAAAGCGCTATACTTTTATTTTTATGTGATATCCATTTACGATTATTTCGTCCATAGCCAAATTTTTGATTTGCAGAATATATGCATATTCCATTTTTTTTTTCATAAAGATTTTTAGCAAAATTATTGGTTGAATCAACCACCTCAAGCTCAATTAGATGCTCATAGAATTCCGAGAGGACCTGATCACCTGAAATAAGCTTATTTATTTTACTCATAACTTAAACCCCCAACCTGTTGTAGTCTCTGTAATCTTTTAGTATTAGAGCCAAAACAGAGAAACCAAAAGATGCGCAAATCAGAGAAGACCCACCATAACTAAAAAGAATCATTGGAATTCCTATTACGGGGAAAAGACCCATAGTCATCAAAATATTTATAATAAAATGAAAGAAAAAATAGGAGCAAAGGCCATATAATATTACTTTTAAAAATAAATCATTAATATCTTTTAAAAATGTAAGTGGAAAAATTATTATAAAACCGTATAGGATTAGAATTATTAAAGAACCTAAAAAACCTGTCTGTTCAGCCCAAACAGAAAATGCAAAATCTGTGTGATTCTCAGGAAGAAAGCCAAGCTTGGCTTGAGAACTTTCTCCGAGTCCTTTACCAAGTATTTTTCCAGAGCCTATGGAAACTTTTGATTGTATTACGTTATAACCAAATCCTTTTGGATCATTTTCAGGATATATAAAATTTATTATCCTTTGCTTTTGATAGGGCTCTAGATAATTATTCCATATAGGAATTGATATTAATGAAGCCAGCAAAATAAGTCCTAATAAGTATTTTTTATTAAAAGAAAAACTTAAAATTACTGACATTGATACAACGAAAAGCATGAAAGCTGATCCAAAGTCAGGTTGAAATAGAATCAATATAAATGGTATTAAAAAAAGACTGAATCCAATAAAATATTTAATAATTAGTGAGCCCGAATAAGATCCAAGTTCAGAGTATATTTTAGCTATAAGAAAAACATAAGATATTTTAATCAATTCTGTTGGCTGAAAAGTAAACCCTAAAATATTAATCCAGCTCTTAGCACCTGAAACCTCTTTACCTATAAATAAAACCAAAATAAGTAAAACTATTGAAAAGATATAAAAAAAAGTAGATATATTTTTTAATGTTCTTAGTCTCAGTCTAAGAATGAAAAAAGTAATAGGTAATGAGATTATTAACCATACAAACTGCTTTATAGAATAAATACTAATATTTTCATTTGCTTGGATTTGTAATAAATTTATACATCCTAATAATATTATAAAATATCCTACAAATATAATTTTTGAATGGGGCTTATCAAGAAAACTAAAGCTGATCATCATTTTCCATGTAATTTTTTTTATAATATGAAATGATTTGCTTAATTATTGGCCCGCCCGCTCTTCCGCCAGAATCGCCATGTTCGGCAAAAACTGTAATAGCAATTTCAGGTTTATCTGATGGATAGTATGCGGTAAACCATCCATGATTTTTAAACTTTCCATATCCATACTTTTTTGAGTCCTTTGAAATAACTTGCGCTGTTCCAGTCTTACCCGCAACTTTATTATCCACTCTAGCTTGAAATCCTGTACCTTCCCTATCATTTACAACACCCTCAAGGCCTTTTTTTATTTCTTGTAAATTTTTTTCGTCTATTTCTAATAATTTATCTTTTACAATTTTTTGATTCTTATATAGTCTAAATTTTACAAACTCACCATTATTTGCAATTATTGAAATCATTTTATGTGCTTGTAAAACATTCAATGTTAAATATCCCTGACCAATTGAAACATTAGCTAGATCCCCATTATAAAAATTCCCATCAAGGTATTTATTTATAAAATTTTTGCTAGGGATTGTTCCCAACCTTTGTTTAAATGGAAAATCTTCATGCAATTCTCCAACACCAAATTTTGATAACCATTCCGAAAATTTATTAATACCTAATCTTAAACCTAATTTGTAAAAGTAAACATCACAAGATGTAACCAATGCTTTGCTTACATTTACATTTCCATGCCCTCCTCTAAGCCAACATCTAAACTCTCTATTTCCAATTTTAGTTGATCCGGGACAGTAAAATGTAGTATCTTTGCTAACTTTTTTTTCTTCTAACCCAGCAACAGCGGTCACTATTTTGATTATTGATCCCGGAGGATTGCTTACAAGAAATGCTCTATTTAAAAAAGGTTTATCTGGGGAATCTTTTATTTTTTTCCATCGCTTTGAGGATATTGGTTTTGAAAATAAATTAGGATCGAATCCTGGCTTACTCACTATAGATAAAACTTCCCCTGAATTCACATTTGTGACCATGACAGCGCCATTTAACTTATCAAGTGATTTATAGATTATTTTTTGTAATTCAATATCAATAGTTGTATGAATATCTTTTCCTTTTTCAATTTCATCATAGCTATAATTTAGATTTTCAAAACTAACCTCATCTCCCCTGCTATCTACAAAAAAATATTCAGCTCCTACAGTGCCTGATAACTCATCATCTTGATCCCGTTCAATTCCAACAGCACCTTTTCTGTTTGACAGCAAATTCCCATAAATCGCATCTTTTTTATTATTTGATGTCAGGTGGCCAACTAAATGAGATCCTACCTCATTATGAGGATATACTCTCAAATAATCACTTATTAATTCAATGTTTTCATAAGATGAAAATTTTGTATCTATGATATAAATATCCTCAATTGATAAATCTTTTTTTATTAAAATCCTTTGACTTAAAAATGAATTATTGATTTTATCAAAAATGTTATCTAAATTAATTTGACTCAAACTGATATTATTATTTTTTAATTTGGATATTAATTGCAGACTGTTTGCTTTAGACGAATTTTTAAGATATAGATTTACCATCGGTCTACTATAGGAAATTTTTAAGCCATTTCTATCATAAATAGTACCTCTAGGTGATGGAATAATTGCTTCTCTGAGAAAATTATTCTGAGAAATTCGTTTATATTTATCACCTTCAACTATTTGTAAAAAAAATAATTTAAAAAAAACGATTATAAAAAAAATTGTTATAATTAGAATTGATATACTTGATCTGAATGAATTGGCCATTTTATATACTTAATAATAATCAATATTGACGATAAAACTATTGAATTATATATGAAACTTATAATTATGAATAAAAAGTAATTAAAAAAATCTATTGATCCAAAAAATTTTGCAGAAAGTAATATAATTGTATAATAAACAAACACTAAAGCTCCCATCAAAATAATCTCATTTTCATAACTTTTCCAAATAAAATTAGATGTTATATAAATACCTAAGAATGATAAAAAAAATTTAAGAAATAAATCAAAAAATGATATATAGCTCCCAAAGACTTGTATGAACAAAAGAGTAAAAATTAAAAAAATGATAATTATTCTCTCTGTATTCAATATTGAAAAAATGATAACAATAATTAAAGTTGGATCAATATAAGGACCAAAATTCAATAAATAAGAAGTATTAAAAATTGAAAATAAAGCCCAAAGAAGAAAAAAATAACAATGGTTTATATTAATCATTTTTATTCATAATAATACCTACATATTCAAAATTAGAAGAGAATACATCTGAAGAAATATAAATTTTTAAAAAACCTTTTTTCTCCTCGATCTTTATGACCTCAGCAATGGGCTTTAAAAAAAATTTGGCTTCTGTACTATTTTGTAAATAGATTTTATCCCCTATTGAAATATTTGTAGTATCTTGAATATATTTTATATATGAGCTAAAACCATCACCCTTTAAAATTCCTTTGTGTTTTTCTTCACCAACTTCAACAATCATGACAAAATTAAGATTCTGAATTGAATAAATTTCTGAATGAGATTCATTAACTTTTCCAACTTTACCTATAAATTTCTTATCAGAAAATACAAGTTGATCCTCCTGAATTCCATCCTCTATGCCAAGGGGTACAAAAAAAGTATTATTCAAAATTGAAGGATACTTAAAAATTACTTTGGAAAAAATGATATTTAATTCTTGATTATTATTCTTAATATCTAAAAGATTTCTTAATTTTGAATTCTCTGTTTTTAAAGCATTATATTTTTCATTATCATCTTTCTGATCAAGTTTATATGAGAAATGATAACTATAAAAAGAAGATATAAAGTTCTTTGTATTTGTACTAAATATTGAATTAATATTCAACCAAAAAAAAATAAAAACTAAAAAACAAAAGATAGAAAAAATAAAAAATTTTTTTTTATTTTTTTTTGAAATCATGTCTATATTGAAATCTTTCTTAAAGTATTTATTTCTTCAAGAGCTTTACCACAGCCTTTGACAACACAAAGCAGAGGTTCTTCACCAACTGTCACTTTCAACTTTGTAGCCGATGAAATTCTTTCAGCTAATCCACCAAGTAGTGCTCCTCCACCAGCTAAGACTATACCATCAACTATAATATCACCCGCTAATTCTGGCGGTGTTGCGTCAAGTGTCTCTCTAACAGCATTAATAATTTCTTGAACAGATGAATCAAGTGCTTTTTTTGTATCCAAAGAATTTAAATCTATTGATGTAGGTAGTCCTGAATCCAAACTTCTGCCCCTAACCTGCATTTGTAAAGATTCACTTGGAGATTCAGTAACATCAGCGATTGTTTTTTTTACAGTTTCTGCCATATTTTCACCAATTAGAATACTATAAGTTTTTTTAACATAATCAATAATAGCATTATTCATTGAATCACCAGCAGTTTTTATAGATTTACTAATAACCAATCCACCGAGAGAAATAACTGATATGCCCGTAGTGCCTCCACCAATATCAATAATCATTCCACCTCTTGAACTTAAAACACTATCCATTTCCGCTCCAAGAGCAGCTGCCATAGTTTCTTCAATCAAATAAACTTCTCTTGCACCAGCAGACTCAGCGGCCTCAACAACAGCTCTTTTTTCAACAGGAGTAATTCCAATTGGTACAGACACCACTACTCTAGGTCTAACAAGAAAGTTATTTCTATGGTATTTTGAAATAAAATATTCCAGCATTTTTTGAGTTACTTCAAAATCTGCAATTACCCCCTCTTTTAAGGGTCTTATCGCTTCAATAGAACCAGGTGTTTTACCAATCATTAGTTTAGCTTCATCACCAACTGCTAAAATATTTATATCACCAAGCCTATCTCTTTGAACAGCAACTACTGAAGGCTCATTAGCTACTATTCCTTTATCTTTTATATAAACAACAACATTTGCAGTACCAAGATCCAGTCCTATGTCGATGGAGAAATAGTTTGCAAGTCTGTCCCAAATTGTATAGCTTTTAATTTTGTTTGTAACCATAATGGAAGATATTAACAAAAAAAATTACTTTTTCATACTTTTTCTGTTATTTAAATGCTTTATGAACAGTTATTGAAGTTATTTCATTGCTATCAATTAATAAATCACTCAAATCCATATTCATAAATTTCTTTTCTGAATTTGATTTTAAGCTTCCTAGTGTAATAATTTTTTCTTTATCTACGCTATTTGTTAACTTTATTTGTATCTTATTTATATCTTCATCAGATAAATTCATTATTTTTAAATATTTTAAATTTGTTTTAAAATCATACTGTAAAATAATTATTGATTCAGCAATTTCAGCTTCTTCCATCTCAATATAACTTTTTTTATTAATTACAGTTTTATCAATCTCTGAAGGTAATTCCTTTATATTTTTTGTATTTTCTGTATTTGTGATTCTGGAGTCCGCCGAAATAATAGATATTTCAATATTGGAAAAGTCAAAATCTAAAATCCCAGTATCAACTTTTATTATTTTTTCGTTATTCGCAATTATATAATTTTCTTTATATTTGTACCTTCTTTTGTTTATCGTATTACCTCTTTCATTTAAAAAATAAAGTTCAAACAATATATTTTTATAATCATAATTGCTATTATTGTAAATTTCTAAATCAATTAATCCTATTGTATTTCTAACCTTTGAGTCCCATGAATATTTAATTATTTCTAAATCGTCAGAGGGAATAGAGATTTTTTTAATTGATTCATTATATATATCTTTGATTTCAATTTCTTTCATGAGTCCCCCAGAAGCTATATAAGTTTTAGGAGATATCATTTCAGCATCAATTATACTAAGTTTTACCTTGCTAGCATTATCTCCCATATTAATTCCTAAAGTTATAGGAGCTATAGAAATTATTTCACTTGGAGCTATGGGCGTTGGATAAATTAAGGTTTCTTCTGAAATTTTATTTTCGCCTTTATCATAAATTGAAATTAAAAACTTAACGTTCTTATAAAAAAATTTAGAAATATTCTCATACGAAAATTTATAGAATGAAATGGTCTTAGAGACTGAAGAATCAATTGAATAATCCAAATCCAAAATTTTTATATTTTCCCAGGGTCTATAGTTCTTCATATCTTGATATTTAATGGATGCGGTTTTAATTCCAATCGATGTCTTAATAGGTGTAAAAGGAAGTATTATATTTGCTGCTAAATTATTGAAAATTTTTTTTTCATTTTTATTAATTGAATCATTAATAAAAATTGGAAATTTATACAATACATTTGTCTCATCATATATCTGAACTTCCACAATTATTTGATTATATGATAAAGATGAATCATTCGATATTTCAATATATTCAAAAATAGGTTGAGTACTTTTTATCTTACTTTTCCATTTGAATGATGAAATATTTAATTTTGATAGATTTTTATCAAATAAATCATCAAAATCATTAGATACAGAATCTAATGCACACAAAAATATTATAATTATATAAAATGAGGTTTTGAGAGTTTTTTTAAATATTAAGCTTAATAAATTCATAGTATTTTTTTAAACAATAATATCAGATAAACTAAATGATGTAAGCAAGGAATTAAAATGCCAAGATATATACTATTGTCAACATTAACTACTGAAGGAAGAAAAACAGTAAAACAAAACCCTAATAGAATTAAGGAAGTTGATGATGAAATCGAAAGAATGGGTATTAAGATTCTTAAACAATATGCTACTCTAGGATCTTTCGATTTCATAAATATAGTTGAAGCCCCCAATAATGATGCAATTAGCAAGCTATCAATTGAATTAACATCTAGGGGAACAATTAAAATAAAAACATTGCCAGCGATTGATATAGATTCATTTGTTGAATACTTGAAAAAAAATGATTAAGATGGTCAAGAGATTACTTGGTAACGTTAAGGAGCAATCTCAAAATGTTCCGGGTTATAAAGCTAATAAAATTTTGAAGATATATATCTATATTGGAGTAATTTCAATCATTATCCCAATATTATATTTCATAATCATATTTGGCTATAACAGTTTTATGAAATGATCAATTTTAATTTGGATATAAATAAAAGGAAAATATTAATTATTGGATCGGGAAATGTTGCACAAAGAAGATTAAAAAAAATTATTGAGTGCACAAAGGATATAAAAATTAATATTGTTTCACCTGATTTAAACAGCAAAATTAAATTAATTTTTTCAAAAGAACCCAATATTAAATTTTTTAAAAGAAAATTTAGATTCTCTGATCTTAAGAACATTGATATGGTAATTGCCTGTACAAATGACATATCCTTAAATCAGGAAATCTCGAAAATATGTTTTGAAAAAAAAATCTTTGTTAATAATGCATCAGACCAGTCTCTAAGTACTATACATTTCACATCTAATATAAATATTAGTAAAATAGTCAAGTTAAATTTAAATACTGGCGGACAAAGCCCTTTTTTGTCAAAAATAATGAGAATTTTAATTGAAAAGGTTTTAAAAAAACCGATAGATAAATTATTAAAATCCATATCATACAAAGGTAAAATTGATAATAAGAGAGAAAAAGATTTAAAGAGCAAGATTAATAATTCTGATATACTAAAAAAAGTTTCTAAAAAAGGAGATAATCTATTTGATGATCTTATAGATAAATAAATACTTTAAAGATGGGAATTGTGGAAACCAGTAAATTTTACAAAGGTTTAAAAATAATATTTGAGGGTGAATTATGGGAAATTATTGAATTTCAGCATCGCGTTATGCAACAAAGAGCTCCAGTTATTAAAACAAAACTAAAAAATATTTTTACAGGCTTAGTACAAGAAAAGAGTTTCAGAAGTGGTGATACATTCACACTGCCAGATCTTTCTAAAAAAGATTCACAAGTATTATTTTCAAATGATTTATCAATAACATTCATGGATCTTGAGTCTTTTGAACAGCATGAAATTAACATTGAAAAATTAGGTAATAAAGTTGACTTTATAAAAGAGGAGCAAAATGTTCTATTAATCCATTATAACGGTTCTCCAATCGACATAGAGTTGCCAACACATGTTGAACTCGAAATTAAAGAAACTGAACCTGGATTAAAGGGTGATAGCGTAACTGGAGGCAATAAGCCTGCAAAACTTGAAACTGGTGCTGAGGTTTCAGTACCTTTATTCATAAACATAGGTGATTTTGTTAAAATCGATACTAGAGATGGAAGATATATTGAGAGAACAAAAAAAGCTTAAATAAATTTAATCTGTAAATCAAAAAGATATTGAAACTCTTTGTCATCAATCGGAATAATTTTGTTATTAATCTTTGACTCCATTCCAATTTTTACCATTTTATTAAGCTCATCAACTTTATATTCTTCTATGACCAGTGAATGAATAGCTCTTGCTTTATCGAAATTTTCTAGCCATTTTTTGCTATTAGTAAATCTGTATTCATTTGTTAGTCTGGAATAAAGGAATAAATACAAATCACAGTAAATAAGAATATCCTGAAGGCTGTCTGCTTTTTTTGACCTAACTAATTTATAAATCAACATAGTTTAAATTTACTTTGATAATTTAATATTTTACAATCATATTGTGGGTAATATTAAAATATTTTCTGGGACATCTAATACTCCATTAGCAGAATCAATTTGCAAAAAACTCAAAATAAAGTTAGGTGATCTAGATATAAAACGATTTAGTGATGGAGAAATTTTTGTTGAGGTAAATGAAAGTGTTAGGGGTAGTGACTGCTTCGTTGTACAATCAACAAGTAATCCGGTTAATGAAAACCTATTGGAATTATTCGTAATTGTAGATGCGCTCAAAAGAGCAGCCGCTAAAAAGGTATATGCAGTAATGCCATATTTTGGATATTCAAGACAGGATCGTAAGGTAAGCGACAGGTCTCCAATAACTGCGAAACTGATTTGTGATTTGCTAGTAAAATCTGGAATAGAAGAAGTTATATTGATGGATATTCACTCAGGCCAAATTCAAGGTTTTTTTGATGTTCCGGTTGATCATCTTTATGCGGCGCCAATTGCAAGACAGTATTTTACAAAAAAATATAAAAAAGACTTAATAATTGCATCTCCCGATGCAGGAGGAATGGAAAGAGCTAGAGGATTTGCAAAAAAATTCGGAGATCTAGACCTAGTTGTGACTGATAAGAGGAGACCTAAATCTAATGTTTCAGAAATAACGAATGTAATAGGAAATGTCAAAAATAAACATGTTCTATTGATTGATGATATGATAGATACCGGTGGTACAGCAGCCAAATCAGCCGCTGCTATAGTAAAATCAGGAGCAAAATCTGTATCAATGTTCTGCTCTCATGGTGTTTTATCTGGAAAAGCATTAGATGTTATTAATAAATCTCATATTGATGAACTCGTAATTACTGATACAATAAATAACCAAAGTAAATTAAAGAAGATAAAAAAAATCAGGGTTTTGAGTGTTTCTAATTTAATAGCAAAAGCTATAAAAAGAATTATTGATAAAAAATCCATAAGCGATTTATTTTTATAGGAGTATAAGATGATTACGGTTGAGTTAGAGGTTTTTAATAGAGAATCTTTAGGAAAACAAGCAAATAAAAAGTACAGAAAGAATGGTTTTGTTCCAGCTGTCATTTATGGAAAAAATAAAGATAATTTAAACATATTGGTTGATCCAATAAAATTAAAAAAACTTCTAAAGAATGACGCAGGTGAAAACACTATAATAGAAATGAAATTAGATAAATCTGATTTAAAAAAGAATGTACTTCTTAAAGATGCACACTTAGATACTCTTACAAGCGATCCTTTACATCTCGATTTTTATGAAATTACTGAGGGTATGGATGTTAAAGTTTCTGCTCCTTTGTTATTTATTGGTAAGCCTGAAGGAGTTAAAAATGGTGGGGTTATCCAAACCCTTTCTAATGAAATAAAAATAAAATGTTTGCCTACCAATATTCCCAATATGATAGAAATTAGTATTTCAGATTTGAATATTGGTGATACCTTGAGAGTGAAAGACATAAAACCTGTGGATGGGATAGAAATTCTTTCTAACCCTGAAAGTACAATAATTAGTATTCTTGCTCCTAGACTAGTGGTTGAAACTGCAACAGCTGATACCGATGAAAGTTCTGAATCAGGATCAGATGAAAATTCTGAGCAAGAGAAAAATACAGAAGGTTAATAAATAGAAATTTAATGTGAAAAATTTTTTAATAGCAGGATTGGGAAATCCAGGCGATAAGTATAAAAATAATAGACATAATATAGGATTCCAAATTATTGATACTTATCTAACATATTTCAGTCAAAATAAATTAATTGATAAATTTGATTCAGAATATACTTCAATAAATTTTAGAGAAAATAAACTTCATATAATCAAACCAAAAACATTTATGAATGAAAGCGGAAAAGCAATTAATAAATGTATAAGTTTTTTTAAAATACCTTTAGAAAATTTAATTGTAATCTATGATGAAATGGATTTATCACCCGGTGATGTAAGAATAAAGTTCAGTGGTGGCTCGGCGGGACATAATGGAATAAAATCTATTATAAATTGTCTAGGCTCTGAAAAATTCACTAGAATTAGAATTGGGATTGGAAAGCCTATAAATAGAGAAAAAATCAACTCTTATGTACTATCAAACTTTAGTAATAATGAATTGAATTTATTTAATGAAGTAAAAACAAATATTAAATACATTATCGAGGATATAATATTAGAAGGCTTACCATTTGCAATGAATAAATTTAACAGTAAAATTCAATAAACATTATTAAAAATTCAAGGAGGATATCATGGATTTATCAACGAAGTTTGTTGCTTTTGGTGGACTTATATTAGCCGTTCTAGGTTTAATTTATGCTCAAGTAACTTACTGGAATATAAGATCATTGCCTAGAGGTAATGATACACAGAGAAAACTTGGTGTCACAATTTATAACGGTGCCATGTCTTTCATCAAACAGGAATATAGATATATAGTAATTTTTGTAGTTGTAGTTGGTGCACTATTATTTTATTTCTTAGGCCAACAAACTGCTTTATGCTATTTTGCTGGTGCAATTCTTTCTATGACATGTGGTTGGGCAGGAATGACATCGGCATGTATTGCTAACTCTAGAACAGCTGAAGCAGCCAACACCTCTGGCCAAGGGTCAGCTTTAACTACTGCTTTCAAAGGTGGAAGTGTAATGGGATTTTCTGTTGCTAGTTTAGGAATTTTAGGTGTAAGTGGAGCATTTACAATATATTTTGTATTAAATGCTGTAAATGATATCAGCTTAGCAAGCTTTGCAACTAATATTGGTGGTTTTGCTATGGGAGCAAGCTCAGTTGCCCTTTTTGCTAGAGTTGGTGGTGGAATATATACAAAAGCTGCTGATGTAGGAGCCGATCTAGTTGGTAAAGTTGAAGCTGGTATACCTGAAGATGATCCTAGAAATCCTGCAACAATTGCAGATAATGTCGGTGATAATGTTGGAGATGTGGCCGGAATGGGTGCTGACTTGTTCGAGTCCTATGTTGGGAGTGTTATTGCGACAATAGTAATTGCATCTGGTCTCGGTATGGCTACAAATCAAACTTTAGCAATGTATTCATTTCCAATAATTTTGATTATTGTAGGAACTATAGCCTCTTATATTGGAACAAAAGTTGTAGATATTTTAAAGGATTCTGAGCCATCAGGTGTTTTAAGAAAAGCATCTTTGACAGCAGGAATACTTTTTTTGGTATTTGCATATTTTTCTTTAAATGCAGTGGGTGGAAGTGTTGGAATTTCATCTTCACTACTGATTAATATTTTTATTTGTTCAATAATAGGTCTTTTCTCGGGATCACTGATAGGTGGTATTACAGAATACTATACTTCCGGTAAACCAGTTTCTGATATTGCTGATGCGTCAGAAAAGGGTGGAGTTGCTACTAATATTATTAGCGGCTTGTCCGTTGGAATGTTAAGTACCGCTTTACCAATTCTTGTAATAGTTGTTGCAATCTTTTCATCATATCAATTTGCACAACTATATGGAATTGGTATTGCAGCCGTGAGTATGCTTGCAACTATTGGTATTACAATGTCCGTTGATGCATACGGTCCAATAGCCGATAATGCTGGAGGTATTGCCGAAATGGCCGGACTTGATCCTAAAGTAAGAGTAATAACTGATAAATTAGATAGCTTAGGTAATACAACTGCCGCAATTGGTAAAGGTTTTGCAATTGGATCAGCAGCATTAACATCTTTAACTCTTTTTGTTGCATTTGCTGCAGCTGCGAACATAAGTGCGGTAAACTTGCTTGATCATAAAGTTGTTTGTGGGCTTTTACTTGGAGGAATGGTGCCTTATTTATTTGGTGCTTTAACAATGGGGGCAGTAGGAAGATCAGCAGAAAAGATGGTTCAAGAGGTAAGAAGGCAATTTAAAGAAATAGCTGGGATAATGGAAGGAACTTCTGAACCTGATTATGCATCATGTATTAAAATAAGTACTGATGCTTCATTAAAAGAGATGGTTTTACCTGGAATTCTTGCAGTTGTATGTCCAATTATAGTTGGATTTGCATTAGGTCCTGCAGGCTTAGCATCATTTTTAGGTGGTGCTCTTATTTCAGGAATTACATTAGCATTAATGATGGCTAATTCTGGTGGAGCATGGGACAATGCTAAGAAATATATTGAAGAAGGAAATAAAGGTGGTAAAGGATCTGAGGCTCATAAGGCAGCCGTTGTAGGTGACACAATTGGTGACCCGTTTAAAGATACCTCTGGTCCTGCTATGAACATATTGATCAAACTTATGACAATAGTTTCGCTTGTAGTTGCACCAATATTTCTATAAATGAGTTCTCTTAGCTGCGGTATTGTTGGGTTACCGAACGTTGGAAAATCAACAATTTTTTCGGCCCTAACAAACGCCGCAGCAGAATCAGGCAATTTCCCATTTACAACTATTAATCCAAATATTGCTATTGTGGATGTACCTGATGATAGACTAGATTATCTTACAAAAGTATTTAAACCAGATAGTAAAATTTATACATCATTAAAATTCGTAGATATTGCTGGATTAGTTAAAGGTGCTAGCGAAGGTGAAGGATTAGGAAACAAGTTTTTAGGAAATATTAGGGAAGTTGATGCGGTTGCTCATGTCTTAAGATGCTTCGAGGATGATGTAACACATGTTTTTAATTCTGTAGATCCTATTCGTGATATGGAGGTTATAAATTTAGAATTATGTTATAGCGATATACAAATTCTTGAAAAAAGAATTTTAAAATTAGAAAAAAATAAAAAAAACGGTGATAAGGATTCTATTCTTGAATATGAACTTGTACAAACTCTGATGAATACATTAAATAAAGGAAAAAGAATAGATATAAATAATTTTGATAACACTCACAAAAAAATAATTAGGAGTTTAAATTTAATATCATCGAAACCTATTATATATGTACTAAACTATGGGGATAATCAAATAGATAATTTAAAAATTGAAGAATTAAAAAAAATAATAAAATCAGAAGGTGAAACTTTTGTTGAAATATATGGGCTTCTAGAGAATGAAATAAGAGATCTTGAAAGTAACGAGAAACAAATGTTTTTGAGTGAGTACAATATTAAAAAAACCGGGCTGGATCTTTTAATAAATAAAGCTTATGAATATCTAAATTTAATAACATTTTATACAGCTGGTCCAAAGGAATGTAGGGCTTGGAGTATAATAAATCATTCAAAGGCACCTGTAGCCGCTGGGAAAATTCATTCGGATTTTCAAAAAGGTTTCATTAAAGCGGAAGTCATTAAATATTCAGATTTTGTTAATGCAGGAAGTGAAGATGAAGCAAAAAAGCTAGGCTATCTGAAATCTGAAGGCAAAGATTATATAGTAGAAGATGGAGATATGATTCACTTTAGGTATAATTTATGAAACCTGTTGCCATTATATTTGGCCAGCAGACCATAACAGGAGGTCATAAGATATGACTAATAACTATGAAATTTTATTCATAGTCCCAAAAAATATTGATGCCAATCAGTATAGTGAACTTTCAAACAAAATAACTAGTACTATTAAAGATAAGTTTAGTTCTGAATTATCTAAGTTTGAAAAGTGGGCTGATAGAAAATTGGCTTATACAATTAACAACCATTCTGATGGGACATACTATATAATTGAAACTAAATGTAATGCTGAATGTATTAGTGAAGTTGAAAAAATACTAAGCTTTGAGAAAACTAGTGTTTTAAGATTTTTAATTGATAAAAAATAAGGAGTTATCATGGCAGAAAAAAAAGAATATGATAGAAGAAAACAACCTAGGAAGAAACCTTCAAAACTTTTAGAAGGAGACGTTGATATAAATTATAAAAATGTTGAACTTCTTCAAAATTTCATTACGGAGAGGAAAAAAATAGCCCCTAGAAGAATGACTGGGAACTCAGCATCACAACAAAGAATTATCTCGAGAGAAATAAAGAAAGCTAGGCATATGGCTTTACTTCCTTATACAGTAAATCATAAATAATTTATGAAAGTTATTTTATTAGAAACTATAAAAAAGCTTGGTAACAAGGGTGATATAGTAGAGGTTTCTGATGGTCAGGCAAAAAACTTTCTTATCCCTAAAAAAATGGCCGAGGAAGCAAACAGCAAAAATATCAATTTTTTAAATCAAAGAAATAAATCTATCGAAAAAAAAGAAGGCCAGCTGCTAAATGATGCAAAAATAATAGAAAAGAAAATTAATGATATAGCCATATTCATCAAAGCAAAAGAAAACAATGGTAAATTATTTGGCTCTATTACAAATTCTAAAATTTCTTCAGAATTAAATAAATATGGAATTAAAATTGAAAAAAAAAATATTGAAATCAAAACACAAATTACTTCTTTAGGTAAACATGAAATTAGAATTAAACTTTATAAAAATTTTTATGTTAAAAAACAAATAGAAGTTATCAAAGAATCAAATTGACACCTAACATTAATTTATTGTAATCTAAAAACAAATGAATTTGATTGTCATACCTGGTGGTGCATTTGTTGAAAATTCCTATTTATTAAATGATGGTATTTCAGAGGAATTAATTCTAATCGATCCAGGTAGTCAAATAAATGAAATTGAAGAAAAAATAAAAAAAATTAGTTTTAAAAAACTTGTAATAATTAACACACATGCTCATTTAGATCATGTATATGGAGTTCAATATTTTAAGAAAAAATATTCCGCAAAGTTCTATATTCATGAATTTGAGGTTCCAATATTAAATGTAATGGTTGAAGCATCAAATAGATTTGGACTAGAAGAATTTTCTAATCCTGAAATTCCTAACGTAGATAGTTTTATTAATGATAATGAAATACTGAGCTTTGGCGGTTTCAAATTTACTTCCTTACTAGTCCCTGGACATTCACCAGGAAGTTTATGCTTTTACTTTTCAAAGCAAAATAATAGTAATCTTGAAAATGAATTTATAATATGTGGTGATACTGTTTTCGCGGGAAGCGTAGGGAGAGTAGATCTAACCGGCGGAACAAATATGGAAGATCTTGTAGGAAATATTACTAATAAGATAATGAATCTCCCTGATGAAACAATTCTTTTTCCAGGACATGGTCCTGAAACGCAAATTGGTATAGAAAAAAAGTCCAATCCTTTTTTATTAGGGTACATATGATGGATAAAAAATTATTTAAAGTGATATTCGTTTTGTTTGTGAGTCTATTAATTGGAGTATTAATAAATAACTCATATCAAATTCATCTTTTAAATAATAAGAACTATTTTACATTAAAAAATAATAAAAAATTAGAAGGCCAAAATATGATTCTTAGAAAAGAGATAAAAATGTTAAATGAAAATAAATCTTATATATTATTGACTGCAAGAAAAAAACTTGGAATGATATATGACGGAGAAGTCGTGTATAAATTTATAAAAAAGAAAAAGTAATACATGGCAACAATTAAAAAAAATCTAACTCATCTTGATCATTATCCAAGAAAGGATTATGGACAAAACTTCCTCTCCAATGAAGATTTAATTAATAAAATAATTGATTTTATTACTAGCAAAGAGATTAATAGAGTAGTTGAAATTGGACCTGGTCTTGGGGCAATTACAGATAAATTAAAACAATCCGATAAGAAACTTATGTTGATTTGTATAGAGAAAGATAAAAAATTATATGAAAACTTACAAAAAAAATATTTCAATGATACTAATTTTCAAATAATCAATATAGATGTTTTAAAAATAGATTTAAAAAAATATGTTAATAATAAAACATTAATATTTGGTAATCTTCCTTATAATATTGCTACGAAAATACTTATAAAATATGCTGACTCTTTTATTGGAAGTAACACTGAAGCGCTCTTTATGTTTCAAAAAGAAGTAGCTGATAAAATAATTGCAAAAAAAACTAAGAAGAGCCAGTTATCAACTAAAATTAATTGTTTTTTCAAGATTGAAGAGTTTTTAAGACTTAATCAATCAGATTTTTGGCCTCAGCCTAAAATAAAATCTACCATGTTACATATAATTCCTAAGATCAGTGAATTCAATATTAGGGATATAAAAAAATTAAATGCTTTCCTATTTTTAGCTTTCCAGTCAAATAGAAGAAAATTGATAAATAATTTATCAATCGAATATGACAAACAATTATTACTAAAAAAATTTAAATTTTTAAAGATTAAAAATGATGTTAGACCTGAAAACTTAACTCCCGTTCAATATTTAAATTTATTTGATATTTTATAAATAATAAGTTTTGGTTAGAATTTTTTCAATAAAATTTCTAATTGAATAATTATAATCATTTACGATTATTGAAAATATATATAAATCATTATTTTTACCATAAAAATAACCGGACAAAGAACTTACGCCTTTTATATAACCGGTTTTAGCACGCATATTTTTATAAAGTGGTTTTAATTTGAATCTCCTTAATAATGTTCCATCAAGTCCTGCAATTGGAAGAGAATTATAGAAGTCATTAAAGTAATCTCTTTTAATTGCATATTCAAGTAAATTTACGATAGAATTTGTAGTAACGCTATTATATTTAGATAAACCAGATCCATCCTCAATATTAAATTCTGAATTCTCAATTTTAACTTTCCTATTAAGAAAAAATCTCATAATTTTTTGAGAATCACGCCATGAGCCACTCTTTCTAAAGTAATTTGCTGAAATTTTTTTAAAAATATGCTCTGCATATAAATTGTTACTTTGTTTATTAACAATATAAATTAATTCAGATAATTCTTTGGAATCAATTGTATATTTGATTTTTTTTGGATTAAGTTTAATTGAGTTTGAAATATTCTTTAATTGTATTTGTCCTTTAAATTTAATACCGTTCGACTTCATCTGTTTTTTAAATATTACACCTAATAAATATAAAGGATTATCTGTCAGATATAGAGTCTCATCTTTTGTATATAAATTATTATCAATTGCAACTGATGATATGTATGGAGCCCAAGATAATCCTTTCCAAGATGATTTCCATGTCTTATTGTAAAAAGGTTTTTCAAAATAATTATTATTTATTACTAAATTTCCATTAATCTCTTTTATTCCCCTCTGCTTAAAGAAAAGGATAACTTTTTTTATTTTTTTACTCGTTAGTGATGGATCACCTTTAGTATCAATAAAAATATCTCCTTTATAAATCCCCGAATCATTTACTGAATCAATAAAATAAATATGTGTCTGGAATTTATAATTCGGACCTAGAAATTCCAAGCCAGCTAAGGTTGTTAATATTTTTTGGTTTGAAGCAGGAGTCATTCTAGCTTTATATCTATGACTAACTATCATCTTATTTTTAGTAATGTTTTTAATTGATATAGATAAATTTGGTGAAATTTTTGATTGCTCATTTATTATATCTTTGATTGTGCTTGCAAAAACTACGGGAACAAATACTATGGAAAGTACTAAAATTAATGTGCATCTGACCATGATTGCCCTTTTTTAATGTCAACTTTTAGTGGAACTTTTATTTTAATAGAATTTTCCATATAATTTTTAACTTTTTTTGATACATATTCTACTTTATCTTTTTTACACTCAAAAACAAGTTCATCATGTACCTGAATCACCAATTTTGCATAATGTTGAAGCTCCTTATCTCTGTCTATATCAATCATCGCTAATTTTATAATATCAGCGGCAGAGCCTTGAATTGGAGTATTAATTGCGGCCCTTTCATTTGCAGATCTTAATATAAAATTTTTGGAATTTATATCTTTTAAATATCTTTTACGATTTAATATTGTCTCAATGTATCCATTTTCTCTTGTGAAATTAATTGTATCTTCAAAATAATTTTTAACTTTAGAATACCTTGCAAAATATTTTTCAATATACTCCCTTGCTGTCTTTATATCACTATCTATTTGTAGTGATAACCTTTTTGGTCCTATACCATAAATAATTCCAAAGTTTATTGTTTTTGCTAAACTTCTTTGTTGAGATGTTATTTTATTAATTGGCATTTCAAAAATTTCCGACGCGGTATTTGAGTGAATATCTTCGTTGTCTGTATAGCTTTTCAGCATTGTTGGATCAGCAGAAAAATGTGCAAGCAACCTAAGTTCAATTTGTGAATAATCTGCTGAAATAATAACTGAATCATTCTTAGGGGTAGAAAAAGATTCTCGAATCTGTTTGCCTTCTTCGGTTTTTATTGGAATATTTTGTAAATTTGGGTTACTTGAAGATAGCCTTCCAGTAGAAGTCCCGGTTTGATTATAAGATGTATGTACCCTATTTGAATTAAAATTAATCAATTCAGGTAAAGAATCGAGATAGGTGGATTTTAATTTTGTATAGAAGCGATAAGCCAATATTTCACTTATTATACTGTGCTGATCTTCAATACTTTGTAAGGATTCTGAATCTGTAGAGAACTCTCCTTTCTTGGTTTTTTTAAAAGGTTTGAGTTTTAATTTATTAAACAAAATATCTCTTAGCTGAAGAGTTGAATTAATGTTAAATTCGAAGTCTACTCCTTTGTATATTTTTTTTTCAATTTTACTAATTTTTTTTTCAAATTCTACTGAGATAACTTTAAGCTTTTTAGAATCTATATAAACACCATTTGATTCTAAATTTGCTAAAACCGAAACAAAGGGCATCTCATTCTTTTGAAATTTCTCAAATAAATCTTTATCTAATAATTTATCTTTGAATATGCTATGTAGCTTGTAGGTAATATCTGAATCTTCGCATGCATAGTTCATAGCTATATCTACAGGAACTTCCTTGAAAGGAATCTCTTTCTTTTCAATCTTGGTTATATCTTTATAACTCAGCATTTTATGATCTAAAAATCTTCTAGATAAGTTATCCAAACTGTAACTTTGAAGTGAGCTGTCTAGAAAGTGTGAGGCGACCATTGTATCAAAATATATACCCCGTAAATAGATTGAATAATTTTTAAATACTAAAATTTCATATTTTAAATTCTGACCAATTTTTTTTATTTTTTCGCTTTCTAAAATTTCTTTTAAGTTTTCTAAAACATAATTTAAATCTAATTGATCAATATCTGTCTCATGGTTTAATGGAATATAAAAACCTTCATCAGGATTATATGAAATAGCAATACCTACTATTTTAGCATCTAATGCATTAATTGAAGTAGTTTCAAGATCCAGTGAAAACTCTTTAATTTTAGATAAAGACTTTTTAAGTTTCAAAAAATCCTTAACATTATTAATTATTAAATATTTTGTATTTCTAGAAATTGGTTTTTCATCATTCTCAATCATCGAATCAAATTCTAAATTTTTAAAAAAATTATTAAGTTCTTCATTATTTGAGGAAGAAATCTTAAATTGATTGAAATCGTCTGTTATTTCTAAATTTGTATTGATGGTCACTAATTCTTTGCTAATGTATGCGAGCTCTTTATTTTCTTCTAATAAATTTTTTATTCTCTCTTTATCGACTTTTTTAATATTTTTATATAAATTATCTAAAGTTTTAAATTTATGTATTAGAGATTGAGCTGTCTTTGGACCGATACCTCTAACTCCAGGAATGTTATCAATCGAATCTCCAACTAATGAGAAATAATCAATCATTTGCTTTGGTTTTAAACCATATTTTGAGAAGACCTCCTTATCATCAGTTATTTTGTTTTTCATTGTATCAAGCATGATTGTTTTTTTATTTATCAGTTGTGCAAAATCTTTATCTCCTGAGATAATTGTTATTTTATTTTTACTTTGAAATTTTTTTGATAAAGATCCAATGATATCATCAGCCTCAAAATTTTCACGTGACATAACACAAATTCCTCTAAGTTTTAGATATTCAATAATTTTTGGAAATTGAAGAGATATGTCCTCAGGGGCTTCGCCCCTATTTGCTTTATAGTCATCATAAATTTCATTTCTAAAAGATTTGCCACCCGAATCAAAAACTGCTACAAAATATTCTGGATTAACATCTTGGATAAACCTATTTAACATATTAATAAATCCAAAAATTGCATTTGTTGGGAAGCCTTTGGAATTAGCAAGTAAACCTATAGCATGATATGCTCTGAAAACATATGAGCTAGCATCCAAAATAAAGAGATGTTTTGACATTAATTATCTAAAATATTTGCAAGTTCACCTTTCTCATATAGTTCAATGCAAATATCACATCCACCCACAAACTCTCCATTAACATAGAGCTGAGGTATAGTTGGCCAGTTAGAAAACTCTTTGATTCCTGATCTTAGCTCTGGATCAGCTAAAACGTCATAGGATATGAAAATTGTGCCTATGTCATTTAATATTTGTACAACTTTGGCAGAAAATCCACACTGCGGACTTTCAGGAGTTCCTTTCATATACAAAACAATTTTATTTTCACTAATAGTTTTTTTTATTTCCTCAGTAATATTATTCATTTTTTCTCCTATGTTAATTTAAGATTAATTTTTAGATTCTTCTATCGTTAGTGTTTTCATTGAAAGTGCGTGAATTGCCTCTTTCATCTCCTCTTGGAGGACAGAATATACCATCTTATGTCTTTCTAAAGTATTTTTTCCATCAAATTCTGAACTTATAATTATTGCTTCAAAATGAGTACCATCCCCAGTCACATTTACAGAAGTACAATTTATACCTTTTTCAATTTTATCTTTAATATATTCTTCATTCATAACATACATTATAACTTAAAAAAATAGTCCCATAAGGTTAAGTACAAATATAATACTGAAAAATATCAAAAAAATTATCCCATAAATTGCTAATAATTTTAAATTTTTACCAGGCTTAAACTTTGATGGAAAATTATTATTGAAAATAAGTTTATAATTTAATATAGCTATGAACGGAGCTGTCAAGAATGATAATATGGTTGCCAAATCGATGAGAAATCTCATGTGTAATCCAAGAAATGCTATTGTAATAATGGTTCCAATAATAACAAAAATTAATAAAATATTTTCAGTGATTTTATCAGATTCTTTGCTTACCAATAATTGATAGCATTTTTTTATAACTCTAGGGAAGGCATCAAGACATGTAAGAGTTGTACTAAACATTGTTGCAAATGCAGTGAATAAAATAATATTTTCAGCCCATGGTCCAAGAGAACTATAAAGCTTTGCTAATTGTTGAACAAATTTTGTGGCTGAACTTCCAAAATCAATTCCTGATCCATAAAAAACATTGGCGCCCAAAATAATGAAAGCACATGCTAAAATAGAAGTCCAAATGTATGAAAAATTAAAATCAAATTTATTATCTACATAAGAAACATCTCTACCACTTGTTTTTTTTTCAATAATCCAAATTGAAGACCATGCAGATAAATCTAGCGGTGATGGCATCCACCCAATAAGAGCTATTAGAAAAGTTACTCCCGCATAAGATAATATTTTTGGTTCAATAAATGTTGGACTCATTTCTTTATCTATATCAAAAGTTAAAAATAAAGATATCAATGTAGAAACTATTAATGTTAAGACTAATATCTTAACAAAAGAGTCAAATAATTGTTTTTTCATAAATAGGATCAGTCCCATACATAATGTCAATATAATTAGTGAACAAGTAATGAAACCAAAATCTAAATTAAGCCAATTTTTTAATATTGCTGCAGTAACTCTAGTTACACCTGCTTGTATTGTGAACATGGTTAAAAAAGTTAGAGAGGTGAATAAATATATAGCCCATCTACCTATTTTCTTATATCCATCTAAAACCGTTTCATTTTTCACAACCGTATATCTAGTTGAAAATTCAAAAAATGGGTACTTTATAAGGTTTGCCAGAACTACAGCAATTAACATAATGTATCCAAAGTTAGCGCCAGCACGTGTAGATTGAACTATGTGGGATACACCAATTGCAGCAGATGCCCATAAAATTGAAGGACCTAATGCTCTAAATTTATATAATATTTTTTTCATAGGTGTTAAAAATATACATAATGTTGGTTAAAATATGAATGTGTCAATAAGAACATTAGCAATTGCAGGAAGTGGATTAAGTGCTATCTTTGCTGCTCTTACAATCAAATCACAAAAAAATATAAATGTTGTGCTGTTTGATAAAGCTAGAGGTTTAGGAGGTAGGCTAGCAACCCGAAGAGCGGAAAATGGAAAATTCGATCATGGCGCACAGTATTTTGATATAAGTACTTTATTAGATCTACCTCAAATTCAAACACTTTTAGACGAAAAAATAATTTCCTCCAACAATGGATCAAACAAATTTTTCTCGCCTGGTGGTATGACGAATATTGCAAAATTTTTGTTAAAAGAATTTGATGTTAAAAAAGAACATAAATTATTATCAATTTCTGACAAAAATGGAGAGTATGATTTAAATTTTGAAAGCTCTCAAACATTAAAATGTGATGATATAATTCTTTCATGTCCAATGCCTCAGACAATTGAAATTTTAAAGAATAGTCAAATAGAATATAATGATTCAGATATGGATGTTTTAACAAAACTTGAATATGATCCTTGTATTGTGTTGATGATAAAATCTAAAAATAAGATATCTGAATATAATAAAGAACTTGGAAGTATTTATGAAAATCAAGATATATCTTGGGTTGGAGATAATACTTTAAAAAAAGTTTCGAATGAAGAGAACTTTTATACGGTGCAATGTTCACCAGAATTTAGTTTTAAATATTTTGATCAGGAATATGATAAAACAAATAAACTTCTAGAGAAAGAACTTACCTCAATTTTTGGGAAAGACTATGATGTTTTATCAAATCATAAATGGAGATATTCAGTTCCAAAAAATTATTATCCTTATAGTGAATCATTAGTCATTAAAAATAGCAACTTTATAGGATTATGTGGTGACATTTTTACAAATGGTAAGTTTGATGGGGCTGTAAGATCGGGAATATCTATTGCCAATAAATATATTAAAAATGAATTTTAGAGATAAGAAACTCTCGTTTGGAATAGTTTATGTTGGAGTAATCGTTTTTATTTCTTTACTTGGTATATACTTTAACGTTGCAAAACACATAAATTTGCTATTTGAAAATAAGTCTACTTCTCTTATTTTCTATTTTTCATTATGTTTAGGCTTAACAACTATATTAGATATTATTTCAAGCAAAAATCTCAATGATAACAAAGATCATTCTATAACCTTAATTTTTTTTTTAAATCTGATATTTTTTGGTATTTTTTATATATCTATAAGTATTTTAGACTTACTTCTAGAAAATTACCAATTAATACTTACGCCAATTAAAATTTTCTTTTATTGCATAATTATGCAAATTTTTATTCTCTTTAGTCAAAATGTAATCTCTAGGATTTTTTTAAAAAAAGAAACATTTAAATATAAGAATTATAATTTTTTAAAAATCAAAAATTCACCGTCATATATGACTTCTAATATTAATTATGGAGCCACATCAAATAAATACTTAATTCCAAATCATTGGTTTTCTGAAAAAAAAGAGAATTATGAATTTTATTTAGAAAGAATTATATTAATGATAAAAGAAAATCTATATATAAAAGTTTCAATTTTATCAATAATAATAAATTCGATAATCTCCACAATAGTTATTGACTCTCTATATTTTAGCTCTTTGAGTTTCGTAGAAATAGTAATAAATTTATCCCTAATTTCTAATTTAATATCATTTTTTTATATTCTAATTTTACCAAAAATTAGCCAGTGGGGAATAATGAATATAGATAATAAAATAAGAGAAAAAAATGAAAATATATTTAGAGAAAATTTAAGCATTTTTGAGAAAAACCAGGATACAAATATAAAAGTTAATGAAAAAATAGAGAATGTTTTTTATCCAATACCGTCAATATATACCAGAGAGAATAATAAGAAAGTTTATTTATTAACTTTACCAAATATTTCGAGAGTAATAATTTTCTTTATGATGTTTAGTTTATCAATAATTTTTAAAGGAGTTCATGGAAATGCCGGAAAACCACTAAACTGGTTCTTTCCACCTATTGAATGAATGATATTATAATAATAGGGTCGGGAATAACCGGGCTTACTATTGGAAGAGAGCTTCAAAAAAGAGAAATAGATTTTAAAATATTTGATTCTAAAATAAATATTGGGGGTAAAATTGAAACTTCCAAAATATGTGAAACAAACCTTGATAAGGGTTTTCAGGTATTACTAAGAAATTATCCAAGTTTGAAAATATTTCCAGAAATTAATGAGATAGAATATATGGATTTTAAATCAGGGTTCATAATAAATAAAAATGGTACTTTTTTTAAGTTGCTAAATCCTCTTAAAAATTTATCAGGCATTCTTATTTATAATAAATTCCCAGGATTTACTTTTAGAGATAAAATCTTATTGATAAAACTTTATTTTATAAAAAATGAAATAAGAAAAGATCTAACAACGCTGAATTTTTTGAAAGATTTTGGGTTTTCCAAATCCTTTATAAATGATTTTTTTATATCTTTCTTTCAAGGAGTCTTCCTGGATAAATCTTTAAATGTTCCATTAGATTATTTTCTATTTATATTTAAACTTTTCGCAACTGGTAAAGTATCTATACCTTTAAATGGAATAAATGAGATTCCAAAAACTATATCTAAGAAAATTAATCCTACTAAAATAAATTTAAATTCTGAAATAAAAAAAGTAACCAAAGATCAAATAATTTGTACAAATAATAATAAATATAATTTTAATAAGCTGATTTGCACAAGTCCTCATATTGAGTCAACCTTTGATACTGAAATTAATAGAAATATTTTTAAAGAAATTAAATATAGTGGAACCAGCTGTTTCTATTTTACTGTTGATACAACTAATGTTGAAGAAAAAATAATTTATTTATTTCCTGAATCTAATCTCATATCAAGCCTATATTTTATTAAACTAACCGATGGCAAATATAATGTTTGCATATCAAGTTTAAGTAGAACTTGTTCAAAAGATGATGTGAAAAAAGAATTTATTGGTTATTTTAATGATATTAAAAATTTAAGATATCTAAAAGGATTTGTAATAGATGAAGCTTTACCTATAATGAATAATTTTTATAATTACAACGGTTGCTCTTTCATGGAATATTCTAATAAGATTTTCTTTTCTGGAGATTTCTTGGCTTCTCCATCTTTAAATGGAGCTATTGAGTCTGGAGAAAATTTGGCAAAAGGAATATTTTAATGGGGTATTTATTTCTATTTTACTCTAATTTAATTTCATCATCCATACTTTTGGGATTAATACTTGTTGTCCATTTTGTTCACTATAAATCTTTTTATTTTATATCTGATAAAGAGTTTATTGATTTCCATACTTTTCATACTCGTAGCATATCATATTTGGTTATTCCACTTATGATAATTGAAGCCTCCACTTCTATAATGATTTGTTTCTTCTATTACGGAATTTTACCTTTAATTAATTTAATCCTTGTACTTTCTATATGGATTGTGACTTTTTTACTTCAAGTGCCCTGTCATAATAAGCTCTCCTCGGGTAAATCCGAAACTATAATAAAAAAGCTTATTGATACAAATATAATAAGAGTCTATCTTTGGTTTTTTAAAACTATTTCAGTATTGTTGATTATTTTATAAATTAATCTTTAGAATTTCGTTCCAATTAGTTGTGTATCTATTTGATTTTCTTTCTCTTTTCATAAACCAGTCTCTTGATATTCCAGTATTAGCATATTTCATCGTATCACTACCAAATGTTTTATTTATTTTATCAAATGCTTTCATTAATTTATCCTGCTGTTTTATATCTTCTATATTATCCTTAAGAGAATATTGCTTGAACTTAGAATCCTCAAGGCCTGACAAGAAGATATGGGCTTTTTTATACATAAGACCTTTATGAAATATTCTTTTTAACAATTTTATTGCTATACTAATTAATTCTTGAGTAGAACTGGTTGAAGATTCTAAAGATTCCGTCATAAAAAGAAATTTATGAGTATTTTTCTCATCAAACCTATTAGTCGATAATGCGACAGTGATAATAGAACATTTAGAGTTCTGAATTCTGAGTTTCTCTGCCGCTCTGGATACATAAACTGAAACTGCCTCTTCCAAAAATTTTATATTAGTTACAGTTTTTCCAAAAGCTCTTGAAGTGGTTATCTGCTTCTTGTTTGAGGGTTGTGAATCTATATCAATACATTTTATACCTCCAAGCTCAAGCACTGTTCTAAGAATATTAATATTGGTTAGATCTTTAACATGCTTATGGTCCATTGTACTTAATTGATAAGCATTAGAAATTCCTAATCTTATAAAACGTTTATTCAACCTTCGCCCAATACCCCAAACCGATCCTATAGGAAGTTCTTTCAGAATTTTATTTCTGGTTGCTTTATCAAACAATGAAAAAACTCCTGAACTTTTCTTTGCTATTTTACTTGCAACTTTTGCTAGGGTTTTAGTCGGCGCAACACCTATGGATACAGGTATGCCTGTCCACTTAGCGATTTTATCCCTTAATTTAATAAATCTATTTTCTATTTCAGATAAATTTTCTGAAGGAAAAGAGACAAATGCTTCATCTATAGAATAAACTTCAGTGTTTACAAAGTGTTCTTTAACTATATTCATCACCCTGTTAGACATATCCGCATATAATGTGTAATTTGAGGAAAAAACTTTAACGTTCTCCTGCTTGATTAGATTTTTACATTTAAAATATGGCTCTCCCATTTTAATTCCCAGAGTTTTAGCTTCATTAGATCTAGCAATTATACAACCATCATTATTTGAAAGAACTACTATTGGCTTATTTTTTAAATGGGGATCAAAAACTCTTTCACAGGAAGCATAAAAATTATTACAATCTATAAGGGCTATACAATCTCTCATTTTAAACTTTATGAATCACGTATGTAACAACTCCCCAAATATCAAAATCCATCTCTTCGGTTATTTCTATGGGAGAGAAATCATTATTTTCGGGCTTGAGAAATACTTTTCCATTAGCAATCCACACTCTTTTGACTGTTAATTCACCATTGATAGATGCTATCACAATATTCTTATCTTTAGCTTCTAGCGCTCTATCGACTATAAGGGTATCTCCTGTTGTTATACCAGCATCAAACATTGATTCTCCTTCGACTTTAACAAAAAAAGTTGCGGATGGATTCTTTATAAGCAATTGATTTAAATCAAGATTGCTTTCGACATAATCATCTCCAGGGGAAGGAAATCCGGCTTGAACTCTGGCCGTAAAGAAGGGTAGCTCCACTCCTTTTTTATTTGCTATAGATTTGATATCTAACACAATCAATGAGCTCCTATTGTTTTTAGACATGAGTAAATTATACCAAAAAAAACATCTTATTATTTAGAAAGCCTAGACTTTATAAAAAATGTTATGGATACAAGCACATAAGGAATTAAAACTAGTGACATAATTGATTTAAATAGCTCAGCTAAAGGTCTCTGAAATTTTGGACAACTTGCTATGTCCAAAGTAGGATCACTAAAACAATCAATTAATCCTGGTATGGAAGGAAGAGATTTAGCACTAGCGGATAAACCTACCACTACTACAACTATTGCGATATGAATAAATAGTCGTTTTCTTTTTTCATTAAAAGCCATGATACCAAGAAACGCTATTAGGGTTCCAATAAATGCGGGTATCAACACGGTTATCGTATTATAGGAAAAATATCCGTATAGACCGAGTAGGATCAGAATAAAACCAGTTATTAAAGTATATCTTGCCATAATTTGCTCCTTTTAATGCTCCGGAGGAGGGATTTGAACCCCCGACCAAGTGATTAACAGTCACCTGCTCTGCCGCTGAGCTACTCCGGAATCATTAAGTAAAAGTAAGAATTTAATGTATATGTGATAAACAGTCAAGCTTAGTTATTTCTTTAAAAAAATTTGTTAAAAAGTATAATACAAATTTATTAATGGTAAATAAAAAAAAGAAGCTAAATATAATTAAAGAAAATAAGAATTTGCCTGTACCAGCCAGTTCGTTGGAAAAATACTTGGCAGAGATTAGTAACTATAAAATTCTCACAAAAGAAGAGGAGATGAAATATGCCCTAGATTATAGAGAAACTGGTAATGTAGAATCCGCTAGAAAGCTCATAACATCCAATCTGAAGTTCGTTGTTAAAATTGCTGTTGAATATCAAAATTATGGTTTAAATATTATGGATATAATTCAAGAAGGTAACTTAGGCTTAATGAAAGCAATAACTAAATTTGATCCAACAAAAAGGTACAGATTAATTTCATATGGTGTATGGTGGATTCGAGCATATATACAAAATTTTATTATGAAGAATTGGAGTTTAATTAAAATTGGTACAACTCAAGCACAAAGGAAACTTTTTTATAAAATTAGATCTGCAAAAAATAAATATGATGATGGTAATCTCACGAGAGAAGAATATTATAAAAAACTATCAAATGATTTAAAAGTTTCAATAAAAGAAATTAGAGAAATGGATATGAGAATGAGCGGTAAGGATTTCTCGTTAGATGACGAGGTTCGAGAAGGAGAGACTCAAACCAAAATTGAATTTCTTGAATCCGGCGATAAATCACAGGAGGATATAACAATTTCCAACCAACAAAGTGATAGTTTAAAAGAAGGTCTAGAAAAGGCTTTTACTATTTTAAATGATAGGGAGAAATATATTGTTGAAAAAAGGTTACTATCCGACGAGCAAGAAACTTTAGAAAATATTGGAAAAAAATTTAACATATCTCGTGAAAGAGTAAGACAAATTGAAAAAGGCGCAATAAATAAAATCAGAAAAATTTTAATTAGCATGGATATCAAAGCAGATTTCTAATCACTTCAATAGCTATTTTTAAATCAGATATTTTCTTGCAACCAGCTTGTGCCAAATTTTTATTTCCCCCACCTCTTCCTCCAAATTCCTCGGAAATAAGATTTATAGCTTTTTTGCAATCAAAACTTGAACCACTCATATTTGATGCACATATTAAAACAGATTTATTTCCATTATTTGATCCCAAAATACCAATAATATTGTCATGATTTTTTTTAATTTCATCCCATAGTGACTTTAACTCGTCTGCTGATGTCTCTTGTGATAAATATGTTATAACTTTTATTCCATTTATTAAAATTGAGTTCTGATCGAGATTCTTGGCAATATCTCTAGACTTTAGTTTTTCAAAATTATTAATTTTAATTTTTAGCTCTTTATTTTCTTTCTTAATTCTATCAATCTCATCAGGTACATGGTTAATAGAAGATCCCAAAAGTTGAGATGATTTATAAACATTATTTTTTAAACTCAAATAATAATCATAGGCATCAACAGATGTGTAAGCTTCAATTCTTCTTATACCTGATGAAATAGCACCCTCAGAGGATATAGTAATTAAACCCAAGCTCCCTGTTTTTTGTATATGAGTTCCTCCACATAATTCCTGGCTATAATTACCAATCTTCACAACTCTAACATAGTCACCGTATTTTTCTTCGAAAAAGGCATTTGCTCCATCTTTTATAGCTTTTTTATAATCAACATTCTCAAAAATATTAATATCATTATTCTCTTGAATTTTAATATTACATAGTTTCTCTATTTTATTTATTATTTCCTCAGATATATTGCTAAAGTGGCTAAAATCAAACCTCAATCTAGAATCCTCAACAAGTGAACCAGCTTGCCTTACGTGAGTTCCAAGTACTTCTCTTAGTGCATAATGTAAAATATGTGTTGCGGTATGGTGACTAGATATTTTAACTCTTCTATTAAAATCAATTTCTAGATCAAATGTATCTCCAGTTTTAATACTTCCATTTTTTAATATCGATTCATGAAGAAAGATATTTTCTTTGGTTTTTTGTACATCAAATATCTCAATATTCTTATTTTCATATAGTGCCTGGCCTTTATCACTTATCTGACCTCCACTTTCTGCATAAAAAGGAGTCTTATCAAAAATCAAACTTATCCTTTCTCCTTTAGATGCAATATCAACGATTTCATTATCTTTTATAATTCCTATCAGTTTAGATTTTGTTTGAAAACTTTTATAACCTTGAAATCCTTCTTTAATTTTTTTTGATATGATATCTAAATTTAAGTTTTCATTAAAATAAGCTTTAAATTTTGATGATGTTTTTGAAGAATTTCTTTGTTTTAACATTTCTTCTTCATAGCCTTTTATATCCATGGCAAAATCGCTATTTTTTAAAATGTCCTCAATCAAATCTACAGGAAAGCCATAAGTATCATAAAGTTTAAAAATACAATCTCCACCAAGAATCTTTGAGTCTGATGAATTTTTAAGAAAAATATTTAAATGCTCTAGTCCCTTGTCTATAGTACTTAAAAATTTTTCCTCTTCGTTTTTTATTATTGATAAAATATTGTCTGAATTCTTTTCCAATTCGACGTAAAAATCTTTCATGTTTTTTACTACTAACTCTGACATTTTATATATAAATGGTTCATTAATTCCCAGCATTTTATAATGCCTTATTGCTCTTCTTAGTATTCTACGAAGAACATAACCTCTACCATCACTTGAAGGAGTTACACCATCAGAAATTAAAAATGTTGCAGCTCTTGCATGATCTGCTAAAACTCTATATGAAATATCTGTATTAACATCTTTTCCATAACGAATATTATTTTCTTCAGAACAAAAATCAATTAGATATGTGAACAGATCAGTATCATAATTACTCTTAACTTTTTGTAATATTGAAGCTAACCTTTCTAGCCCCATTCCAGTATCAATACTGGGCTTGGGCAAATCTTCAAGATTCCCTTCGATGTCTCTGTTATATTGCATGAAGACAAGATTCCAGATCTCTAAGTATTTCTCTCCATCAGATATATCGATATTTAATTCATCAACGGTATCTAAGCTCATATCATAAAGTATTTCAGAGCATGGACCACAAGGTCCGGTATCACCCATAGACCAGAAATTATCTTTTTCACCTAAGCGAAAGATTCTGTTTTTATCAACATACTTTAGCCAAATAGCTTCTGCATCATCATCATTTTCAAAAATAGTTATAAATAATTTTTCTTTTGGAATTTTTAAAATATCGGTCAAAAATGTCCATGCAAACTTTATTGCATCATCTTTAAAATAGTCCCCAAAAGAGAAATTACCTAACATTTCAAAAAATGTGTGATGTCTAGAAGTCCTACCTACATTTTCTAAATCATTATGCTTTCCCCCAGCACGTAAGCATTTTTGACACGATGAAGCCTTAAAATATTCTCTATTTTCTAATCCCAAAAAGGTATCTTTAAATTGAACCATGCCGGCATTAGTAAATAATAAAGTAGGATCTTCAGAAGGTATCAGACCTGAACTATTTATTTGCTTATGTCCATTAGCAATAAAAAAATCTAAAAATCTTCTTCTTATTTCACTAGATAGCATTGAGATATTATAATCAGATTTAAAGAGAGAATAAATTGAAATTAATTATATAGTTCAAGCTACATTAACAAATACTTTGGATTTGCCCTTTTTGATAAATTCGACTTTACCATCAATTAAAGCATAAATTGTATGATCTCGACCTAATCCAACATTTTTACCAGGATAAAATTTAGTTCCTCTCTGTCGGACAATAATACCACCACACCTTACATTTTGGCCACCAAAAAGCTTAACTCCCAATCTTTTACCAATTGAATCTCTTCCGTTTTTAGTGCTACCGCCACCTTTCTTTGTTGACATATCTTTCCCCTACTTATCTATGGAAATAATCTCCATTTTTTGATAATTTTGTCTATGGCCATTTAATGTTTTAGAGTTCTGCCTTCTTCTAAATTTAAAAACTTTAACTTTTTTTGCTTTTACAAATGAAAGAATCTTGGCCTTAACCTTTGCAGACTTAAGTTTTTTTGGATCAGAGATAAGATTAGATGACTCACTTATAAGTAAAACATCATCAATGATAATCTCTGCGCCAATATCTTGAGAGGTTATTTCCGCCTCAATAATATCCCCTTTCTGTACATAAAATTGTTTTCCACCAGTTTTAATGACAGCTTCCATCAATATACCTCCGAAGGTATATATTTTTACAAATTATAACTTTTTGTCAACAAAAATTAATCAACAAGTTCTACGTTCCAATATGAGGAATCGATAAAGCTTAAAAAGGGCTTCCATTCTTTATATGTTGTAGTTTGAATATATAAGTTTGATAGTAGTTCCCAGGTTGGCTTAATTGGTTTATTTATCAATTTCATATTGGCTTCTTCTAAAGTTTTGCACCCTTTTTTTCTATTACATTTTGAACATGCACATACTACATTCTCCCACACTGTTTTGCCACCTAAGGCTTTTGGTACAACATGATCTATGGTTAACTCTGATTTAGGTAATATGTCACCGCAATACTGGCACTGCAATCTATCACGCTTAAAAATATTATATCTGTTAAACCTAACTTCTTTGCTTGGTACTCTATCATACCGAACAACCATTATTACTCTGGGAATTTTTATTATAGCTGATACAGTTTTAATTGAATCTTCTTCACTAGCAGCAGAAATTTCACTCCATGAATTGAAGTCAAATGTTTCGTAATTTAAATTAACAGCTTTTGCTGCTCCACCATAAAGCATTAAAAAAGCTCGTTTTACATTAGTTGTGTCAATCGGAAAAAAAAATTTGTTAAGAACTAATACAGATGAATTAATCATTATATATTTTACCAGATTATAATTATACTTAAATTTATATTATGTTTATAAAAACAAATAATATATTTAATTTTAATACATTACTTATTATTTTGTCAGCCATATTATACTCAGTTCCATATTTAAATTTTGATTTATATTTTCTTCATTGGTTTTTTCTATTACCAATTCTGTATTTATTTGAATTCAAAAGTATTAATATTATATTCTCTGGATTATTATTCGGGATCATAAGTTCATTTATTGGTCAATATTGGTTAACAGAAACATTAATGAATATAGCCGGAGTATCTCTTCTTAATGGTATTTTAATACATCTAATATATTCATTATATGAATCAGTATTTTTTATAATTATTTTTTTTATCATAAAAAGAATTCTTTTAAATAGAGAAAAATTTCATTTTATAAAATTTTTGATCATAATCTTTGTATGGGTTTGTATAGAAAACATATTTCCTAGAATTTTTCCATATAAATTAGGAAACTCTCAAATAAATTTTAAATACTTTAGCCATTTTATTAGTTTCTTAGGAATTAATATAATTTCTGTTTTTCTTCTATATTTAAATTTTTCTATTTATCAAATTTATATTAGAAGAGATAAACTTAAATATTTTTTTATATGCCCATTAGTATTTTTGATATTTTTGTTTTTTGAAAGAAGTGAGTATGAAGAAAACTATAAATCATATGAAAAAAGTTCAGTTACTATTGTTCAACCAAATAATAAAAAAAATAACCTCAAATTTTATAGTCAATTTAGATCCGATCTAATAATCTGGCCTGAGAGCTCATTAGATTCAATTAATTTAGATAATACAGATCAAATTAAAAGATTTAAAAATGATTTTAAAAACAAATATACGTTCAATTCAAAAGAATTACTTTTTGGAGCCATTACAAAAAAAGATAATAATTTTTATAACTCTGCAATTCTTTTCAATGATAAAAATAATTTCATAAATTTTAAAAATAAAAAAAAATTATTAATTTATGGTGAGTACTATCCATTAAAAGAAATAATATCGAAATTTATTCCTATATATAAAAACTTCCGCGATCTAACACCAGGCAAAAACAAGTCGATTCAGCTTCAGAAAGGAAATTCTGTTTTTATTTTTATCTGTTATGAAGACCTATTCACACATGATTTATCATCGATAGTTAATGATAATAATATTGGATATCTTATTAATATAACAAATGATATTTGGTATGGTAATTCGCTTGCAGCCTATCAACATTTAATGCTTTCATTACCAAGAGCAATAGAATCAAATAAATTTTTGGTACGATCGGCAAATAATGGAATCAGTGCAATAATTTCACCAAATGGAAAAATCATTGAAAAAATTGATTTGAATAATGAGGGAAGTATTTTTTACGATATACCCATAATAAATAAAAAGACAATTTATCACAGTTATTATTTAATTATCGAAACATCGTATTACTTAATATTAGTACTATTAATTTTTGTCAAAAAATTTTTTTATACAAGAGAGAATTAAATCATTCTCTTTCTTTGTGCCTATGGTTACCCTAAAACAATCTTTTAATTTAGGGTTTCCAAATACTTTTATACTAATATTGTGATTTTGAAGGTATTTATATAGACTTTTGGTTTTGCTAAATTTTATAAATATGAAGTTTGAATCTGAAGGATACACAATAAATTTATCATATGATTTTAATAAAATGCTCAGCCTTTCTCTTTCATTAACTATTTTTTGTATATCTTTAATATATTTTTTATCATCATCAAAAAAATCTTGGGCTATAATATTAGATAAAGTTGATAAATTATAAGGTAAACGCACCTTATTTATTATTTTAATAGCCTCCAGGTTTGCAATTAGAAATCCAACTCTAAGTGATGCGAACCCAACTTTAGACATGGTTTTTAAAATTGCCAAATTATTATATTTTGAAAGTTGTTGTATAAAAGATGTTTTTGAATAATCTCCATAAGCTTCATCAATCACAACTAATCCATTTGATTTCTCAATAATTTTTAAAATTTTCTCTTTTGAAAAAGAATTAGCTGTGGGATTATTAGGAGATGCAATAAAAATAATATCCGGGTCATATTCTTTAATTTTTTTCAAGGTAGTGTTGATTGGTATATCAAAATTTTTATCCAAAGGAATTCTATTACATTTTATATTTAATGTCTCGGATAGTATTTGATACATTGAAAAAGTTGGATCAAAAGTTAAAATTCTAGAAGTTTTTCCAGTTAAACACATTAGTAAATAAAGTATTAGCTCATCAGAACCATTAGATAAAACTATATTTGAAGTACTAACGTTATATTTCCTTGAAATCTTATTTAATAAGATTGAGTAGGATGGATCGGGATACCTATTTATCGAATTATCCTCGAGTTGTGTAGAAAGGTTCCCAGACTTTATTTTATTCAAAAGTTTTTTTGTTTGATTGAAAGGGGATTCATTTGCATTGAGCCTTATTTTATAATCTATAGAATCTGGGATATAGGGTGTAAGTTTTTTAAGATGCCTCTTAATTCTCATACTCATTTATTTTTCCTTATTCTTACAGAATTTGAGTGTTCATATAATCCTTCTGATTCAGCTAAAGTCTCAACATTTTTTGAAAGGCGCTTCATTCCCAACTTAGAGATTGAAGTAAAGCTTGAATATTTTATAAAATCTAGAGAGCTTAATGGAGAAGAAAACAAAGCATTTCCATTAGTAGGTAAAACATGACTTGGCCCAGCAATATAATCACCAAACGCTTCTGCAGAATTTTCTCCAACAAATATAGATCCTGCATTTTTAAAATCTTTTTCAAATTTTGTAAAATTCTTCAAAAAAATCTCTAAATGTTCAGGAGCAAACTTATTTGTAAATTCAATACAATCTTTAACGCTGGACATAATATAAATTTTTCCATTTTTATTTAATGACTGCTTAATAATATTTTTTCTTTTAGCATATTTGACTAGCTTATTAACTTGCTCATGAACTTTTTTTGCTATTTTTTTTGAATTTGTTACTAAGATAGCTGATGCTTTCGAATCGTGTTCAGCCTGAGCTAATAAATCATTTGCAATGAAATCAGGGTTTGCATAAGAATCTGATAAAATCAAAACCTCGCTAGGTCCTGCAATCATATCAATACCAACATTTCCAAATACTTGTTTTTTGGCTGCGGCAACAAAAATATTTCCAGGTCCTACAATTTTATTGACTTTAGGAATACTTTTAGTTCCATATGCCATTGCCGCAACAGCTTGAGCACCACCAACTTGATATACTTCATGAATTTTGAGTAATTTAGCTACATACAAAATTGATTCATTTATGCCATTTTTGTTGGGGGGAGTACATATTATAATTTCTTTAACACCAGCTGCCCTTGCAAGACAACCTGTCATAATTAAACTTGATGGATACGATGCAGTCCCACCTGGAACATAAATACCTACTCTTTCGAGTGGGCTAACATTCCAACCAAGCTTATTCCCAAACTCATCCTTATATCTATAATTTTTAGTTAGCTTTCTTTTTTGATAATCTGTCACCCTTTTTATTGATGTTTTAATAGCACTTTTTAATTCTGCAGTTAACTTTTCGCCAGATTTTTCAATAATAAACTTATTTAATTTTATATTGTTTGAGTTAATTAATATTCCATCAAACTTTTTAGTGAATAATGATAAAGCTTTATCACCGTTTTTTTTAACACTTGTAATTATTTTTAAAACTAAATCTTCAACTTTTTCAAAATCTTCTTCTTGGGATTTTCTAATATTAAAAATTTCCTTATCTATTTTTGACTTATTTAATGAAATTATTTTCATTTATCAATTATACAACAAATATAAATTTTGAATTAAAAAAATTATTATGTTGAAATATTTAATATCAAAGATATATGAATTAATAACATGTAAAGTATAGAATATAAAAACGCAGTCTTATATTTTTTAGTATCTGAGAAAGATTTATAAACTACGTATAAAAAAGATATGCTAAGAGTGATAGCAATTACTGCATATGTATTGGATGCTATCCCACTAAACCAGAAAAATAGTGAGAAAGGCAAAAGAGATAGGCTATAAATCATAATAAGATAATTAGTAAATTTTTTTCCATATATTATTGGCATAACTGGAAATCCTGCTTTTTTATAATCATCGGCTTGATATTGCGCCAATAACCAAAAGTGAGGAGGTTGCCATAGCATCATAAAAACAAACATAATAATCCCATTAATATATAATTCTGAAATATTTGGATTAACTGAAGAAAAACCAATCAAAACTGGTAATGCACCAGGTATGCCACCTAATACTGTTCCAAAAGGTGACGATCTCTTTAAAAATAGGGTGTAATAAATTGTGTAGCTTAAAATTGCTGCTAAGGTAAATAGAAAGTTAGTTGTATTAATCAGAAAAAAAGAAACTCCGAGTGAAAAGGTCGTTAAAAATGATGCAATGATTGTTAGATTTTTTTTTCCAATTAAAGCTAAGCTCTCTACCCTTTTAGAGAGTCTTTCCATTAATTTATCTTTATCTTGCTCAATTATATTGTTTATCATTGCTGCACCTGAAGCAGACAATATTAAAGAAAACAAAGTAAAAAAAACTAGCTTTGCGTCTGGTATATCTCTATTTGCCAATACCATTCCAGTCAAACCAGTAAGACCGACGCTCAATATAATATTTGGCTTCGAAAGGGATATTAATGCCTTAAGCTTTTTCATAATAGTTACACTGTTTTATTTTCATCAAAAACAGCATCTAATGCAATCATAATAATTAACAAAGCAACAAATAGATGAACTGCTGTCATAGAAAAGGCTAGCTTGGAAACAACAACATAAATACCTAAAGCAATTTGAACTCCAACTAATAATGTAAGCTTGCCAATACGCTTAAACTGATCTTTAATGTCTTTTTTATAGGTTATTAAAAGAAGGAATAAAGAATAAACCAAAATTAAAATTCCTGAGAATCTATGCAAAAGATGGAGAAAAACTGTCTCGCTAAAATAGGGCGGGATCCAATAACCAAGACAGGTGGGAAAATCTGGGCAAGCCAATCCAGCATTTGAATGTCTTGTGTATGCACCTAAAACAAGCTGAAAATATATAATTAGAAAAAAAATTATATATTTTATCGCTTTGGAGGAGAAAAACTTGGCTGAGGAAAGCTCAATATTTGTGGGATATTTGCACATAGTATATATGAGAAGAAAAATTAATATTGCATTACCAAAATGAAAGGTTGTTAAATTTGTATCAAGTTGAAAAATAACTACCAATCCTCCTAAAATTATTTGAATTGTTAACAGTAATGCTGCAACAATAGGAAGAAATTTTTGTTTACCAACATAATTTTTTATTCTATTTTTTGCAAGAAAGAAAAATAATATAGATACAATTAAGCCCATAACTCTATGGCCATGTTCCATAAAAATAGGAAAATTAATATCTGGAAAAAATTGACCAAAACATAGCGGCCAGTCGGGGCAAGCTAATCCATGCCCTAATCCACTAACCATATTTCCCCAAATTAATAATATAATTAGTGATCCAAGAGTTAGCTTTTCAAGTTTACCCATATAATTCCTGTTTAATTAGCAACTCTTGTAAAAATATCAGTTGCGGAAAAGGCTATTAATAAAAATAGTAAAAATAAGGGGTATATTGCAAAGACCCATGTCATTGAATCTTCATATTTTAAATGCATAAAATGTAAGGCTACTACGCCAGCTTTTACTGAAGCTATAAGAAGAGCAATTGGGACATTTAATGCACCAAAATCAAACTCTGCTGCATAAACAGTAATAAAAGTTAAAAACATTAACAATAACCAAATATTTAAATATGTTTTATATGGATTTGCACTCGCCATAATAACTCCTTAACCAACTAAATATAGCAACGGAAACAAATAAATCCAAATAAGATCAACGAGGTGCCAATACAAACCACCAATTTCAATTGCTGTAAATTTCTCCTTAGAATATCTTCCTTCATAGGTTCTTTTCAAAATTACTCCTAGAACAGCCATACCAATAAAAACATGCAACATATGAACACCAGTAGCAGCAAAATAAATAGAATAAAAAATATCTGTGCCTGGGCCAATTCCATTGCTAAGTTTATATGAATATTCGAAATATTTATTAATACCGAAAATTGCTGCACATATTAAAGTTATCCACAACATTACTTGGACTAATTTTATTTTGTTTTCCTGAATTGCGGTAACTGCAACAGCTACGGTCCAGCTGCTAAAAATAAGAATTACCGTATTTACAGATCCTAAAACAACATCAAGATTTGCAGACCCTTCAGCAAACATGACAGGGTATTTTGCTCTGAAAATTGCATAAGCTGCAAATAATCCACCAAACAACAATAATTCAGTAGCAAGAAAAAGCCACATCCCTAGCTTGGCAGCAGAATGCTCGGTTTCGGGATCGAAATGACTCTCTTCCTCAACAATAGGAGGAAGCATTTCTGAAGGATAAGCTAAAGATTTAATAAACTTTATAATCTGCATTAATCTAGGCCTCTTGCTCCACTTTAGTGCCATAATCATAGGTTGATGTTGTTACCGTTGGTATCTCTTTAAAATTTAAAGTCGGCGGGGGTGACGGCATTTGCCACTCTAAAGAGACAGATCTGTATGGATTAGCGTCTGCAGCACCAACAGGTTTAAATAATGTATAAAGCATATAAATAAATCCAACTCCAAGTATCCAAGTTCCATAAGTGGATAACTGATGAAGGGTTTCAAATTCAGGGGCATAATTAAAATATCTTCTTGGCATGCCCTGTGTGCCAAGTATAAATTGAGGGAAGAAAACAATATTAAATCCGATAAATATTAGTGTAAAAGCAATTTTTGCCTTAAATTCATCAAACATTTTGCCCCACATTTTTGGATACCAGAAATGAATTGCAGAAAATAATCCAAATACTGTTCCACCAATCATAACATAATGCATATGTGCCACAACAAAGTAAGTATCGTGTAAATGAACATCCGCAGCTAAGGCTCCTAAAAACAATCCTGTTAGACCACCAATTGTGAAAAGAAAAATAAAAGCAAGAGAGTATAGCATAGCAGCACTTAGTTCTACAGAACCCTTATACATCGTCCACAACCAATTGAAAACTTTTATAGCTGTTGGCACAGCAACAGCAAATGTTATGACTGAAAAAATAATATTTATAAGTTTTGATTGTCCACTAGTAAACATATGATGTCCCCAAACCAAAAAGCTAATCAGAGCAATTGCAAGGCTTGAATATGCAATGGCTTTATAACCAAAAATTGGTTTCCTTGAAAATACAGGTATTACCTCCGAAATAATACCCATAGCCGGAAGTATCATAATATATACGGCTGGATGAGAGTAGAACCAAAAGAAGTGCTGAAATAAAACAGGGTCTCCACCTTTAGCAGGATCAAAGAAGCCTAAACCAAAATATCTTTCTCCTATTAATAACAATAGAGTAATTCCTACAACAGGGGTTGCTAAAACTTGAAGAAGAGAGGTAGCGTATGCAGCCCAACAAAACAAAGGCAATCTGTCCCAAGTTAGGCCAGGCGCACGAAGCTTGTGCATGCTTACAATAAAATTAATTCCTGTAAGTATAGAAGAAAATCCTAATACAAAAACACCAAATGTAACCAGTATTACATTTGTACCAGTATCAATAGAATAAGGGGTATAAAATGTCCATCCCGTATCGACTGGTGCTGCTAGGGATAACAATAAAATCAAAGAACCTGCACAATAAATCCAGAAACTATATAAATTAAGTTTAGGAAAAATTACATCACGGGCTCCAATCATTAATGGTATTAAAAAATTACCAAAACTTGCTGCAACTCCGGGAACAATAAAAAGAAAAACCATTACAGCTCCATGAAGCGTAAATAAAACATTATATGTTTGAGCACTAATAATTGTTTGACCTGGACTAAGATGTTCAAATCTAATCAAAAAAGAAGCAATCGCTGCTAATACAAAAAACACACCAATCGCCCAAAGGTACATTACTCCAAGTCTTTTATGGTCTACAGTAAAAAACCAGGACTTAAAACCTTTTCCATTCTCTAAATAATTTTTATCAAAATCATGATGATCTGTCATTTTAAACTCCTACTTTATAGTTTTAATATACTCGATAATTGCTGTAATCTCAGAATCAGTCAAAAGTCCTTGATACGAAGGCATTACCGGAGCATAGCCTTTAACCACCTTTCCTTGTGGTGGATTAACGGGATATAATATTGATGTTTTAATATAATTTTCATCTGCTATTTCTTTAGTTCCATCTATAAATTCTCGCTCCAGACCAAAGAGATTTTTCCAACTAGGTCCAACACCATTTGCACCATCAATACTATGGCAAGCTACACAACCTTTTGATGAATATAATTGTTCACCAATTTTGTCGGGTGCCATGCCTGCATACGCATTTTCAACATCTGCAGAATCTCCCGACTCCCATTTGGCATATTCAACATCAGAAACTACGTGAACTTTGGCCAACATATCTGAATGTGAAATACCACAATACTCGGTACAATAAATGTCAAAGACCCCTTCTTTGGTTGGAGTAAAATTGATAAAAGTATATCTGTTTCCAATAACGTCCTGCTTTACTCTAAATGCCGGAACAAAAAAACTATGCAAAACATCTTTAGATTGCATAACAAGCCTTACGGGTTTATTAAGAGGCACATATAATTCATTAAAAGTTTTCTTACCATTAGGATAAGCAAAAGACCATGACCATCTTTGAGCTGTGACATTAATTTCATAAGCTCCTTTAGTCGGTGTAGTATATTTGTCGTAATAGACATAGCCATAAATAAAAATGAGAATACAAAGTATTGTGGGTATTACCGTCCATAGTGTTTCTAAAAAGCTGTCATGAGTAATTGCTGGTGTTTGATCGTTATCAGAACGCTTTCTGTACTTTACAACAAAGTATATCAGCAAAAAACCAACCAAAATACAGGAGACAACAGAAATTATAGTTACCAGCCATAATATACTATCCACCTGTGGTGCAAATGTTGACGCAGAAGTAGGTAGCCAATCCATTTATATTACTGTTCCCCCTTGTTTTTTCTTAACCACAAAAACCCCATCATTATTATAATAGCAAAAAGTGTAATAGCACCACCTAACTTCATAACATTTAAAGCTCTGAGTGCATACTTCTTACCTACGGGGTCAAAATCAAAACAATATAATAATACCTTATCACTTAGAGACACTGTTCCAGTAGATCCTTGAGAGGCTTCAATTATAGCTAATTTAAAATCTCTAGGATCATAAATAACACCAGATAGATATCTTGATACTATTCCATCATTTGTTAGTAATATTATACCAGCAGGATGAGCAAATTCATCCCCATCTGGTTGAAATTTAAATCCAACCGATTTAGTAATTTTTTCAATACTTACATTATCTGATGTATAAAAATTCCAACTTTCGTCAGCATTTAATATAGAACTGTATTTATTTTCAAATACCTTGGATGATTCAGAACTATCTCTGGAATTAAAACTTAAAGTTACGAGGTTATAATCAATGCCAGGTCTTTTATTTGATGCTTGAACAACATCTTTTACACCATCTAATATAAAAGAACACATCTTTGGACAAGAATAATAAGCTAAAACAAAAACTGTGGGAATATCTTTATTTAAGATATTGTTAAGATTTGTTTTTTCACCTGATACAGACACAATTTGAGATTTTAAATCAATTGAACTGCCATATTTTTCTTCCCACCCTACATTATTTCTAATATCATTTACATCACTTATGGAATAAGCTTCAAAAGTTAGAATAATTAAAAAAAATAAAAGTCTCATATTTAACCATAGGGGTGAAATAAATTATAAATAGAAGAAGAATTGTGTCAATCGTTGATTAGGGTGTAAAATAAAATTTATTGACATTGCAAGCTTAATTAAATAGGATTAGGTCTTGTTTATTATAGGGCCCATAGCTCAGCTGGTCAGAGCTCCCGGCTCATAACCGGGCGGTCACTGGTTCGAACCCAGTTGGGCCCAAATAGGTGGTTTCTGATGCAGAATAAAATTAATCAATTTTTAAAACTTCAAAAGATTGATATAGAGATAGCTGAATTTGAAAAGTCTTTTGAAAATCTACCAAAAGAAATATCTGTTATGGAAGCTAAAATAGATTCTGAAAATATAAAAGTTAATAATCTTAAAGAAAAGATCGATAAACTTGAGAAAGAAATGAAAAATTATAACAATGAAATTGATTCTATTGATAATAAAATAAATGAGCAAGAAGAGAAATTGTTTTCTATAAATTCAACAAAAGAATTTGAAGCATTACAAAAAGAAACTGGTGACTTAAAGAGACTCAAATTAGAAATTGAAGATTCACAAATAAAAACAATGGAATCGACAGATAATTCAAAAAAAGCACTTGCTGAAATGGAGCAATTTTTTCTAAGTGAAATCGAACCTCTAAGAACTCAAATAGAAGAATTAAAATCTAAATTAAAAGAATATACTGATAAAAAAGATAAGCTATCTGTCGAGAGAGATAACAAAACAAAAAGTTTGGATCAAGATTTTTTGATTCGTTATGAGTCTCTGATGGTTGATAATCCACCAGTAATAGTTCCCGCAATTGGGGAAACATGTAGTTATTGCTGTCTTACAATACCCCCTCAAACATACATCAAAGTTTTACAAAAAACTGAAGTTGTAAGTTGCCCACACTGCAGAAAAATTTTAATTCCTGAAGAAAATCCAGATGAATGATTGTCTTAAAATATTTATTGATGGCGCCTGTCAACCAAATCCGGGAAATGGAGGAATTGGAATTTTTATTCATAATAAAGAAATAAGTGAAGAATTTTCGCTACCACTAGAAGGAATTGTCACGAACAATATTGCGGAATATGAGGCACTAATATTTACGTTAGATTTAATATTAAAAAAATATAATACTTTTAAAAAGATTAAAATTTTTTCTGACTCTAAACTTGTAAGTATGCAATTTAATAAAAAATGGAAATGTAAAGACCATAATTTAAAGCGTTTATTAGAAAAAGCCCACATCATCTCTAGTAAAATTTCACCAGAAATAATCTTGACCTCAATTCCACGTGAAGAAAATAAAATTGCAGACGAGCTTGCAAAGAATGGAATTAGAAATTAAATTAATTAGTGAGTGGATTGAGTGATCGCTTGCATAGCAAGAGGAAAGTCCGAACTCCATAGGGAAAGATACTGGATAACATCCAGATGTTGTGAAGCAATGGAAAGTGCCACAGAAAATAACCGCCATTAATAAACATATGATATTGATGGTAAGGGTGAAAAGGTAGTGTAAGAGACTACCGCTTTTTTTGGTGACAAAGAAAGGCAAGGCAAACCCTATCTGGAGCAAGACCAAATAAAGAAGTTGTTATCCCTAGCAATTACTTCTGGGTAGGTCGCTTGAATCTGAAAGTAATTTTAGATCTAGATAAATGATCACATAAAACAGAATTCGGCTTATTAATCCACTCTTTCATTTAAATTCAACTTTGTAAAATTTTCTTTTACCGATTTTAATTTCATAAATTAAGTCTTTTTTTGGTATGAAATCGAAATTAGCTATTTTCAAATCATTCATTTGTATTGAATTGCTTTTAATTAATCTTTTGATTTCAGACCTTGTCAATGATTTTGATGTAAACTCCTCAATCAATTCAATTATATTTTTTGAATCAAGGTTAATGACTTGTTTTTTTATGTCATCCGGAAAATCCTTATTAGAATATGTTTTTTCAAAATCATTTTTTGCCTTTAACGCTGCCTGTTCATCGTGATAATCAGTTATTAATGACATCGCTAATTTTTTCTTTTTATCAAGTGGAGATGGAATATTTGCAAAAAGTTCTTTATTGTTTGAAAAAAGTATTTCAATATACCTTTCCATCAATTCATCCGAAATTGACATAATTTTACCAAAAATGTTATTTGGTTCTTCATTAATACCAATGTAATTTTTGTAACTTTTGGACATTTTCAAATTTCCATCAATACCTTCAAGAATTGGAAGAAAAATAGCTACTTGTAAATCTTTTCCAAAAGCTTTTTGAATTTGCCTGGCAAGTAAAATATTAAATCTTTGATCTGTGCCACCAAGCTCAACATCGGATTCAAGATAAACAGAATCATATGCTTGCAACAATGGATATAAAAATTCAGTAAGTGTAATAGCTTCACCAGAACTATACCTATTTTTAAAATCATCCCTCTCTAAAATTCGCGCTACATTTTCCATTGATGATAATTCTATTAATTTTTTTAAATCAAATTTATCAAACCATTTTGAATTATATAAAATATTGACATTATTTTTATCTAAAATTTTAAAAAGTTGGTTTTCATATGTTTTCGAATTTGAAATTATTTTTTCTTCACTTAAAGGAGGCCTGGTTTTATCTCTGCCTGTTGGATCACCAATTCTTGCGGTAAAGTCACCAATCAAAAAATTTATTTCATGTCCCAAATCTTGAAAAATTTTTAATTTTTTTATTAATAAAGTATGACCTAAATGTAGATCTGCAGATGTAGGATCAAATCCAGCTTTGATTTTTAAAGGTTTAGATTCTTCAAAAGAATTTTTTAATTTACCAAAAAGCTCCTCTTCCGGAATTATCTCCTCCACATTTTCTTTAATTATTTGTAATTGTTCACTTGGGTTCAAAAAACTCATTATTACGAATATACTACTTTAAAATTTGGACTATAATCAATAATTTTTAAACCCATTAGTTATAGGAAACCTTCGATCTTTCCCAAAAGCGACATTGGTAACTTTTATTCCTGGTGGTCCTTGTCTTCTTTTAAATTCATTTTTATCTATAAGATCTACTATTTTTTTAATTATTCTTTTGTCAATTTTAGTAGCTGTAAAAATTTCATTAATACTTAAAAAGCTCTCTACATATAAATTAAGTATTTTATCTAAATCTTTATATGGTGGTAATGAATCAGAATCTTTTTGATTTGGTTTTAATTCTGCGCTCGGCTCTCTATTGATGATTCCTGCAGGTATTTTATTATTAGGATATTTTTTATTATAATATTTAGCAATTCTATAAACCAATGTTTTAGGAATATCTTTTAATGGAGCTAATCCACCTGATAAGTCACCATAGATAGTTGAATAGCCAACGCTCATTTCGCTTTTATTACCTGTTGATAATAGCAAATAATTGAATTTATTTGATATTGCCATGAGCAGATTAGACCTTATTCTTGATTGTAGATTTTCCTCCGCAATATCCCATTTCAAATCTTTAAACAGATTAGAATATAATAATGAAATATTTTCATTAAAAATTTTCTGAATACTTAATTCGCCTAGTTTAAATGCTAGGTTATCAGACAAATTCTTGGCTAATTGTAAACTTTCGTCAGAGTTATATTCTGTAGGAAGTGCAAATCCATAAATATTTTTTCCCCCCAGTGCAACTTTTGATATTGCAGATACTACAGCAGAATCAATTCCTCCCGATATCCCAATAATAACCTTAGTGAAGTTGTTCTTTAAAGCATAATCTCTAACTCCCAAGACTAATGCATTAAAAATACTATCTATATTATTTGATGGAATTTTTCTTATTTTCTTAGATCTCAACGGATAATTGATAATTTTATTCTCTTCCTTAAAAGAAAAAGCTTTATAAATTAATTTTCCATGTTCTGAAATCGCCATACTAGATCCATCAAAGATGAGTTCATCTTGTCCACCAATCAAATTACAATATAAAACATCGATCTGATTTTTTTTTGCAAAATTACTAACTTTTTTGAATCTCAGCTTTTCTTTTTTAACTGAATATGGAGATGCTGAGATATTTATTAACAATTTCGAAGGATTATCCTTTAAGTATTTTTTAAACTTTTTGTCGTTTACCCATATATCTTCACAAATTGATATAGCTATCTTGGTTTTTTTATATTCAAATGAAAAAAATTCATTACCAGTTTGAAAATATCTTTTCTCATCAAAGACACCATAGTTGGGCAAGTGGTTTTTATAATATCTACCACATAATTTCTGGTTTATGAAAACACTTGCACAATTGTATAAATTTTCTTTTACTCTATATGGGTGTCCGATAACACAGCAAATATTTCTAGTTTCATCTGCTATTCTTTTCAAACTAGAATTTATCTTTTTTATAAAAAACTTATTAATTAGTAAGTCTTCAGGCGGATACCCGGATATACATAGTTCGGGAAAACATACAATATCAACCTTTTTTTTCCTACAATTCTTAATAGCCTCAATAATTTTACTAGTATTATTGTCTATTGCCCCAACTTTAAAGTTTAATTGGGACATACAAATTTTTAAATCATTTTTCATATTATTAAATTATAAAGAAATAATCTATAATATTTTAATGGTTTTTAAAATAATTAGATATTTATTATTAGTTTTTACATTAATTATATCATACTCTCATGTAAATCATGGACAAACAAACGACATAATAGGATCTACTGGGAAATATATTAAAAGTAATGGCTATTTTTTTGATGAAAAGGCTATCAACAAAATTTTTGAAGCTGGGATAAATTCAATGAATAATTTTTCAGAAGATCTTCTAATAAAATATGAATCTAAATCAAATAATGGTGTTATAAAAGTTGAAATTATCGATAACGGCTCAACTAAAATTCTATCTCTGAAAAACAATAATAGATTGAAAGGAATAACTAAAAATTTAAATACTATTGTCAAAGTTATTGAAGAACAGAATATCAACTCTCAAGATATTGAGTTGCTTAAATATATGGTAGCAAATGCTATTCTTGCTGAAGTTGATGAGTACTCTTCGTTAATATTGCCAGATGAAATGGAAGAATTTATGGTAGAAACAAAAGGAACATTTGGTGGACTAGGAATTGTCATTGGTGTTAGGAAAAATAAATTAACTGTCATCTCTCCTATTGAGGATACACCTGCATCAAAAGTTGGGATTAAAGCTAATGACATAATAAAAGGAATTGATTCGGTCGATGCTGATGGTCTATCGTTGAATCAAGCAATTAAATTATTGAGGGGAGAGAAAGGAACGTCTGTAACTTTATATGTTGAAAGAGAAGGTGTTAATGACTTAATAAAATTCAAAATAATCCGCGACATAATAAAGGTAAAAAGTGTTACATCAAAGAAAATTGACGATATTGGATATATAAAAATTAATTCGTTCCAAATTAATAGTTACAAAGATTTCGTTAAAAATTTAGATGAATTAAGATTAGTAGGAATCAAAGGCCTAATACTTGATCTAAGAGGCAATCCAGGGGGATTGCTAGATCAAGCAATTAAAATTTCAAATGTTTTATTAAAAAATAAACTTATAGTTTCTACTCGGGGCAAAGACTCTAGGATGGATATGGATTTTTTTACGCAAACCGGTGGTACATCAAAATACTTTGGTCCACTTATTGTTTTAATAGATAGCGGTAGTGCTAGCGCTTCTGAAATTGTTGCAGGAGCATTAAAAAATAATCAAAGAGCCATAATTATTGGTGAAAATAGTTTCGGCAAAGGAACAGTTCAAGAGGTATATCAACAAAATGATGGATCAGCTATAAAATTAACAATTGCGGAATATTTGAACCCCAATGAGTATAAGGTTCATAAAAATGGCGTTAAACCAGATATTGAATTTATTAGCGTAAAAGTCGAAAATAATGAAATTTTCTTTATGGAAAAATTTGAAGAGCAATTAAATTATAGTGAGAATTATAAAATTTTTTCTGTGGAGACAGATTCTGATACCAGTAAAGAAATAAAGATAGAAGAAGATAAAAAAATTATACTTTCTAAAAAAATACTAGAATCAAATTTTATTAATAAAATAAGCTTTAATGAAAATATTAAAAATTTTTTAGTTATCAGTGAAGATTTGTTGAAAAATGAAGCTGAAAAATATCTTAGAAATTTTTTTGATAAAATAGATAAATACGAAAATGATAGTTATGAAGAAGTTATTAATAATATTGAATTTACGAATAATGATAAGAGATTGTTAAATTCTGGTGCAAAAGAAGAAATTGTTTTCAATATTGATAATAAAAATTCCAATAAGATCAAAAATGTTTTTATAAAGCTAACTTCTGATAATAAGACTCTAAATAATAGATTTTATTTTATAGATGACATAAAAAAATTTGAAAATAAAACTGTGAAGATTGAACTTAAAATACCTGAATGGGTAGAATCAGGTAACGAAAAAATTAATTTTTCTTTAGTAAAAATAAATTTCAATAATATTCTTAAGCCTATGTTGATGGAGCTTGGAAATGAGATGCTTAATTTAGAAATTAAAAAATCAAATTATAAATTTCCAGAATTATTTTACAATATAGATTTAGATCCAAAGCAGAAAGAGATAGTAATAAGTTTTGATCTAAAAAAAACCGGGCAAAAATGTGATGAATGCTACTTAAAAATATTTTCAAGAGATAAAAATTTATCCATATCTCAAAGAAATATTCAAATTGAGAATTTATCTGATGAGAATTATAATGGAGTCTCAAAAATTAAGATTAGAGAAAAAAATATCTCTAAGCAAATCAAGTTTACTGTTAGATTTCATGATGAAAAAACTAATGATTACTTCGATAAAGATATAGAAATTAATAAAAGTGAATTGTTATCATACGTTAAGAATGAACAACCAAAATCATTTATAATAAAAAAGCGTGATATAATTTATTCTGAGCCCAGCTACTCCGAAACCATACTTAGTAATCTTAAAGAAGGTAATCTTGTTTACTCCAATGGTAACACAGACAATTTTATATTAGTGAAACAGTCTGATAATAATTTTTGGATACCAAAAGATGCAGTTGAAGAAATTAGCGCTGAAGAGGAGCCAAACTTTATTAAAGCAAAAATAAGTAAAAAAAGTGATATTCCACCAGAAATTAAACTTATAAATAATTCCAAGGAAGGATTAATCTATGAAATCAAGGATAAAAGTAAATTAAAAATTATTAATTATTATATTAATGATAAAAAGATTGGAGTTAAAGAAACTAATCTGATTAGTGAAAAAATTTATATTGATTCAAAATTGGATATAGGAAGGAATAAAATTTCAATAATCGCAATTGATAAAAATGACTTCAAAACAGCAAAGAATTTTTATATAACCCGTGATGAAACTTAACTTTTTGATCTTAAAAATTATATCTTTTCTTTCAGTTGTATTTATAGTTTTAACTCTTACTTTTTTACTTTTAAGACTTTTGCCGGGAGGGCCTTTTGATAAAGATAAGAGATTACCACCTCAGATTAAACAAAATATAGAGAAAAAATATAATTTAGATAAACCCTTAATTGAGCAATACTTTAAATATGTAAAAGATTCATTAAAAGGTGATTTTGGCATGTCATATTCATATCCAGATAGGTCAGTCAAACAAATAATTATTGAATCAGCGGGAATATCATTAAAAATAGGTCTTTTGTCAATTCTATTTACATTTATATCTACAATATTGCTATCAATTTATTTATTTAATAATTCATCCTTAATTTCTTTGCTAATTAAAAATTCATTATATTTATTTGTCGGTTTACCTACTTTTTTAATTGGTGCAATATTAATTATTCTATTTACGGTCAAATTTAAGTTTATAACTTTCGGATTAATTTCAAAACCAGTGGACTACATTTTGCCAATCATTACACTTTCAATTCCATCAATATCTTATCTTACTAATTTATTATTAGAGTCCATGGATGAGACAAAAAGCAAAATGTTTTCAAGAGTTGCAAGAATAAATAAAATTAATAAATATAATTACATTATTAATTATATTCTTAGAAATTCTTTAATACCTTTAGTTACAGCTTTAGGTCCAATTACAGCTTTCATGATCACCGGTTCATTTGTTGTAGAAAGTATTTTTGCAATACCTGGAACAGGTAAGGCATTTATTTTATCAGTAATAAATAGAGACTATACAGTTATATGTGGTTTAACACTTTTTTATACTGTTGTATTATTAACAATTAACACGCTTATTGATTTTCTATATCCAATACTAGATAAAAGAGTTAAGATCGATGAATATTAAAATAGAGCTAGAATATATTGGTACAAATTATTGCGGTTGGCAAAAACAAAGAAATTCATTAACTATTCAACAGATATTAGAAGATGTAATTTTCAAATTAACTAAAGAAAAAGTGATCATGATAGGTTCTGGAAGGACTGACTCAGGTGTTCATGCAAAGTCCCAGATTGCAAATTTTACAATACAAAAAAAAATTAATTTAAAGGGTTTAAAAATAAATATAAATAAATTATTACCTAATGATATAAAAATAAAAAAATGTAATAGAGTGTCTAATAGTTTTCATTCTCAGTTTTCATCATTACAAAAAACATATTTATATAAAATAAAATCAATTAATGATCTAAGTGTTTTTGAAAAGGGTAAAATTTTTTTTTATAAAAATAGTCTCGAAATCGAAAAATTAAAAAAAATTGCATCACATTTTTTAGGGGAGAAAAATTTTATTAATTTTTGCAAAAAGGGTTATTCGGGGGAGTCCACAGTTCGAAAAATTGAAAGTATAAAAATATCTAAAAAAGGTTTTTATATTGATATTAAAATTACTGGAAACGGTTTTCTTAGAGGTATGGTTAGATTAATCGTTGGATCAATGATAAATTTTTGTAAAGGAAATTTAAAAGAAGAACAAATTATCAATGCTTTAAAATTTAGTTCAAAGCCATTACCTAGAAATTATTCAGTACCAGCCGAGGGTTTATATTTAATTAAGGTAAAATATTGATATGATATTTGTGTCAACGTTGCAAGATCAGAAAAAAATTGATCAAACTTATAAATCTTTGGAGGATTACAAAAAAGACTCTGATAATTTATCAGAAAATATAGTTCCATACATTAATCCTTCCAAAATTGTAGCAGTTGGATTAAATTATTATGACCATGCAGAAGAAATGAATAAAAAACCACCTATTGAACCTATGATTTTTTTAAAATCCCCCTCATCATTAATATCGTTTAAAGATTCTATTATGCTTCCAAATCATATGAGCTCTAAGGTAGATTATGAAGGAGAACTTGGAATTGTTATTAAAAAAGAGGCTAAGTGGGTGAATACTAATGAAGCAAAAAAGTATATTTTGGGTGGTATATGTGTAAATGACATTACAGCTAGAGATTTACAAGCTATTGATATACAGTTTGGAAGAGGAAAAAATTTTGATACCTTTTGTCCTATAGGTCCCTATATATCTGATGAAATCGATTATCAAAATCTTGAAATTAAAACTTATTTAAATGAAGAATTAAAACAAAATTCTAATACAAATTTGATGATTCATAAAATTGATTTTTTAATCAGTTTTATAAGTAAAATTATGACTCTCAACAGGGGGGATATTATACTAACTGGGACACCGGGGGGTGTAGGACAACTTAAAGAAAATGATTTAGTTAGTGTAAACATTGATGGTCTAGGAAAAACTAGCAATGCTGTTGAATTATGTTTCAAATAAAGGAGTTTAAATATGAAAAAATTACTTATTTTGCCAGGTGATGGCATCGGCCCAGAGGTTACAAAACAATGTATAAAGATTATAGATTTTTTTAATAATCAACCAGATTCAAAAATTGAATATGAAGAAGATTTATTTGGTGGTGCATCTATTGATCATAATGGAAAACCTTTAAATGACATTGTACTTAACAAAGCATTAGATGCGGATGCTGTTTTATTGGGTGCCGTGGGTGGGCCCAAATGGGAAAATTTAGATCATGAATTAAAACCTGAAAGCGGCTTATTAAAACTTAGAAAAAAATTACAGACATATGCGAATTTAAGACCTGGTAAAGTTTTTAAATCACTTTCAGATGCATCTTCTTTAAAGCCAGAGGTATTAAAAGATACTGATATTTTTGTGGTTAGAGAGTTAACAGGAGGTATTTATTTTGGTGAACCCAGATTTTCCAAGAAGGTTGATGGAAAAAGGGTTGCTTCAAATCCTTTAGTTTATAATGAAGAAGAAATAGTTCGTGTAGCAAAGGTTGCATTTGATATAGCTAGGAAAAGAAAAAATAAAGTTACATCACTCGATAAAGCAAATGTTTTAGAAGTCATGCAATTATGGAGAGATGTTGTATCAGAGGTTCATAGTAAAAATTACCAAGATATTGAACTCGAGCATTTATATATTGATAATGCTGCGATGCAAGTCATAAAAAGACCTTCGTCTTTTGACGTAATACTTGCTAGTAATTTGTTTGGAGACATAATAAGCGATGAAGTTGCGGAATTAACTGGATCCTTAGGAATGTTACCATCAGCGTCAGTTGGAGAGAATAAAGCAATTTATGAACCGGTACATGGAAGTGCTCCCGACATTGCAGGTCAAAATATAGCAAATCCTATCGCAGCTATTCTTTCATTATCGATGATGTATAAATATAGCTTTAATCTAGATAATGTATCAAATATAATTGAACAAGCTGTTGCAAATACTCTAGATAGCGGATTAAGAACAAAGGATATTGGGTCGAACAATCAAAAAATACTTAATTGTAATGAAATGGGAGATTCTATATTAAACAATATAAAAAAAATATTTTAAATTTAATGTGATAAATTTGGATAAATATTTATAGCGTGAATATATTTTCTGAAATACCTAAAAAGAATGGCATATACTCGGTATATGGTATCAATAATTTGCTAGAATCTCTTTTACTTAAAGAACTATTGAATAAAAAAAATGTTTTTTATTTTACAGAGGATGCAAAAGAATCAAAAATAAAATTTGATATTTTATCAAAAAATTCTGATTCAGAAATAAATTATTTAGATGATAGTTTTTTTGAAGATTTAATAAATTTAGAAAAATTACCTTTAGTTTCAGAGATTTTTAATAATTTTTCAAGAAAATTGAATAGAGTTGTAATATTTGATTCTGTAAGAATAAATAAAAAAATTAACATAGACAAAAAAAGCCTAAACTTTAAAATCAATCTTGATGATGCTGATTTGAACCAAGATAAAATAATAAAAAAACTTATAGAGTTTAATTTTAATCAGACAGAATTTATAAATAGTTTTGGAGATTTTTCTGTTCGTGGGTCAGTTTTAGATTTATTTAGTCAAAATTTTGAAAAACCCATTCGAATTCAATTCTATAAAGAAAAAATCAAATCTGCCAGTTACTTCGATTTAAATACTATGAAAAGTATGGAAAAAATTATAAGTAATTTTGATATATATAAATATAACCATAGTGAAGATGTTAATAAAAAACCTATAGTTGAATTGATACCCAAAAATTCTTTTATTATTTTTGACCATCAATGGAACGATGAAAATAAAGAGATTATAAAAGAAATTTCTAAACATAACATAACTATATTTTTAAATCCTTTGATAAAGTTAGGTAGTGAATTGCAAAACCTAAAAGTTGAATATCCAAAAATACAACATTATGAGGAATCATTTAATTGGATTAAGCAATTAATTAAAAAATATAAAGATAATAAATTTACTTTTTTAACTTCAAATGAAAATGACATAAATCTCATCAAGAATGAGATTCAAGATCTATCATATAGCATGTATCATGATGATCATTCAAAAACATTTATAGTTAAAAATAAAAAAGAAATATTCATATCTCTAAAAAAATCTGAAGAGAAAATTGTAAATAAATTTGACGAATTTAAAAAGCTTACATATAAATTTAGAAATTTTTCAGAATTAAAAAAAAATGACTTTATAGTTCATAAGAAATATGGGATTTGTTTGTATAATGGTCTAATTCAAAAAGAAATAAATAATACTATAATTGAATTTGTTAAATGTAAATTTCAATATGATGACTACTTATTTGTTCCCAGTACTAAGATTAATTTATTACAAAAATATGTGGGTAATAAAAATGAAATAAATATTGATTCTCTCAGAAGTAAGACCTGGAAAATAAAAGTAACAAAAGCAAAAAAGATTGCAGAAAAAGTTGCAAAAGAAATTCTAGCTCTTTATGCAAAAAGAAAACTTATTAGAGGTTTTTCATTTGATTTCAATCCAATTGAACTAAATGAGTTTGAAAAAAATTTTGAATACCAAGAAACTCCCGATCAACTAAAAGCAATAAATGATGTATACCATGATATGAAGAGAAACTTTCCAATGGATAGACTAATATGTGGTGATGTTGGGTTTGGAAAAACTGAAATAGCGCTAAGAGCAGCATACATAGCCTCAATGAATAGCAAGCAAGTTGCAATAATAGCCCCTACAACTTTACTTGTTAATCAACATTTAAACACCTTTTTAGAAAGATTTAAAGATTTTCCAATTAATATTAAAAGTGTATCCAGAAATACATCATTGAAAGAGTTTAAAAATATAGCTATGGAATTAAAAAATTCTAAAATTGATATATTAATTGGAACACATAGGCTACTCAGTGAAAAATTAATTTTTAAAAATCTTGGATTAGTAATTATTGATGAAGAACACAAGTTTGGAGTAAAACATAAAGAAAAAATTAAAGAAATCAGACTTGGCCTAGATTATCTTGCCTTATCAGCAACACCAATACCAAGAACATTACAATTATCACTTAGCGGAATTAAGGATATTAGTATAATAGCTACTCCACCCTTAGATAGATTTTCAATCGATACTCAAATACATTTATACAATGAAGAAGTTATTAAAAATGCAATTAATTTTGAACTAAATAGAAATGGAAGGGTTTATTTTATACATAATGAAATAAAATCAATAGAAAAAACATATACTTCCCTTAAGAAGTTGCTCCCTAAAGTAAATATGGCTTTTATTCACGGTAAAATGAAGCCTAATGTTATAGAAAATAATATTTTAGATTTTATAAACGGAGAAATATCAGTCTTAATTACAACAACTATAATCGAATCTGGAATTGATATTAAAGAAGCAAATACGATAATAATTAATAATGCAAATAAATTTGGCTTATCAGATTTATATCAAATAAGAGGTAGGATTGGCAGAGGTTCTGAAAAAGGATATGCCTATCTAATCTTAGAGCATAAAAAAAAGTTAAATAAAAACGCTGTTAAAAGACTTGACGCAATTAAGACATTATCTTCACTGGGATCAGGATTTAACGTAGCTATGGAAGATTTAGAAATAAGAGGCGCTGGGAATCTTTTTGGAACAGATCAATCTGGTAATATTTATGATGTTGGAGTTGAATTTTATTTGGATCTCCTGGATTCAGAAATTAGAAAAATTAACAACTCTGCAATAGACACCGAAATAAATATTGAAATTAATACGAAAGATAAAATAAATATACCAACTAGCTACATATCCTCTGCCGAAAAAAGAATTTATTATTACAAAAGAATATCATGTATTGAAGACGCTGAAGAATCAGTTGGAATTATAGAAGAACTTATTGATTTATTCGGCTTAATTCCTGATGAAATTAGCAAATTGATAAAATTATCAGAATTAAAAATTAAATTAAAAAAGCTAGACATAAGTGATTTTCAAATGAATCAAACTAACATGATTTTAAAATTAGGTAATGTTCAAAAATTGAAAAATTTCAAGATATTTTTTAATAACTTTGATGGCAAGATAGATTCGGCAAGAAAAATATTTGATAAAATAGAGAATATAGAAAAATATATTGAAAAATTCTCAAAATTTGAAAATAATAAGTTTATAATTAATTTGGAAAACTAATATGAAATTTAATTATTTAACTTTTTTCTTAATTTTAACATTTTTTACTTTAACAAATGATTGTAAATCAAATGCTAAAATAACTGAGGGTATCGTAGGAGTTGTTAACGATGAAATAATTTTGCTCACTGAACTTGAGAATCATATTATCCAAAGTAAAAAAAATACCAAATTGGATAAAGATAGAGATGAATTTTTAAAAGAGTTAATAGATTTAAAAATTTTAGAAATTCAAGGTAAGAGAATGGGTATCATTTTAACGAATGAGAAACTTGATGAAATAGTAACTGAAATAATCAAAAATAATGGAGAAAAAAAATTTAATGAAGAATTAGCAAAATCAAATAGAAATATTTATAGGTTAAGATTTGAGCTAACTATACAAATGCTTCAAGAAAATATCTCAAGGGTAGTCTTAAAAAATAAAATTATAATTAGTGAAAAAGAAATAGAGGAATATTATGAAAAAAATATTGGTATCATAAAGAAGCAAAATTTAATTAGGATGCTAAATATTCGTGCCAAAGATAAAGAATTTATTGATGAAATTTTAGATATATTTAATAATAGCGAGGATAAATTAGACATTAAACTTGTAAAGTTAGAAGAAGGAGGCTATATCAAAGACAAGCCTAAAGACTTGGGATATGTAAACCCAAAAGAATTATCATCAGTAATTTATGATGAGACAATCAATTCAAAAATAGGTGAGGCTATTGGACCAATCAAGATTCAAGATGAAGCAAGTTTTTTCGTAATACTTGATAAAACATACTCAGATGCTTCCTTTATAATGGCTAAAGAAGATATCATAAATACTATATATAAAAATAAATCAATTAAATTGTTAGATAGTTGGTTTAGCGATTTGAGGAAAAGTATGTATATCTCTCAAAGACTCTAATTTATTTCTCTACATAAAAGTCTAAAGGGAGACAGCTACAAACAAAATTCTTGTCACCAAAAGCATTATTAACTCTTCCAACTGGAGAAATATATTTAAAACTTTTATCAATTAGCTGTGTGGGAAAAGCTTCTAGAATAGAGTAATTAAAATTTTTGTCTACTATATCCTTAAAAGTATGAGGAGAATTTTTCAACGGAGAATCTGCAATATTTTCAATATTACTATACTTTTCGATCTCTTTTTTTATAGAAATTAACGCATCGCAAAATCTATCTAACTCACCCTTTGACTCACTTTCAGTGGGTTCAATCATTAGGGTGCCAGGAACAGGAAATGACATTGTAGGCGCATGAAATCCATAATCAATTAATCTTTTTGCAATATCTTCCTCACTAACTAAATGATCTTTTTTAATCTGTCTAATATCGATTATGCATTCATGAGCAACCCTACCATTCCTTCCAGTGTAGAGAATAGGAAAAAAATCTTCTATTTTTTTAGCAACATAATTAGCATTTAATATAGCTACCTGAGTTGACTTCTTTATTCCTTCGCTACCCATCATATAAATGTACATCAGTGAAATAGGCAAAATAGATGCACTACCCCAAGGAGATGATGATACAGGGCCAAATCCAGATTTAGGGCCTGCATCACTGTTAAGAGGATGATTTGGAATAAAATTAGATAAATGTTTTTTAACAGCAATAGGCCCAACTCCAGGACCTCCGCCCCCATGTGGAATGCAGAAAGTCTTGTGAAGATTAATATGACATAAATCAGGACCAAAATGGCCGGGTTTAGATATACCTACAAGCGCATTTAGATTAGCGCCATCCATATATACTTGTCCACCGGCATCATGAATCATATTACAAATTTTAGATATTGATTCCTCATAAACTCCATGCGTAGACGGATAGGTTATCATTAGTGCAGCAATTTTATCTGGAAATTGTTGAATTTTATCTGCTAAATCTTTAGTATCAATATTACCATTTTCATCACATTTTATAATTTCAACCTGCATGCCAGCCAGAACTGCACTTGCAGGATTAGTTCCATGGGCTGAGCTAGGTATTAAACAAATTCTTCTTTGTTCTTCACCTCTTGCCAATAGAAATTTTCTTATGGTTAATAGTCCTGCTAGTTCACCTTGCGCTCCTGCATTTGGTTGAAGTGAAACTTCATCAAAACCGGTTATGGAACAAAGCATTTTTTTTAAATCATCGATCAGGAATTTATATCCTAAGGTTTGAGACTTAGGTGCAAAAGGATGTATAGAATTTATTGCAGGCCAGCTTATAGGAATCATTTCAGAAGTTGCATTAAGTTTCATAGTACAAGAACCTAGGGGTATCATAGATTTATTTAATGCTATATCCTTGTCTTCTAATCTCTTAATATATCTCAGAAAATCCGTCTCAGACCTGTAAGAATTAAAAACCTCGTGTTCTAAGTATTTCGTTTTCCTTAAAATACTCTTTGGTAAAGAAATAATATTATTATTCAATTCAGAATCTAACGACTTTAGACATTCAATTTTTATACCAAAACAAGAAAATATGTCATGGATATCGTCAATTGTTGTTTTTTCATCAATTGATACAGTAATTATTTCTTTTGAGTAGTACCTAAAATTAATTTTTTTCTTTAAAGCTCTTTTTTTAATTAAAGATTGCTTAGATTTTGTTGTCTTTATACATATAGTGTCAAAAAAGTTATTATATAAAATTTTATAGTCATTATTTTGCAATTGCCTCGCAATTAATTTAGCAGTTCGATGTATTTTAAGCGATATCTTTTTTAATCCCTCAGGACCATGATAAATTGCATAGGATGCAGCAACTATCGCCAGTAACGATTGGGCAGTGCAAATATTACTGGTAGCCTTTTCCCTTCTTATATGCTGTTCCCTTGTTTGGAGAGCCATTCTATAGGCAACATCAGAATTTTTATCAATCGAAATACCTATTATTCTTCCTGGCAGAAGTCTTTTAAACTCATCCTTACAAGATATAAAGGCTGCATGTGGTCCACCAAAACCTAACGGGACGCCAAATCTTTGAGATGAGCCTATAGCCATATCGCAACCCATTTCACCGGGTGATTTTAATAATAACAAAGACATTAAATCGCAAGCTAAGATTGAGACAGCATTTTGAGATTTAGCAGAGGATATTAAAAACTCATGATCTTTGACAGAGCCTAGAGTATCGGGATATTGCGAAATGAAACCAAAAAAACTATTCTCATTTTCATTAAACAGGGTTTCTAAGTTTCCAACTTTAATTTCTATACCTAATGGCTCGGCTCTAGTTTCCAGAAGTTTAATTGTCTGAATATGACAATTTTCAGAAACAAGAAAAACATTTTTGTTATTTTTACAAAACCTAAAAGCTACAAGCATAGATTCAACCGCAGCAGTTCCTTCATCCAAGAGTGACGCATTAGAAACCTCCAGTCCAGTTAAATCCATTATCATTTGTTGAAAATTTAGAAGCATTTCCAGTCTGCCTTGAGATACTTCGGGTTGATAGGGAGTATAAGCTGTATACCAACCAGGATTTTCTATAATATTCCTTAAAACTACAGAGGGTGTTTTAGTATCATAATAACCCATGCCAATATAATTTTTGTATAGTTTATTTTTACTAACAATATTTTGAAGATATTTTAACGCTTCATCCTCAGACATTCTTTTTTTAAGATCTACATCAACATCCAATACAATTTGATTGGGTAGTGTTTCCATCACTAATTGGTCTAAAGATTCATAATTTAAAAAATCTAAGCAATCTTTAACTTGATCATCTGAGCTTCCAATATGTCTATTAATGAAAGAAGAGGTTTCATTTAGCTCATCTATCGAAGAGTTTATATCAATTTTATTTTTCATTTATCAAACTCTCATAGTCCTCTGGAGAAAGAAGATCATCATAATCACCTGTATTTGTTGGCTTAACCTTAATTAACCATCCTTCTTGATATGGACTTTGATTAATAACTTCGGGGGAACTTTCAGCACCAGAATTGACCTCAACAACTTCACAATCAATCGGTGTGTACAAATCAGAGACTGACTTAGTAGACTCAACGGCACCGAAAGTCGAGGATTTCGAAAGATTATCGCCAACTGAAGGGAGTTCTAAATATACAATTTCACCTAAAGAGTCTTGAGCATGATCTGTTATTCCTATGAGCATTTGCTCACCATCAATCATGACCCATTCATGCTCTTCAGTATATTTTAGATTTTTTTTAATCTCTGACATAATTTAAATTCCTCCTATACAAATGGATAATCAACCTTAAAAGCTTTTCTAAAATTTTTTCTAATTTTTATATCAAAATTTCTTAATTCCGAGAAGTCTGAACTTATTAATGCTAGACCTATTCCTTTTTTCAAAATGGGCGAATATGTTCCGCTTGTGACTTTTCCGATATTCGAACCATTATTAAAGACTTCATAACCATTTCTTGCTATAGAATTATCTTCCATTTGAAAGCCAACAAATGCAAATTGATTATCAGAAATTTTTTTTAAAATTGCATCTTTTCCAATAAAATCATCTTTTGAATCATCTATGAATTTATTTAAATTGAAATCAGAAGGTGCTGTTCCTTCTATAAATTCATTTCCATGCAGTGGAAAACCTTTCTCGATTCTAAGAGTATCTCTAGAACCTAAGCCACAAGGTTTTATGTTAGGACAATCATTTAAAATGTTTTTATAAATCTCAATTATTAATTCATTTGGAACGAATAATTCAAAACCATCTTCACCTGTATAGCCAGTTCTAGCTATTAAAAAATTGTTTTCAACTAAAGAATCAAACGACGATTTAGATTCATATTTTTTGTCTAAATCTTCAATATTAATAATGGTATATTTTTGGAAATCTTTAGAGAAAGTTATTGGAAAAGTTTTTGAAAGATATTTTATAGAGTTAGGACCCTGAATGGCCAGTTGTCCATAGAAGGCGCTAAGATTGTTTATTTCGACTTCAAAGTCTTTTGAATTCTTAACCAACCAATTAAAAACATTATCAATATTTCCTGCATTAACACATAAAAAATATTTATTTTCACCCAATTTATAGGCAATTATGTCATCAATAACATTTCCCTCAGTATCACAGAAAAATCCATATTTGGCCTGTCCATTCTTTAATGCAGATATCTTATTTGTAAATGTTATATTGAGAAAAGAGAAAGCATCTGTACCTTCAATTAAAATTTCTCCCATATGACTTACATCAAAAACTCCAGAATCATTTCTAACTTGAAGGTGCTCTTTCTCTAAAGATGAGAACCAAAGTGGCATATTCCAACCATTGAATTCAGTAAATTTGGCCCCATGCTTCTCATGGGTTTGGTATAAGGGAGTAGCTTTCATCTATTGTATATTTTACCCAAAAATATAAGAAATTTTTAAAGTAAAAAAATTAATTAATTGATTGTACAAGTTGTTTGAATTTATCGGGATGATTTACTGCTAATTCAGCCAAAACACGTCTATCAAGTTCTATTTCTTTAACTTTAAGTGAGTGAATAAATTTACTGTATGTTAGCCCCTCTTCTCTAAGAGCCGCATTGATTCTAGATATCCATAAAGAACGCATGGTACGCTTTTTTGCTTTTCTATCTCTATAAGAAAAGGCAAGCGATCTCAATAATGTCTCTTTTGCCCTTCGATAAACATTTTTTCTTTGACCCCAAAAACCTTTTGTTTGTTTTAAAAGTCTTTTTTTTCTTCTTTTACTTGCAACTGATGTTTTAACTCTCATCTAAATACCTATACAAAAACTACTTTTCTTAAATTTGCAGCTTTCTTTCCATCTACTGTTCCAGGCTCTTTCAACCTTCTAATTCTAGACTGGGCTTTATGTACATTACAATGATGCTTACTACCTTTGATTCTCTTCAACTTACCATTGGGTTTCAGCTTAAATCTTTTTGCTGCACTTCTATTGGATTTCATTTTTTGCGCTGCCATTAGCTTTTTTTACCGCCTTTATTTTTTTTGGAAGAACCATCATTGTTAGATTCTTTCCTTCAAACTTTGGTTCATTATCAAGTTCACCTGATTCCGATACACTTTCTACAATTTTTTCAACTAGTTGTTCACCAAGTTGTTTATGTACTATCTCTCTACCCTTAAACCAAAGCCTTATTTTTACCTTATGCCCATCACTTAAAAAGTCTTTGAGCCTATTTATTTTAACATTAAAATCATTTTCTCCAATATTAGGTCTAAATTTAATCTCTTTGAGCACTTGAGCCTTAACTTTTTTTTGAGCTGATTGCTTTTTTTTGCTATCATACATAAATTTTCCATAATCCATTAATTTGCAAACAGGTGGAGTTGAATCTGGAGAAATTTCTACCAAATCAGTAGAATTATTTCTTGCTTGATTAAGCGCCTCAGACAACGCAACTATACCAAGTTGTCCACCATCTAAACCAATTAATCTTACCTCGTTGGCTCTTATTTCTAAGTTGATCCTATTAGCTTTCTTTCTAGACCTTGAAAAATTCTTTTTTCTTATGAGTCAACCCTCCCGGACAGCTCATCATTTATTAATTCAAGTAATTGATTTGATTTTAATTCTCCTATTTGCTTACCTCCATATTTTCTTATACTTATCGTTTCGTTTTCTAATTCATTCTTACCAACTATTCCTATGTAAGGAACTTTGGATATTTCACTCTCTCTTATTTTCAAGCCCAATTTTTCATTCCTGTTATCAATATCAACCCTAATACCAGCAGACCTTAAATTATCCGCTATATCATTAACATATTCAACCTGTTCATCAGAAACACTGAGTAATTTTAATTGATAGGGAGCTAGCCAAGTAGGAAAAGCACCCCCATAATGTTCAATTAAAATGCCAAAGAACCTCTCAAAGGAACCAAAAATGGCTCTATGAATCATCACAGGCTGAAGTCTTTGATTATTACTCGAAATATACTCAAGGTCAAATCTTTTGGGAAGATTAAAATCAACCTGTATTGTTGAACACTGCCAAGATCTTCCTAAAACATCTTTAATTTTAAGATCTATCTTGGGTCCATAAAATGCACCGCCACCCTCATCAATTGAATATTTTAATAATTTATTATCTAATGATTTTTTTAATGAATTTGTAGCTGAACTCCATTCGTCATCAGTGCCTACATATTTACTTGGTTTTGTAGATACAAAAATTTCATATTCAGAAAAACCAAATTTTTTTAAGAATTCTGTTGTAAGATCAATTACATCATTAACCTCTTGTTCAATTTGATCTAATGAACAAAAAATATGTGCATCATCTTGAGTAAATCCTCTAGCTCTAAACAACCCATGCAAAACGCCTGATCTCTCATATCTGTAGACAGTTCCAATTTCTGCATACTTAATTGGTAATTCTTTATAACTTCTTAGTCCGTTTTTATAAATCATTATATGAAAAGGGCAATTCATAGGTTTAGCTTGGTATTTGTTTGCGTCAATCTCCATTTGTGAAAACATATTTTCACTATAGAATTCCAAATGACCGCTGGTTTCCCATAAATTTGCTTTAGCTATGTGAGGCGTATAGATGATTTGGTAGCCAGATTCAATATGTTTTTCACGCCAGTAATTTTCAATAATATTTCTTATAACTGACCCATTGGGGTGCCAGAGAACTAGGCCGGGGCCGATTTCTTCATTTATTGAAAATAGGTCTAATTCTTTACCCAATTTTCTATGATCTCTCTTCTTTGCCTCTTCAATTATTTTTAAATGTTTTTTTAGATCTTTAGGATTTGAGAAAGCTGTTCCATAGATTCTTTGGAGAGATTCTCGAGTCTCATCACCTCTCCAATATGATCCGGCCACACTAAGAAGCTTAAAAGATTTTATAAAGGTTGAATTTGGCAAATGAGGTCCTCGACACAAGTCAAACCAGTCACCTTGTTTGTAGAGAGAAATTTCTTGAGATTCATCTAAATCATTTATTATTTCTTTTTTAAAAGTTTCTCCCATATCAGAAAAAATTTTTAATGCTTCATCTCTATTAATAATCTCTTTTTCAAATAAAACATTTTTTTCTAATATTTCGTGCATTTTATTTTCAAATAATTTTAAATCATCTTCCGTAAAGTTTCTGTCAGTATAAAAGTCATAATAGAATCCGTCATCAATAACAGGTCCAATTGTGACTTTTGTGTTAGGGTATATGCTTTGCACAGCCTGGGCTAAAATATGAGCAGTTGAGTGTCTTATTAAAGTCAGACTTTTTTCATTATCCAAAAAAATTGGATAAATTTTTGATTCATCTGCAGGGTTAAAATAGAAATCTTTTACTTCACCTTCAACTTCTGCACCCAATACGTTAGAGCCAAGGTCTAATTTATTAAATATTTCCCCTAAACTTAAAGGCTTGTCAGATTCTAGAATTTTACTATCAACATAATATTTCATAAAAAACTCATGAGCACGAGTGGATTTGAACCACCGACCTCTTGCATGTCAAGCAAGCGCTCTCCCCCTGAGCTACGCGCTCGTAAAGGAAATATTGTAAATACATCAAATCATAAATCAAATTTTGTCGACTATTTATCAATAATTTATTATAATTTGTATATGGAAATAGAAAATAAAAATATTATTCTAAAATCAAACCTTAAAAGCTTTCCATTAATTAATCGCGGAAAGGTTAGAGATCTTTATGATCTTGGAGATAACCTTCTAATTGTTTCATCAGATAGAATTTCTGCTTATGATGCAGTTTTACCATCTGGTATATTAGCAAAAGGAGAGGTGTTAACAAAATTATCTAAGTTTTGGTTTTCTCTTACTCAAGATATTGTACAAAATCATTTTATCACTGAAAAAGTTAATGAAATGTATCCAAGTTTAAATGATGAGATGGATCAAGTAATGGCTAGATCAATGGTCGTAAAAAAAGCTAAGCCCTTACCAATAGAATGTATAGTCAGAGGATACATTACGGGATCGGGTTGGTCAGAATACAAAAAGCAAGGAACAGTATGTGGATTAAAACTTAAAGAGGGTTTAATTGAATCTGAAAAACTGGAAGAGCCAATTTTTACACCTTCAACAAAAGCTGAACAAGGTGAGCATGATGAAAATATAAGCTTTGAAAAATGTTCTGAAATTGTTGGTGAAGAAATAGCAAATAAAGTTAAAGATTTATCCATAGGAATATACTCAAAGGCACGAGATTATGCTGAGTCGAAAGGCATTTTAATAGCAGATACTAAGTTCGAGTTTGGATTACTTGATAGTGGGGAAATAATTTTAATTGATGAGGTTTTAACTCCTGATTCATCAAGATTTTGGCCAAAATCATTATATGAGGCCGGAAGAGGTCAGCAAAGCTATGACAAGCAATTTGTTCGTGACTATTTAACATCCATTGGCTGGGATAAAAAACCTCCTGCGCCTGAGTTGCCAAGTGATATTTCCACTAAAACAACAGAAAAGTATATAGAAGTATTGGATCTTTTAACCAGTTGAATCTAACACTTTTTTTTAGCTTTATTGCTTATGCTGTTTTACTTTGGCTTGGTGCTACCTCATTAGTTTCTGGATCAGTAAAACTTTCAAAAAAAATAGGATTATCAGACTTCTTTATTGGAATGACAGTAATAGCAATTGGAACATCATTGCCAGAGTTTTTTGTTTTATTTAAATCTGCTTACATAAAGAACTACTCTAATAACTTAATCTATGGAACTATTCTGGGAAGTAATATGGCAAATACCTGCTTAATTCTAGGCCTTGCTCTCATATTTAGTTTTGGAAAAGAATTTAGATATAAATTACAAAATTTAAATCTTAAATATATATTAATTATACTTTCAACATTTTTATTTTATTTTTTTTCTTTTGGGATAATAAATACAACAGTTATATGCCTAATGATTATTTTATTATCCACATTATTTTATTTTTCAGGAAATTCTGCAGATTCAGATAATATCGATAATAATTTATCAAATATTTTGATTATTATTTATCTAATCTTTGGTCCTGTCGCTATATGGTTTGCTGCCGAAGGGATTACAATGACTGGTCTTAAAATAATTGAACAAGTTGGGCTATCTAGCGCCTTAGTGGGAAGTATTTTTTTAGCTTTGAGTACGTCCTTTCCCGAAATCATTGCCTGTTTAATATCTATAATTAAATACGGCAAGAATGATTTTGTACTGGGAAATATTATTGGTAGCAATGTTGCAAATTTTACAATATTTTCCATCATTAATTTAATATTTCTAATACCATTGCCGAGTTTCGCTATATCTTCTTTAAGTTTAATTTTAATTGCCGAATTAGTATTATTTACTTTTATAGTAATATTTAGAAAAAGAAGATCGATTCCTAATTTTTGTGGAATATTTTTACTTTTGCTTTATATTATCTTTGTATTTAAAGTATGAACGTTATATTAGAGCAAGTATCAAATGAGGCTATAAAATTTGAAGATAATAATTCTTTTAATACTCTTATAGGTGTTGAAAACAGAAACCTAAAATTTATCTCAAAAATATATAATATAAAAATTGATTCACGTGGGAATGAGCTTCACTTTAGCGGCCTTAAAAGATCAGTTAATTTGTCTATCAAGCTTATGAAAAGTTTTTACAAAATTATTCAAAAAGGTTATATGCCTAACTTTAGTGATTTTGAGTTGGGATCTAAAATAATTAATAACAACTCACATAGCATTGAAGAAATTTTTTTAGATACAATTTGCCTCTCTACTGATAAAGGAACAATTGCCCCTAAAAGTATAAATCAGAAAATATATATTGATTCAATCAGAAAAAGTGATGTTGTATTTGGTGTTGGCCCTGCAGGTACTGGAAAAACATATTTAGCTGTTGCAATGGCAGTTTCATATTTAAATTTGAAAAAAGTAAAAAAAATTATATTAACTAGGCCGGCAGTTGAAGCAGGAGAGAAGCTAGGATTTTTGCCAGGTGATCTTAGCGAAAAAGTTGATCCTTATTTAAAGCCATTATTTGACGCATTAAATGATATGATTGATTCGGATAGAATTAATAGAATGATTGACAAATCTATAATTGAGATTGCTCCTTTAGCTTTTATGAGAGGTAGAACATTAAATGATGCTTTTATAATTTTAGATGAGGCGCAAAATACTACTACTACCCAAATGAAAATGTTTTTAACAAGGTTTGGTTTTAATTCAAAAGTTATTGTTACAGGGGATACAACACAAATTGATCTAGATAAAAATATTAAATCTGGTTTAGTTGAAAGTATATCGCTACTTAAAAATATCCATGGAATTGGGTTTGTAAATTTCAATAGCGATGATATTGTCCGCCATCCATTGGTAAAAGAAATTTTAGATGCCTATAAATAAATTACTTGTTCTCGCTCTGGTCCAATAGAAATCATTGATACTTTAACATTTAAAAATTTTTCAATGTACTTTACAAATGATTTTAAGCTCGATGGTAGTTTTTTATTTTTGAGGTCTTCAATATCCCATGATTTATAAGTTTTATAGATGGGTGTAACATGCTCAATAATATTATTATCCATGGGAAACTTCTTCAATTTTTGAGATTTATACTTATATGCAATGCAAACATTTATGTTCTTGAACATTGATAAGATATCAACTTTTGTTAACACTATCTCATCTAAACCACATATTTCCACAGAATGCTTAAGAGCTATTAAATCCAACCAGCCACATCTTCTCGGCCTTCCTGTAGTTGCTCCATATTCATCACCAAACTCTCTTAAAGCTAAGCCCTCATCATCAATCATTTCAGTAGGAAAAGGGCCATATCCAACTCTTGTTGCATAGGCTTTTGAAATACCTATAGATTTACCAAATTTTTTATAAGGAACACCAGTGCCAGAAGAAGCATTTGAGGATATGGTAGATGAAGAAGTTACAAAGGGATAAGTACCAAAATCTATATCTAACATAACACCTTGCGCACCCTCAAAAAGAATGCTTTTACCTTGAACGGTAGATTTATTTAAGAAATCCTCAGTGTTTACTATAAATTCTTTTAAGAATTTGTACCTTTTCATTAAATCATCGACCAATGTATTAATACTTATTTTTTTTTGATTGAATACTAATGAAAGAATTTTATTTTTTTCCTTTAATGTAATTTTAAGTTTATCTTTTAATATTTTTTTATTTGATAAATCAATAAATCTGATTCCTTGTCTTGATATCTTATCTTCATAGCAAGGCCCAATGCCCCTTCCAGTGGTTCCAATTGCATTTTTTCCTTTTATTATCTCTCGACCAATATCAATAAGTTTATGAAATGGTAATATTAGATGAGCTAACTCACTAATTTTAAGATTTTTCCCTGTAATCTTATATCCTTTTTTCCTTAAGGCTTTGATTTCATCAACAATTATGTCAGGATCTATAACAGCACCATTTCCAATAACAGAGATTTTTCCATTTCTTAATACTCCAGAGGGTATGTGATGCAATATAATTTTTTTATTTTTTATAATAATCGTATGGCCCGCATTACTACCACCTTGAAATCTAGAAACAATATCAAATTTTTCTGACAAAAGATCGATGATTCTCCCTTTTCCCTCATCACCCCATTGCGCACCGATTACGACTACGTTTTTATTTTTATTCAATTAGATTTCTTCCTCAATAAATTCTTTCAATGATTTAAACTTTGCAATCTTATTCATCTTTCCATCAAACAAGCTGACCTGCTTGTTTTTACTCATTCTGACAATAATCTGTTGAAAATTATTAGATAATTTTTTGTTAGAAAATCTTGTAATAAATCCTTGATTAACAAGAAAATCTCTAATCTGAAAAGACTCAGAAATTGAAGTATTAGAATCCATAATTATAAGCGCTGTTGGACGTGCCAAGTTATCAACCTTTATATACTTAACTAACGTTAACAAGTTCAAGCCAAATCCTATTGCAGGAATATTTAAATCGTACTTATTGAATAAGTTGTTATATCTTCCTCCATTCAAGAGCGATGATTTAATTTTAGGGACATTTATTTCAAAAGTGATGTTAGAATAATATTGAAAATCTTTCACATCTAAATAATCTATTATGCATTTATTTTCTGGATTAATTTTAATTAATTCTTTACTAATTATTTTAAGATTCTCTATCTCTTTTAATATATTTGATGAAAGATAGGAATTTTTTGGTATTTTATTTTTTGTAAATGGTATAACTACAGACTTTATAAAATTTCTCTCTTTTTGAGGAAAAGTTTTATCATTAGAAATTTTAGTAATTTCAGAAAAATTTTTTTTATAAAATAGATCTCTAATTTTTTCATTAGATTTTTTCAATTTAGATAAAATGAAATTTACAATTAATGAAGAACTTAAAGTTATAACTTGATTTGAGAATCCCATTTTTTTTATTAAAGAAGAGCCTAATTGAATAATTTCAATATCATTTAAAATCCCCTCTGTTCCGATGGATTCACATCCCAACTGGAAGAGCTCTCGTGAATCAGCATTATTATTTATTTTATTCCTTATAACTCTTTCCGCATAAGATAATCTAATTGGTAAAGTCGATAAAGAATAATTCGAATTAACAAACCTAGCTATCTGTGGTGTTATATCCGATTTGATACCTAGTATTTCACCGCTAAGCGGGTCAATCAATTTTAGGATATTTTTACTGTCACTCTGAGCAGAATCTGAAGTTAAAGACTCAATGTTCTCTATAATTGGTGTATAAATTTTATTAAATCCCCAGCTTTCTGTTTCTTGGAAGAAGATGTCATTGATGTAATCAAACTTTCTTACTATCTCAGAAGTGTAGTCTCTAATTCCTGGGGGTAAAGGGATACTTTTCATTAATCTAAAATCACTTGCTCTATACTGTTAACTTCATCCATATTTGCTATATATTCTAGAGTATCTTGTGTCACAGGAGAATCAACTGATATAAAAGATAGGGCAAATTTGGATCCTTTATCTTGGGGATTTGAGAGATAAAGCCTGTTAATATTAATATCCTTTTTACCCAAAGAGTTTCCTAAAAGGCCTATAACGCCAGGTTTATCATCATTTTCTATAATTAATATATTTCCATTTGGAATTACATCAATTTTTCGACCGTTAAATGAGGTAAATCTCGGCTCTTTTTTGCCAAAAATAGATCCTGATAAAAGATATTCGGAATTCTCATCAATTATTTTAACAGTTATTAGGCTTGTAAAATCTGATGATGAGGATTCTTTAGTTTCTGTTATTTCAATTCCTCTTTCTTCAGCTATTAATGGAGCATTAACAAATGTAACCGGAGCGTCCATAATTGGAGACAAATAACCCTTAAGCACGGACATTGTTAGTGGATTTAGATCATTCTCTGTTACGAGTCCACTATATTTAACATTAATCTCTTTAATCCCTGCCTTACAAACTTGTCCCATGAATTGTCCTAATTTTTCTGATAATTCTACATACGGTTGAATTTTTGATAAAAGCTCTAAATTCATAGAAGGCATATTAACTGCATTCATTACTACACCATTTGTTGCATACTCTATAACTTGCTCAGCCATAGCAATCCCTACTTTTGTTTGAGCCTCTTTAGTTGAAGCACCTAAATGAGGAGTAAATACAATGTTATTATCCAATTTAAAAATTGATGAAGTAAAATCTGGTGGTTCTGGCTCAAAAACATCAATAGCAGCACCGCCAACTTTGCCGGATTTTATTCCATCAGCAATATCTGATTCGTTAACAATTCCGCCTCTAGCACAGTTAATAATTAATACACCATCTTTCATAATATCAATTGATTCTTTGGAAATGAGATCTTTTGTTCCTTCGGTAAGTGGAGTGTGAACAGATATAACATCAGAGTTTCTAAAAACATCTTCCATATCGACTAAGTCTATCGGCATATTTAAGTCTGTATCTTTTGATATAAACGGATCGTGGGCAATAACTTTCATTTTTAGTCCAATAGCTCTGTCTGCTACAAGCCTACCAATATTACCTAGACCTATTAAACCAAATGTTTTACCAAATAATTCACGTCCCTGAAAACTAGATCTTTCCCATTTTTTTTCTTTCATTGAAAGAAAAGCCTGTGGAGTATTTCTTGCTAAAGATAAGAGTAATGCAATTGTATGCTCAGCTGTAGTAATTGCATTAGCTGAGGGAGTATTCATGACTATAATTCCTTTCTTTGAGGCTTCAGATACATCAACATTATCAACGCCGATTCCTGCTCTACCTATTAACTTAAAATTATTATCAAGTAGGTCAATGATTTCTTTGTCTATCTTTGTTGCACTTCTTATAATTACACCTTGGTAATTATTAATTATAGTTTTTAGTTCTTCTCTTTCAGTTTTTTTCCTGACGTCTAGACTTATTTGACTATGATTTGCAAAAAGATCTAGCCCTTCTTGAGAAAGACCATCTGTAATTAAAATTTTCAAAATAGGGCCTCCAGAATGTAAAATAAAAATATATTTTAGCAATAGGTATATGTCAATTTTTAAGTAAATTGATAAAATAATTTCAACATATAGGATTTAAGAGTGAGTGAAAGTCAAAAATTAACATTTATAGAACATTTTAGTGTCTTAAGAAAAAGTTTTATTAAAATCATTCTTCTTTTGATAGTTTTTTTTATACCAGCTTTTTATTTTAGAGACCTATTAATGGAACTTTCTCTCTATCCTATAATACAAAATTTACCTATGGACTCAAAAATTATTTTCACAAAACCTACAGAAGGGCTTTCAACAAATATAAAGTTAGCATTTTTATCAAGCTTTATAATAACTACCCCGATAATAATTTACGAAATATGGTCTTTTATTAAACCTGCATTATATGAAAAAGAAGTTAAATTTACGGCAATAGTAATTTTTTTTGGATCATCACTATTTTTTCTTGGTGCTGCATTCTGTTTTATTTTTGTGGCACCTGTCGCATTTAAATTTTTACTAAATGAATATACCAATGAAATCATAACAGCTTTTCCAAATATTTCGGATACAATAGGATTTCTGACATCTTTGATTTTGAGTTTTGGTATAATTTTTGAGTATCCACTTGTAATTTATCTACTTTCAAAAATAGGGCTTACATCCTCAAATTTTTTAGCTTCTAAAAGAAAATATGCTATTTTAATATCTACTATTTTATCCGCAATTTTAACTCCAACAACAGATGTAATTTCAATGCTTTTTATGCTGGTGCCTTTGATAATTTTTTATGAAATTGGCATAATAATAGCAAAATTAAACTCTGATTAAATTGATATGAAATGTTAATAATGTAACCTTTATGGTATTAACAAGGGGGCAAAATGAATATCCAAAGTCTAATTTCTTCAAAATATATTGATGAATTTATCATCGGTGAAGAACTTCACCATGGTTGTATTCAAATTACACCTTACAGAAATAAAGAATATATAAAAAAATTTCAAAAAGGTTTTTTGCTAGGTGCAGATAGTAATTTTGCTGAATCTAATGGCTATATTGATCCAGAACAAAATATAAAATCAAATAAATTTAATATAGAGAAACCAGGCGTAGTAAGTCAGGGATATTTGTTTAATGTTGGCTTTGGATTAAGTGTTCATGATATTTCTTTCAATGCTATTGCAAATTTATCTTATAAAAACTTAAAATATGGAGAACCTGTTTACGAAGGCGATGTCCTCTTTGGTAAGTCAAAAGTGATCGGCATTGAGGTTAAAAAAGATGGGGCTTCAAATGGTTCGGTTCAAGTTAAAACAATCATAACAAATCAACGCGATGAAATTGTTATAGAATATGTAAGACAGGTTTTGCTTAGAGCAACTCCGGGTGTGAAAATGAATGCAATATCGAACCTTGAAATTCAACCCAAGGATATTAATTTGAATTTGCTAGTGCTACCAAAGGAATTTAAAAATTTAAGTAAAGATTCTTTAGGTAATGAAGGTAAGGTCTTTGAAGATTTTAAAGTTAACGAAAAGTATCATGGTAATTTTCAAAAATCTATTAATTTAGTTGATTTTTCATGGTTACAAATATCCACTTTGAATGATGCAAGTGTTCACCATAATCCTAATTCGAACTTTATTGGATATGGTGGCGCTATTAAATCTACTGTAGAAGGTGAAATAAGTTGTCACATGCCCCATGCTTATTTTTTAGGAATGTTAAGTGGGTCACATGATGCACCAACCTATCCAGGAAATATTATTCAAAGTCTTTTTAATTCTAAGAATGATGATGATGAAAAAATCATAGGCAGCTTTGTTGTTAAAGAAATGCTGGAAATTAATAATAGAAATGATTTAGGAATTCTTAAAATAGAATTAATTGGTGAAAAAATTGTCACGGAAGCCGGAATGAAAGCTTTTGAAAAAGCTGGATTTAAAGGAGTTGTAAATATTAAAGATGGTAAGATTAGAGTTTTAACAATGGAAATGCTTGTCGCTGTTCCAAAACAGGGTGCATTCAGCTAATGAAAAAATTTGAAAAAAAAGATTTACAACATCCTGTAGATTATGAATGGAAAACAGATTTTGATTATTTTTGGAATACAAAAAGCGATCAAAAAGAATGGGTTTTACCGAAAGTATTAAAAAAGCAGTCCGAAAGAAATGGCACTAAAGATTTTCTTCAATTTAGCTATAATAATCCTTTAACCTATTCTGAAGTTAATACCTTAGCTAACCAAATTGCAAATTCCCTAAATAAATTAGGCGTAAAAAAAGGAGAGAAAGTTTCGGTGTATATGCCAAACTCCTTGGAATTGTGCTTATCATGGTTTGGTATTTTAAAAAATGGATCAATAATGGTTCCAATAAATACTGCATATGTTATGGATTTTTTACAGTACATAATAGAAAGTTCTGACTCTAAAATACTTATAATTGCGGAAGAATATATGGATCGTCTAAAGAATATTGATGATAGGATTCCTTTAATCGAAAATGTTATTGTATGGCCTAGAGAAGAAAAAGGGTCATTAAATCTAATGAATTATAAAGGTAAAGCGAAAATATATTCATGGAAAGAATTTGTGGAATCCGGCGATAAAAATGAGCCAAATGTAGAAATAACACATTTAGATCATGCAAGACTCATGTATACATCAGGAACAACTGGGCGATCTAAGGGAGTCGTGAGGCCATGTGCTGCGGATTATTCTTCAGCAATGAATTATTCATTAATAATGGATATTACTTCTGATGACATAGTCTTCACTTGTTTACCATTATTCCATTCTAACGCAATGGTCATGGGAGTTTATCCTGCAATGATTCAAGGAGCCAAAGTAGTGGTTGAAGAAAAATATTCTGCAAGTAATTTTTGGAAATGGATGAAAGATTTTAGGATTACAAAATTTAATTTAGTTGGTGTTATGTCATATTTTATGTGGAATGCACCTGTTGTGCCTGAAGAAAAAGAACACGAAGTTAAACTTGTATTAGGAAGTCCTGCGCCGCATGATATTATTGAGGATTTCATGGAAAGATTTGATATTAAATTTATGGAAGGATACGGGTTAACCGAAGTGGGGCAATGCACATTCATGAGACCTGGTGAACCATTTAGAATTGGTTCGTGTGGAAAAGAGTCCCCAGGATATGAAATAAAAATTGTTAATCCTGATACAGACGAGGAATTACCTCCTGATACTCCTGGTGAGCTTGTACTAAGACCCAGAATACCAAATATTTGTTTACATTATTATCATAAAATGCCCGAAAAAACTGTATCAGATTTTAGAAATTTTTGGTTCCATACTGGGGATTTATGCAGAAAAGATGATGATGGATACATCTTTTTTATGGATAGAGTTAAAGATTATATAAGGCGTAGAGGTGAAAATATTAGCTCTTTTGAAGTAGAAAACATGGTTTCCTCACATCCTAAAATAAATGAAGCTGCAGCTATTGCCGTGAAGGTCGATGAGGAAGGCAGGTATTCTGAGGATGAAGTAATGATTGTTGTAGTCAAAGAAAATGACGAAAATTTAGATCCTAAGGAAATAATAGAGTTTTTAAAACCAATTATGCCTAAATTTATGATACCTAGATTTATAAGATTCCGTGATACTTTACCCAAAACTCCAACTAACAGGGTTCAAAAAGCTAAACTAAGAGAAGAAGGTGTCACTGGTGACACCTGGGACTCTCTCAATTCTTAATTCTATAAATTCTACTTATCCCAAGGATATTTTTTAGAAGGTTTTTGGGAATAAGGATTTTTAATTTCAGGTTGAAAATATTTAAATGTATTAACATGTTGATCAGTATATGATCCAGGCGGATAGTACTTATCATAGAAGTCGAGATCTAAGTTTTGTGCTTGAAAAACCAATCTCATATACATAGGATCAACAAAAGCTGGAAATGATCCATAAGCATCATAAATATAATCTGCAACAGATTTGACAATTTCACTCGTGGTATCAGTAGGTCTAGGAGCTTTAACTAAATGCTTATCGGGCTCTTCATAAGGAAAAGGTTTTTTGCTACTATCCCAAGCTGCCCATTTATGAGAATCCATAGCATCATAAGCCTCTGACATTGATTTATAATATGGGGGACAATATCCTTGAAAAACTCCATCTCTACCAACAGGTCTAGTTGGTCCAGACTTAGGCTGCTCAAATCTAAAACCTAAACCTTTAAAAAGTTCTGGATTTGAACCTAATGTAAATCTAGGAATTAAACCTGTAAAAGTCCATCCACCTAGGCCAAGCGCTTGTAACGCTAAAGACATATTTTGACAAATAAATGCCTGCTCAACATTTAACCCTGTTAAAATTCTAACCTCAAGATCATACAAAGACATTTTAACTTCTTCTTTAATTCTTCCAGATTTGATCCACTTATCTTGCCCACAGGACCTGTTATGTTTTTCATCCCAAATGTTAAATGCATAAGTGCTGCTACAATATAAGGTTAATAAATTTAAATATTCTTCAGTTATGTCTGTAACAGGAATAAAAGTGGTAGTGCCGGGCTTGTTTGTATTCCATTGATTAAAATCAAAAAGACCAGGCATCTTATCAGGCAAATTAGCCCTTCCATCCTCCAATTTAACAAGTCCATCTCTATATAATTCTAACAATCTGTCAATTTTGTCATCTCGATCAAGTTTAAAAAACATATCTAGCTCTTTATCTTTAGGAAGCATATTTTTAACATCTACCCAATATAAGCCTGAATCGTTAGTAAAAAATAATTCCGTTCCATGATTATTACATGCAGAAGGCCAAGTTCTACCAGTCCACTGGCATAATAAATCAATTCCATTTTCTGGTGGTAAGTCAGCCAGACACAGTCCTGTTAATCCAGTACCTGCCCAGACTAACATAGCCTCTTGAAATTCAGTCAAAGCTATTGGGGGGATTTCAGACTTATGCCCCAGGCTACTATCCGAGGGAAGCTCCATACCAGCTCCAAATCTTCTAGATCTACGATTAAAGATCGCTTCAAATAAAGGGTAATTTAAAGCCGCATCATAATTAACTTTCCCGTTTCCATTTTTGCCATTTTTCTTTGCCATTGTTATTCTCCCATATTGGTCCTTGAGTATATTATAAACAAAAAAAGGTATATGAAAAATATATTATTCTATATTATTAGCCTTCTTCATTTCATCTCTTCTGAGCTGAGTAATGGCTAGCTTTACAGTTGCTAATCCTAATGTAGCACATTTAGGCCTTGATAAAGTTAGTTCTTCTCCCAATATTTCAGTCATCATCTCGGGCCCCATGGCTAAAACATCTTCTAAATCTTTACCTAATACCTTCTCGGTGATGATTGAAGTTCCAGCTTGGCTTACAATACAGCCTTCTCCCTCAAATTTAATATCCACAATTTTACCATTATCAACTTTAAGACAAATTGTAACAATATCTCCGCATCCAGGATTCCCACCATTTTGGCAGATGTCCGCATCACTGATCAATTTTTTATCTGGGCCTTCAATTGTACCAGCATTTCTTGGATTCTCGTAATGATCCAATATAAAATCCATCAATTCTTGCTTATCCTGTGCCATAATTAAAATAATATCTAAGCAAATTAGCTTTTTAGCTAATTTGCTTAGATTTCATAATGTAACTTAAAGTTAAATTAAAATAAAGTATATTACTTTTCAATAGGAGCTTTGACTAAATTTCCCCATTCGGTCCACGATCCATCATAATTTTTGACACTTTCATATCCAAGTAAATACTTTAGAACAAACCATGTATGAGAAGATCTTTCACCAATCCTACAATATGCAATTATATCTTGATTTGGATCAAGGCCTGCACCCTCTTTATAAATCGCAGTTAATTCATCAGCACTTTTAAAAGTACCATCCTCGTTTGCAGCTGTAGCCCAGGGAACACTCTTCGCATTTGGTATGTGCCCACCTCGAAGTGCACCTTCTTGAGGATATGCTTCCATATGTAACAATTCACCTGAATATTCTTTTGGAGACCTTACATCAATTAACAATAGCCCTGAATCGCTGTGTTTTTTTACTTCATCTCTAAAGGCTCTAATTTCATCATTTGTTGAATCGACTTTGTAATCTGTAGATGAGTAATCAATTACATCCTTCGTAATATCTCTTTTTTCATCAATCCATTTTTGTCTTCCACCATTCATTATTAAACATTTCTCATGCCCATAAACCTTAAATGTCCATAGCGCATAACATGCCCACCAATTACTTTTATCTCCATAAAAAACAACAGTATCATCACGTGATATCCCTTTTAAAGACATTAGCTTTTCAAAATTATCTTTATCAATATAGTCTCTAACCAATTTGTCCTGAAGCTCAGTCTCCCAATCTAACTTAATTGCTCCTTCTATGTGACCAATATCATAAAGTAAAATATCCTCATTGGATTCGATAATTTTAATTCCGTCTTTGCCTATGTTTTCTTGAACCCATTCTGTACTTACTAATACATCTGGATTTGCGTATTCTGCCATATTCTTGCCTCCGTTAGAATAAAATTCTAAAAAAATAATATTCATATTCTATATCAGAATATCTATTTAGGTAGTAGTATAAAAAAAGTAACCATCCCTGAATTCATTGCATAAAAGTTAAGTTATGATATTTTTTAAGTGTGAGTGAAGAAATTAAAGAGCAATCTTCGGAAGCTGAAAACACAGAAGTTAAAGAAACAATTTCTGATTCTACTAATGATGTAAATGAAGAAATTTCATCTGAAAATGAACATAAAGTCTTGCCTTACCCAGATAGAGTTCCCAATGTTCACAAAGGCACTACCTACAAACATTGTTACATAATGATTACTTTTATTGGAGTTTTCATAATACTAAGCATTCTAGCATCTTTGATGACAAATCCTTTGTAATTTTTTTTACAAGATATGTTTTTTGAGATAATCAAGGGTCTCTCCAGATCCAGTGGATATAAAATCAGCTCTTTGTCCCATAAATTGCAAATAGCCGCCACCCTGGCCACCTTCGGGCCCAAGATCTATAATATAATCTGAACAATTTATGACATCCAGATTATGTTCAACTATTAGTATAGTACTTCCTGAATCTCTAAGCTTATAAATAACATTCATTAAGTTATCAACATCCTGATAATGTAATCCTATTGTTGGTTCATCTAAGATATAAAAAGTCTGGCCTGTATTTTTTTTAATTAACTCCTTAGATAATTTGATTCTTTGAGCTTCTCCGCCTGAAAGAGTTGTGGCCGATTGGCCTAATTTAAGATAATGAAGGCCAACCGAATTTAAAACTGAGATTTTTGAGCTTAATATTGGAAAACCAGCGAAAAAAATTTCTGCTTCCTCAAATGTCATATCTAAAACCTCGGCTATATTTTTACCATTATACAAAACCTCTAAGGTCTGTTCATCAAACCTTTTCCCTTGACACTCCTCACATATAACAGAAACATCTGGCAAAAAACTCATTTCAATTTTATTGAAGCCTGCTCCTGAGCAGCTACTACAACTACCCTCTTTTACATTAAAACTAAATCTACCTGGACCGTATCCCTTCATTTTAGATATTTGTAAAGATGAAAAAATATCTCTAATTGTTGAAAAAATTCCAGTATAGGTAACGGGATTGGAACGTGAAGACCTCCCTATTGGGGACTGATCAATGTTTATCACTTTATCAATATTCTCTACACCTTTTATAGACTCTTTATAATTGTTTTTTTTGTTAGGATTGTTTATATATTTTGATAACAGTGGAAAAATAGTATGCGACACTAAAGAACTTTTTCCAGATCCAGAGACTCCGGTGACACATATTATATGGCCTAATGGTAGATCTATACTTATATTTTTTAGATTATTTTTTGTAATATTAGATATTGAAATTTTTTTTGTATCGGCTTTAAAGTCTTTAATGTTTTGTGTAATCTTTTTCTCTCGATTTAGGTACTTACCAGTTAGTGAATTCTTAGATTTTTTGATGCCGCTTAAATTTCCGGCATATACAATCTTGCCACCGTTTATACCTGCCTTGGGTCCAATATCAACTATATTATCAGCATTCATTATTGTATCTTCGTCATGCTCGACGACTAAAACAGTATTGCCTTTATCTCTTAAGGATTTAAGTGCACCAACAAGTCTTGAGTTATCTCTGGGATGTAGACCTATTGTTGGCTCATCAAGAACATATGTAACACCTGTTAAATTAGCACCTAATTGAGTGGCCAACCTTATCCTTTGTGCCTCTCCACCAGACAATGTAGGAGCACTTCTATCAAGATTTAAATATGACAAACCAACATCTTTCAAAAAAGTTAATCTTGATCTTATTTCGGGTTTAATCTTTTTCCATATTTCTTTTTTTGTTCCCGAAAATTTTACATCATCAACAAAATTCATAGCATCTAAAATGTTTAAACTACAAAATTCTGATATATTTTTACCATTGATAAATATATATCTTGCCTCTCTTCTAAGCCTTGTGCCTTCACAAAAATCACACTTTTTGATTGAGATATATTTTGAAAGAGCCTCAAAGGAATCTTCGGTTTTGGACTTCAAAATCCAGTTTTGTAATATATTTATAACACCGGGAAAATCTTTGCTTGCTTTATTATAATTTTTTAAATAATCAGAAACATTTGTTGATTCATCCCCATAAAGAATCAGATTTTGATGCTTTTTTGATAATTTAGCGAATGTTTTTTTTAAATCTATTGAATTTTCTATGGCAAATTCTTTAACTTGCTTCTTATATTGGGATAAAGATATAAAAGGTAAAATTGCATTGTCATTTATCGATTTATCAAAATTAACAACATGATTCTCGTCAACGAATTCAAATTGACCCATACCTTCACAATGATTACAACAACCATAAGGGCTGTTAAACGAAAAAAGTCTCGGGGAGATTTCCGGATAGCTAATTCCACATTTGTTGCAAGTCAGTTCGGAGTTAAAAATAAATCTTTTATCATCAGCTTCAACTATTAGAATTCCCTCACCATACAAGAATCCAACATCCAAGGAAGATTTAAGTTTTTTTAAATTTTTCTTAGGTGAATTAATAGAATCAATATATATTTCAAGATTATGTTTTTTTTGCTTTTCTAATGGTTTTATTTGTGAAATATCAATAGTTTTCCCCTCTAACCTGGCAATAGTAAAAAATCTAGAAGCAAATTCAATTTCCTTTTTAAATTCACCTTTTTTACCCATTGAAATTGGGTAGAAGATATCAATACTTTTATTCAATAAATTTTCTTTTTCTAGGCGATCTAACACTGTTTCAACAGATCCTGATGACATTTCACCCCCACATTGATAACACTTAGGAACGCCAAGTTTTGAAAAACCCAGTCTAATGAAGTCATAAATTTCTGTAATAGTTGCAACAGTAGATCTAGGATTTCTCATAAAAGTTTTTTGATCAACCGATACAGATGGCGATAGACCAGAGATATAATCCAAATCTGGTTTTTTAAACTTATCAACAAATTGCTTAGCATAACTTGATAATGACTCAAGATATCTTCTTTGGCCTTCTGCAAAAATAGTATCAAAAGCCAAAGTTGATTTACCAGAACCACTAACACCGGTAAAAACTGTTATTTTTCCTCTTGGTATACTAATGCTAATGTTATCTAGATTATTTTCTCTGACTCCTTTAGCGATAATTTTATCCACAATCTTAATTTAACAGCTTTAAATTTAATTTTAACTCTTTAACCAATTAAAAATCATTTGATTTTTTCTATCTTTCATAAGCTCTGGATGCCATTGTACCCCTAAAATTTTCCTATTTAAAGATTCAAATGATTCTATAATTCCATCCGAAGTACTCGATGATGCTACCAGACCTCTCCCCAGCTTATCGATACATTGATGATGAAAAGTATTAACTCTTAGGTCTGATGATCTAGTTATTTTTTTGACCAGAGTATTTTTAAGAATTTTTATTTTATGATATTTTGCTTTTGAATGGTTAATTTTACTTTTTAATTGCGACTTAATATCCTGAATTAAACTTCCTCCAAAATATACATTAATTAACTGCATACCACCACATATACCAAGAATTTTTTTGTTCTGTTTCGTAAACTCTTCGATATAATTTATCTCACTTATTGTTCTCTTTATATCCAAAGAATTAATTTTGTATTTTTTAACTTGTCCATAAAATTTGGGATCAATGTCTCTGCTTCCTGAAACTAATAAACTATTTATTTTTTTTGATATTTTTCTAATATCATTTTTATTTGTTATCATTGGCAACATTACTGGAATAGCACCTACTTTTAGTAAACTTTCAAAGTAAAAAGATTCAACTTCATAAAATTTTCCTTTTATATCAGATGTTATTCCAACTATCGAATTCTTCATATAATTATTATTATTTATTTTTTTCTATATTTAAACGCTTTTATTTTTTAGTAAATCATATAAGATTAGGAAATTATGTCTGAAGAAAAATATGATGTGATTGTTGTAGGTGGTGGCCATGCTGGGTGTGAAGCAGCTCTAGCATCGGCAAGATTAGGCTCAAAAACACTCCTAATTACCGCTAATATTGATACTATTGGAATTATGTCTTGTAATCCATCAATCGGCGGAGTAGGCAAAGGTCATTTAGTAAGAGAAATTGATGCATTAGGTGGCGAAATGGCAAAAGCTGCAGATTATTCATCTATTCAGTATAGAAGATTAAACACAAGAAAAGGACCTGCAGTTCAAGCAACACGAATTCAGGCGGATAGAAATTTATATAGAACCTACATGAGGAAAACACTTGGAAATCAACAAAATTTGATTATATTTCAAAGAATTATTGATTCACTTATATTTAAAAATAACAAAATCTTAGGAGTGAAAACTAATTTAGGCGAAAGCTTCTATTCAAAAACAACCATAATTACACCTGGTACATTTCCAAATGGCTTAATCCATATCGGCAAAGAAAAAAATTCAGCTGGGAGAGCTGGTGAACCCCCAACCAAAGAAATTTCAAATTCTTTTAAAATGTTAGGACTCGATGTTGGAAGGTTAAAAACTGGAACTCCTCCAAGGCTTGATAAAAAAACTATTGATTGGTCAAAAACTCAAATTCAAAATCCAGATTCTTTACCTGCTTTCTTTTCATATCAAACCAAAAAAATATCTAATCCACAACTCCCATGTCATATAACTTATACGAATGAAAAAACTCATGACATTATAAAATCAAATATAGATAAATCTCCTTTGTTCTCGGGAGAGATCAAAGGCGTAGGACCAAGATATTGTCCATCAATAGAGGATAAAGTAATCAGATTTTCTGATAAGCTAAGACATCAAATTTTTCTCGAGCCAGAAGGTTTGGATACAAATGAAATTTATCCTAATGGAATATCAACTAGCTTGCCGTTGGAAGTACAAGTTGAAATAATTAAAAGTATTAAAGGTCTTGAAAATGCAAGAATAATGAGGCCTGGTTATGCAGTAGAATATGATTACTGTAATCCTCAGGATTTATATTTAACACTTGAAAGCAAGATAGTATCGAATCTATTTTTAGCAGGTCAAATAAATGGAACAACTGGATACGAAGAGGCAGCAGCCCAAGGGTTAGTTGCCGGAATAAATGCCTCTATGAAAATTCATAAAAGGAATGAGTTTGTTCTCTCTAGATCAGAATCTTATATTGGAATTCTTATAGATGATTTAGTAACATTGGGCGTTGATGAGCCTTACAGGATGTTTACGTCAAGAGCTGAGCACAGACTTTTATTAAGAGATGATAATGCAGACTTAAGACTTACTGAAAAAGGTTACTCTATAGGGCTAGTAAATAAAGAAGATTACAAAAACTTCATAATGAAAAAAAAGAAGTATAAAGAGTTAATAAAACAATATGAAGAAACAAAAATATCCCCGAGCAAAAAAAATATGAAGATATTTAAAGACATTGGATTAGAAGAATTGAAAAAACAATACAGTATTAAAGATTTATTAAAAAGACAAAATATTGATTTTGAGATACTTAAAAAAATTGATAACAAAATTTCGATACCTGAAGATGAGGTTATAAAAAACTTAATTAGAAATGAGATTAAATATGAGGGATACATATCGCGTCAATTTGAAGAAATAGAAAAGATTGATAAATATAAAGACATTCAGATACCGCAAGATTTGGATGTTACATTCATTTCAGGCCTATCAAATGAATTAAAACAAAAAATTCAAAGAATTAAGCCATCTACAATCGGTCAAGCATCTAGAATATCTGGAATAACGCCAGCGGCTTTAAATATTTTAATGATACATATAAAGAAAAATGATATTCAAAAAAATTTAGATTAATATTTTCAAAAGGTCATTCATATTCTGCGCTGGTAAATTACAAGTAAAATTAGAACATATATAAACTTTTACATCCTCTGAAGGGTATGGCAAAAAAGAATATTTATCTGAAAAATTAATATATTTATCCCTTTGAGAAAGTGAGTTAATATGAAATATAGATTTATTTATACTTTTTAAATTAACTACATAATTTACCATTTCATTTGACAGGTCTAATTTTTCATCTTGAGATGTTATAACTATTTGAGTTTGTTTTTTATATAACAAGAATTGGTTCGCAAGAAACATGCCTAAATTAATTGGAAATTTTTTAGCCAATTCGCCTAATTTTGAAGATAAAGTATTTGATATTCTATTGAGATTATCATCAAAGAAATAATTCGATAATTTTGCTATTGAATATAAAGCGGTGGAATTACCGCAAGGAGATGCTCCATCAAGCAAATTTTTTTGTCTTACAATCAAATCATCTACATCTTTCTTTGAAGAAAAAAATAATCCATCATCATAATCCCAAAAATAATAGATCATCTTTTCGCATACTCTAAACGAATCTAATAAATAATCTGGATCAAGAGTTGTCTCATAAAGATCAATAAGAGATTTAGAATAAAAAGAATAATCATCAAGCATGCCATCAATGGAGGCAATTCCATCTCTATAGCAATGAAGTAAATCATAATTATCAATCATGTTTTTTTTCAAAAAAGAATCACAATTAATTGCTAAATTAAGAATATCAAAGTTATTAGATATTCTGGAAATTTTTGATAAGCTGGAAATTAACATAGAGTTCCAATCAGTTAAAATTTTATCATCTAATAATGGCTTAGATCTTTTATCTCTGATTTTTTTTAATTTTTCTTTAACGCGAAGTGTTTCACTTTTGATCAAATGTTTTTCTAATGATAATATTTCTGAAAAATTTTCTATTTCATCTTTAAGAAAAATAATATTTTTTCCATTTGTTTGCTTAGTGGTTTCCTCTAAGAAATTTCCTTCGATTTTTATATTATATAAAAGTTTGAAAAATTCGAATTCATCACTTTTTAAAATTTTTTTTAGTTCATCCTCTTCCCATAGATAAAATAATCCTTCTTGCCCCTCGGAATCTGCATCCTCGGCAGAATAAAAAGCTCCGTTTTCAGACAACATTGATTCTTTTAAATAATGAATCGTCCTCTCGATAGAATCCAAATATATTTCTTTGTTAGAAACTAAATATGATTCATAAAAAGACTCTAACAAATTTGCTTGGTCATAAAGCATTTTTTCAAAGTGTGGCACTTTCCACTTTACATCAGTTGAATACCTATGAAATCCCCCTCCAATGTGATCATTAATACCTCCCAATGCAATTGAAGTAAGTGTTTGATCTATCATATGTAGAGCATCCTTATTTTTGAAAAAATTATAAAAATTACTCAAAAAAATAATATTTTGTGGGGATGGAAATTTAGGCGCCTCACCGAATCCGCCATACTTTTCATCATAAAAATCTTTCAAACTTTCAAATATTTCATTCATATCTTCTTCGGAAACAAAATTAGCAGATATTTTAGGATTCGAAACATCCTTCAATGTAGACACTATACTATCAACGGATTTTTTTATATCATTTCTATTATTTTTCCAAACATCTGCAATTCTAGGTAACAATTCAAGAAAGCCAACCATTCCTCCTTTTGATTTTTTTGGAAAATAAGTTCCAGAGAAAAAAGGTTTTTTATCAGGAGTCATAAAAATAGACAATGGCCATCCACCTCTTTGTGTCATCATCTGGCAAACTGCCATGTAAATGCTATCAATGTCGGGCCTCTGTTCACGATCAACCTTAATAGATACAAAGCTTTCATTTAAAATTTTCGCCACTTCTTCATCCTCAAAACATTCATGCTCCATCACATGACACCAATGACAAGTTGAATATCCTATTGATAAGAAGATTGGAATGTCATTTTCATTTGCAATCCTAAAAGCTTCGTCAGACCAAGAGTACCAATTTACAGGATTTTCGGAATGTTGAAGCAAGTATGGGCTATTTTCATCTTTTAACTTATTAGACATATATTCCTACCTCTCTCATTACGATTTGCATATCCTCCCATACTAGTTTTTTTTTGCTTGGATCCCTCAGCAAGGCTGCTGGGTGGTAAGTAATTAATATTTTAGCACCATACTTTTCATAAAATTTTCCTCTCAAATTTTTTAATTTATCATTTTCACCTAAAATATTTTCAGCTGCAACTAAACCAAGACATACTATAATTTTTGGATTAACTTTTTTTATCTGAAAATCCAAAAAAGTGGAGCATGACTTTACTTCATGAATCGAGGGCTTTCTATTATCCTCAGGCCTACATTTCACAATATTACAAATATAAATATCTTCTCTTTTCATCTTCATTGCTTGAATTATCTTATCAAGTAGTTGGCCTGCCTTACCAACAAAAGGCTTACCCGTTAAGTCCTCATCTTTTCCAGGCGCCTCACCAATAAACATTATTTCCGCATTTTCATTTCCTTCACCAAAAACCGACATATTCCTTGTCTTATGTAATTCGCAAGATTTACATTCCTTAACAATACTTTTTACTTCATTAATATCTAAATTATTAATTTTTTTAGATGTCTCGGATAAGCTATCATCGGTTTTTTTATCAATGGGTATGAATAAGCCAGAAATACCCATGGACCTTAATTTTTTGGCTTTAATTTTATCAATTTCAAAGTTTTTCTTTATAACTTGATTCATTATATATATATTTTAATTAAAATAATTATTATTAATATAAAATGAATTATATACCATCAGAGATTGAACCCAAGTGGCAAGAAGAATGGGAAAATAAAAAATCCTTTGTTGCGCAATTTAATAAAGATGATAAAAAATTTTATGTCTTGGAAATGTTTCCATATCCTTCTGGAAAGATACATATGGGGCACGTAAGAAATTATGTTATAGGAGATGTTGTAGCAAGATTAAAAAGGTGTCAAAAATATAATGTTTTGCATCCTATGGGCTGGGACGCTTTTGGAATGCCAGCAGAGAATGCTGCAATTAAAAACAAGGTCCATCCAAGAGATTGGACTTATAAAAATATAGAAATAATGAAAGGTCAACTCAAACAGCTTGGGCTTTCATATGATTGGGACAGAGAAATAGTAACTTGTAATAAAAATTATTACATTCACGAGCAAAAATTGTTTTTAGATCTTTTAAAAAACAATATTGCTTATAAAAAAGAATCATATGTTAATTGGGATCCTATTGATTGTACTGTTTTGGCTAACGAGCAGGTTGTAGACGGTAAGGGCTGGAGATCTGGTGCTGAAGTCATTCAAAAAAAATTATCGCAATGGTTTTTGAAAATAACAGATTTTGCTGATGATTTAGCGAAAGAGTTAGAAAACTTATATGGTTGGCCAAAAAGAGTATTATCCATGCAAGAAAACTGGATAGGTAAATCCATAGGAGCAGAAATTAAATTTAAAACAAAAAATGGAATTGCTATTAATGTTTTTACAACCAGACCTGATACAATTTTTGGTGCATCTTTTATAGGGCTTTCTCCTGAACATCCGATTAGTAATGATTTATCAAAAAAAAATTCTGAAATTAGTAAATTTATTGAGGAATGTAAGAAAACTTCCTCAACAACAGAGGCTTTAGAAAAAGCTGATAAGATTGGAATAAATACCGGCTTGAAAGTTTTACATCCTTTTTCAGGAAAAGAAATACCAGTTTATATAGCTAATTTTATACTCATGGATTATGGAACAGGGGCAATATTTGGCTGTCCTGCACATGATCAAAGAGACTTTGATTTCGCCAAGAAATATCAACTTGATATCATTCAAGTTGTTTCAAAAGATGGAAATGAATATGATTTAAAAGAAGCTTTTGTAGAAAACGGTAAAATTATAAATTCTGATTTTCTCAACGGCTTAAATGTTCAAGAAGCTAAAAATAGAGTTATCAAAGAGCTAGAAAAAAAATCTATTGCAACTAGTTCAATNAAATTTAAATTGCGTGANTGGGGAATTTCNAGACAAAGATATTGGGGATGTCCTATACCTGTTATCTACTTAGAAGATGGAACTATGGTCCCACTACCTGAATCTTCTTTACCAGTTGAATTACCTGATGATATTGATTTAGATCGACCTGGAAATCCATTGGAAAATCACCCCACTTGGAAATATACAACATGTCCCTATTCAGGAAAACCTGCTATTAGAGAGACTGACACTTTTGATACGTTCTTTGAATCTTCTTGGTATTTTGCACGGTTTACTTCACCAAGATCGGAAAATATATTTGATGAAACAGAATTTAATAAATGGATGCAGGTTGATCAATACATAGGTGGTATAGAGCATGCAATTTTACATCTTCTTTATTCCAGATTCTTCTTTCATGCAATGAAGAAAATGGGATATTGCAATATTAAAGAGCCTTTTAAAAACCTTTTAACTCAAGGCATGGTATTAAAAGATGGTGCAAAAATGTCNAAGTCNCTTGGAAATACAGTGGACCCAACTGAGATAATTAAAATTTACGGAGCCGATACTGTTAGAATTTTTGTTTTATTTACTGCACCGGTTGAAAAGGATTTGGAATGGAGTGATGAGGGAATTGATGGATCTAGCAGGTTTATAAAAAGAATTTGGAAAATAATAGAGCAAAATATTAGTAACATTCAGGAGGAATATNAATTTGATTTCGAAGAATTATCTGATAAAAATAAAGAATTTTTGATCAAAATTCATAAAACTATAGATAAAGCAACTCGCGACTTAGATAGGATGCAATTCAATACTGCAATTGCAAGTATGATGGAGCTATTAAACTATGCTTACAAATATAAAGAAGACAATAGTGCAGATGAAAAGCTGTTTGGTTTTTTTGTTTATATTTTTATTATTTTGCTCAATCCACTCATTCCTCATCTTTCTAATGAACTCTGGAGTAAGTCAAATTTTAAAAAGAAAGATATAAATAAATTATGGATTAAGCCTGATAAAAATATTTTAATGAAAGACATAATTAAGGTTGTAATACAAATCAATGGAAAGACGAGAGGAATTGTAGAATTTGAAAATCAAGATATTAATGAAAGAATTATAAAACAAAAAGTAGAAAAAATTGAATCAATAAGCAAATATTTAAAAAATAAAGAAATTTCAAAAAGTATATATATAAAAAATAAGATTTTAAATTTTATAATCAAATAGTAAGTTTCTCAATTCTTGAAACAGCTTCAATTAATTGCTCATCATCTAAGGTTACAGAGGCTCTTGTATATCCTTCACCATGAATTCCAAATCCCGTACCAGGAGTCATTACTATTCCAGATTTTTCTAATAGTAGATTTGCGAATTCTGAAGATTTGAGGCCATTTGGATTTTTAAACCAAACATAAAAAGTTCCTTCNGGTNTTATCACATCAATNCCAATCTTNTNTAAGCCTTCNGANAANAANANNCTTCTTTTTTTATAAATCTCNGTCCTTTCCTGNAANCCATCTTCATAATTTCTTAGAGCTTCAATTCCTGCCTCNTGAACNGCTTGAAATGCTCCTGAATCTATATTTGTTTTAACCTTACCAATTCCTGCTACAGCTTTCTCATTACCNACTACATGNCCAAGTCTCCANCCTGTCATGCTAAATGTTTTTGATAAAGAATGAAATTCTAATCCAACCTCAAAAGCACCGTCATATTCTAAAAAACTTTTTGGTTTATTATTTTCATTAAAATAGACTTCNGTATANGCNGCATCATGGCATATTAAAATNTTATTTTTATNTGCAAATTCAATAGCCTNNTTAAAAAAATCNTCAGAAGCAAAGGCAGATGTTGGATTNTTAGGATAATTTAAAAACATAATTTTTGATTTTTTNAAAATATCGTTNGGGATTGCATTTANATCAGGCATAAATCCATTCTCTTCAAGAAGNGGCATTAAATANGGAGTTCCACCNGCAAATTCAGTAGCAATGTTATANACTGGATATCCAGGGTCAGGAACAAGCGCAATATCACCTGGATTAATAAATGCGAGAGGCGCATGTGCNACGCCCTCTTTTGAACCAATAAGAATTATTACATTTTTATCACCGTCAACGGTTACACCAAACCTTCTTTTATACCAAGAGGCTACTTCGGATCTAAAAGAGGCCATCCCCGCATATGACGGATACCTATGATTGGATGGATTTTGAACAGATACATTTAGGGCTTTAATTATCCTTTCAGGTGTTGGAATATCTGGGTCTCCTACACCAAGGTCTATTACATCAACTCCTTTGTCTATTAGAGCTTGTTTTTTTGCATCAATTTCAGCAAATAAATAAGGTGGTAAATTATTGATTCTATCTGCCCAGCTAATATTCATAACCCGATNACTTTAACGTAAAAAAATATTACTTCAAANAATCTTACTAAAAAAAACAACTTTAAAAGCTTCGCCCATAAAAGCAGGAGAAATAAGATTTTTTAGTTTTGTAGTATCTAGAGATGANGAGTTAATGCTATCATGTATAATTTCTAAAAATGAATTATCTATTAAAAATTTTGTCTGAGTTTCAAATAACTCCTCATTAAAACCATAAGAAATAAATTCTCTTGAAAGAAGCTCAAAGTTTATTGAATAAGTTATATCAACATCATTATTATAAAAATTATCTCCAACTTTATTGTTGTGAAAGGTTCTGGCTGTTCCTTTAGGGTACTTAGATGCTCCTAAGATATTTTTTTTATCACCATAATCAAAAGATAAAAATAAAATATTATTATTGATATTGTTTATAGATCTAACTATTTCAAAAAATTCATAGCTTGGGAACTCGAAAAATAAATTGCTCTCAATATCCATATTTAATGAAATGATTTTTTCTTTTAATTTAGTTCGTGCTTCAACCTCANTTTCAATATATTTACTATGGTTTTTTGAAATTAGAATTTCATATANCTTTTCTTCTCTAAAAATACATCTATGAAATGGTAATGAGTCAAACAATTCATTGCAAAATATAAAAGAATTTTTATTATCTGACTTTAACTCTTCTAATTTTGTATAAAAAGTAAATTTATTTTTATGTTTATAAAGATTTTTATTTATTTTTTTTTTAATATTTGAGTTTTGTTCGACTATAAAGTAGTGAGTCTTTTGATATATTTTTTTTTTAAATTTTGAAAGATAGTCAAGTATGTGTAATGAAAGCGTTCCATCATTAGAACCAATTTCAATAATATTAAACTTCTCATTATTAAATCTTTTATTTATTTTTTCTGCTATAAATTTACCAATAACATTGCCAAAAAAATTTGAAATATTTGGCGAGGTAATAAAATCATTTTTCTCTTTTACAGAAAATGATGATTTGTAATATCCTCTACTGCCATATAACTTGTGTCTCATATAGTCATCAAAATATATATCTGCCATAACAATATTATATTTTAAAAAAATACAAGAATGTTGATAAATTGTTTACTTTTTAGTTCTAAGTTAAAATACATAATGCCAAAGAATAGAATAAATAAGGTATATACAAAATTTGGTGATAAAGGTAATACAATGCTTGTGGGCGGAGAAGTGGTACCTAAAGATTCTATTCGAGTAGAAAGCTATGGTGATATAGACGAATTAAACTCTTGCATAGGCTTAGTATTGACTGGTGAAATATCCAAATCCTGCATTAAAGTGCTCAATAAGATTCAAAATGATTTGTTTATTTTAGGAGCGGATTTAGCATCTACAAAAGATGTGAAAGTGCCTAGAATTACTGGCTCTAAAATTTCATGGCTAGAAAGGCAAATTGATAAATACGTAGAAATAGTAGGACCCTTAAAAGAATTTATCCTCCCGGCTGGTTGTTTTACAGGAACTTGTCTTCATTTATCCAGAGTAGTATGTAGAAGAGCAGAAAGAAAAATTGTATCTTTGTCAAAAATAGAGTGGGTTAACCCTAAAGCTCAAATATATGTGAACAGGCTTTCGGACCTTTTGTTTGTTCTTGCTAGACATGAAAATATTTCTGTTGGAGAAGGCGAAGTACCTGTTAATTTCAAAAAATGACTTCGNANGACAAATTTTCAAAAAGATTTAAAAAATCTTATGAAAATATAAAAAATTTACATNTTTCTAAATCTATAAGCTCTACTGAATTGGTAAATAAATTTTCTAATGAAATAGATAAACTTATATCAAGCGAAATTGATATTAATTACAGATCAAGCGGAATTGCCATTTTAGCTCTGGGTGGATATGGTAGAAAAGAATTATGCATAAAATCAGATATTGATATTTTAATCCTATACGAAACATCTAAATTTGAACAGGCAAAGCTCCAAGCTGAAAATATTTTGTACAAGCTATGGGATACAGGGTTAGAGGTTGGAAACTCGTTGAGATCAATTGATGAGTGCTTAGAACTAGCAAGTATGCAGGATTCAACAATTTTATCATCAATGATGGATTTAAGAGCNATAACTGGTGATTCAAACTTGTGTATTAAACTAAAAAATAACCTAAATAAAAAATTATTGCCAAACATATCTCAAAATTATATAAATGAAAAACTATTGGAAAGAAAAAAAAGGCATAGAAAATTCAGCACACCAACATATCTTATTGAGCCTNATGTAAAAGAAGGAAAAGGTTGCTTGAGAGATATTCACAGTCTTTTTTGGATACTTAGAGCNAACATATGTGATATTGACCTTGATAAATCAATATCAAATGAATTTATCACAAAAGAAGATTTGATTTTGATAAATGAAGCCCAAGAATTTTTTATTCAATTAAGAAATCACCTCCATGTTATTAAAAATTCATATATTGATGTTTTTGATTATGAGTCTCAAAAAGAAGTTGCCGATTTTTTTGATATTAAAAACGAGAAATTTTTAACTAAAGAAAATATACTAATGAAAATTTTCAATGAATATAGAAATCAAATTTATGATATTACTGACAAAATAATTAGTAGAATTACAGATAAAGATATTTTTCAATCAAAAAGAATTCAGAATCTAAATGATTTTTATATAATCCATAGAGGTTTACTTAAAGCNATAAATCCTAGTCTCATCACTAAAGATCCAGAAAATGTATTGAAAGCTTTTGAACTTTCATCAAACAATAATATTGAGATCGCTGATGATGTGATGAATGAATGTAAAAAATTGACAAAAATTAAAATGACAAAAAATGATAAAATATTATTTTTATTTTCTTTTGCAGAAACTATAAAAAGATGCAAAAGTATATCGGGCTTCATAGAAAAACTAAATAAAACTAATATATTAAGTTTTTTTATTCCAGAATTTGATAAAGTACGAAATCTTTCTCTAGCCGATCCATCTCATATATACACTGTTGATGTTCATTCTATTTTTCTAATTAAAGAATTCGAAAAACTTATAAATGATGAATATATTAATGAATTTCCTTTTGAAACCAAAATTGCAAAAAAAATTAAAAAGAAGGATTTATTCTCTGTTGCAGCNCTGCTACATGACATAGGAAAAGGTTTCGGAAAAGGACACTCCGACAGAGGTGCNGNNATGTCTGAAANAATNTGTGAAAGGTTTTCATATAANGAGGATTCTAAAGANTTAATATANTTTTTAATTAAAGAGCANCTAACTATGTCTNGCTTCTCACAAAAACGTGANATGGATGATANNGANCTNATAGATGAATTTAGAAAAAGAATCAANACAATAGAGAAACTAGAATACCTTTTTATTTTAACATTTTGTGATCTCAGAAGTGTGGCTTCCGATGTATGGTCGGACTGGAAAGGAAACCTACTGAGACTTTTATATAAAAAGACATTTAGTATGATGACAAAAAAAATGCAAAGGAAAAGTTCAAAGAATTTGGAAAAAATTAAACTAAACTATACATCTAATGAGATTGAGAATATGGTTGGTAAAACCCATAAGCAGTATTTTGAGGTTTATTCATCTGAGGAAGTTGAATATCAATTAAAAATTCTTGAAAAATCTTCTGATGATTTAGTAATGGGAATAAGATATAGTCAAAAAAGAAAAATTGATTATCTAACATTTTGGTCAAGAACAAAAAGAATCGGCTTTATAGATATCTGTAAAGAGTTAAGTTCTGAAAGTATTAATATATTTTCTGCTAGACTTGCGGAACTTAAAAGTAATCTGCATGTTTATACATTGGAAATAAACAGATTTGGAAACTCGACTTTCAATGATAGAAAAATATGGAATAGAATCAAAAAAAATATCAAATCTAAAAATAAAGTTATTACTGGGAATGAGAAAAATCATTTTCAAACATCAAATTATAAATCAACATTAAAAGCTAAAGTAAAAGTCGACAACGACTTATCAAGTAAATTTTCAATTATTGAATTAACTGCTGGAGATAAACCGGGGATGCTATATTCAATTCTACGAACTATTAAAGATTTAGGATTAAGGATAAGGTTTGTAAAAATTTCAACAAAAAGAGAGTCGGTGGAGGATGTTTTTTATGTAACAAAAGGATCTAAAGGTAAAATATATGATATCAATGAAATAGAAAATATAAGAAAAAATATAATGGATGTTATTAAATGAAAAATTCTAATTATTTTAAAGAACCAATTTCATGCGATTTCTTAGTTATTGGAACTGGTCTATCTGGACTTTATTCAGCTCTATATGCATCTAATTTTGGTAATGTTTGCATTGTAACAAAATCATCAATAGAAGAGAGTAATTCGTATTGGGCTCAAGGTGGAATTGCGGCCGCAATTGATACAAAAGACTCTATCGACTCTCATTATGAAGATACTATTTCTGCAGGAGCTGAATTAAATGATTCAGAAGCTGTAAACATTATGGTTCAAGAGGGTTTCGACAGAGTTAAAGAATTAGTTGAAATGGGTATGGTTTTTGACTCAGATTCATCAGGCTTTGATTTGGGAATTGAAGGGGGTCATAGCAACAGAAGAATTTTGCATGCACTAGGTAATGAAACTGGAAAAGCTGTTGTAGATTTTTTATCAGAAAAGATTTACAAAACAAAAAATATTTTAATTTTAGAGAATACATCTGTTATTGAGCTATTTTCTGATAGTAAAGAATGTTATGGATGCTTAGTCCAATCAGATAAAGTTAAGAAAAAAATTGTTATAAATTCTAGATCTACAATATTGGCAACTGGAGGTGCATGTGGAATTTATTACAATTCTACCAATCCATCTGCAACCTCTGGAGACGGCATAATAATGGGTATTAATGCTGGCGCAACTGTTGTTGATATGGAATTTGTACAGTTTCACCCGACAGTTTTCTTTAAAGATGGAGCCAAAAATTTTTTGATCAGCGAGGCTTTGAGAGGAGAAGGCGCAAAACTGATTAATCATTCTGGTAAACAGTTTATGAAGAACTACAATCCAAATAAAGAATTGGCTTCAAGAGATATAGTCTCAAAAGCTATATTCAATGAAATGAAGACTAATGGAGAGAAAAATGTTTTTTTGACATTAAAACATCTTGATAAAAGCTTAATTAAAACTAGATTTAAGAATACTTATGAACTTTGTCTTCGTGAAGGAGTAGATATAACTAATGAAAAAATCCCAGTTGCTCCTGCAGCTCATTACTTAATTGGTGGAATAAAGACCGATATTTATGCTAGAACGAATATTAAAAACTTATATGCATGTGGTGAAGTAGCATGTTCAGGTGCGCATGGAGCAAATAGATTAGCCAGCAACTCTTTGTTAGAATGTCTAGTATTTTCTAAAAGGGCTGTTGATTCAGCTCTTGAATTTTCAACGAAAATTAAGAAGATACCTAAAAAAATATTAAAAATATCTGAGCAAATATCCTTGATTCCCTCAGAAAAAAAATTGGAAAAATATTTAAATCTAAGAATGTCTATTTCCCAAATTATTAATAATCATGTTGGAATACTTAGAAATAAAAAAGACTTATTATTAGCTTTGGATGAAATATCCTCAATAAAAAAGAAAGATCTAGATAACAAAGATATAATTGATAATAGAATTCTTAATCTCAAAACATTATCCTATTTAATGACAAAGTCTGCTTTATTGCGTGAGGAATCTAGAGGTTGTCATATGAGAGAGGATTTCTCCTCAAAAAATAATAAGTGGCTAAAGCATATAAACTGGAAAATATCATCTGGGACATTAAGATTTTCTTATACAAATCACTAAAAATTTATAAATCATATACCAAATTGGTACTTTTTTAAATATGATATTAAATGTCAAAGAATTATATAAAACTTTGTCCAAAAAAATTTATAAATTTTTTAAATAACTATTTCATTATATAGAAAAGATGCTATATTTTTAAACTGTTATTAACTTATTACATTAAAATTAAATTGGATTTAAAACTATATTATGACTGTAGAAAAACAAGTTGAATTAAATGAAGTTGATACTATAACCGTTAAGTTTGCTGGTGACTCTGGTGATGGAATTCAGTTAACAGGGGATCAGTTTGGGAACACAACAGCATTCGCTGGAAATGACTTTGCTACTTTCCCAGACTTTCCATCAGAAATTAGAGCACCACTTGGTACAACTTATGGCGTCTCTTCTTATCAAATACAATTCGCCGCTAAAGATATTTACACCCCAGGTGATACTCCCGAGGTTTTAGTATGCTTTAATCCTGCGGCATTAAAAGTTAATTTGGATGTTGTAAATAAAGGCGGTCTGATAATTGTTAATGAAGATGAATTTACAGATAAAAACTTGAAAAAAGCTGGATTTGATGGAAATCCACTTGATCCTACAAGTGAAACCTTAAAAGATTTTAGGGTCCACAAGATTCCAATAACAACCTTAACTCTTCAGGCTTTGGACGAGATGGAAATGGGGCATGGCGACAAACTTAGATGTAAAAACTTTTTAGCACTTGGAGTTGTATCATGGCTTTTTTCTAGACCTCTAGAGCCGATTGAAAAATTCTTAAACAAAAAATTCGGAAAAAAACCTCAAGTCCTTGAAGCAAATTTAAAAGTTCTTCATGCTGGATTTAATATATGCGACACTATGGAAATATTTCCTATTATGTATAAAGTTCCGCCAGCAAAGCTTGAGCCAGGAACATATAGAAACATTAACGGTGCTCTTGCAACATCCTATGGCCTTTTAGTGGCATCCCAAAAAATTGATATACCAATTGTTTTTTCAGGATATCCGATTACTCCTGCTAGTGAAATACTTCATACACTTGCAGCTTTAAAACAATTTGATGTGGCCGCAATACAGACTGAAGATGAGATAGCTGCTGTTACAATGGCACTAGGTGCGGCTTATGCAGGAAAGCTCGGAATTACAGGAAGCTCAGGTCCTGGTATTGCATTAAAAGTAGAAGCTATTAACTTAGCAGTCATGACAGAATTACCTTTAATAATTTTTGATTTTATGAGATCGGGTATCTCAACTGGAATGCCTACAAAAACAGAACAAGGCGATTTGTTAATGTCTCTTTATGGGAGACCATCTGATTCATATTTAATAGTCTTAGCCCCTTCTTCAGCTGCAGATTGTTTTTGGATTTCTATTGAGGCAGTCAGACTTGCTACTAAATATATGACTCCTGTAATAGTATTGTCTGAAGGTTTCTTAATCAATTCTTCAGAGCCCTGGAAAATTCCTGATCTTGATAATATTCCCGAAATGAAAGCACCATTTAGAATTAATCCTGAAGGCTATTTGCCATATAAAAGAAATAAAGAGACTTTGGCAAGAGATTGGGTCAAAATTGGTACTCCTGGATTAGAGCATACAATTGGAGGACTAGAAAAAACAAATGAAACTGGAAACATAACTCAAGATCCAGAAAATCATGATTTAATGACAAGACTTAGATACGAAAAAACCCAAAAAGTTGCCAATGATATTCCTGATATAGAAATTATCGGTGATAAAGATGCTGATCTTTTATTGGTTGGCTGGGGAAGTACTTTGGGTAGCATGAGAGCAGCAATGGAGGTTGTTCAGGGATCTGGCAAGAAAGTTGCAATGATTAATATAAGATATTTAAACCCTTTACCTAAAAACCTTGGTGATATATTAAGGAGTTTTAAAAAGGTTGTTGTTGTAGAGCTTAATTTGGGCCATTTAAATATGATTATAAGATCTAAATTTATGATTGATACTGCTTTTCTAGGCAGGGTGACAGGGCAACCAATCCCAGTTACGGAAATGATAGAATTTATTAATAAGGAGTTAGACTCTTTAAAGGAGCATTAATATAGTTTTGTTATGAGCACAGAAACAAGTCAAATAAAATATAAAGCAACGGATTTCAAATCTGCAGCTGAGCCAAGATGGTGTCCTGGATGTGAGGATTATGCAATATTAAAAGCAGTTCAAACAGCTATGGCTAAAATTGGCAGGCCCACACATGAACATGCTGTCGTATCAGGTATTGGATGCTCATCTAGGTTTCCATATTATATGAGTACTTACGGTTTCCATACTATTCATGGTAGAGCTTTGCCTATTGCAACAGGACTAAAATTGTCAAACCCTGAATTAGCGGTATGGGTAGTTACTGGCGATGGAGACGGAATGTCTATTGGTGGAAATCATTTAATTCATGCTTTAAGAAGGAACTCTGACTTAAATATTTTGCTTTTTAATAATAGAATTTACGGTCTAACCAAAGGTCAATACTCTCCAACAAGCGTTAAAGGAATGGTTAATAAAACTGCACCCTATGGAACTATAGAAACTCCTGTTGATCCATTAGGATTAGCTATTGAGTCAGGAGCAACTTTTATTGCACAAATATCAGCTACTTATGTCAAAGAGTTGGTTGATGTGTTAATAGAAGCTTATAACCACAAGGGAACGTCGTTTGTTCATATTTATCAAAACTGCTATATATATAACAATGGTGCTTTTGATGGTTTTACTAACAGGGAAATTCGAGACGATAACAATGTAAAAGTTGAACATGGGAAACCTTTAATTTTTGGGAAAGAGCTCAACAAAGGCCTTGTTATGGGCTATGGAAAATTTGATATAGTTGAATTTGAACCAAATAAAATTCCTGATAATATCGTTATATATGATGAAACTGACCCTGTTCTGATTAAAATGATTAAAGATTTAGAATTCCCGGATAGTCCAGTTCCAATGGGAATTATTAAAAGAGTTCAAGCTCCAATATTTGAGGACGTAGTTCGCGAACAAATAACAATGGCTAAAGACAAATTTAAACCAGATCTCAAGAAGCTAATTGGAGCTGGTGATACTTGGGAAGTAAAATAGAAAGTAAATATGAACAATGCTTTAAAAAAAAGTGTTGATAGAATCCTAGATTTAGCAATTAACGAAGACCAGACCAAACTTGATTTAACATCATCTTTAACTCTAACAAATAAAAAAATTAAAGCTGATATAGTTTTTAAGGAAAAAGGCATTTTATCAGGAACAGACATAATTAATCATTTAATAAAAAAATATAATAATAAAATTTTTATAAAGTGGAGACATAAAGATGGTGACAAAATTAAAAAATTTGAAAAAGTTGGAACTGTTTATGGCCCAGCAAAAGATATAATTTCTTTGGAAAGAATTATTCTGAATTTTTTGCAAAGACTATGTGGAATATCTACTTTGACCGAAAAATATTCAAAAATTGTAAAAAAAACACAAATTAAAATTCTAGATACTAGAAAAAACATTCCGGGCTGGAGATTGCTAGAAAAATATGCTGTTAGGATTGGTGGCGGATTAAATCATAGAACAAATTTAAAAGATCAAATACTAGTTAAAGAAAATCATATTTTTTTAAATAATAATATTGAAAAAACTTTAGAAAAATTGAAAAAAAATAAAAAAATCAAAGTGTCTGAAATTGAAGTTACAAATATGAGAGAACTGAAAGTGGCAATAAAATTTAGACCCAAAAGAATAATGCTTGATAATTTTAGTATTGCCAATATCAAAAAATCAGTTCAACTTATAAGAAATAGTATAAAAAGTGAAATTGAGGTTTCTGGAAAAATGACTATTAATAAAATAGAAAAAATTAAAAAACTTGATATCGATTTTATTTCTGTTGGCAAAATAACTCATTCTGCATGTTTTCTAGATATATCAATGCTTGTGGTAAAATAGATTTTTACGTGATAGAAATGCTTGATTATTTAATAGAAATTAAAAACTTAAAAGAGAAAAAGGATGCCATAATTTTAGCTCATAATTATCAAATACCTGAAGTTCAAGATATAGCAGATTTTGTTGGTGATTCGTTAGGGCTATCTCGAATAGCTGCTAAGACTAAAGCTAAAATAATTGTATTTTGTGGTGTTCATTTTATGGCTGAAACAGCATCAATATTATCTCCTGAAAAGAAAATTTTACTTCCAGATCTAGATGCAGGCTGTTCGCTTGCTGACTCAATTAACGTTAAACAACTTGTAGACTGGAAGAAAAAAAATCCAGATGCAGTTGTTGTTAGCTATGTAAATACAACTGCTGATATAAAAGCAGAAAGCGACTACTGCTGCACTTCTTCAAATGCATTACAAATTGTGCAATCAATAGATGATAAAAAAGATATTCTATTTTTACCTGATATGTTTCTTGGAGCCTATGTTCAAAAGAAAACTAACAAAAAAATAAAAATTTGGCCTGGGGAGTGTCATGTTCATGCTGCTATGAAATTTGAAGAGATTAAAAATTTAAAAGACGAATATCCTGATTCAGAAGTTTTAATTCATCCAGAATGCGCGTGTGGATCACAAGCGATGCTTATGGCTGAAAGAAATAATGACAAATCAATTCATTTTTTATCAACTGAAGCAATGATAGGAAAATCACAAGAGAGTAAAAGTAAAAATGTTATTGTAGCAACTGAAGAAGGGATAATCCATAAAATGAAAAAAGCCTGTCCTGAAAAAAATTTTATTCCTATAAATAGAACCTCAAAATGTAATTTTATGAAGATGATAACTGTAGAAAAAATTTATAATTCTCTAAAAACAGAAAGCCCTGAAATTAAAGTTCCAATAGAATTAGCCTCAAAAGCAAAAATTGCAATAGACAGAATGATTAAAATAGGCTAATTTTAGCCGCGGGTGGATTCGAACCACCGACATACGCCTTATGAGAGCGTCGCTCTACCCCTGAGCTACGCGGCCAATTAAGTTTTTGAGTTTATCATGTCATCAAATAGTTTCAAGAATGTTAATATAAATATATTAAGATGGATTTAAATAGCACAAGAAAAATAATAACCTATATTGTCCTAGCAGGCATCTTCATATCATCTATGACTATGCTAAACATTTTAGGAACCTCAAGGTTTATTGATCTGAGTTTTAATATTTTTGGTTTTAGCTTTCCTTTAATAGTTGCAATTGGAGTCTTACCATATCCTATAACTTTTCTTTGCACAGATTTAATTTCGGAAATATTTGGGAAAAAGAAAGCAACGATAATAGTTTGGACAGGTTTAATTGTAAATTTATGGCTAGGTTTAATATTGTGGTTAGGTGGGATAGTGCCAGAGTTTACAACCTCAACAGAAAGTATTGATACCAATAATGCATTTTTAACAATAAGACATTTGGCACTAGGCACAATTACAGCCTCGATGGTTGCTTATTTCTTGGCACAATATGTTGACGTAACAGTTTTTCACTATTTAAAAAACTTAACAAGTGGAAAATATTTATGGATTAGAAATAATGGATCAACAATGGTAAGTCAACTTATCGATACATCTGCTGTGATATTAATTACACATTTCTTAACATATTCTATACCACTTCCCCAAGATAAATCTGAGTTTATGGGATTGTTAACATTAATATTTTATGCATATCTATTTAAATTTATTGCAGCAGTGATTGATACACCTATATTTTATTTAGCAGTAAGATTTTTAAAGAAATTTTTGAATGAGAAAAATGAACAAGGCAACACTTAATAAAATATTCAATTCAGCTTTAAATGGAGCAAATCCAAAAAAATGTATTTTGGAATCCATAATTCTCAAAAAAAATAGCTTGAAAATACAAAATAAAAGTTACGATCTAAATAAAATTAATAAAATATTCGTAATAAGTTTTGGAAAATCATCAATTCCAATGGCCGAGGGAATTAAAATAATATTAAAAAATAAAATTACTGAGGGTTTAATAATTTCTAATGAAAAACCAAAAAGCAAAATTAAAAATTTTAATTATATAAAATCATCTCATCCTATACCAAACAAATATAGCCTAATAGCAGCAAAAGAGATTATAAAACTATTAAGTACCACACAACCAAAAGATTTAATAATATTTCTAATTTCGGGGGGTGGCAGCTCTCTTGTGGCAGCTCCAGAAGAAGGAATAAGTTTAAAAGAAAAACAAATAATATTTGACCGCTTATTAAGATCTGGATTGGATATAAAAATGATAAATTTTATTAGAAAAAAAATTTCCTCTGTTAAGGGAGGGAAACTATTAATGCATTCAAATTCCACAAATATTTGTAATATCTTAATATCAGATGTAATAGAGGGTAAGCCATCTGATATTGCATCAGGTCCATCAGTAAAAGAATTAAAGACGAATTTAAAGCTTAAAAACAAAGTATTAAAATCGAAATTTGTTAAATCTGAACTACCCAATATTAACAAGATTGTTAATAAAAAACTTCCAACAAAAACTAATCAAACGGTCAGAAATTTCATAATTGCAGATAATAAAAAAGCTTTAGATTTTGCCCAGACAAAAGCAAAAGAATTAGGATATAAAACAATTTTACACTCTTTTAAAGTTCAAGGAGAGGCTAGTAATATAGGGTTAAAGTTTGCAAAAAAAGTAATAGATCTAGCAAAAAAAGAAAAAAAGAGCAAAAAGCCCATATGCTTTCTATTTGGAGGAGAGTCCACTGTTAACGTTAAAGGCAGTGGAATTGGGGGAAGAAATATGGAGCTTGCGCTTAGTTTTGCGATAGGAGTTTCAGGAAATAAAAAAATTTCAGCATTGTTTGCAGGTACTGATGGAATTGATGGAAATACAAATTCTGCAGGGGCTTTTTGTGATTCAAAAACAGCTTTAAAAGCTTCTAAAATAGGAATTAGCCCTAGATCATATTTGATAAATAACGATTCTTATAGCTTTTTTAAAAAATTAAAAGATTTAAAAATAACAGGAAGTACGGGTTGCAATGTAAATGATATTGGTATTATTTTAATAGATTTTTAACTAATAATTTACCTTCTTTGTTTAATATTATAAAATTTAAATATGGCAGAATTTGTTAAAACCTTACCACAGAATATAGAGGCTGAAAAAGCTGTTTTAGGTTCTATATTATTAGATGATCAAGCTATTAATGGAGCCCTTGAGGAAGTCGGCATAAATGACTTTTATGATCAAAATCATAAGAAAATTTTTTCTGCTATGCTGGAGCTAGATGGTGAGAATAAACCTATAGATGTAGTTACACTTTACGAAAAATTAAAATCAAAGAAATCTATGTTACAAGAAATTGGTGGCAGCACATATCTAACACAATTGGTTGAATTTGTTCCTAGCTCAAGCAATGTAAATATTTATGCAAGGTCAGTAAGAGAAAAATCTATTTTAAGAAGTATGATTCAAACAGCATCTGAAATTGTTTCAGAAGGGCAGATGGATCAAATTGATGTTAATGATTTCTTAGATCAAGCAGAAAAAAAGCTTTTTGATATTTCACAAAATAAAAAAAGACCTGGATTTGTTTCTTCTCAAGAGCTTGCTTTAGAAACAATAAAAATTATTGAAAATCTTGCCAAGAGAAAAGAGGCAATAACGGGTGTACCGAGCGGATTTAAAAGGCTAGACAAAATGACGGCGGGGTTGCAATCATCTGACTTAATAATATTGGCCGCCAGGCCAGGAATGGGGAAAACATCATTTGGTTTAAATATTGTTTTAAATGCCGCAATAACTAATGGATTAAACGTTGGTTTTTTCTCGCTAGAAATGACTAAAGAACAATTAATGATGAGAATGCTTTCTTCAAAATCTAAAATTAACTTTTCAAAAATCAGGACTGGGTTTTTGTCTGATAATGAATTAGAAAATATAAAGAACTGTAGTAGTTCGTTTGAAAGGTCAAATATTTACATTGATGATACGCCAGCAATTAACTCCTTAGAATTAAGATCTAGAGCAAGGAGGCTTAAAAGTGATAAGGGCCTTGATTTGTTAATTGTAGATTATTTACAGCTTATGAGAGGAGTAACTAGAAATGACAATAGAGAAAGAGAAATCGCAGAAATTTCTTCAGCTTTAAAATCACTAGCCAAAGAACTACAGATCCCAATTGTTGCAATATCACAATTAAGCAGACAGACAGAAGCAAGAACTGATAAAAAACCTCAGCTATCTGATTTAAGAGAAAGCGGCGCTCTTGAACAGGATGCTGATATGGTTCTATTTATTCACAGAGCAGATGCATATAAAAGAAACGTTGAAGAAAGAGATGGGATCGCAGAAATAATAATTGGTAAACAAAGAAATGGTCCAACTGGAACAGTTACACTCGCTTTTTTAGATAGTCAGGGTGTGCCTAGCTTTGAAAATCTTGCAGAGGAATATGCAGAAGATTTAGACTCATAAGTCTATTTTTATTGAAACTGGACAATGATCTGAACCAAAAACCTCATTATGTATCTCAGCATTTTTCACTAAATTAATTTCATTGATCCAAAAATAATCAATCCTCCATCCAACATTATTTTTCCTAGCATTTCTCATGTATGTCCACCAAGAATATTTGATCTTGTCGGGATTTAGATATCTATATGTATCAAAAAAACCGGAGTTACTCAAATCATTCATCCAATCCCTCTCGACTCTTAAAAACCCAGAAGTATTTTCATTGGGCTTAGGATGTTTAAGATCAATTTCGTTATGAGCAATATTATAATCTCCACAAACAATTATGGGTTTTTTCTTTTTGTTTAATTTTTTCAAGTATTTTAAAACAGCAGTATGGAAATCGAGCTTATAGAGTAATCTCTCCTCAGACATTTGCCCATTAGGAAAGTAAAAATTTAGAAGATAAAATTTGTCAAATTCAAAAATTTGGTTTCTCCCTTCAATATCAAATTTTTCACTGCTTTTTAATGATGTTGAAAAATTCAAAGGCTTAATTTTAGTATAAATTGCAACACCTGAGTAGCCCTTTTTTGTCTGACATGATTCAAAGTATGATTCATAGTTCGGGATATTGATAATATCATCAGATAATTGGTTTATAGAAGCTTTTGTTTCTTGGATACATAAAATATCAGGCTTAAAGTTTAAGATAAAATCTTTAAAACCTTTTTTTTGAATAGATCTGATTCCATTTACATTCCAAGAGAATATTTTCATATAATTAGTTTATACTAAAGCTTAAACTTTTAGTGAACATAATGAATTATATTTTAGTACCCTTTAAGAACTTCAAAAATGCCAAATCAAGATTAAGGAAAGATTTATCAAATTCTGAAACTGAAAGAATAGCAAAACTTATGCTAGAAGATGTGCTTTCTGAAGTATCAAAGTCAAGACTTGCTGATAGGAAATTTTTACTTACTAAAGACAGTAGTGCAATGTCAATAGGAGTTAAATATGGAATTGAAATTATCGAAGAAAAAATACAAGTTGACGAAAGTACCTCAGTTGATAATGCATGCGATTACCTTAAAAGCATAGGTGCCTCGGCAGTTTTAAGACTTCCAGGAGATATTCCAAATGTTGAAGCAAAAGATATAGACCTATTAATAAATGAAGGTAAACATGATGGGACTTCAATCATAGTTCCATCTGATAGTGGAACAGGAACTAATGCTTTTTACAAGTGTCCACCTGACGTTATATCTTCCTCTTTTGGTGAGAATAGTTTTCAAAAACATATAAATTCATTTATCACTAAAAATATAAAGTTTAAAGTGATGGAAATAGAAAATATTTCAGTTGATATCGATAGCTTAGAGGACATAGATAAAATTAAGAGGACTTCAAAACAATCAAAAACATCTGAATACTTAAAAACTTTCTAGCCTATGACAGCTAAAACATCTGTTTCTTCCATTATCAACAAGTCTTCACCACCCACCGATAATTCATTTCCACCATATTTGCTAAAAAGAATTTTGTCACCCTTTTTTAATGTAAGTGGAGTAACGTTACCTTTATTGTCAGATCTTCCATTTCCAACAGATACGACTTCTCCTTCAAGAGGTTTTTCTTGAGATGAATCAGGAATAATAATTCCACCCTGAGTTTTTTCTTCGGCAACCATTCTTTTTACTAGTATTTTATCGCCAATTGGTCTTATGCTTTTTTCTTTTTTCTTAGCCATTATAAATCTCCTTAGAATTTAAATGAATTTTATTGAAAATTCGTGTTTATGTTTTTTATTAAGATTAATTATCAATGGGGTTATAGCCTCTATCATAGATGAAATCTCTAATGGGCCCGCATCGATAGCTTTTAATGAAGGCATCTCTTCNGTTAANTTNGTAGTTAAAGCNTTNGCTTCATCATTNTCNCCACATATNACAACATCATAATCTANTGGTTTTTCAAAACTTGCAAGTCCTTTNGCAGGNATATTGTGATAAGCNCTAACNACATTTACTGAATCAGGTAAGGTNTTTTGAATTTCAATAGCNGCAGANCCNGCNTCTGGTGGNNTATATGATACCACNGCNCCAAAACTCATCGGNACAACTGGGGAAATAACNAACTGATTAGNGAAAGAANCAGACATNCTCTCCAAAGTTGACTTAGTATATTCTGGTGGCAGNCAAACAACTACAACCTCGCTATTTTTTGCAGCCTCTGCATTCTCATAACCAACAATGTTAGCTTCAATTCCTTGAGTTTTTGCAGTTTCAAGCATTTTTCCAACCTCTTCCTGGGCCTTTTCAATTTTTCTTGAACCTATTAATATTTCATGGCCTGCTTTAGCCCATCTAATTGCTAATCCTTCTGCAAATGAGCCAGTTCCGCCTAATAAACTTATCTTCATAATAACACTCCTAGTGGATAATTAAGTGAGATTATTATAACAGTTTTTTAATACCTAATATAATTTTTTGTTTCTCAGTGAAAAAAACTTCCTTAATTCTTGATTTAGTTCCTCTTATAACATTAATAGAGCTTTTAGGAACATCAAAAAAGGTTGATAATGTTTTTATAAGCTCTCTATTGGACTCTCCTTTGTATGGTGGCGCAGAAACCTTTACTGTCAAAAAATTATTATCAAAACTAATTACTTTGGAAATATTTGATCTGGGCTTTACAATTATTTTTAAGATCATTTTTAAAAACCTTGATAGGCAAAGTCTAAAAGCGTAGTAACAATAAAAGACTTAAAAAATTCTATAGCCAACAAAACTATAATTGGCGATATATCAATACCACCTAAATAAGGCATAACGTTTCTAATAGGAGACAAAATAGGCTCTGTTACTCTAAATAAGAATTGGAATAAAGGATTGTATGGATTTGGGCTAAACCATGAAATTAAAGCCCTACCAATTATAAGCCAAACAAGCAAGGTTAAAACTATATTAATTAACCGCGCAAGAGCTATAATAAAATTTTCAATTATCATTTATTTTTAATTATACTTGAAACCTTATCTGATATTAACTTTGACTTTCTCTGTGCTTTCTTATGAGCAATATTTACTGTCTTTTTAAAACCAAGGTTNATTAAAGATTTTATCCCTTCCTCGGTTGTACCACCTTTAGATGAAACCATTTGTATAAAATTTTTTGGCATAATTTTAGAAGTGTTTAAAAATTCCAAGGCCCCCTTGATAGTCTGGGAAGCAATATTTTGAGATATCTTTTTTGAAAAACCACTCTTGATGCAAAATTGTAAGACGGAATCATAATACAAAGCAAAAAAAGCCGGGCCAGAGCCAGATATTGCAGTAATAGAATCAAATTTTTTTTCATCTTTCAAGATAATAGTTGTTCCAATTTTATTCAAAATTTTTACTATATTTTTAATATCATTAGCTCTACATTTNGANTTGTGCTTNAATGCGGTAACACCCANTCCCACTGCAGATGGCAAATTAGGCATGATTCTGATGACCTTGTTTTTCTTTAAGACACTTTGAATTGATTTAATTTTAACTCCCGCAGCGGTTGAAATAAAAAGCTGCTTGCTTGATAGTAAAGGCTTTANTAGCGCTAAAATCTCTGGAAATATATCAGGCTTTACGCAACAAAAAATTACTTTGGAAGTCTTTACCAATTCCTCGATACTGGTGCATTTTTTTACACGTAAAGCATCAACATCCAAAAATTTTTTTTTATCTACATCATATGATGATATTTTTAAGAGTTTATCATTCAAACGAATGCCTTTTATAATAGCTTTAGATATATTTCCTAATCCAATAAATCCAATATCTGACATTNATATATTATACACTCTATCGNGGTCCAAAAATTTCTGTNCCTACCCTTACCATTGTAGATCCTTCNTCTAATGCTATTGCATAATCTTTGCTCATACCCATGGAAATCTCAACATAATCATTAAAAGNATAATTTTGAGATAATTTATACATTTCCCTATAATAATCCCTGATCTCTTCATCTTGTAGATTATCTTCAAGTATTGTCATAAACCCGCATAGTTCTAAATGTTCTTTTTTTTCAATTTTGGGAATAATTGACTGAAGATGTTGCTTTAAAAAACCACCCTTATTTGGATCACTAGAGATGTTAATTTGAACCAATACCTTCTGTTTAATATTGTGTTTTCTGCAATANTCCTGAATATCTTCAACTAGTCTAAAGTTATCAATTGAGTGGATTAGATCGGCTTTTCCTACAACATACTTGATTTTGTTTTTTTGTAATCTGCCGATGAAATGCCAGTCAAAGTGTAAATTTTTTTCACTCTTTTGAATATTTTTGTCTCTTAATTCTTGTGGATAGTTCTCTCCNAAAGATTTGATTCCTAAATCGTAAGCTAATTGAATAAGTTGAAACTCTTTCTTTTTTGAAACTGCAATAAGTTTAGCTCTGTCTCCACATTTTTTCGCACACTCCGCAAATTTAAACATAAAATTTTTTATATTTTCTACAACCGTTTCAGAGACCATAAGAGTATTATATAATCAGATAAATGATATTAACATTGAAAAATATCTATAATGAGGTCGTAAATAAGCTAAAAGCTGGTGATATAGAAGCGCCACAATTGGAAGCACAAATAATTTTAGAATATGCAACTAATCTCAAACTAGAAAAAATATATACAAATCCTAACAAGAAAATGTATAGCAAAAAAATAAACCTTATTAGAAAACTAACAAAAAGAATAATTGNTGGCGAACCAATTCAATACGTTATAGGGNATGCTTTTTTTTATTCACTTAAATTTTATGTCAATAAAAACGTATTAATTCCAAGACCAGAGAGTGAGATTGTGGTTGACTTGGCTTTAAAATTATTGAAGTCTCATAGATATAAAGATGTTTTAGACCTATGTAGCGGAAGTGGGTGTTTGGGAATAGCTATTTATAAAAATTGCAAAAAAAAAATAAGAATAGATTTTTCAGATATTTCAAGAAAAAGTATAAGTGTTTGTTTAAAAAACATAAAAAAGCACATTAAAAGTGAAAGATGTACAACATATGTAAGAGACTTGTATGGAAAAAGNTCCAAAAAATATGATCTNATAATATCAAATCCTCCTTATGTATCTCAAAAAGAATATATAAAACTAGATAAAAAAATTTTAAATTTTGAACCAAAGAGTGCATTGGTTTCAAAAGACGATGGCTTTTACACTACAAAAAAAATTATTAAACATTCAATAAAATATCTAAACAAAAATGGAAGNTTGATAGTTGAGATAGGGAAAGGNCANGCCCTTNAAACAAAAAAAATTTTTAGTAGTCTGGGATTTGATGATATTGTAGTCTCAAAGGATCTCAACGGGGTAAGTAGGGTTGTTGCAGGAAAATGGACAAAATAAACATAGAAACTTCCAATAATCTGTCCGGAACGGTGAAAATCTCTGGATCAAAAAACTCATCGCTTCCTATATTAGCCGCAACTGTTTTATGGGGTTCGCAATATAAAATAAAGAATGTCCCAGAAATAAACGATGTATATACAATGCTTGAATTGATTAAGCAACTAGGGGGCTCATTNGAATTTGATAGAAATGTTGTGGAGATCAATACAGAAAAAATTTCGTCTTATGAAGCACCTTATGAATTAGTAAAGACCATGAGGGCATCTGTACTAGTATGGGGCGCACTTCTAGGTCGTTTTGGTAAAGCACGAATTTCTTTCCCGGGTGGTTGTGCAATTGGAGATAGGCCAATTGATGAACACATTAAAGCTTTTGAGTCGTTAGGATACAAAACAGTTGTAGAGCAAGGTTATTTAGAGACAAAAAAAATTGATAAAACAGGCGGGTCGTATAAATTCAATATAAAAAGTGTTACTGGTTCAGAAAATGTAATAATAGCATCTATATTAGCTGACAATAGTACNGANCTAGATAACTGCTCNGTAGANCCTGAGGTAACAGATCTAATTAATTTTTTNAAATTGTTAGGGGCAGACATAAAAAACATAGNCGATAAAGTTTTAATATCACCTGTTACAAGNCTTAANCCTGAAAACAAGGTTTATAGTATAATTCCTGACAGGATTGAGGCGGGAACGTTTGCTGTATTGGGCTCTATTCCTGGAAATAAGATAAGGATAACAAACTGTAATACAGACCATTTAAAATTACCATTGGAAATCATTGGGAAGTGTGGATCCAATTTAAAAATCAAGAAAAATGAAATACANGTTGCTGGTGAAGAGCTAAAACCATTTAACATAGAGACTAAGCCTTACCCAGGTTTTCCTACTGACTTACAAGCCCAATTTATGGTTCTTGCAATTCTGGCAAAAGGTAAATCAAAATTTCTAGAAAACATATTTCCCTCTAGATTTATACATGCAGCAGAGCTAAGAAAATTAGGTGCTGATATTAGTGTAGAAAGAGGATTNGCAAATATAAAAGGAGTTCCCTTTATAAATGNTGGAAAAATGCAGGCTAGTGATTTAAGAGCAAGCGCNTCTTTAGTTATAGCCGCATNTACNGCTAGGGGAAAATCTGAAATTAGTAGGGTATATCATCTTGACAGGGGTTATGAAAAAATAGATTATAAANTGACTGAAGTTGGTGTAAAGATTTGGAGAACGAAAGAGTAGTTTTAGCAATTGCAAAGGGTAGGATNATGAATGATACCCTTAATGTCCTAAAAAATAGTGGCATGAATGTATCATCATTCTCAGACAAAAGCAGAGAATTAATATTCGACTTAGAAAATTATAGAATTCTGTCCTGCAAACCTATTGACGTTCCTAAATACGTAGAAATAGGTACAGCTGACTGCGGCATAGTTGGATCAGATTGTATTACTGAGAGTAAATGTGACGTTTACGAGCCTATATCGCTGAAATTTGGAAAATGCAAAATGGTCGTAGCATGTAAAAAGAATTTAAGAATAAAATATAAGCAAGGGGAAGAAATAAAAATCGCAACTAAGTTTCCTAATATTGCCAAAAAATATTTTGAGAATAAAAAGATGGTACCAAAAATTATATACCTCAATGGATCAGTAGAATTAGCACCATTAGTTGGATTGTCAGAAGTAATTGTTGATATAACTGAAACAGGTGAAACAATAAGAAAAAATAATCTTAAAATTATAGAAACTATTATGGATATAACAGCAAAAGTTATTTTTAACAAAACTAGTTTAAGAACTAAAGAGGATAGTTTAAAAAATTTTATTAAAATTATAAAAAAATAATTTATTAACCATCTAGTATTATTAGAAAAAATTTTAATTAAAAATTTTTTTATTTACGTAAGGTAAATATTTTGTTAATATAAAAAAAGTTGTTTGTGGGTAAGTCATAAGTTATATAAATTATTATCTTTTTTATCCACATTTATCCACATTATGTGGAAAACTGGAGTGTAAATGTCAGACGATATTCAACTAAAAAAACCTGCTGAATTAGAGCATACTGATAAAGACCTTGTTGATAAAAATATTTTAGGAGCAATGGTTCTCGACACTCTGAAAGAAAGCTATCCTGGAATTAAACAATTTTTTAGCACTCTTAAGCTTTTAGAAGTTACAGAAAAAGAAGCAATTTTTGTTGTTTCTGATTTAATGACCTCTGAATGGATTAATAACCACTATATGCATATTTTAGAGAAAGTGTTTTTCGAAGAATCNGAAGAGCATATTGGGACCAAGAAGGTTGTAGTAAAAGCACAGGAAGAGTCTGAGATTAAGGAAACTACTATAAAGAAATCAAAGTCAAAAAAAAGAGCTGGCATTGTCCCAGTGAAGATTGGCAGTCTTAATGGTAAACAAAATTTCTCAACTTTCGTTAAAGGCGCTTCNAACACTCTTGCAGCCATCGCGGCAGAAAGAGTGGGTGAAAAGCCTGGTCAAACCTACAACCCCCTTTTTATATATGGAAGAACTGGTTTGGGAAAAACCCATCTTTTAAATGCCGTNGGAAACACGGTTTTAGATCATTCTGAAAATGCAAGAATATGTTCCTTATCAGCCGAACACTTCACTAATAAGGTTATTTCTGCCATCAGATCTGGAAAGCAAAATGAGCTTAGAAATGCGTTTCGTTTTGACTGCGATGTATTGTTGATTGACGATATTCAATTTTTGGCAGGAAAAGAGGGAACACAACAAGAGTTTTTTCACACTTTCAATGAGCTATATGATAACAGCAAACAGATTGTTCTTACTAGTGACAAACCACCCCACCAACTATCAGGAATACAAGAAAGACTTATTGGGCGCTTTGAATGGGGTTTTGCCGTTGAAGTTTTGCCCCCCGATTTAGAACACAGAGTTGCTATTCTTCAAACCAAAGCAAAAAATTTGGGCGTTATTTTGGATGAAGACATCTTGTTTGTTATAGCAGAAAGTTCTGGTGGATCAGTGAGAGAGTTAGAAGGGTTTTTCAATAATGTAGTAGGACAATCTACGATGTTAGGAGTTCCTATTAACAAAAACCTTGTGATGGAAGTTTCGAGCAGACTAATGAACACTTCTGCGCCTGATCAAATCACTGTTGAGCTGATACAATCAGAAGTTGCGAGTTTTTATGGAACAACCGTACAAGATATTTGTTCAAAAAAAAGAACAAAAGGTGTTGTAAGACCACGACAAGTTGCAATCTATCTTTCCAGAATGTTTACTGACAATTCTTTGCTTGATATTGGCAGAAAGTTTGGTGGGCGCGATCATTCAACCGTTCTTCATTCGGTTGCAACAATAGAAGACTTGCTTGCTAAAAACCCTTCTCAAGAAAACCCGATAAGAATACTACAAAGCAAAATGAGAAAAANTTCTGGTGGAAAACTGGTTGATTAAAGTTAANAACTTTTCCTAATNTTATATTTATAANANTTTTGTTAATAATTGTGTTTTTTTTAAGGACAAATGTTNATATTTNTTTTTATTTTTNNCTTTAAACAAAGGGAAACAAATCTTTNTTAACAAATAAACATGCNCTACTACGGCTACTAAATATTAATTAATATTATATAATAGAAATAGTGATAAGTTTTTCTGTTGATAANTCTGANTTTTTAAAGCACATNTTTTATTGTGTTGGAATNGTTGACACNAGATCAACNATGTTNGTTTTGTCTCATATATTTCTAGAAGCAAAAGANGATAGGATTTATGTTTCTTCNACAGATTTAGAATCTTCNGTNTATTCNTCTTTTCCNGCAANAATTANCAANGAAGGNANTGTATGNATATCAGGTAAAAAACTATTTGATATAGTTGAAAAACTACCAGATGAAAAAATTAATGTTTCATTAACAACNGACTCNCAAATCGAAATTTCATTCTCGACAGGTAAGACCAAGATTAAAACACTACCCGGAGAAGACTTTCCCCAGGTTCCAAAACCTCAAGATTTTGTCTATAGAACAATTAAAAGTGAAACTCTAACGAATATTATTTTAAAGACCGCGTACTGCGTTAGTAATGATGAAATGAGAAAAAATTTAACCGGAGTATTTTTTGATCTAACCCAACCAGGAAAAATTAAAGCCATTTCCACAGATGGACACAGAATGAGCTTGGTTCAAGAAGAGATAGAAAATTCAATTTCAGAATCTTTTATTCTTCCAAAAAAGGCAACAAACGAAATAAGAAAATTTATTAAAGAGTCTGAATCAGTAAAAATTGGTGTTGGAAAATCCTTTTTTATATGCGATAACGGACAAACATCAATACTATCGAGACTGATAGACATCAAATTTCCTGACTATACTCAAGTTGTTCCAAACAACACAAACAACAGCTTTAAAGTCAATAGAGATAAATTGTTAAAAACACTCCAGCGAGTTGGGGTAGTTTTATCAGAAAAAACTAAAGGTGCAAAAATTATAATATCTGACGACAAAATTGAAATAAGGTCTTTATCAGAGACAGGAGAAAGCGCAGAGGTTTTAGATAAATCTAAAAGTTCACAAAATATTGAGGTAGGATTTAATGTTAAATATTTAATAGATGCCTTATTGTCTTTCGAATCAGAAGAGGTTTTTGTGTCTATAAATGACGAGGTGAGCCCAGCATGTATATTTTCAGATGAAAGAAACCAAGAAAAACAAAAGGCCATTATAATGCCAATGAGGGTTTAATTGAAAAAAAACAAAGAAAAACTTAACACAATTAGAAGAAAAATTGATGAGACCGATGCTCAAATCACAAGACTTCTTAACAAAAGGGCAAGTTTAGCAAAACAGACATCCCAGTTTAAAGCGGAAACAGTTTATGATCCCGAAAGGGAAAAGGAGGTAATTAAAAAAATTTCTAAAAACAACAGTGGGCCGCTTAACAAAATAGATCTCGAAAATATTTATTCGGAAATTCTATCTGTATGTAGGGGAATACAAAAACCGAAGACCATATCTTATTTGGGCCCGATCGGAAGCCATACTCAGGGAGCTGCAAACAAGAAGTTTGGGATACAATCAGAAAAAATTCATTCAAAAACCATTAAGGACGTTTTCCTTTCCGTCGAGCAAAAGGAGGCTGATTTTGGAATAGTCCCATTAGAAAACTCAATAGAGGGCCCGGTAGGCGAAACTCTTGATGAGTTCCTGGTTTCTCCTGTAAAGATAGTTGGAGAGTTTTCAAGAAAAATTAGACACTCCCTTTTGTCTAAACAAAAAGATATCAGCAAAATAAAAGCAATATATTCCCATCCCCAAGCACTTGCACAAAGCAAAAGATGGATTGCTAAGAACATGCCGGATGTCACACTTAAAGAATCACCTAGTACTTCTGAGGCTGCTAAGTTTGTATCAAAAAACCCAATTTATGCATCAATATCACCAGATGTGTGTAGTAAAATTTATAACCTTAACATTCTTCACAGCTCGGTAAATGATGATAAAAACAATACAACAATATTTATAATCATTTCCAGAGACCAAGAGGAAGTTTCTATTTTAAAGAACACCAAAGTGTCAATTGTTTTTACTTTGCCGGATAAGCCTGGCTCTTTGTTTGAATGTCTAAAGCCACTTAAAGCACATAATCTTAATCTAACCAAAATACAGTCTAGACCTTCAAGAAAAATTCAGTGGGACTATAATTTTTTTGTTGATATTTTAGTAGGGTCTAAAGTTGAAGAAACGAAAAAAGGACTTGAAAAAATCAAAAAAATTGCGTCATATTTCAGAATATTAGGAGCATATTAAAGCATGAAAACTGCAAATAGAATTTCTGGCCTCCCAAAATATGTTGGCGGTAAGCCAATTGATGAACTGCAGAGAGAACTTGGAATAGATAAGCCAATTAAATTAGCATCTAATGAAAACCCAAACGGGCCGTCGCCAAAGTCTCTTGAAGTTTTATCAAAAAGCATACTTGATGTTGCTCTATACCCGGATGGCGACTCCTATCACCTGAAGAGAAAAATTTGTGACAAAGAAAATGTTTTACCTGATCAAATTATAATAGGAAACGGGTCTAACGAAATTTTAGAGTTAATATCACATGCATTTATAGAAAAAGATGATGAAGTAATAATGGGTGAGTATTGTTTCATTGTCTACCCTATTGTTGCAACTTTGTCGGAGGCAAAAATCATAAGATCTCAAATGCCGAATATGACTCATGACATACAAAACATAATTGATCTTGTCACTAATAAAACCAAAGTGATATTTATAGCAAACCCTAATAATCCTACGGGAACAAAGGTGCCTAAAGCTAGCATTTATGATCTTTTAGATTCAATTTCAAGCAATATATTGGTTGTCGTTGATGAGGCATATTGTGAATATTTAGTTGAGAATCAGAGAATGAATGCATCAAAAGATTTAGCAAAGTGGAAAAATCTTGTTATTGTTAAAACCTTTTCCAAGATTTATGGATTAGCTGGTCTCAGAATTGGTTTTGCGATGGGTGATAATGAAGTCGTTGATAAAATACAAAAACCAAGGGAGCCCTTTAATGTTAATTCCCTTGCTCAGTCAGCAGCTGTGGCCGCAATGGATGACAAAGAGCATCTAGAAAAATCATTTCAGTTAAATAATTCAGGAATGTTATTTATGAAAACAGAGATTGTAAAAATGGGTCTCAAGATATATCCATCACACGCAAACTTTATTTTGGTAGATTTTGGTTGTGCCGCAAGAAATATATATGAGGAGCTTTTAAAAATAGGAATAATAGTAAGACCTTTGGAAAATTACAATTTACCAAATTGTTTGAGAATAACTATTGGTACCCAAGTTGAGAACGAACGTTTTATAATTGGGCTCAAGGAAGTATTAGGAGTATTAAGATGAAAATACTTATTTATGGACTTGGACACATTGGGGGTTCATTAGCGCTCGGTATAAAAAAATATCATAAAAATCATTATGAAATTTCTTTTATTGATAAGGATAAAAAAACATTAAAAAAGGCAAGAAGACAGATGTTAGGGTCTGGAGATCTTCCTGGAACTTCATTTGAAAATGATTCTATAAGGTCGGCCGACATTATTTTTGTTTGTATTGATCCTTCAAAGATTAAAAATGTATTAAAAAAAATTAAAAAATTAGAAACAAAAAAGGACTTAATAATAACGGATGTAGCTAGTACAAAAGTAAATGTTTTATCCTATGCTAAATCAATTTTAGGAAAAGAGATCGCTTTTGTTGGTGGTCATCCAATTGCGGGAACTGAAAACAGTGGATTTGAGCATGCTGACCCAGATCTTTTCAGGGGCAAAACCTTTATACAATCTGGATCAATTGGCTTGAAGAAAAATGTTTCAGTTGTTTTAAGTATTTGGAAACAATTAAAAACCAATATAATACAAATTAAACCGAATGAGCATGATAGAGTTTTTTCTTATTTAAGTCATTTGCCTCATGCTTTATCCTTTTGTTTAAACAAGGTTGCTCTAAAGAGGCTTGGATCAAAAAGGGTAAAATCTTTTGGAGGCACTAGCTATATGGACTATTCTCGGATTTCATCTAGTTCTGAAAAACTTTGGAGTGACATATTTCTGTCTAATAAGGATAATTTAATCTCCTCAATTGATGATTCCATTGATTTTCTGAAAAAACTTAAATTAGCTTTAAAAAAACACTCACAGTCTAAAATATCGAATTTAATCAAATCCAAAAGACCATAATGCTTGATTTTTTTTGAGTAATATTTAAAATTTATATATACATCTCGTAGTCGCACCCCGAGAGATAGAGTATAGTATTTTGAGAGAGAGTATTGTATACGGAGTGTTATATATATGAAGGCTGTTCTATTAACTGGACTAATAATCTTTGCATTAGCTTTTTTTGCTAAAAACGTTTTGAGTTTTTTAAAGGTTATGTTCGCTGCTAAAAAGAAATCTTTTAGAGTCGACAATCTCCCCGAAAGAATTCGTAGTTTTATGGTAAATGTTTTTGGCCAGAAAAGAATGCTAAAAAATTATACATGGGCCAGTGTAGAGCATTTAATGATTTTCTGGGGATTTTTAATTATCACCGTTGGAACAATTGAGTTGATCATTATGGGCTATGTCCCAGGATTTGAAATTTTCGGATTTTTAGGTGGAACTGCACAAGAAAACTTTTTATTAGTTTTAGACATTGTTCAAACACTTGTTGTCATAGGTTTAGCGATGGGTGTTTTAAATAGAACCGTTATTCCGAGTGGTAAGCGTAGAGAAGTTAATAGTATTGATGCAGTTGTAATATTAGGAATGATCTTTGGCTTAATGATGACAGACTTTGGTTTTCGTGCAGCAAAAGTCGCCCTTGGAGTTGAGCCTCAATCTTGGCTGCCCATTTCATCTTTTTGGGCTTCAGCTTTTTTAAATAATGTAAATGCTTCTACTTTAACTTTTACTGCAGAATTTTTCTGGTGGTTTCACATAGCATTGGTTTTAGCTTTTTTAAATTATCTACCTTATTCTAAACATAGTCATGTGTTAACCGTGATACCGAATGTCTTCTTCCAAAATCTAGAGCCAAGGGGGAAGATGACCAAGATTGATTTTGAGAATGTTCCAGATGATATTGAGCACTTTGGTGCTGGTAAATTTGAAGATTTCAGCTGGAAAGATGTTTTAGACGCTTATACATGTACTGAATGTGGAAGATGCACGGACAATTGTCCGGCTTGGGCCACAGATAAGACTTTGTCGCCAAGAGATATCGTTACCAAGCTGAGGCATTTCGCTACTGCAAATGGCGGAACAGATGCTATGAAAAACGAATATCTTCCAAGTGAGGATTGGGTTACACCCGAGGAACTTTATGCTTGTACTACATGCAGTGCTTGCGTTGAACAGTGTCCTTTATTTATTGATCAAATGGGCAAAATAATAGAAATGAGAAGATTTTTAACAATGGAAGGACAACTTACTGGTACCGCCGTAAGAACTTTGCAAAAACTAGGAAGTCATGGAAACCCTTGGGGCTTTGAGTCTGGAGATCGAACTCCATGGGCAAAAGAGAATGAAGTTCCTGTATTGGGTAATGGTGCAGGAAACAATGCTGAAGAATTTGATGTGATTTTCTGGACTGGTTGCTTTGGTGCATATGACCCAAGAGGTCAAGAGGTTGCTTCAACAATCTCTGATCTTCTAAAAGAAGCAGGAGTTAAGTTTGCAATTATGGGCCCAAGTGAAACTTGTACAGGTGATCCAGCTAGAAGGCTTGGAGAAGAGGCGCTTTTCCAAGAGCTTGCAATGACCAACGTAGAAACCATGAAGGGCTTCAAAGTAAAAAAAGTTATCGCAAATTGTCCGCACTGTTTTAATACTTTGAAGAATGAATATCCTGATTTTGGGTCTGATGTTGAAGTAGTTAGCCATACGGAATTTTTAAATCAACTTATTAAAGATGGCAAGTTAAAACCAGTTAAAGATATTAACGAAACAATTACCTACCATGATCCTTGTTATCTAGGAAGACATAACAAAGTCTTTGATGAACCAAGAGAGATTCTTGAATCTATCCCAGGAATAGAGGTTGATGAACTAGAAAGAAGCAGAGAAAATAGTTTTTGTTGCGGAGCCGGGGGTGGTAAAATCTGGATGGAAGAAGAGGCTCCAAGAGTCAATTGGAATAGATTTGAAGAAATTGCAAATCATGGCGTTGAAACAGTGGCAGCAGCCTGTCCCTTTTGTAATGTAATGTTTGAAGATGCAGCAAAATATCAAGGCAACGATAAAATAAAAATTAGAGATGTTGCCGAATTGTTGAAAGACTCACTGGATCTTCCTGTAAAAAATTCAAATTTTGAAAAATTGGCTAGTGAAGATACTATTGAAAACAAAGAAGCAGACAGTGATAAAAATGAAAGCCCATCTGAAGTCTAAAAATTCTTCCTGGTGTTTTAAAAAAAAAACAAAAAATCTATATTTTGACAATTCCTTAGGATATATTTTTCAAAAAAAAAATGGCACCACATTAGTACTTAGTGGAAAAAGAACTTTTTTTAAAAATACCAACCTTTTTGAAGTAAAAAAGAGAAAACTTAAAGATTTTTTTTTGGTTGGCTATTTATCATATGAATTTGGGATGACTAAAACAAGTAAGGATTATGAAGCTATTTTTAATATATACCCTAATATAAGTTCGAAGTTTAAGGCATCTAAAAAAAACGATATTCAAAAATCCTATTTGAAAAAAAAAACCACTGATTTGAAATTTATAAAATCTGTACAGAAAGTGAAGAAATTAATTTCTCAAGGCGATATTTATCAAATAAATTTAACTAGAGAGTTTGTATTTAATAGCCATAAAAACAACCATGATCTTTTCCTAGATTATTTTAAACAGCAACCAGTTGAGTATGGATCGTACATAGAATTTCATGATCATGTCATTCTCTCAGGTTCTATGGAATTGTTTTTACAAAAGTATAAAAAAAATATAACCACTAGGCCTATAAAAGGTACTTCAGAAAGCTCTAAAATTGATTCAAATAATTTAAGAAAAGATATTAAAGAAAAGGCAGAAAATTTAATGATAGTTGATTTAATGAGAAACGATCTCTCAACAGTCTGTAGGCCAGGAAGCGTTACAGTTGATAGCTTGTTTAAAATAAAAAGATATTCAACTCTGACCCAACTTGAATCTACAGTTTCAGGAAAGTTAAGAGACAACATCTCCTTATACAATATATTCAAAAACACTATGCCGCCTGGTTCTGTAACTGGTACACCAAAGAAAAAAGCCGCAGAAATAATTTCTCAAGTAGAGAAACACCAAAGAGGCCCTTACTGTGGAGCCGTAGGATACATTGATAGTAAAGATAATTTTTGCTTTTCAGTTGGTATTAGACTTTCGATAATAAATAATGAGAGGAAATCTTTTTATACTGGAGCAGGAATAGTATGGGATTCAAAACCAAAAAAAGAAAATTCAGAAACTTACTTGAAAGCAAAGGCTTTTCGAAATACATTATCTAACTTATGAAAGAATTTTTATATTTTGATAAAAAACCAGTAAGTCCAACATTTTTTAATAGAAGCTTAATGTTTGGTGAAAGTGTTTTTGAAACTTTTAGATATAAACAAAAATTACCAGTATTTTTTAATGACCATATGAGAAGACTTGAAAATTCTTGTAATTTTATGGGAATAAAATTTCCTGGAGAATTTTATATTGAATCCTTAGTTGAAAAATTTGTTAAGAACCATGATTCAGGTCATATAAATAATATTATTAAAGATTTGATTATCAAAGTTTTAGTCTTTAGTTCAGGTGGGTCTTCTTATGGTGACTTGTCAGATAAATCTTCAGTCTGCATTTCAATCAAAGAAGATGATGTAAAGAACAATTACGAATACAGCCTATGCTTAAGTAAAAATATAAAAGCTTCTTTTAATGCATTAAATATTCATAAAACCTCAAACTATTTTATGTCAGTGCATGAAAAAAGAATAGCTATAAAACGAGGATATGATGATGCACTCTTTATAAATGAAAAAAATTTAGTTGTTGAAACAACTGCGGGAAATTTTTTTTGGATTAAAGGCAAAAACGTTTTCACTCCCTCTTTAGAAAACGGCCCATTACCTGGAATTGCTAGAAATGTAGCAATTAGGGCGTGTAAGGCAAATAAAATTAAGGTTTATGAAGGTGATTATGAGCCTGGCTCGATAATTTTTCCAGAAGCAATGTTTATAACAAACGCTGTAAGAGGAATAATCGAGGTTACAAATTTAAATAATACTACCAAGCCAACCAGGACAAATAAGCTTTTTCCAAAAATTAAAAAGAGTTTTTATTCTTTATTAGAGTGGAGCTGATGTTGCCTTTTAAACCATTTCAATTTACAATTTTTCTTTAACTCTATTAAGGGGGAGCTAGTATAAAATGTCAAATTTAAGAGATGTATATATAATTGGAGTAGGTCAAACTCCATGTGGTAAATATCCAACGAAAGCTGCTCATGTTCTTGGACGTGAAGCTTCTTGGGCGGCTATTAAAGATTCAGGTATTTATGCCCGAGATATCGAAATAGGTTTTTGTGGGCACGTATACCAAGGAATGGGTGTTGGTCAAAGAACACTTAAGGATATTGGCCTGGTTGGCCAACCTGTAATAAATGTTGAAGGAGCTTGCGGAAGCGGAACTTTGTCTTTCTGGGAAGCATGGAGAACGATAGCCTTTGGACAACATGATGTTGCATTAGCGTGGGGTGTTGAAAATTTAAGTAAAATTATGTCCGGCGGACCTCTGCCATTAGAAGAGGATGACATCGAAGTTGCACTTGGTATGAGCATGCCCGGACTTTATGCAATGAGAGCAAAAAGATATATGGATGAATATGGAGTTTCTAAAGAGACTCTCGCCAAAGTTGTTGTTAAAAGCAGATTGCATGCATCTAAGAATCCAATTGCACAATTTAGAAAAGAAACTACTGTTGATGCTGTTTTAGGCGACCCTGTAATTTGTGATCCTTTAACAAGAAGCATGTGTTGTCCCGTTGGAGACGCATCAGCTGCTGCAGTTTTAGTTTCTGGTGAAATGTTAAATAAAATTAAAAGAGATGAAAGTAGGCTTCCAATAAAAGTCTTAGGATGTGTTGCACAATCGGGTGGTTATGCATCAGCAACAGGCCTTACTTGTGATCCATCGGAGAATGTTGCAAGAACTTCTCAAATGGCTTATGAACAAGCAGGCTTAGGCCCCGAGGATATGGATGCAGTTGAAATCCATGATGCTTTCGCCATAGCTGAACTTATTGTTGCTGAAGCTTTAGGTTTTGCGAAAAAAGGAGAAGGATCAAAATTAATAGAGGAAGGAACTTCAAATTTTGATGGCAATATAGCAATTAACCCAAGCGGCGGATTGCTCTCAAGAGGACATCCTGTTGGCGCTACAGGACTTTTGCAAACTGTTGAAATAGTAAACCAATTAAGAGGTGAAGCAACTGGATGCCAAGTTCCTGATGCAAATATTGGATTAATTGAAACAATGGGTGGCGCACAACCCGCAATGGATGGTATCACATGTGTTGTCAGCATACTTGGAAAGTAATAATATAAATTAGGAGTTTTTAAAATGAGCGAAGATCAAGAAAGAAAAATTTTGCATCCCGACTTTTTTACCGAGGATCCAGAACCGAGACTTATTGCTGGAAGATGTAAGGTGTCAGGAAATTGGACTTTTCCTCCTTATCTTGCTGACCCTGTTAGTTTTCAAGACGAAATTGAACATGTGCCTTTACCTAAAGTTGGCAAGTTACATTCATATACAATTGTGAGAAGAAGCCTGCCAGACTTTCCAGTACCTTTTGGCTTAGGATTAATAGATTTCCCCGAACAGAAAGTGAGGGTTATGGCTCAAATAGAAGCTGATGACTTAGAGAATGATTTAGCTTTGGATATGGATGTTGAAACAATTGTTGGTATAGTTAGAAAGGCCAAAGATGGCACCGATATTTATTCATATAAGTTTAAAGCTATTAAAAAGTAGTTTTTGTACAAAGCTTTAAACATATTGCAAAAAAATTGCAAAACCTGTACTATTATTGAGTTGCTTTAAGTAATTTTAAATAAATATAGGAGGGTCAATTATGGCTTTAAATTATCAAAGTGTAGATTTCGTAAAAGTTTTAGGCGAAAGACGTTCTTGCAGATTTTATGATCCTGACAGACCAGTCGAAGCTGAAAAAGTTCAAGCTATTTGCCAAGCTGCTAGAAATGCTTCACATATGGGTAATGCTAACTGTATTACACTTACTATTGTTGAGGATCAGGCTACCAAAGACAAATTTACTGAAATTGTATCTGCCTTCAACATTCCAATGGCAAAAATGGCTCCTGTTAGCATAGTGTTCGCTTTAAATAGAGATCTATGGTATAACGGACTCCCAAAAGGTTTGCCAGAACTTTTTAAAATGGGTGGTATTAACCCAAGTCATGGATGGAGTATGGATAATATTGAAAATACAACTCTTCCGAGATTAACATCTTTCCCACCTGAAGTTGTAAGCTATCTGTTATCTTGCGAAACAGGAATGGCTATGGCTTCAGCTCAATTAATGGCTACAGCATTAGGGCTAGGAAGTTGCTGTTATGCTGGTCAAGGACCAAAAATTGCTGAGGTTTTAGGCTTTCCTGAATCAGCACAATTTGTATGGGCAATGGCTATTGGTTATCCTGGAGAATCTGTTGAATCTATGGGATGGAGACCAAGATCACCTTATGGAGATATTATCTATAAAGAGAAATTTGGTACACCTGCTGTTGCAGACCCAGCTGTAGATGCTGAACTTGAGAGTTTGGGCATGATGGGAGCGCCATCTGCTTTAACGCCTGAAAGATTAGCAGATATCAATAAAGCTGCTGAACAAATGGGACTACCAACTAGAACTGACGAAAACGGTTAAAATAATATAAGAGGGGAGTTATTACTCCCCTTTTTAATATTTTATATAATTTATGACTTTAGAAGAACAAGTTTTACAACTAAAAGATTTAATTTTAAAACATAAAAATGCTATTGTTTTTACTGGTGCTGGTATAAGCACTGATTCTGGTATTCCAGACTACCGTTCCCCTGGCTCTGGGGCTTGGGATAAATATGATTCATCTATTGTTTCTATTCCTGGTTTTCTTAGAGATCCAACACAATATTATGATTATGCCCTAGAAATGTATCCAATAAGGGCCTCGGCTATGCCAAACAAATCCCACTTGCTCCTTGCAAAACTTGAAAAAAAGGGCCTTATAAAAGGAGTTATTACTCAAAATGTCGACGGACTACATTTGAAAGCTGGAAGTGAAAATGTCCATGAGCTTCACGGTTCAATAAGAACATGCTCTTGTCTACAATGCGGTCAGTTTTTTACAACTGATGAGATAATTTCAAGAGTCAAAGAAGGAGAAAATCCTCCAATTTGTAAAACATTTGAAGGTGAAGAATGTGATGGACTCATTAAACCAACAGCAGTTTTCTTCGGCGAAGGATTGCCAAAAACACCTTGGGACAGTGCTGTCGACAAAAGCAAGGATACTACTCTCATGATAGTGATCGGTTCATCTTTACAAGTATCTCCTGCAAACAGTCTTCCTGATGTAGCATTGAAAACAGGTTCAGAATTAGTAATTATTGACCTTATGAGCACTCCTTTTGATACAAGGGCAATATTAAAAATTGAGGAAAGAGCAGTTTTGGTATCAGAAATGTTAGAAAAATGTCTAGATTTATAAATTATTATATAAATAAAATTTCGACAAATCTTTGACTAAAATAGACAAATTATTTATTTGTCTGAATTAGGACCTGTGTTTTTATAAATTTTTTAACTTTTCGTTGACTTTAAATTTTCTTTTTGATTCAATATTAATAACGGGGTGCAGAAAGACTTATCTAAGTTTTCCTCACCTATTAACTACCCTACAACGCTAATTTTCATTTAAGGAGGTCTCGAACGATGCCAAGTCATCTTAACGTAGACACAAAGTACTGGACTCTAACTGATGAGATCCCAGCACCACCAGTTGAAAGAGACATTAAGTCATGGATTATCGGAAACCCTTCCGATCCTCTATGGGATATTGATGTTCTTCCTTTAACTTATACAGATTCAAGATGGTCAGCATTTGTATTAGATGTAGATGCAGAATCAAGACAAAGACTATGTCCTAATCCACCATTAACAGTATGGGATGGAGACGACGCAGAACTTGTTGAGTACTGGTATGTACAACATAACAATACAATGTTAGGTCCATATTTAGAGTTCGGAGTAACAATCTCTGCAACTCACACTGATGCTAAAGGTAATGCATGGAAAGCAGGTTACTATCCATACATGTATTTAACATCAGATTCTGCTGTTGATGCAGGTCGTGTTTTAGGATTCCCTAAAAAAATGGCTTATATCAGAGCAACTGAGCATGGCGGCGAAAAAGGAGACGATTTCTTTGGCTTTTCAATGTCAAGAAATGGTTACCTAATGTGCGCACAGCAAGGTAAATATGATGACGCTCCAGTAAAACCACCATATTTTTATGGCAAAACTGATTGGGGTAAATTCAACATGAAGGTTATCACACGTCCTGACGTAGCAAGTTCAGAATGGCAGTTAACATATCTTCCATCTAAACTTCCACCTGCATTTAATGTAGAAGGACACAGATTCCAAATCAAAAACGAGTTAACAAGAACAGCTTCTGGCGATGCCATTGACTGGTTCCAACAAGCAACTCCTTTTGATAACATGGGCGCTGAGTTAAAAGTTAATGAAGTTAAAGGTTTAATTTCATTTACATTTGACCTAGTTATCCCTCCTGCTGAAGTTGTATGGTCAGAAACATATGAAAGACCAGCTTCTTACAGAGGATATGCAACACCATATCAGTATGGTTTAAGACAACAGTTCCCAATTCACCAAGGTGCATAGGAACATAAATTTATTGGAGGAATATAAACATGGGAAAACAAGCAAATGAATATAGCTATCCATGGTTAGAAGAAGGTGAAGTGCCACCACTGCCACTTGATAGAGATAGAATTCACATTATCTCTCAGGGTGTTGCCGATCCAGTCTTCGACTATGACATTGTCCCTTTAACATACACAGAAAGCCGTTGGATGGCATGTGTTGTTGAAGCAGACGAAGCTGCTTTAAAAGCAATTATTCCTGATCCTGTTGAGCTTCATGATCCTATCCTAGAGTTCTGGTACGTTATTCACAGAAACACAATGTTAGGACCTTATATGGAGTTTGGTGTAACAGCTTCTTCAACAGTTAAAGGAAGTGACGGACAGGTTTGGAAAGGTGGATACTATCCTTATATGTATCTATCTAACGACTCACCAATTTTCGCAGGTAGAGAGCCTTTCGGGTTCCCGAAAAAAGCTGCTTACATTGCTGCTTTTGAGCACGGAACAAACGATAACTACTTCAACTTCCTTATGGAAAGAAGGGGTTATGTTCTACACTCAGCAAACGGTCGTTATTCAGACAAACCAGTAGCTGTTAAACCTACATTCTTTGGTAAAACAGACTGGGGAAGACTAAACTACAGAATCACAACTCATCCAAGTGTTGGTTACAGTGATCACCAAGTTACATATCTTGGTTCTGAGTTACCACCACAGTTCGGAAATGGACATAGATTCCAATTAGATCCAAGTTCAATCAGAACTGCAACTGGTGACGACATGAGATCATGGTACATGGCTGGAACACCTTTTGACTTCATGGGAGGTTCATTAGGTGACGTTAAAGTACATGGATTAATTTCATTTACATTTAACTTAATCATTCCACCTGCTTCAATTGTATGGGAAAAAAGAGTTGAAAGAAATGACGATGATGTTGCAAAACATCTGTTATTCTCAACTCCTTACAAATATACAATGAGACACAGATTCTTAACACCTTACTATCCTGGTGCTTAAGATTTGGTACAAAAAATGCAACTAGCCTTTGTATAAGGCTAGTTGCCCTTAAATGAAAAATAGCGTTGAGGGGTGGAAGGTCGTTGACGTGACTATCCGCTAAATAGTCCAACCTCCCACCCTTATAGACTTCAATGATAGCTTTTATCTGATACAAAAATCAACAAAACTTTATAATATTGTTTTTTTTGTTTATATTCCTATTTATGAGTCCTATAGTTGTAATAAAATGCAAATGCTCTGAAAATAATATCTATATAAATATCCCTAAGGAAAAGTATTTTAAAGGAAGAATTAACCCAAATGGATGGGAACTTGAGTATTCAAAGCGAGTGAAAGAAGAAAAAAACCAATATTATAGAGAAAACATTAAAAAAGATGGAGATCAATGGACAGAAGCACAAAAAAACTATGTAATTTGCGAAAAATGTGGGAAAAAAATTAAAATTTAGAAAAAAAAAGAGAGGTACCGCTAAATACCTCTCAGAGTGTTTACGGGGATGTTTAACCATCTCCTACCTACGCTTAACTTATTGTAGCATAGTTGATATTTTAAATTCAACAATTTTTTTATTTTTTTTTAAATACCTTTAGGAGAGACAATTTTTGGATGCATTTTTCTCCAACGCAAATTATTAAGTGCATTAATGAAAGCTTTTGCACTTGCAACAATCACATCTGTGCTAGAGCCTTTACCTCTTGCTGTATGATTATCTTCTTTAATTATTACAGAAACCTCTGCTTGAGCATCCATTCCACCTGTAACAGAAGCAACATTATATGAATCAAGTTTTGGACTAACAGCTGCAGCTTTACATATTGATTGGAAAACTGAGTCTATAGGGCCTTCTCCACTTTCTTCGACCGCTATTATTTGACCATCAATATTTAAAGTTAACTTAGCTACGGGTTTTTCATCTGTTCCAGATGAACATGCTAAGGAATTGAGTTTATAAAAATCACCTGATCTAACAAATTCTTCATTTATTAAAGCTTCTATATCTTCATCAAAAACATATTTCTTTTTATCGCATAATTCTTTAAATTTAACAAAAGCAATTTCAAATTTAGCATCTGAAAGCTTATAGCCAAAATCGTTAAGCCTATCTTTGAAAGCATGTCTTCCGGAATGCTTCCCTAAAACAATATGGTTTGATGGAATTCCAACTTCGCTAGCCTCCATTATTTCATATGTATTCCTTTGTTTTAAAACTCCATCCTGGTGAATACCTGCTTCATGTGCGAAAGCATTTGCGCCTACAATTGCCTTATTTGGTTGAACAGTAACCCCAGTTACACTGCTCACAAGCTTGCTACATGGATAAATATTTTTAGTATTTATACCTGTTAGATAAGGATTAAGGTCATTTCTAACCTTCAAAGCCATAACTATTTCTTCTAAAGAGGCATTACCTGCCCTTTCTCCGAGACCGTTAATAGTGCACTCAATCTGCCTCACACCCTCATGTATCGCGGTCAGAGAATTTGCAACTGCAAGTCCGAGGTCATTATGACAATGCACACTTAAAATAACACTATCTATTTCTTCAGTTTTATTTTTAATGTATTTTATAATTTTAGAAAATTCTGATGGAACTGTATAGCCCACAGTATCTGGGATATTTATTGTGGTTGCACCACTTTGAATTGCAACTGATATTGCAGAACACAAAAAATCTAAATCAGATCTTGTAGCATCTTCACATGAAAACTCAACATTTGATGTATATTTAGCGGCATGTCTTACAGATTGACCAATAATTTCAAGAACTTCATCTTTGGTTTTTTTTAATTTGTATTTTAGATGAATATCAGAAGTAGCGATAAAAGTGTGAATCCTAGGATTTTTGGCATTTTTGATCGCTTCCCATGCTCTGTCAATATCTTTTATATTTGCCCTACTTAGACCAGCAACCTCACAATCTTTAATTTTCTCCGCAATTAATTTTACGGAATTGAAATCCCCCTCAGATGCAATAGGAAAGCCAGCTTCAATTACATCGACACCTAATTTTTCAAGCTGTAAAGCAACTTTAAGTTTTTCTTCTTCATTCATGCTGCAGCCTGGGGCTTGCTCACCATCTCTAAGTGTGGTATCAAAAATTTTTACAAAGTTACTCATAGAATTAGAAATATAAGTTAACCGTCAATTTTGTCAATTTTGGGAAATAATAAATTTAATTCGCCAATCTTTTTATTAACAATCAAGGGCGCTATTTGATTTTCACCAGTGAAAGAACTTTTATCTGAATCCAAAGAAATATTAAGAGCATTTAAAATTTTTTTAGAAGAATCTGGCATTACAGGATAAAATAAAATCGAAATTATTCTAATCATCTCAAGCGATGCTTTTAAAACTATTTTTAAGTCATCTAATCTGCCCTCTTTAGCCAAAGACCAAGGCTTCATGTCGTCTATATATTTATTGGTACTAGAAACCATGTCTGAAACTGACTCCAAAGCTTTGCTAATCTCAACATTTTTGAAGAAAACCATATAGTCCGATATTTTTTCATCGCANATTTGAATTAATATTTGCTCTTTATCAGTAATTTCAGCATCNGGAATCAAACCATCAAGATTCTTATTTGTCATTGAGAAAACCCTGTTAACTAAATTACCAAAGCTATTGGCTAAGTCGGAATTAACTCTTGAAATTAATGAGCTAATAGAGAAATCACCATCATTTCCAAATGGAACTTCTCTNAGGAGAAAGAAACGAAATTGATCCAATCCATACNTCGAAATCATTTCATTTGGGTCTATAACATTTCCCATAGATTTTGACATTTTTTCTTTTTCAACTGTCCACCATCCATGTGCAATTATTTGATTTGGCAATGGTAAATTCGCAGCCATCAAAAGTGCGGGCCAGTAAATTGCATGAAACCGTAATATGTCCTTCCCTACTATATGATAATTCGCAGGCCAGTAATTTAAATATTTCTCAGCTTTAACATCAGGATAGCCTAAAGCAGTAAGATAATTAGTAAGCGCGTCAATCCAGACATATATTACATGTTTTTCGTCACCNGGCACTTTAATTCCCCAATCAAAGCTTGTTCTAGATATAGATAAGTCTTTAAGGCCTTGTTCTACAAAGCTAACAACTTCATTGAAACGCGAATTAGGTTTAACAAATTCAGGGTTTTGGTTATAGAAATCTAATAATTTATCTCCCCATTCTGATAATTTAAAGAAGTAACTTGATTCTTCAACCCATTCGACTTTTGAACCTGAGGGGGCTTTGCCATCAGTAATTTCATTTTCACCATAAAATGCCTCATCTCTAACAGAATACCAACCTGAATATTTATCTAAATAAATTTGATTGTTATTTTGTAGCCTAGACCAAAAATCTCTGACACTCCTTACATGTCTTTCAGAAGTTGTTCTAATAAAATCATCATTTGTAAGATTCAAAGTTTTTGTAAGATTTTGAAAATTTGCGCTCATCTGATCGACAAAATCTTGAGTCCCAATATTTTTATCTTTAGTTACTTGCTGTATCTTTAACCCATGTTCATCAGTCCCTGTCAAGAAAAAAACTTCTTGACCTTTAAGTCTGAAAAATCTTGAGAGAGCATCACAAGCTATACTAGTATATGCATGACCTACATGAGGTATATCATTAACATAATAAATTGGAGTAGTTATATAAACATTACTCATCGATTTATACTACNTGATTCACAGTTTTTCTATTAGATAAATAATAGTTGAGAATCAACTCCTCAATTGCTAACTTGGCATTNAGATTATATTTTTTTATATTTACATTTAAAAAACTTAAATCATTAATAAAATCATTTAGGATTGAAAGATTTGGTTTTNAATCTAATNAATTAATNAAATCTTTTTTTAATTTTACTAACAGAAGTGAACTTAACTCCTCACATAAAAAAGATATTGATGTTTTATTAATAATTTCATCAATAAGATTGCTAACCATGTCTAAGTCGCTTAAATTTTTTTTCAATAATATATCGGCTACTCNACATAGCATTNGAATAATTATATTATCAAATTTATCGATATTTCTTAGTGATCCGTCCATTGATTCTATAATTAACATTCTGTTTTCATCATTTGCTTCAAAGTCTAATGCATCAGCAATTATTTGACTTGGGAGTTTTTTAAGTGAGAAAACTAATGATCTTGAAATTACTGTTGGCAGTAAGATATTTGAATTTTCAACGCTTAAAAAAAATATTAAGTAACTAGGNGGTTCTTCTAAAATTTTAAGAATTTTATTTTGAACTACTNCTGTCATATTATGAGAATTATTAATAAANACAATTTTATTAGTTGATTCNAATGGAGGTTTATATATCCAATCATCTAAAACAGAAATATCGTCTACTAAAATTTTTTCATAACCAGCATCAATAATTAGGAAATCAGGGTGTATACTTTTATGTATTTTTTCAGGGTTCAGTAAAAGTTTTCCAGAAAGATAAGTTATAAGATCTTTTTTACCTAAACCCTTTTTTCCTTCAATTATTATTGATCTAGAAGATAAATTATTTTCAAAAATAAAATTAATATTTTCCTGGGTATCAATGTGAAAATTAACTATTTTTTGATTCATTTCTATAATTTATCGAATTTTTCTAATCTTTTAAAAATACTAAATCTATTTTTTAATACTTTTCTGATTTCACTTTGAACATCATTAATTGACTTTTCACCATCTATTAAAAAAATTCTATTTGATTGATTTTTATATAATGAAAGATAAGACTTTCTAACTCTATTATGAAATTCGAAAGATTCATCATCTATCCTATTCCTTCCAGGTCTTTCTATTATTCTACTTAATGCGGTGTTGACTGAAATATCTATTAAAAATGTAATGGTAGGAATTACTCCTAAAGCTGCACTAAAACCAAGCTTTTTGACCATTTCTGGATCCAAACCTCTTCCATAGCCTTGATATGCTATAGTGGAATCATAAAATCTATCACAAAGTACAATTTTACCCTCCGATAACTTGGGCCTTATGAATTCTTGAACATGTTGCGCTCTGTCAGCACAAAATAATGCTAGTTCCGCTATTGGTTCGATTTCAATATCATCATAATCTAATATAATTTTTCTTATTAAACTCCCAACTCTTCCCCATCCAGGTTCACGAGTGGATACTACGTCAAAATGAATTTTTTCCAATGTATTTTTTAAAAGATCTACTTGAGTAGATTTTCCAGAACCTTCAATACCTTCAAAAGTTATAAACACTAAGACCCCTTAATTTGAATTTGTTTTTTTAAATTAATAACTTCATTATAATCTAATTTAGAAGTTTTACCTGTCTCCAATTCACCTAAATTGATACATCCAATTGAAATTCTTTTAAGTTTTTTGACTTTCATTGCATAATATTTAAAAAAATTTTTAACGATATGGTTTCTACCCTCGTGAATAGTGATTTTAATTATTGATTCTTGTATATTATTTTTTACTAAAATAATTTCATTAGGCTTTAAAAAACCATCNGACAAAGTGGCTCCCAAACGCATTTTTTTTATTAATGCTTGGCTTACTTTTCCATNCAAATGACAAATGTATGTTTTAGTAATCATAAAACTAGGATGTGATATTTTATGCGCAAATTCACCATCATTTGTGAATAANAGTAAACCCTCTGTATCAAAATCTAAGCGTCCAATCGGAAAAATTTTTACATCAGTATCAGGTAAANATTCTAAGATAGTTTTTTTCGTTTCGGTTTTTGACATAGATGTTAAGCAGAATCTTGGTTTATTCATAATATAATATTCAAAAATTTGAGGTAATAAAATTTGACCATTGAATTTTACTACATCCATATCTGGATTTATTAAGGTCTGTGGCTTAATTTCCAATGTNCCATTAACCGAAACCTCACCATTTTGGATTAAAATATCAGATTTTCTCCTTGCGGCTACTCCACAAAGAGATAAGAATTTATTAAGTCTTGTTTTCATACTTAAAACTATTATTTCTTGTCAAAGTTTGAACATGTTTCCATTGTTATACCTGCATGAGCCCAAGCTGCTCCTGCTGCCATAACCATAGCTATATTGACAGCCTCTGAGATTTCTTCTTTTGTAACACCTTCTTTNATACCATCCCTGATACAACTCCTAATGCACCATGAACATTTTGCAAGAATTGCGCATGCTANACCCATTAGGCCTTTTTTAAGTTTTTTAGAAAGGTGGCCATCCTCATAAACCAATTCATGAAATGCTGAAAACTTCTTNTATTTTTCACCGCTTAATTCATGAAAATCNGTAATTTGAGATGTAATATTTTTTGAAAAGAAAAAACCATCAGTAGTATTTTCCTTATTTTTCATCTTGTCGAAGTTTTCGAGAGCAATACTTGAATAAGCATAAGGCTGACCCATAGATAGTCTCATGGCAATAAAAACAGTTTCTGCAACTTCTTCGTCTGTTGCCCCACAGGATTTAGCTAATTTGGTCCTAGATCTTATGCAATACGGACAAGAGGTTATGTGTGCACATCCAAGTGCGATTAGCTGTTTATCTTTTTTTGAAATTAAACCTTCTTCGAATACAACATTATGATAATCCATCCATTTAGAATTAAGATCGTTGGCAGCTTTTTTTAGCATGCCCATATATTTTGAAATATCGTCTTTATAAATACCTTCAGTCATANAAGCCTCTCTAGTTTATTAAATATTTTATCACACATTTATATTATGTATATTGAATGAAGTGAGTAATAAAATTGTAAACCAATTTATTAAAAAGTTTTCATTAAAAAAAGGACAGATAGATCAACTTGATAATGATGCTTCTGCAAGGATTTACTTTAGAACAAATAATAAAATCATTGCATACATCCCAAAAGAAAAGGGTGAGTCTATCAGTAATTTTATAAGTGCCACAAAAATACTAAATAACATTGGCATAAAAGTACCAAATATACATATACAAGATAAAAAACTTGAAGTTCTATTAATCGATGATTTCGGAAATAATAAAATATCAAAAATAATTAACCAATGTGATGTAAGGGAAATTTTAAAAAAATGTATTGATGTAATAGTAAAAATCCAATCTTATGAACATAAAAATGATGTATCTACTTTCGACCTAAAAGCTATTATTGAGGAAACACTAATGTTTATTGACTGGTATTTAATTAAAGAAAAAAATATAAGTGTCTCGCATACCGATAGAAATTCTTTTATTAANATTATTACATCTTTATATCATAAAGCTGAAATTAAAAATAATGTATATATACACAAGGATTACCATGTAGATAATATTTTTTATTTTCCCATGGAAAAAAAAGAAATAGGAATAATAGATTATCAAGATTTAAATATAGGTCACGCTTCATATGATATACTATCGATATTGGAAGATACTAGAAATCCAATAGATAAAATTCTTGAAAAACAGTTATTAAATTATTTCATCAATAAAAGTAAATTTAATAAGGATGAAATAATAAAGGGCTATAATTTCTTTTCTATTCAACGTAACTTAAAAATTATAGGAATTTTTTCCAGACTAAAACATAGAGATAATAAAATCAAATATATGAATTTGATAAATAATTGCAAGGAGTTTATTTCAAGAACACTACAAAACTGTGAATATGGTGATCTGAACGCATGGATTTTGAAAAAAGATAAATATTTCTTAGATTGACAAATATTGAATTTATATAATTTTTTTCAGTAAATTTGAAGTAACTCTAATACCGATCAAGTTATCTGTCTTGCTTGTTAATTCCCTAACAGATTTAGCGGATACAAATGGTACTTTTATTATTTCATTGCCAACAAGNAGCAATGGTATGAAATGTCTTGCTAATTTTGGTATTTTCTCATTTACGAATATATCCTGAAGTTTCTTTGATTTATTTTTTTTGGTATAAAAAATTTTATCACCATTTTTAAATGTTCTAATAATAATATTGTCATTTGAGTTTATTTTAAAATATGTGTAATTTTCTTTATCTAGTTTTGTTGTAAATAAAATTTTAAAAAAATCGAAGTCTTTACTTTTATATTGTTTAATTTCATATTTAAAATTATTTTTCGGTATTCTTTTTAAATCATAAAAATATAATTTTTTATAGCCTTTTTCCACGATTATGTTTTTTTTTATAAAAACTTGACCAGAAGGTTTTTCCGACAATATTAAAGCATATACATCTTCAATATTTTTATGTATTAGNTTAACTTTAAGAGAAAAATATTCTTTCAAAATTTTTGATATAATTGCATAATTTAANGCTTTCGGAATTTTTATTAATTCTTCAATATTTATAATTTTAATATTTTTGCATTCAATAACTTTATTTTTGATAAATTTATCAACTTTATTATTCAGAAAAGTATTAGTATTACCAATCATTTTAATAGTATTTTTAATAGAGTTGTTAAAGTTCGGATTCAATTGTTTTATTAATGGAATTATATTTGCTCTTATAAAATTACGTGTGAATTTAGAATCACTGTTACTTAAATCTTCAACCCATTGTAAATTATTATTTTTTAAATATTTAATAATTATGTTTTTCTCAATGGATATCATTGGCCTATAATAATAACCATCTAATTCTTTCATGGATTCGAGACCAACTAAAGATGTGCCTCTAATTAATCTCATAATGAAAGTCTCTGCTTGATCATCTAAATGATGTCCTAATACAATTTTACTTGCATTAAATTTATTAAGAGATTCCTCAAAAAATTCACGCCTTTTTATACGAGACATTTCTTCAATACCAAGCTTATGTTTTTGTGATAGCTTAGGAATATCGATTTTTTTTATCAATAATTTGACATTGGTTTTTTTGCATAATTTTTTAACAAATTTTTCATGAGATCTTGACTGATCAATATCTATTCCATGATTAACATGGCACGCGATTATATTATAATTATTTTCTGAATTTTGAAATAAATTCAGAAGAGCTACAGAATCCGATCCGCCAGATAAACCTAATATAATTTTTGAATTAGGTGACAAAAATTTCGATATTTTAGAATCTAAATTTTGAAATATCTTTTTCGTCATTTATCGATAAGCCCCCGGATACAATTAATTTAAATGCATCATCTGCGGAAATATTCAATTCTTTAATTTGATCCTTTGGAACAAAAATTAAAAAACCTGAAGTGGGATTAGGTGATGTGGGAATAAATACAGGTATTTTATCCAAATTTTTATTATTTAAATCTTGAGTCGCAAACCCCACAGTAAAAGTACCCTTCCGAGGATATTCAATTAAGACTGCTTTTTGACTCTTTGGGCCGTCTGAAAAAATAATCTTTGAAACCTGTTTCATAGTTGTAAAAATTGTGCTTGCAAGTGGTATTTTCGTTATAATTTTTTCACCCAAATTTAAAAGAAATCTACCTAATAAATTTTTTGTCAATATTCCAAGAACAGCAATAAAACTTATAAATGATATTGCGGCTATTAAAAAAATTAAAAATTGTGAAATATAAGGATTTATAAATTCAGGTATGACTAAAAACCTGGCAGGAGTAAAATCTACAAAAGTATTTAGCCATTTTGTTATTTCAATTAATAAGTAAATTGTAATTATGAAAGGGATAAAAATAATTAACCCCGAAATAAAATATTTTCTAACAGTTTTTAAAAAATTACTCATCTTGATCACTTTGAGAATTATTATTTAATTTTGCTCTTAAAATCTTGCTAGGTCTAAAAACAATTGCTTTTCTTTTTGATATCTCAATTCTCTCGCCCGTTGAAGGATTTCTTCCTAGACGAGGCTTTCTACTTTGTATTTTAAGAGAGCCGAACTTAGGAAGTTTCACATCATCTCCTTTAGCTAATGATTCGACAATAATTTCAAAGAACTTATCGACAACTTTTACCGATTCTTTTAAATTAAGTCCCATTCTTTTATGTAAAAAATTTGCTAGGTCTTTTTTTGTCATTAGCTCCTTACCTCGAAATTAAATTTATTTTGGAGATTTTTTATTATTGACTCTGTTGCTTCAACTATTTCGGCATCTTCAAGAGTTTTATTGGCAGATTCAAAGGTTAAAGAAAATGACAAACTAATTTTACCATCGCCAAACTTACTACTTCTGAAGGAATCAAAAATTTTAACGTCTTTTAAAATATCAATATTTAAATCAGATATTTCATCTATTATCTTACCCGCACTTATATTCGAATCTATTATCAATGAAAAATCTCTTTTTACTTGCGGGAAATTAGAAAATTTATTCATCTGCTTATTACTAGGTACAAGATTGTCTAATGAATCTAAATTAATCAGAGCCCCTATTATTGGTTTTTTTATCTGAAATTGCTGTAATACTTTGGGATGAATCTCGCCGAGTGAACCAACTGTATTATCAGAAATATTAATATTTGCGCTCTTGCCTGGATGATAGATTTTATTCTCTTCTTTGGATAACTCGTCATATGAAATATTTGTTACATTTATTGATAAACTTGAAAAAATTTTTTGAATAATTCCCTTTAGATCATAAAATCCTATTTCTGCCTTGTCCCAATACAAATCGTTTCGTGCGACTGATGAAACTATTCCAAGCTCCAAAAATTCATTATTTTGATAATTTTTATCAAAAACTTTAGAAATTTCAAAAATGCCAACTGATTCAGAACCCCTATTGATATTATACAAAGCATTTCCAAGCAAAGATTGTAGAGTAGAATTTCTTAATGTTGCAGTCTCATTAGATAAAGGGTTTAAAATCTTTATATCGCTAGATGAATTTTCGGAAAATTTGTTATTGTCTATAAAACTAAAGTTTATCACTTCAGATAATCCAACAGATGATAATGTCGTTCTTAATTTGTTTTTTAAAATTCTTTTACTTGGGAAATTTGATTTAGGCTTTTCAGAAATTGGTATTTTTGGTGAGATGTTAGGAATAGAATTAAGACCATTAATTCTTGCGATTTCTTCAATCAAATCATGATCATAATTTATATCAGTTCTATAAGGTGGAATTGAAAATATAACATGATCATTTTCACCACCAATCATATTTATATCTATACCTGCAAGAATTTTTATAATTTTGTTTTTTTCAATATCAATGCCAATTCTCTTTGGAATTTTATTTAACTCAAGTCTTAGATGTTTTTCATATTTAAGATTAGGGTTTGAATCAAAAATCTCCTTTGTTAAATCGCCACCACAAAGTTTTTTAATTAATTGAATTGCATAGTCCAAATTTTTAGAAGTTAAATGTTCTGAAATATCTCTTTCAAATCTAAATGATGAGTCTGTGGCAATATTTAAATTTTTTGAACTTTTTCTAATTGCAGATGGCTTGAATGATGCACATTCTAAAAAAATACATTTAGTCTTATGTGAAATAGATGTTCGTTTTCCGCCAATAACTCCCGCAACTGCAATTGGACCGCTACCATCAGAAATGGAAAGAAATCCCTTGGTCTTGCAAATATTATTAGAAAGTGTCTCAATTTCCGAATCAATTTTATCAGAAATATAAATTTTAGATTTATCAATCAAGTCGTAGTCAAATGCATGAAGAGGCTGACCTGTTGTAATCATAAAATAATTTGTTGCGTCTACTAAATTATTAACTGATGAAATGCCAAATTTAGCTAAAGAATTCTTTAACCAAAATGGAGAATCGGTTACAATCAAATTATCTATCTTGGCCAAACAATATCTTCTAACATCATCTGAATCTATAATTACATTCAACTTGTTTGAATCAGATTTGATGTCATAAATGAAGTCCTTATAATCATAATTAGACTTTATATTTTTTTTTATAATCGAAGAAATTTCTCTAGCAATCCCGAGACTGCTTAAGCAATCGCCTCGGTTTGGAGTTATTCCAATATCTAAAATATAATCATTTAAATTTTTTGATTTATTTAGGGGTTCACCAGTTTCAAAATCAGTAGATAATATTAAAATACCATTATCCATTTGATAAGGTTGGCCTAACTCATCTAAAGAGCATAGCATACCAAAAGACTCCTCATCTCTGATCTTGCTTTTTTTGATCTTTAACCCATTTGGTAATTTTGATCCAATTTTTGCAACAGGAACAACATCGCCATTATTTATATTAGAAGCACCACATATAATTGAAAGCATTTCATCGCTGGTATCAACCTCACAAATTTGAAGCTTATCAGCATTAGGATGTTTTTTTATATTTTTTATTTGACCAACAACAATTTTGTCGTCCAAAGATTCAAAATCACATTTATTCACAGAATCAACTTCTATACCAACCATTGTTAGTTTTTCTGAGATATCGTTCACATCTAGAGATTCTTCAAAGTGTTGCTGAATTGATGAAATTGAAATTAACATAATAAATACCTAAACGTCCTAATATATTACTTTTTTTTCTTTATCTTGTCATTTATTTTTATAAAAAAGATATCAACACTTTTCCACATCTTGTTGAAAAATTTAAAAAAAAAATCGTAAACTACTGTTATTATTGATTATTTTCCGATACAAAATTTTGAAAATAATATATCGTAGAGATCATTGTTAGAAATCTCCCCGGTAATCTCAGCTATGTTATTTAAAAAGAACCTAATGTCTTGGGAGACTAGTTCTAAGGGCATATTTTCATTAAATTTATTCTTAGATTCAATTAAATGCTGCTTAGACTCTGTGGCAAGCAAATATTGCCTTTTGCTTGTCATAAATGATTCTGTTGAATTTTTATAGCTCATATTCACATTTTTTAGAAGATATTTAAAAATATTTTTAATATTTTTGTTCTGTTTTGCCGAAATATCTAGAAATTTTATTTTTTTAATATTTTGGTAAGATTTTAAATTTTCTAATTTCGATAATTGTTTTTTATTGCTTAAAAGATCAATTTTGTTATTTAAAAACAATATTGTTCCACGTGGAACACTCTTTAAAATTTTTTCAAAGTAAGCTATATCTTTCTTCAAATTTTTTAAATTTTGGGATAGATCTAATAAAATAATTATAAAGTCTGTGTATTTTGTCTTCTCGATAGATTTTGATATACCTATTTTTTCTATTAAATTCTCTGTACTCCTTATCCCTGCAGTATCTGTAAGTTTAAATTTGAATCCATTTAATATAATTGATTGCTCAAGTGAATCTCTAGTTGTGCCAGGAATATTCGTTACTATTGCTTTTTCCTCTTCAAGAATTGTATTAAATAATGTGGATTTTCCNGAATTTGGGGTTCCAAGTATAAGAATATTAATTCCATCGTTAACAAGAACNCCTTTCTTGTAACCTTCAATTATTGATTTTAGCTTCTCNTCTAGGTCAATATATAGTTTTTGTATATTTTTTTTCTCTAACTTGGGGATAATATCTTCTGGAAAATCTACTCTTGATTCAATTTCTGCGAGTAGACTAATACCTAAGTCTCTGATATCATTATATTTTTTGTTCAAACCGCCAGAAAAATTAACTATGGAATTNTTNAAAGATGCAGCTGAATCTGCNTTTATCATATCAGATATTGCCTCAGCTTTTAATAGGTCAANTTTACCNTTCATATATGATCTATAGNTAAACTCTCCTGGCTTAGCAAGNTTAGAGCCTAATTTTTGCAAAATAATGATTATTTCTTTTGCAATAATATCTCCACCGTGCAAATGCAATTCAACGACCTCCTCACCCGTATATGAGTTTGGTGCTTTGAATAGAACGCACAAACCCTCGTCTATCTTTTTCTTGTTAAAATTAAAAGACCCATAATACATAAATCTTTGCTTAACTAATTTTTTGGAAAAAATTTTTTCTACAATTGCTTTTGAATCTTTTCCACTCAGTCTGACAACAGAAATCGAACCAACTCCTGGAGGCGTGCATATAGCACATATAGTTTCATTATTTAGTAAAATTGACATGATAATATTATTTCAGAAAGTTATAATTTCTCAAAGTTTTCTTTGCGCTATAAAGTTCACTCAGATATAATTATTTGGTCGTATCACCCCATAATTATCGATAAATTGGAGGAAAAAATGAGTTTATGCTTTGACTTTTCAGAAGATCAAATTATGATGAGAGATGCAATTCAAACATTTTGTAAAGAAGAAATTGCTCCCTTGGTTGAGGAAGCAGAAAAAACTGAATCATTTCCTTTAGAGCTATATCCAAAATTGGCCGAAATGGGGCTGTTAGGTATATGTTTTGAAGAAAAGTATGGTGGATTAGGTTTAGACAAGGTAACTCAATGTATACTAGCTGAGGAATTAGGTAAAACTTGTGCTGGAATTGCAAAAGGTATTGCGGCTCACGTTGATCTGGGATCTCTTCCAGTAGCAAAATTTGGAACCGAAGAACAAAAACAAAAATATTTGGTGCCATCTATTGCTGGAGAAATGATTGGNGCATTAGCTATAACTGAACCAAATGCNGGAACCGATGCAAGATCCATNAAAACAANTGCNGTAAAAGACGGTGACTCATGGATTTTAAATGGAACTAAGACTTGGTGTTCTAATGGTGTAACTTGTAATTATGTTATCGTTGCGGCTTACACTAATAAAGAAGATAAAAAAAATGGAATAAGCATTTTTATTGTTGATAAAGGATTACCAGGATTTGAAGTTTCTAGAAAAATTCACAAATTAGGACATCGATCTTCTGATGTGGCAGAACTTGTTTTCGAAGATTGTAAATTACCAGGTGATGCATTACTTGGAGGAGAAGAAGGTAAATTCCAAGCACTAATGGAAACCCTTATTGCCGCTAGAATTTCTCATGCAATAAAAAGTGTAGGGCTGGCAACTGCAGCTTTTGATTATGCTCTTGCATATTCAAAAGAAAGAGAAGCTTTTGGAAGATCAATAAATAAATTTCAGGCAATTAGTTTCAAGCTTGCACAAATGGCAGTAAAAATAGAAACTGCTAGATTATTAGGATATAAAGCTGCATGGCTGTATGATCAAGGGAAACCTTGCGTTAAAGAAGCTTCTATGGCAAAGCTTTATTCAGCTGAAATTGTTCAATGGTGTGCTAGTGAAGGCATACAAGTCCTGGGAGGTTATGGATATGCTACGGAATACGAAGCAGAGAGATTTTACCGTGACGCTAAATTGTCATCTATAACNGAAGGAACATCTGAGATCCAACATGTAATTATTGCNAAGGAGCTTGGAATTTAATAATAGTTTGTTAATCTAAAAAATATTAAAAATAAGGAGAATTATAATGAGTGCACAAATACCAAATATAGAAGATACAAGAGATCTGCTCAAAAAAAACCAAATTGGTATAGTTGGGGTAGGAGAAACNGAGCAAGGTAAAATACCAGGAAAAAGTTCATTTCACTTTCTTTCAGAAGCTTCCAAATTAGCTATAGAGGACGCTGGGCTTAAAAAGTCTGATGTGGATGGAGTTATTACTGCTTTTTCTTTAGTAGAAGAGACTTTTATGCATTGTACAACTTTTGCAGATTACATTGGCTTAAATCCAAAATACTTTGAATCTGTTGCCATAGGGGGGGCTACGGCTGTATGGATGACAGCGGCAGCTGCGATGGCAATAAATTCGGGTCAAGCTGAAGTAGTTTTATGTGTAAGAGGAGATAATACACTTTCAGGAATTTCATCAACAGGAATGATNGCCCTTATCAGAGAAATGTGTCATGGAGAATTTGAATATCCATTCGGTTTAACTACTCCTGGAGGCTATGCACTTATGGCCCAAAGATACTTACATGAAAGNAAAGGCAAAAGAGAACATTTAGCATCAGTAGCTGTAACGATGAGACAACATGCTCAAATGAAAGAGAATGCAATGAACAAAGATGANTTGACTATGGATGATATTATGGGAGCTAGGCTTCTAGCATCACCATTAACAAAATTCGATTGCTCTATTATTTCAGATGGTGGGGCCGCGTTTATTGTTACAACTGCTGCAAAAGCTAAAGAATTAGGATTAAAAAGAGATCCAATTTATTTACATGGAATGGGTCAAGGGTTTTCACATCAATACCTTACATCATGTGAAGATTTAGATCAGATATATGGNGCAATNCAAACATCNGGTGATAAAGCTTTTAAAACAGCTGGTATGACTAANCAAGANGTGGATATAACCTTTTTATATGATTGTTTNACAATTACNACTCTANTAGAGCTTGAAGGATTAGGTATTGTTCCAAGAGGACAAGCAGGTGCTGCNGCTCTAGANGGAAGACTTCATAAAGATGCAGATATTCCTTTAAATACCAACGGNGGGCTCCTATCACANGCTCATTTAGGTGCNATGCACCATGTAGTCGAGGCCGTNCTTCAACTTAGGGGCGATGCTGGTGAAAGGCAAGTAAAAGATCCGAGTGTTGCTTTAGTTCATGGTAATGGTGGAATTGTTTCTGCTCATAGTACAATTTTATTAGGAAATGAGCCGCTAAGCTAAAATAAAAATAGGGAGAAAAAAAATGTCAGAAGAAAAAGTAGAATATGCTAAGCCTTTACCAGATTTTAGACCTGAGACTAAACCTTTTTGGGAAGGTACAAAACAGCACAAATTATTGTTACCAAAATGTAAAGAAACTGGAAAAGTTTTCTTTTATCCTAGAGCTATAAGTCCCTTTCCAGGTTCAGTAAATATGGATTTCGACTGGGTTGANTCATCTGGAAAAGGTAAAGTTTGGACATATTCAGTTCATTATATGGGACCTACAAAAGCTTATAAAGGCGAAACATATGTTGTAGCAATCATAGAACTCGAAGATGGAGTAAAAATGATGTCCAATGTTATTGATTGTGATCCTGAAACCGTAACGATAGGCATGGATGTAGAAGTTGTCTTTGAAGATGCTACTGAGGAAGTAACATTTGCAAAATTCAAACCAGTTCAATAGGAGATTTTAAATTATGAATGATAAATTATTTTATGAAGAAGTAGCTGAAGGAACCGAGCATGTTTCCAGTGGTAGAACTGTTACTGAAGCAGATGTTGTAAATTTTGCTGGTCTATCTGCTGATTTTAATAATATGCACATTGATGAAGAGTTTGCAAAAAATACCGTTTTCAAAACTCGTGTTGCTCATGGTATGTGTGTAGCATCCATTGCAACCGGGCTCTGGTTTACTATGCCTAGACTTGCGACAATTGCATTTATGGGATTGCAAGATTGGAAATTTAAAGATGCTGTTTTTCCAGGTGACACGATAAAAATTAATAGAAAGCTTGTTGAAAAGAAAGAACATAAAAGACCTAACATGGGTTTTTTAAATTGGGAAGTTAATGTTGTCAATCAAGATGACAAAGTNGTCCAAACTGGTGTTTGGGTNATATTNGTTCAAAGAAAAGANTCTTAGTTTAAACCTTAAAAAGCTAGTAATTTCAGTTGTTTAGATNCNAAAATTACTAGCTTTTCTTTATTTATTGTTGACTTTTATTAAGTAATTATGTTAAAACCTCATAAACCCTAAAAAGGAGGTATANGTATATGTTAGGATATGTACTCGTACTAGTTGGTTTCGTATTCTTTTGTAACGGTATGACTGTATTAGGTAAGACCGGTGGAAAAGAAGTTGGAATGCTAAACGGCGCAGTGGCTGTTCTTATCTTAGTCGCAGCATTTACAGGTGCTGGATTGGGACCAGAAGGTGCTGCTAGCACAACNCTCGTTTCAGTATTTGCTCTTATTTATGTTATNGCNTTTGGTGTATTCACTTTAGGCCATGANGCAAAAGGGCTNGGTTGGTATTGTCTNTTCGCNACTATAGTATTTTTATGGTANGGACAATATTTCTTAGGAGTTGGTGCAATGGAATTAGGTATGTTCAATATTGCATGGGCTGTTCTTACTCTTGTTGCTTTCTTAGTTTTAGCACAAGGTAAAAACCTAGGAACATTACTTGGATATTTATTTGTTGCAGAAGCTTTTGTAACACTTTTAATTCCTGGAATGAACTTCCTGTTAAAAGGAACACTTTACTAATAGTTATACTAATAACTAATTTATTGGGGCTAAATTTTAATAATTTAGCCCTTTTTTTATGGCATTATCCATCTTGATGAAATCAGATCTCCATTTTGAACTTCCATTTTTACTCTTACATGACCAGAATAATTTAATTCCAGTATATCAAGTTCAACAACTTTAGCTTCAATTATAGAGAATACTTTATAACCTAAATTTTTGTCTTCGACATCTAAATCATCATTTAAAATAGGTTTATCTATAACAGAAGATGGTGCTTTGGGAACATAATAGCATCTCCTACTAATTTCNTGGGACTTGTCCCATGTATCTTTTTTTGATTCTTCATCTGACAATAATTGGCTNTCACACTTTATTCTNATTTGTAACTTTGATTTTTGATTATAAAAAAGTAAAAAACTCTTGAAGTTTTTTTGCAGATGGACNATTTTTTTAGATCTTAGGTCAGTATGAAATCTTAAAGTAAAATTATTTTTAATTAACTTTCTTAGAACAACAATTCTAGAATCTGGATATCCTGATTCTTCATCATAAGTAGAAAAATTGAGGAGGTGAAAGCCATGCTTCCTGTCAACACTACCTCTTTCTATTTCACCTAATATATGTGAATAAATTTCTGCAAACTTTTTATCTCTAATTGTTTCCATACCATTTGGGCAGCTTATTTCCGGTGAAAATTGAGATATTTTTTATTTTTAAATATTCATTTAAACCTTCAATGCCTAATTCTTTACCATAACCACTTTGCTTAAATCCGCCATATGGAGTTTCAGGTATAATCCCGCCATATGTATTTATCCATAAATATCCTGCATCTATTAATCTGGAGACATTAATTGCTCTTGATATATCTTGGGTCCAAACACCTCCTGCTAAGCCATATGATGTCTGATTTGCAAGGCTTATTGCCTCCTCTTCGGATNCAAAAGACATGACTGAAACAACAGGGCCAAACACTTCATCTTTAAATAGAATGTTATCAGTATTAGCAATTTTAATTATTGTGGGTTTATAAAAATATCCTGGAAATTCAGAGTTAGNTTCACCACCAAGTAAAAGCTCGCCACCTTCTTTAATACCTTGCTTAACGTAAGAATCAACTCTATCTATATGAGTCTTTGAAATTAAACATCCGATTTNAGTNGNAATATCATTAGGCATGCCTTGAATAATCTTCGAGACCTTAGATACATAGCTTTCAATAAACTCGTCTATTATTTTTTCATCAACTAAAAGTCTTGTAACTGCCGTACAATTTTCACCTTGATTAAAAAAACCTCCACGTAAGTTAGCTTCTAGGCAAGATTCAATATTTGAATCCGCAAAAATAATGTTGGGAGCTTTTCCTCCCAACTCAAGAGAAAGCTTAGTTAAGTTTTCAGAAGAATTTTTTACAATTTGTTTACCGACTTCTGTTGAGCCAGTAAAAGATATTTTTGATATTATTTCATTTTTTACTATTGATGATCCAACAGCTTCTCCTGTCCCTTGGACAATATTAATGACGCCTGGTAGAACTCCTGCGTCTTCACAAATTTTAGCTAACTCTAAGGTTCCTGCGGGAGTTAATTCAGAGGGCTTTAAGACTATTGTACATCCTGATGCTAATGCAGGAGCAATTTTCCATGAAGCTAATAATAATGGGAAGTTCCAAGGAAGTATTTGACCTACTACACCTATAGGCTCTTTGATNGTCAAAGATAATAAATTTTCGTTAATGGATTGAGATGTACCATTAATTTTAGATGCTAATCCNGCATAATATTCAAAAGTTTTTATTACACCATTTAATTCAACTAGCATGCTTTCTTTTAAAGGCTTGCCAGTTTCGTTTGTATTGATTCTGCTCAGTGTTTCTGATTCGTCTTTAATCTTTCTTGAGATATTAAATAAAATTTCCCCTCTTTGTGAGCCAGGCAATTTAGACCAAACTTTAAATGCCTCTTGAGCGCAATTACAGGCTAAATCAACTTCCTTCTCAGAACACATTGATACTTCATAGATCTTCTCTAAAGATGCAGGATTTTCTCTAGTAATAGATTCATTAGTTTTTATTAGTTCACCGTTTATCAGGGAATGTATATATTTCATACTATAAATTTAGCACGTTAATTAGTTATTGAAAAATAATGAATTCATAAAACAATTTTCTTATTTTTTTAAATATATTTGAATGGAGCCCCTAATAAAGAGGCTCCAAAAGATCAAACCTTAAGCACCAGGATAGTAAGGTGTTAAGAATCTGTGTCTCATTGTATATTTGTAAGGAGTTGAGAATAACAGATGTTTTGCAACATCNTCNTCNTTTCTTTCAACTCTTTTTTCCCATACAATAGATGCTGGTGGAATGATTAAGTTAAATGTAAATGAAATTAATCCATGTACTTTAACGTCACCAAGCAATCCACCCATGAAGTCAAATGGTGAACCAGCCATATACCATGATCTGATATCGTCACCAGTTGCAGTTCTGATTGAACTTGGATCTAATTGGAATCTATGTCCATTTCCGAACTGTGGTGGTAACTCAGAACCAAGATATGTAACCTGATGATCACTATATGCTACACTCGGGTGAGTTGTAATTCTGTAGTTTAGTCTTCCCCAGTCTGTTTTACCAAAGAATGTAGGTTTAACAGCTACTGGTTTGTCTGAATAACGACCGTTAGATGAGTGAAGAACATAACCTCTTCTTTCCATTAAATGGTTGAAGTAGTTATCGTTTGTTCCGTGCTCAAATCCTGCAATGTAGGCAGCTTTTTTCGGGAATCCGAAAGGCTCTCTACCTGCGAAAATTGGTGAGTCGTTAGATAGATACATAATTGGATAGTATCCACCTTTCCAGACTTGTCCGTCTGAGCCTTTTACAGTTGCTGATGATGTTACACCAAACTCCATATAAGGTCCTAACATTGTGTTTCTGTGAATAACGTACCAGAATTCTAGGATGTTATCATGAAGCTCAACTGGCTCTGGGTGGAATGCTTTTAAAGCAGCTTCGTCTGCTTCAACAACATATGCCATCCAACGGCTTTCTGTGTAAGTTAATGGAACTATATCATAGTCAAAAACTGGATCAGCGACACCCTGAGAGATAATGTGAATTCTATCTCTATCAAGTGGCAGTGGTGGCACTTCACCTTCTTCTAACCATGGATAGCTATATTCATTTGCTTGTTT
>PAZJ02000007.1 GCA_002715585.2 bacterium | reverse complement strand
ATAGAACCCAGTTGGTTAATGCACACGCCTTTTGCTTCAGATAGAATATTTTCTTTTAACTTTGATGCTTTTAATTCTATATCTTTATATAAGAATCTGTTCTCATGTAGCAGTAGATTTAAAGTTGCAAGACCAGCTGATACTGCCACAGGATTACCCGACAAGGTTCCAGCATGATATACACCTCCAATAGGAGATATATTTTGCATAATCTCTTTTTTACCACCGAATGCACCTATTGGAAAACCTCCACCAATAATTTTTCCAATACAAGACATATCTGGTTTTACTTTTAAATATTGTTCGGCCCCCCCTAAGGATGCCCTAAAACCTGTTATAACTTCATCAAAAATTAAAACAATTTGGTTTTCATCACAAATTTTTCTTATCTCTTGCACAAAATTATTTTTTGGCAATACTAACCCCATATTTGCTGGAATGGGCTCCATAATTATTGCGGCAATCTCATCTTTATTATTGTCCACAATCTTTTTAACCTGGCTCAAATCGTTAAAATTCGCAATTAGTGTATTTTTTATAAAATCATTAGGAATTCCTTTCGAAAAAGCTTCTCCAAAAGTTGAAGCCCCTGAACCTGCTGATACTAATAAATGGTCAATATGCCCATGATAACAGCCTTCAAACTTAATAATTTTATCTTTCCCAGTAAAACCTCTTGCTGCCCTTATTGCACTCATAGTTGCTTCTGTACCTGAACTGGTAAGTCTTAACATTTCCATAGAGGGCATTAATTTAGAAATTATTTTAGCAAGCTTTACTTCTTTCATGTGGCATGCACCATATGTAGTACCAAAATCTAGAGCTTTTTTTGCCGCATTAATAACTTCTTTTTTTCCATGACCAAAAATTAGTGGTCCAAAAGAAGAAATATAATCTATATATATGTTGTTATCGATATCCTCAATATATGCCCCAAAAGATCTTTTTATAAATCTTGGATCCTCTTTGACTGCACTAAACGATCTGACAGGACTATTAACTCCACCGGGCATATATTTGAGCGCTTGTTTAAAAACATTTTTCGAATTTTTTATATTTTTCATAAAATTTTTAATTTATGAATTATATTATATCAGTGTATGGAAAAGATTAATATTTTATCTCCTGCAAAAATAAATTTATCTCTGGATATTATTTCAAAAAGAGAGGATAACTTTCACAATATTAGATCTTATATACAAATAATTGATTTTTTTGATGAAATAAGTATCGAAATAGATAATAATGATTCGAATATATCGCTTGATTGTTCAGAAAAAAAAATATCAACGAATGAAAATCTTGCATATATAGCCGCATATAAATTTTTAGAAGTCTTTAATATTAAATCAGGTTTAAAAATTAAAATTAAGAAGAACATTCCAATGGGTGCAGGAATGGGTGGTGGAAGTAGTAATGCCGCTGCGGTTCTAATAGGGCTTAGTAAAATTTTTAAAATTGAGGATTTTAAAAAAATTCTTGTTTTAGGCGAAGAATTAGGCTCAGACATTCCTCTTTTTTTATACTCTAGATCTGCATGTATAAGCCAAAAGGGGCAAGTTGTAAATTTAGTTAAGAATCCACCTAAATTAAATTACTTTCTTGTCATGCCAAGGCTAGAAATATCATCAAAAAAGTCTTATAGAAATTGGAAAGGCAATGAAGAGTATGTAAAGAATTTTCATAAGAGATCAAAGTATAAAGAAATTTATTTTGACGACAATATAATTCAAATTAAAAATGATTTTTATCCCTTAATACTCAAAAATTATTCAGAATTTTATGAAATCATTAATTTTCTTAATTCATCTGGACTTGAGAGCTTTTCAATCACTGGATCAGGATCAGCTATTTTTTCAATTATTGATGATAATGCTAATGTGGATGAATTAAAAAGTTATATTGAGTCATCAAACAAATTCAGAGTTTCAATTAACTCATCAATTGAAGGCTGGAGATTCCAAATCGATTGAATTTAAAAAAAATACCTGTATCCTCAACATCTATATGATTTATTTGGCCCGTCGTCTAATGGCAGGACTCTTGGTTTTGGTCCAAGCAATGGAGGTTCGAATCCTTCCGGGCCAGTTTAACTCTTCACATTGAGAGTTGAAAGTAGTATAATTAGGCACGATATTTGTATGTTAATAAGATTGTAAGGATTAATAAATGAGTTCTGAGGATTTTCAAGAATATAACAACCAACAACCCGCAGGTGATTCTGATTTAGATGATAAAGCTCTTTTAGAGGAGTATCAGAAAACAACGCTACGAAATGTAGGTGCTAAGTCTAAAAAGAAAGACTGGGTTCCCGATGAACAATATAGACTTCTGTATGTATATTTCAAAGATATGTCGTTAGAACCTCTTTTGAAATCAAAACAAGAGGTTGAGGTCTCAGCAAAAATAAAAAAATCTGAATTGATAGCAAGTAATTTTAAACAAATGCTAGAAGATGTTGAATCTTCATCAATTTCTGCTGTCCAAAAAAGAAAGCTAGTGAGCTTAAAAGGTGGTAAAAAAAGAAGAGTTGCTGAGGTTGAGGGGTACATTAAAGCGTATACAAATTTAGCTAATAATTTAAAGGAGAGATTTGTTAAAGCAAATTTAAGATTAGTTGTTAGTATTGCGAAAAGATATATTGGTAGAGGATTGGCTTTGCAGGATTTGATCCAAGAGGGAAATGTTGGTTTAATGAGAGCCGTTGAAAGATTCGATCATACAAAGGGATTTAAATTTTCAACTTATGCCTCATGGTGGATTCATCAAGCTATATCTAGAGCGCTTTTGGATCAAACAAGGACAATAAGAGTTCCCGTGTATGTTTTAGAGCAGGCCAGTAAGGTATTTAAAGCAAGTACTGCTTTGCAAAAAGATTTAGGTAGAAAACCTACTCCTAATGAGATTTCAGAAAAGGTTGGGATATCAGTTGATGGTGTAAAAAGAATATTGGAATCAACCAATGAAGTTGTTCAGCTTGATACTCCTGTATTCGATGGAGAAAAAGCTACCTTATTAGACTTTATTCCTGATGAAGGCTCACCAGTTCCGGATAGAATTGTTGCGGAGAGCTCCTTAACCGAGAGAATAAAAGGTGCTTTAAAAGCCTTAACACCGAGAGAAGAAGAAATCATAAAAATGAGATTTGGAATTGATATGGAAAGTACTTATACATTAGATGAGATTGGGAAAAAATTTGATTTAACACGTGAAAGAATAAGGCAGATTGAGAAAAAAGCATTAGAAAAACTTGCTAAATCTGATGTAGGCGAAGTTTTAAAGAGTTTTTTAGAATAGTTTTATGAACAAAATCAAATTTGGACTTGTACCACCAATGCCTGGTGCAGATTGTGATGAGCTTATAAATTTCTCCATTAAAGCTGATAGATTAAAATTTGATTCCTTATGGTTTCCAGATCATTTAGCCTTTATCGCTCCTAGCCCAGCTTTCGAAGCATGGACTATAGCTGCGGCAGTTGCAAATGTTACACAAAATATCATCATTGGAACAACATCTGATCCTCATAGAAATCATCCCGCAGTCTTTGCACAGAGGCTTGCAACCGTAGATCATATATCTAAAGGAAGAGTAGCTTTAGGTCTGGGAGTTGGAGAATCAATGAATACAGATGCTTACGGTATTCCCTGGGATAATCCTTTCCAAAGGATGACAGAGTCAATGGATGTTATGAAGCTTTTATGGTCTACAAAGAATTCGATTAATTATGATGGAGATTTTTTTAAATTAAAAGATGCATCTCTACTTCTTAATCTATATAAAGATAAGAGGACTTTGCCTTTTTATTTTGCTACACATACAGATAAAGGTCTTGATTTAATTGGTAGGGCTGGTGATGGTTGGATGCCGCTTGATTTGACTCCGAATCTATATAATGAGTATTTGAGGAAGATAGAGGTGTCTGCAAAAAATTCTGGAAGAGATCTGAGCCAAATTGACACTACGATATGGATATTTACCTCATTGGGATCTAATGAAGATGAAGCATATAAATCTCTCGAGCCTTTTAGATATGTGTGCATTATGCAAGAACAATTAAAAAAAGCAGGATATGATATAAATATTCCCGAGGAATATAAAGGATTAAACTATTTTAATATCACACCAACAGATGAAGTAAGAAAAGAAAAATTTAGGAATTTGGGAAAGTATTTTCCTCGTGAGGCAATTATAGACTTTACAATAACGGGTTCAAAAAAAGATTGTATTAAAAAAATTGAAAAATATATTGAAATGGGTGTAAAACATTTTGTGTTGTTTCATTATTTCAGCCCTGATCCTGATTTAGCGATGGAGGTTTATGCGAAAGAAATTATTCCATATTTTAATTCTTAAGATTTAAGTCTGAAAAGTTTATTATGCCCATTTTTGAGTATTCAAATTTTTCCAGCCTATTACTTTTTAAATATATTTGATTTGATTCATAAAGTGGGATGATGACATTTTCTTTATGAATTAAAATTTCTTGTGCATTATCATAATATTTAATTCTTTCTTTTTCATCTATTTCACTTGAGCTTTTACGAATTAATTCATCGTAAACTTTATGGCACCATCCCGTTTCATTATTTCCACTTTTACAAGTAAATAAGTTCATAAAATTATGAGGATCTGGGTAGTCCGCTGCCCATCCTGCTCTAAACATATTTGGTCTATCACTATCCAATGCACTTAAATAAACCTTCCACTCTAATCCTTGGATATCCACATTAATATTTAAGTTTTCTTTCCACATGCTTTGAAGTACCTCCGCAATAAGCCTGTTGTTTGCCGATTCTGGAAATAAAAATTTAATTTTAGTATTTTTTAAGTTTTTACGATCAATAATTTCTTTTGCTTTTTTAGGGTCATATAAATTAACATATTTTTTATTGCCAATCATTCCTTTTGGAATCCAGGAATTTGTTGCATTTACAGTATTTTGAAGAATTGATTCAAAAACCTCTTTGTTGATAGCGAGCATGAAAGCTTTTCTTATTTCTGGATCATCAAATGGTTTCTTGTCAACATTAAAACCAATATAATTATTCCTAAATTGATAATTAGTATTAATCATTCCTTTGGATTTCAGATATGGTATTTCCAATAAAGGGATTCCACCACCATCTAGTATATCGAGCTGTCCGTTTTCAAACATAGCTAATGATGAAGTTGAATTTTCATTTATGATAATTTTTATTTTTTTTTCTAGTTTGTCTTTGAAAATCATGTAGCTATTATTTTTTTTCTCTATCATTTTATATGGTCCTAACGTTACAAGATTCTCTATTTTTACCCATGATTCCGCGTGTAAATCTATTAGGTCTTTTCTGATTGGAAATGTTGACATGAAACTCATTAGGCTCGGGAAATAGCTTTTTTTTGTTTTTAAATCAATCTTAATCGTATAATCATCAATAGCTTTAACACCAACTTGAGTAAAATTTTTTATTTCTCCAGAATTATATTTTTTTGCATTTTTAATATCAAATAAAAAATAAGCATAGTCTGCTGCAGTTTTAGGGTTTAATAATCTTTCCCATGAATCAGTAAAGTGATATGACTTTAGCTCTACATTGTCAGACCAAAGTATACCTCTTTTTATTTTAAAAATAATTTGATTTTTTCCCTCAACAAAATACCAACTATCTGCTAAATTATTTTCGAGTTCTAATTTATTATTAAGCCTGGTTAGCCCCCCCATAATATTATTTATAATTAGAAAAGATGAACTATCAGTGGCAAGATTCCAATCTAAAGTTCCTGGCTCACTAGACATGTTGATATTTATATATTTTTTGTAATTAGCTATAGAATTATCTGTGATAAAAAAAAATAAAAAAACGAAACAATAAAATTTATATTTAAGAATTTTCAGATTCTTCAGCCTCGACTGTAATTAAGTGAGCACCTAGATCAACAGTATCTCCATCTTTTACGCTGAGTTCAGTAATTTTTCCGTCGATTGAACTTTTAAGCTCACTTTCCATTTTCATAGCTTCGACTATAATTAAGCCTTCACCTTCACCCACTGTTTCCCCGACTGCTTTGAGTACTTTTACAACCCTGCCAGGCATAGGAGCTGATATTTTATCAACACCAGATGCATTATCTAAAGAACTTTTATCTCTTGCGGACGGTACTTCAAATAAAAATAAGTCACCTTTATAAAAAATCTCAATTGATTTGCCTTCTTTTTTTAAAGCTATAGTACAAGTTTGACCATTTAAGATCATTGAATATAAATTAGAATCAATTTTAACTAATTCTGCATTATACTTTTTTTCATTGTTCTCAATTTTAAAAGTTCCATTTTCATCAACTAAGTCAAATTCTAGTAAATCTTTTCCAATTTTTAAATTATATTTCATAATATTAAATCCTAAAACATCGAATTTCTTGAAACACTGGACCTTCTTGCAATATATTTCCAAGGTGTAAATCTAGGGTCTCTTTCACTGCTTTGTGAATCTGTGGCGGTGTGTAAAGTAATAACTCCTGCTATAGACGATATTTCCAAGCTCTCTATTGGGGTTTTAAGAAGTTTTTTATGTTTATCAATAAAACCAGTATCAAGCTTCCCTGATATAAAATCTTTTTCTATCATAAGTCTATTTAAGAAACCCAAATTGGTTTTTAATCCTAAAACTATATACTCATCTAGAGCTCTAGCCATTCTTTTTATTGCATCATTTCTGTCCTTACCCCATACAATAAGTTTTGAAAGCATAGGATCATAAAATGTTGTAACCTGATAGCCATTAAAAAGGGATGAATCATCCCTGACTCCTGGACCTTGAGGAGATTTCGTATATACAGCTGTCCCTGGAGTTGGAATAAAATTATTTTCAGGATCTTCAGCACAAATTCTACATTCAATCGCATGACCATTTATTTCAACATCTTTTTGTTTAAAACTTAGTGGTTCACCGGCAGAAACCTTAATCATTTCTTTAACAATATCAATTCCTGTAATCATTTCAGTTATNGGATGTTCAACCTGTACCCTAGTATTCATTTCTAAAAAATAAAAATTTTCTTTCTGATCCATAATGAACTCAACAGTTCCTGCNCCAACATAAGATACTTTTTTTGCAAGTTTTACAGCTATATCCCCCATAATCTCTCTAGTTTTTTTACTCACACCAGGTGATGGAGCCTCCTCTACAACTTTTTGGTGTCTTCTTTGGATAGAACATTCTCTTTCAAATAGATGGATAACATTACCTTTTTTATCACCAATTACTTGAATTTCAATATGTCTGGGCTCTTGAATAAATCTTTCTATAAAAACTGCATCATTATTGAAAGCAGATCTAGCTTCACTTTTTGCCATTTTTAATGAATTTTCAAAGTCAGACATTTTATGTACTAACCTCATTCCTTTGCCACCACCGCCGGCAGATGCTTTTATCATCAATGGAAATCCAATTTCTTTAGCAACTGAGACAGCCTCTTCATCTTTTACTTCGCCTTCTGTTCCAGGCACCAAAGGTACTTTTGCAGATTTAGCTATCTCGCGTGAAGTTATTTTATCCCCCATAAGTCTTATTGCTTCCGCACTAGGACCTATAAAATCAATTTTATTTTTTATACAATTTTCAGCAAATTCTGCATTTTCTGAAAGAAATCCGTAGCCAGGATGTATCCCATCACACTTAGCTTTTTTTGCAACATTTATTATATTATCCCCAATCAAATAACTTTCACTAGGAAGAGGCCCTCCAATATTATATGCTTCATCTGCCATATTTACATGTAAGGAACTTTTATCGGCATCAGAATAAACTGCTACAGTTTTGATGTTCAATTCTTTACATGCTCTAATAACTCTTATAGCTATTTCGCCACGGTTTGCAACCAAAATTTTCTTATACATATCTACTTACCTCATAATTTATAAAGGAATTAATCCATGTTTTTTTGGTGGATTATTTTGTCTTTTACCTTCAAGCATTTCAAAAGAATTTGCTACTCTTAGCCTGGTATCCTCAGGCTTTATTACTTCATCGATGTATCCAAGGTTTGCNGCTCTATATGGATTAGCAAAAAGATCTTTATATTCCTGAACAAGACGAGCTTTTTCTGCTACTGGATCATCAGCATTNTGTATTTCTCTTTTATTAACAATATTAACGGCACCATCGGGACCCATTACAGCAATTTCTGCTGTAGGAAATGCTAAATTGATATCGCCTCTTAAATGCTTAGACGACATAACATCATAAGCACCACCATAAGCCTTTCTNGTAATAACTGTTACCCTTGGGACTGTTGCTTCACAATAGGCATATAAAAGTTTTGCACCATGTAAAATAATNCCATTTAATTCTTGGTCAACTCCNGGTAGAAANCCTGGAACATCTACTAAAGTTAGAAGCGGAATATTAAAACAATCACAGAATCTAACAAATCTAGCACCTTTAATTGATGATTTAATATCTAAAACTCCTGCTAAAACATTTGGCTGATTACCAACGACTCCAATAGTTTTTCCATCTATTCTAGCAAAGCCAATAACTATATTTTTGGCATAGTTTTCTGCCACTTCAAAAAAATACTCATTATCAACAATANTAGAAATAACTTCTTTCATATCGTAAGGTTTATTAGGATTTGTAGGAACNATATCTCCAAGTTTATCAACTTTTCTGTCTATAGGATCATCACATTTTATTTGTGGAGGATCCTCCATATTGTTTAAAGGTAAAAATGTAAAAAGTTCTCTTAAAAGTGATAAGCAATCTTCGTCGTTTTCTGCTGCAAATTGTGCTACTCCACTTTCTGAAGTATGGACAACTGCGCCACCTAATTCCTCAGATGTAACCTCTTCGTTTGTTACGGTTTTAACCACGTCAGGTCCAGTAATAAACATATAGCTTGTATTCTTAACCATTGCTATAAAGTCTGTCATAGCAGGTGAATATACNGCTCCCCCNGCACTCGGNCCCATAATTGCAGAAATTTGNGGAATAACTCCAGAGGACTGAACGTTTCTTAAAAATATTTCNGCATAGCCAGCTAAGCCACGAACACCNTCTTGAATTCTTGCGCCACCTGAATCACTAAGTCCAATTACAGGACAACCGACTTGCATAGCCATATCCATTATTTTTGTAATTTTTCTAGCATGTGCTAATCCCAGAGCACCACCAAAGATTGTAAAATCTTGAGCATACACAAAAACTTGCCTACCATCAATCTTTCCATATCCTGTTACAACACCATCACCCAAGAACTTTGTTTTTTCCATACCAAAATTATAATTTTGATGTTCAACAAATTTATCAAGTTCCACGAAAGTCGAATTATCGAGAAGCAAATTAATTCTTTCTCTTGCTGTTAATTTTCCTTGTTTATGTTGTTTTTCAACTCTAGCCTCACCACCNGCTTCCTCTGCTTTGGATAATTTATCTTCAAGAAATTTAATCTTTTCTTCCATTGTAATTTCTTCACTCATAAGAAACCTCTATATTTAATATATAATTCAATTTATTATTAAAAAAAAACGATTATAAAAATATAATCTAATGAGATATTTTTTCTAGTATTGAATTTAATTTGTTNTCAAAATTATATATTTTCTCGTTATTANTAACTACATAATCAAAGTCTTTGGNATAGATATTTATAGTATTTTGAGCCTCTAAAATATTATATATTTCACTAATTTGCATTCCATCTCTTATGGAAACACGCCTTATAATCTCACTTTTTTTTGATTTAATAAGTATTATTTTATCCAGATATTTCCCTATTTTTGTATTTTTTGAGATTAATGCACCTTCAAAAAAAATTATATTATCTTTTTTATTTATATGAAATTTTACATATTCTTTAACTTTACCAAAAATTTCAGGGTGGACTATAGAATTATATTTCTCTCTTATTNTATTATCTTTAAAAATAATTTTTTTTATTTTATTTCTNTTAAGATTTTTATTTTTATATAAAATATCTGATCCAAATAATTTTAGAATTTTTTTATAACATTTTTCACCTGGAGACATAATTTCACGCGATATGTTATCTAAATCATANGCAGGATATNTTTTATNTTTAAAAAATTTGATNGCNAANCTNTTTCCACTTCCTATATTNCCNGATATTCCGATTTTTAATATATTATTTTTTCTCAAAGGCAATTTTCTTCAATCCTTTCTTTAATTATTTCAGCGCCTAANAAGTCTAGTATATCGAATATTCCAGGGGATGATTTAGTACCAGTTAAAATTATTCTTANTGGAAAAGCCAGTTCTTTCATTTTAAGATTATTCTCTGTTAAAAAATTATTAAAACATTCTTTAATTTCGTCATGAGTATTAGGATTAACTTTTATATAGTAATTTGAAAAATTTTTAAGCATTGATTTCTGTTCATTNTTAATTAATTTAGTCAAAGTTTGATCTACTTTAATTTTTCTTGATTCACAAAATAATAGACTTTCTTTTAACTGGACCATATTTGATGATTTATTTTTTGCTATATCTAACGCTTTATTAGAATCTATTTCAGGAATAAATTTAATATCTAACTCGGAAAGTAATAAATCGTTACTTTGTTTTTTAATTTGATTGCTATTAACCCATGAAAATTTTTCAATATCAAATACAGCAGGCGACTTATTTAAATTATCTAGTGAAAAAAATTNCTTCATTTCGTTTATTGAAAATATTTCCTGATCTCCATATGACCAGCCCAATCTCGCAAGATAATTAATAATTGAAATTGGTAAAAAACCCTTCTCTCGAAAACTATTTATAGACTCAGCTCCATGTCTTTTACTAAGCTTGGTTTTATCATTACCTAATATCATTGAAACATGTGTAAACTCGGGTTGATGACCTGATAAGGCATTAAATATTAATACTTGTTTGGGNGTATTTGATAAATGGTCCTCGCCTCTTATAACATTAGATATTTTCATTTCCATGTCATCAACAGAGGAGGCAAAATTATATGTTGGAAATCCATCTCCTTTTATAATAATAAAATCATCTAAATTTGATGATTGTATAGTTATGTTTCCCCTAAGCGAATCTCTGAATTTTATTTCTTTATTATCAGGACATTTAAACCTAACAACAAACTTTCTCCCATCGGGTGGCTCAACTTTATCTCTCCAAATTCTAGGATATTTGTATATTTTATTTTCCTTTTTAGCTTGCTCTTTTAAATAATTTATCTCTTCTTCTGAAGCATAGCATCTATATGCATCACCAGATAATATTAATTTTTTTGCGTATTCATTATAAATATCTAATCTCTCAGATTGTTTATATGGACCCTCATCCCACTCAATACCCAACCATTTTAAGCTTGATAAAATTTCATTATAAGATTCAACTGTTGACCTTTCCTGATCAGTATCTTCAATTCGTAAAATTAACTTACCTCCNTTTTTTTGTGAAAAAAGATAATTAAAAATAGCTGTTCTAACAACACCTAAATGAAGAGATCCAGTTGGGCTCGGTGCAAATCTTACTCTTATATCCATTNGAAAAAATATTATACTTTAATCTTAAAAAAATTTATTCTAATTATCATCATTTTTTTTAGAATATATGTTATGAAAAATAAAGTAATAAAAGATGAAAATATAATATCCATATTATAAATATTTATTTTGGTGCCAATATCATGATTAAAAATTATTAATGACCAAACAAAAATATTGATTAAAGCTAAACACATCAAAAATTTGTTATTTAAATTGCTCTTTTCTAAATTTATTATTAAGGATATAAAAATTACAAATATGCTTATTATTGATATCATTTTACTTGTTAAAGCAAGATTAAAATTATCTATTAATAAATAATCTAGATATGAGAAGGGAAGGTTAAATTCATAATTTGTATATAAATAATGAGAATGCATGTAAGTCAATGGACAAAAGCCAATTCCTTGAAATATTCCAAGAAGTGTCCAACAAAATAATGTTATAAGTATAAGATAAAGGCTAGGTTTCAAGGTGATATTAAAAATCCATCCTAGGGAGTTAATTAAAATAATCATAATGTGTAGTACATTAAAAAATAAGTCTATTTTATCAAAGTATAAAATTATCATATTCCTATTATAATATATTGAAAAACAAAATGAGCATATTAGGAATTGATTTTGGTTTAAAAAGAATTGGGATAGCTTGTACTGATGAACTAAATATTTGTTCTCACCCAATAATGCAAATTGATAATAAGCCTAACGGAGAACATATTAATGAAATAGTTAAAATTATTGAACAAAGAAATATCCAATTAGTCCTTGTGGGCATGCCATTTAAATCTGATGGTCATTTAAAAATTCAAAATGATATAGAAAATTTTGTAAAAAGCTTGAAAAAAAATATTGATATACAAATATTGTTATGGGATGAAAATTTTACGACTAAAGAAGCGGAGGATTTCTTGATATTTAATAATCTTTCCAGAAAAAAAAGAAAAAAAATAAAGGATATGCTTTCAGCCTGTAATATAATTGACAGCTATCTTAGGAGTCAGAAATAGGATATTTAAATACATCAGAAGGTAAAATTAACTATAAATTAATAAGAAAAAAAGATGCCAAATTTTTAACCCTAATTGGTGGACTAGGTAGTGATATAACAAGTTGGGATAAACAAGTAGATCATTATAAAAAATATTTTTCCATCTTAGTTTTTGATAATTTAGGATCAGGTAAAAGTGATGAGCCTAGATCAGGTCATTCTATGGAGATATTTGCAAGTAATACATTAGAAATTTTAGATCATCTTAAAATAAGGAGAACCCACATAATTGGGAAATCTATGGGGGGTATGATAGCGCAAGTTTTTGCAGGAAAATACAAAAATAGAGTAGATAAACTAGTTTTAGGATGTACATCTGCAACTAGGGATGATATTGGTAAAGAAATTATTAATATTGCCAAAAAAACTGCAAAAAATGTTGGTTTAAAAGAATTGTGGTTCAACGCTTTTTTGNTAGGTTATAGCAGAGAATATGTAAGTAAGAATTTTAATGCATACAAAAAAACAAAGGTTGATAATTCTGAAAATAGCATAAACGGATATCTTAAGCAATGTGATGCTATTGAAAAATTGAATAATATAAGATATATCAAAAAAATTATTTCAAGAACACTAATTATACATGGTAAGGATGATTTAATAGTAGATCCAAAAAAATCACATGAGCTTGCCTTGCATATTAAGAATTCGCAATTAATTTCATTCCCCGGCGGTCATGGATTTTGGAAAGAAAATGTAAATTTAGTAGACAAAGAGGTTATAGACTTTTTAGTTAATTGAAGTCGAGTCTTTATCTGGTATTTCCAATTTGCCAATCAGATAATCAATTCTTGACTCTAAAACTTCAATAATTTTAACCGCTCGCTTTCCTTCATCTAGTTCCTCTAAAAGATATTGACGCTCTGAGGAACTAGAAACAATTATTGAGGATAAGGAATCGGTTAGTTTTGATAAAGACGAGCTCTGATCAACTTTAATCTTATAATTTTCATTGTAATCCTCCAGCAAAAGATTCCATTCCCCTACTAAATCAGTAATTCTTTTATACAATGGATCATTATCATTTGTTTTTTTTGATTGTATTACATTAATTTTGGCTTGTCTGTAAGGCTTAGAATAAATTATTTCATCGATATGAATTCTAGTTATACCATATAATATAATATTCTTTTTACCTTCATCACCTTCTTCATTACTTATAATTCTTCCAACNCATCCTATTTTTGATATTGCTAGTTCGTCATCTTTTACATCATCTTGCATTAAAGTCATACAAATTAGATTATGAGATGAAACAGAATCATCAATCATTTGCTTATATCTTTCTTCAAATATATGAAGGGGAATTACTGTATTAGGAAAAAAAACCATATTTCCAAGTGGAAATAGAGGGACAATATCTTCGAGATTTGATATTATTTTATCTTCATCAAAATCAACATACAAACTTTTCATGTTTTTATTATACCAAGATTGTAAAAATTAATTATAATTTGATTATGGATTCGGATTCTATTGATTCGGCTGATTTTTCAAAATTATTACTTGGACCTGGGCCCAGTAATGTCCCACAGCGAATATTAAAAGCTATTAGCAACAATTGTATTAGTCATCTAGATCCGGATTTTTTTGATATTTTGGACGAAATATCAAAAAATCTTAAAAACTTATTTAAAACAAAAAATGAAACTACTTTTGCTATTTCGGGAACTGGAAGTGCTGGTATGGAAGCTGCTTTTGCTAATATCATTGAAAAAGATGACAAAGCACTAATTTTTAACTCGGGTTTATTTGGAGATAGAATGGCAGATGTTGCTTCAAGATATGGGGGACGAGTAATAGAAGTAAAAAAAGAGTGGGGTAAAAATTTTAAATTCCAAGAAATGAAAGAAGCTATTGATAGAGAAAAAGATTTAAAAGTTGTTGCCATTGTTCATGCTGAAACATCAACTGGTTCTTTTCAGCCAATTGAAGAACTAGGTGAATATCTTAAAAATAGCGATATAATTTTTATTGTTGACTCTGTAACATCATTTACTGGCATAAACCTTGAAGTAGATAATTGGTCAATTGATATATGCTATTCAGGTACACAGAAGTGTCTAAATGTGCCTCCAGGACTATCACCCATTACATTTAGTGAAAAAGCTTTAAATAAAATTAAAAAAAGAAAAGAGAAAGTTCAGTCATGGTATCTTGATATAAATCTATTAAAAGATTACCATGAACAATCTAGAGTTTATCATCATACAGCACCAGTTAACATGTTGTACGGTTTTAATGAAGGTCTTAAAATTTGTTTAGAAGAAGGTCTGGAGGAAAGATTCAGTAGGCATCAAAAAGTATCTAAATATTTTGATAGTATCATTAAATCGACTGATTTTGGTTTTTTTGTAGATAAGGAATCTGATTCTTTACCTATGCTAAAGTCTCTCGTGCTTCCTAAATCCATTAGTGATGATTTGAGGTTAGAGATACTTAAAAATGATAGAATAGAAATAGGAGGAGGACTTGGTCATACTAAAGGCTTAATATGGCGTGTTGGCTTTATGGGTTGCAATGCAGAAATAAAAAATGTTGATATTTTTTTCGAAGTCTTAAAAAGTTATGTATGACAAAACTTGAATATTAATTTGGACGAAAACAATATTTATAAATTACTGAATAAGAGTTTTNTTAAGAAGAATAAATCTTTTGTTAATACTATTGGTGACGATGCNGCTATTTGGAAGTTTGGAAAAAAACAAATTGCAATTAGTTGTGATTCTCAGATTGAAAATATACATTTCACACNAAAATTTTCTAATTTATATCAAATAGGGTATAGGTCNATTNCGATTGCTATAAGTGATCTTTCTGCAATGGGGGCAAATCCATTATTTTTTACTAACTCCTTGAATATTAAGAAGGGTATGCAAGTTAAGGAAATAAATAAAATATATGAGGGTTTTAAAGATGCTGCTAAGGATTATAATATTGAACTCGTTGGTGGGAATATAGTTTCATCAAATTTTTTTTCAATCGATATAACAGTTGTAGGAGATATAAAAAATAATTTTATATCAAGAGGCGCAAAAAATAATGAAAAGTTATATGTGACTGGAAATATTGGGAGTGCCAACGCAGGTCTTAGGCTNCTGAAAAAAAATATTTCTACNAAACCAAATGAACTAATAAATTCTTATAAAAAACCNTCNCCAAACATCTNAGAGTCTAAAATNTTAGCATCTACTGGTTTGATATCTTCTATGATGGACATAACAGATGGCCTCTTAAATGATTTGAGGAAGCTGATTAACTTTAAAAATAAAAATTTAGGAGCTCAGCTATATTGGAACAAAATACCAAAATCAAATTTGTTAAATAAATATTTTAAAGTTTCTTTGGTTAAAGATATTGTTTTAAATGGTGGTGATGATTATCAACTTTTATTTACAGTTAAAAAGAATCATGATAAGAAATTTGAAAAACTTATGAAAAAAAATAGAATTGATGTATTTAATATTGGATACACAAATAATAATAAATCGATTAAACTAGAATTAAATGGGTTAAATAAAATTGTTAAAGAAAAAGGGTATGTTCATAAATTCTAATGTACGATAATTTATTTTTTATTATTTTGATTCTGGGTCTAATCCTTCTCTCAGGTTTTTTTTCAATTACAGAAAGTTCTATTTTTTCACTGCAAAGATATCAAATTGATTTAATTAAAAAAAAATCAAAAATAGGCAATCTACTTGAATCTTTTATAAAAACTCCCTCATCAATAATAGCTACTATTCTTTTAGCTGATGAAATACTGAATGTGACTATAACAAGCTTGATATCGGCAAAACTTGATTCATTATTAAGAAATCAGTTATCAGATCAGTGGATTTCAGTAATTGCTGTCCTAATTACATCAATAATAATATTAGTTTTTTGTGAAATTATTCCAAAAACTATTGGTGTAAAGTTTTCAAGAACATTGTCAGTCATTGTAGCCAGACCTGTAGGTTTTTTAAATAAAATTTTATTTCCATTAACACTTTTTTTCGATTTTATTTCTAGAAAATTAGTATCATTCTTTAAAGTTGAATCCGAAGTTGATGCCGTTTCATCCTCTAGTCGCATAACTAGTTTAATTGATATTGGGGAAGAAGAGGGCTCGGTTAAGACAAGCGAAACACAACTAATAGATAATTTCTTAAAATTGGACGAAATACCACTATCAAAAATATTAACGCCTGTTCCGGATTTATTTATGCTCAAATTGTCTACATCAAAAGAAGAAGCATTAGAATCAGCTACAAGATTTGGCTTTTCGAGGATACCTGTATACGATGGAGCCTCAGATAATATTACAGGAATAATTTATGCAAAGGATTTGTTAAATTTCTCTGGTGAAAATATTAGTCAACTTTTAAGAGATCCCTTTTTTGTACCAGTTCAAAAGAAAGCTTTGGCTCTATTAAGAGAAATGCAATTGATGAGGTTGCACATGGCGATGGTCATTGATGAATATGGAAGGCTAAAAGGAATTGTTACTCTTGATGATATTTTAGAAGAAATTTTTGGGGAAATTCAAGATGAAAAAGAGATTTCAGATGAAAATATTTTTTTCGAAAATGAGAAAATGTATATTCTTGGAGGGACTAAAATAAAGGAATTTAATCAAACATGTTTATTCGCGATACACAGAGAGTCTGGACTTGAAAATTTATCAGAAAATATACTAGATTCACAAATTCCTGAAGATCAGGGCATAGAGACTGTTGGTGGCTATATATTNACTAAGCTTGGTCGNCTACCCAAAGAGGGAGAATCAATATTAAATGGAAAAATNGAGTTAATAGTTGAAAAAATTTCAAATAATAGAATAACAAAAATNTTGTTGAGGAGAAATTTAATCAAAGATGATTAATATATTTACTCTTCCTCTTATCACCTTATTGTTATTACTGATCCAAGCACTATTCGCNGGATCGGAAATAGCCCTGCTTTCTTGTGATAAGGCCAAGATAAGATCTAGAGCTGATTCAGGAAGTTCATCAGCTAAACTTGTAATGAATTCAATAAATAAAATTGAGGAATACGTTTCAACTAGTTTGGTTGGTGAAAATTTATGTATTGTTATAAATACTGTTATTTTATCCTTTTACGTGCAAAGAAATTATCCTCAATATGATCCACATTTAATATCCGTAATAGTTTTAACACCACTTATTGTTATTTTTGGCCAGGTAGTTCCAAAATCAGTTTTTCAAAAGCAAAGCACAGCATTAGTTTTGCGTACAATATATTTCTCCATTTTTTTTAGCATAATTTTTAAACCATTACTTATTATAGTAAAAGTAATAACGGATTTAATNGTTAGTTTAATTGGAACTAAGGGTAAATTGGTTACAAGAGAAGAGTTAATTCATGCGCTCGAAGTTGAATCATCNGTTGAAAATTCTTCAGAAAGCTTTAGAGATAAAATATTAAATAAAATATTTCTTTTCGATAGAATTAGAGTGAGAGATATTATGATACCAATTAGTAGAGTTGAGTCTTTGTCATTTGACTCAACAGTTGGTGAGGCTAAAAAAATTATAAAAAAAACTGGATTTTCAAGATTACCAGTTTATAAAAATAAATTTAATAATATAATAGGNTTTATTCATTCNTCATANCTNCTTGGAAAAAATGATGANTTACCTNTANATAGTTTTATTGATAGNGGATTCTATACTAGCGAAAATAATCTTGCATCTAATTTNCTGAATGAGATAAGAAAATCAAAATTAAATCTTGCNATTGTAGGAGAGAGGTCCTCATCATCAGGTATTGTAACCCTCGAAGATATATTAGAAGAGGTAATAGGTGAAATTGAAGATGAGCACGACTAACATAAATTGAATTTTATTTCTAAATGGTATAACATCAGATTATGTCAAGAAAAGCAGCTGTTAAACGTAAAACGAGTGAAGTTGAGGTAATTATTGAGCTTAATATTGATGGAAAAGGAATTTATGAAATTAATACAGGAATCCCTTTTTTTGATCATATGTTAGAGCAATTATCTAAACATGGATTTTTTGATCTTAAAATTACTGCAAATGGAGATACCGATATTGATTTTCATCATACCGTTGAGGATGTAGGGATATGTTTGGGTGAAGCATTTGAATCTGCTCTAGGAGATAAAAAATCTATAAATAGATATGGGTATTTTTCAGTTCCATTTGATGAAACTTTATCTANATCAACTATAGATTTAAGTGGAAGACCTTTTTTTATTTTTAATGTTGAAATAGGTTCTGGTAAAGTAGGGGAATTTGATATTGAATTAGCTAAGGAATTTTTTCAAAGCTTTACCAACAATATTAAAGCAAATATTCATATTGAAAATAAGTATGGCTCGAANAATCATCATATTATTGAATCTATTTTCAAATCAGTTGCTAAGTCACTAGATATAGCAACTCAGATTGATCCTCGTTCTGATACAATTCCTTCTACTAAAGGAAATTTATGATTGCTGTAATTGATTATGGTTTAGGAAATTTAAAATCAGTTCATAANGCNTTTAAATTNCTTGGCTACGAATCCAAAATTACTAAAAAACCTAANGAGATCCTTGACTCTCAAGCAATAGTATTTCCCGGCGTCGGCTCCTATGGAGATTGCATGACTGAACTTGATAGTAGAAATCTAATTTCGCCAATATATAAATCTATAAAATCGGGCAAATTTTTTTTAGGAATCTGTTTGGGTCTTCAAATTTTATTTAATAAAAGTGAGGAGTCCCCAGGAGTTGAGGGTTTAAATATTATTGATGGGACAATTTCAAAGATTAAATTTGGTGATGATCTGAAAGTGCCACATATGGGTTGGAATAAAATTAACATACAAAAAAAGTGTAATATTTTTAATAATATTCCTAATGATTCTTGGATGTATTTTGTCCATTCATATAAGTTTGATTTAAATGCTGGTCTTACACTAACTAAATCATATTATGGAGAAGAGTTTTCCTCATCTATAAGTTTTGATAATATATTTGCTACACAGTTCCATCCTGAAAAAAGTAGCTTTCAAGGGCTTAAAGTTTTAGAGAATTTTGCAAAAATAGTTAATTGAGCTCATTATATTTGAAATAACTTCTTAAAACTCTTTTAACATAACCATGAGTTTCTTTAAACGGTATACTCTCAACAAATTCATCATTCTCATAACCATCAAATCTTTTATTCCACTTTTTAATATTATGTGGACCTGCGTTGTATGATGCTATNACCCTTATNAGATCATTGTCAAAATCTTTCATAAGTTTAGATAGATAAAATGTACCAAGCTTAATATTAACACTAGGTTTATAGACGTTACCTGACTTTATTCCCAAATCCTTTTCTAAACTTTTCTTGGTTTTATCCATTAATTGCATTAAACCTTTTGCTCCAACCCATGATACTGCATTACTATCAAATAAACTTTCCTCTCTCATTAAAGCGAATATCAAATTTTTATCGACATCATATTGCTTACTATTTTTATTGACTATTTCTTTAAAGGCTANTGGATACTTATGATGATTTTCGGAAAAAGTTTTATATGATGATTTTATAAGTAAATTGTATTTTTTTTTATCTGAAAGAATATCTAATAGAGCTTTACTCTCTTTTGAATCTAAATTTTTAATTAGGTGTGTTTGATATTCTTTGACAAACCTATCTCCATCTTCAAGATCTATTATAAATTGAGACAAAGTATCAATTTTTCTTGTTATATTTAGATTTGTTTTTTTTATGTTAATTTTTCCATCATTTATTTTTAAATTTGCAAGATATACATAATAACCTTCATTAAATTTACTTAATATTAGTCTGTACGTTTTATTTGAATCTTCATTATCTCCGAGCTTTTCTAAACATCTAGCTTTCCAATAAAGCCCTTTAGATTCATAATAAGATTTTCCAGACTTTTCCAAGTACGCAAAAATATTTAAAGCTGATCTATAATTGCCCAGCATATATTCGGACCATCCCATTCCCCAATATGAATCATATATATATTCTTTGGATTTGGTTTTGATTAGCCAGTCATATACTTTTTTTGCTTCATTAAACTCTTTATCAAAAGTAAAAAGTTTTGCAGATAAATAAGCTACNTCACTATTTTTTGAGTAATTNGGGAATTTTAATAAAATATTTTTTANGNCATTCGCAGATTCNGTATTATTATCAAATTTTTTTAAATTGTACAAAGAANTTCTATATTTTGCTTCAGCTATAATCTCTAATTCTTTATTGGCACTTTTTGATCTATCCCTTCCGCTTATATCATTTAATATTTGTAAACCGCGATTTTCGTTATTATTTATTAAAAATAATTGAGCTCTAAGGATTTTTAATGAATCGTTATAAGGCTTATATTCTTTTTTAAATAATTTGTACTCTCTATTTTGAAACAGTTTTTGGAGNCTATTAACTTTAAATTTTTTTGGTATACCTCTGTTTCCAGATTTTATTTTTTTCTCAACATTTTTAATTAGTTTAAAATTTGGATATTTACTCCATAATGTTAAGTACTCTCTAAATGCTTTTGAATCTTTTCCTAACTTATCATAACCAACAGCCTTATAATATATAATGTATGGATAATCAAAATTATTATACTTGTATTTTTTTTCAATTTTTTTTACGTGAGACAATAGCTCTTCGAATTTAGATTCTTTATATAAATATGAAGAAAAAATTAGTTCTAATGTTTTAACAAAGATTGAGCTCTTATAATTCTCCTTATATTCTTTTATAAATTTTACAATTTCTTCAAATTCATAATTTTTTTGGTTTAAGTAAAAGTCATAAAATTCAAAAAACTCTTTGTGATTTATATATTTTTTTGACGATAATTTAAAAAGTTTTGTAGCTTTTTTGTATTCTCCATTTCTTTCAAAACATATTCCTTTTCTAAGTTCAGAATTAATTTCATTACAGTTTTCAGATGCATTNGAGATAAAACAAATNAAATATATTCCTAAAGNTAAAATATAAAATTTAAACATTTAAACAAACCTCTTTTTCATATAATTCCCGATATTTAAAAAGCACAAAGTCGAAAGAAATATTGCTATGCATGGATTTATTATTAAATGTGGATAGCTTCTGAGGCCTTGCCATCCACTATTGGCCATTAATCCCCAACTTATATCAGGAGGGGAGATTCCAATACCTAAAAAACTTAAAGTAGATTCTGCCAGAATTGAGCTTGGGATAGTAAAGGTAAAAGTAACAATTAATGGCCCAATTAAATTTGGTAATAATTCCTTAAACATTATATGGATCTTGCTGAATCCTGAAATTTTAGCATTTATAATAAATGGTAGATTTTTGAGCTCCATCACACTTCCCCGNGTTATTCTTGCAATCCTCATCCAACTCAGAAGTGAAAGCGCAAGAGTAATTCCTAGTAATCCTTTACCAAAAATAAGAATAAATATTGAAACTAACAATAAATCTGGGATAGAATAGAATACATCAACTAATTTCATTAATATCTCATCCAAAATACCTCCATATATTCCTGAGACAAGACCATATATACCACCCAAAATCAAAGAAATAATTGAACAGAAAAAAGCAATACTTAAAGAAATCCTAGATCCATAAATAATTCTACTTANTATATCCCTNCCAAGTTGGTCAGTTCCNAAATAATTTGATTCANTCGGGGCCAACAGAATACTNCCAAAATCAGTTACATTTGGATTTTTAGGCGCTATCTGCTCTGGAAAAATAGAACAAAAAATTAAAAATATAAAAAATAGTAGTGAAATATAAAAAATTATATTATTTTTTTTTGCNNGGTTTTTTATAGCTAACTTTAACAATAGTTTTAATTCCACCTCTTACATTAAAATCACCTGTTATTGTAACGGATTTTGGCTTACAGCTTTTAATAAAATCATCCATAATTTTATTAGTAACATCTTCATGAAAAGAGCCTNTATCTCTGTAAGAATAAAAATANAGTTTTAATGATTTAAGCTCAATGCATTTCAAATCAGGTGTATAAATAATTTTAATTGTTGCAAAGTCGGGTTGTCCAGTTTTAGGACAAAGCGATGTAAATTCAGGGCATGAAATTTCAATATCATAATCTCTTTTTTTATTGGGATTTGGAAACGTATCAATAATTGGCATGTCTATATTTTAAAACAACAAAATTATAAGTTCAAAGTTTGTCTATAATTTTTTTATATTTAGTTATTGATTTTTTGACTACTACTGTCGAAGTTCCGCCAAATGATTTTTTTGATTCCAAAGAATACTCATTTGTAATAAACTTAAAAATATCTATTTCTATCTTTTTGGAAAATTTTTTTAATTCTTCAATTTTAAGATCAGATAAAATTTGGTTATTGCTTTCACAATAAAGTACGATCTTTCCAGTTATCTTGTGCGCATCTCTAAACGGAATTCCTTTTTTTACTAAATAATCTGCAATGTCAGTTGCAGTCATAAATCCNGAATCAATACTNGATTTTATCTTATTCGTATCAAAAGCAATTGACTTAATCATCTCTGTAAAAATAGANGTACANTCCATTGCAGTCTTAAATGTAGAGAATAGAGGCTCTTTGTCCTCTTGCAGATCTCTGTTATAACTTGAAGGTAATCCTTTTAAGTTTACGAGAATATTGTTTAAATTCCCATAAACACTACCACATTTACCTCTTATAAGTTCTAAAATATCAGGGTTTTTCTTCTGCGGCATTATGCTCGAGCCAGTAGTAAAAGAATCACCAATTTTTATAAATCCAAACTCAGAACTATTCCATATAATTAAATCTTCACAAAATCTTGANAAATGCATCATNAACATGGANCACGAATAAATAGTATCCGCTACAAAATCTCTATCACTAACTGAATCTAAACTATTTCTAGATATTTTTTTGAAACCCAGCAACTTTGCCGTCAATTTTCTATCAATATTAAAAGATGTTCCTGCACCAGCACATGATCCTAATGGGCTTACATCTGCTATTTCATAAGTATGTTTTAATCTTGATATATCCCTGAGAAACATCTCAACATACGAATTTAAAAAATGCGATGCAAGAATTGGCTGTGCTTTTTGTAAATGAGTATAAAATGGTATTATGACTTTGATATTTTTTTCTGATATTTTTAAAAGTGCTTTTATTANGTTTTTTAACAACCCNTTTAATAATTTTATATTATCTTTTGTGTATAGTTTTAGATCAGTGACAACCTGATCATTTCTACTTCTTGCTGTATGAATTTTTTTACCAATATTGCCAATTTTTTGAATTAATGAATTTTCAATATTCATATGAATGTCTTCCAAAGATTCATCATATAAAAAACTTCCTTTATCAATTTGTAACTNAATTTGTGAAAGTGCTTTTATAATTTTTGCAGCATCNGATGATTTTATAATTTTTTGTTTTTTTAACATTTTTACATGAGCAGTAGAAGCATCAATATCTTTTTTATAAAGTTTTTTATCGACATCAATAGATGATGTAAATTCTTCAACCTTTTTATTTGTTGACTTAGTAAATCTTCCACCCCATAATTTCTTACTCATTTTAAGAATATAAAATATATAAAGTTTTAAAACAAATTATTATTAAAAAATATTTAATTATGTTAATTTTGGCTAGAATTTTCGATNTGTATTGTTCTNGTTGGGAAAGCAAATTCAATTTTATTTTTGTCAAATTCTTCAAAAATTTTCATTCTTAACTTATGGTTAATTTCAATATACTCTCCATGATCAGAACTTAAAACATTATAAACTAATTCGAAATTCAAAGAAAAATCAGCAAATTCAACCATGCTGGCNCTNACAAAATCAGTAGATTTAGAGTCGTTNACGATTTTTGTTAGTAGAGACTGTATTGAGTTTAGTTTTTCAAAAGGAGTACTATAAACTACTCCTATCATTATAGTAGTTCTTCTTTTTTGCATCCTGGATTGATGATAATTACGTAGTCTGCTATTTAAAAGATCTGAGTTNGAAATTATTATTTCNTCACCTGACAAACTTTCAATTTTTGTGCTTTTTATTCCAATATTTTTAACTGTTCCCATATAATTATCAATTTGAATGTAATCGCCAATTGCTATTGGTTTATCAATCATTATAGTCAAGGAAGCGAACAAGTCTCCTAANATACTTTGTGCAGCCAAAGCAATTGCTAGCCCACCTATTCCAAGNCCCGCAACTAAAGCTGTAATATTTACTCCCAGATTATCTAGAGCTAGTAATAGAAAGATTGTCCAAATTAAAAATCTTACGAGCTTGGTAAATCCNGAAATTGCAGTAACGCTNTGCATNTCATTTTGCTTTTCTCTTTGAATTTTATATTTATCAAAAACCAAACCAGATAAATTTATAGCCCATTTTGTTATTTGCCANAGGAATATAATTATAAATATTTGCTCAATTCTATCGTTCATAAATCCCTTGAGNGAGATAAATTTAGATGAAATAAATATTGATAAAAAAAGAATGAAAATATTAGATATAGATCCTAAGGTAGAAACTATATAATCGTCGACCTTATTTGATGTTTTATCAGTTATTTTGATTAATTTGCTATAAGTAATGTTTTTAAATAGCTTTAAAACTAAGAATAAAATTATTGTAGATAAAATTAATAATCCCCAATCAAATAAAGCATTATTGAAAAAATCAGTTTTAATAATATTTGCTAAAGAATCTATCATTATGAACTATTATAAGAGAAAAAAACTTTTTTTTACACTGGATATTAAAAAATGAATGAATTCTATAATCCTATAACTTTAAAAACACAAAATATTAAAGTTCTCATAACTGGTGCAACGGGTTATATTGGGGGCAGGTTAATTCCAAGATTATTAGCTAATAATATTAAAGTTAGAATTTTAGTTCGTGATAAAACCAAAATTGATGGTAAGTCGTGGTATAACAAAGTTGAAATATTTGAAGGTGATTTAACTAAGCTCGAATCCNTATCTGGGTTATGTGATGGAATAGATCAGGCATTTTATTTGGTTCACTCGATGACTAACTCAAAAGAATATATTGAGCTTGATAGACTCTCNGCAAGAAATTTTGTTAAAATTGCAAAAGAAAATATCCAGCATGTNATATATTTAGGAGGAATCTCACCNAAAGAAAAAAATATTTCTGAACACTTATCAAGTAGGATTGAAGTCGGGAAAATACTTACCAAATCGCTACCAACAACAGAGCTTAGAGCCGGACCTATAATTGGATCAGGCTCTGCCTCATTCGAGATGCTCAGACACCTTAGCGAAAAATTACCAGTAATGGTTGCCCCAAAATGGATAAATAATATAGTAAGACCAATTAGCGTAAGAGACGTATTAAAATATTTAGTTTTATCATTAGACAAACAACCGTGCCTACAAATTGATATTGGATCGGACCCTATGTCTTTTAAAGATTTGATGCTTAAATATTGTGATTATAGGGGACTAAAAAGGTATATTTTCCCAGTGCCCGTATTAGCCCCAGGTTTAGCTGCAAGATGGATTGGCCTTGTGACCCCAATAACAAATTCTCTTGCTTCCCCAATTGTTAAAAGTGTCATAAATAATATTGAAGGCGATATATCCCTTGCTTCATCCTATTACCCAGAAATTAAAACTCTAAANTANACTGATTCTATCAAATCAGCATTTGATAAAACAAAAAAAGAATTTATTGAAACATCATGGAATAAGCAAAAAATTAAATTTGATTATCGATTGTCCCAACAGAGAGGTAGATTTGAGGAAATTAGGATTGCTAAAACGGATGCTACTTGTGAACAAATTTTTTCAATTTTTAAATCATTAGGTGGTGCTAACGGGTGGAAAGCATGGAATAGTATGTGGAATATCAGAAAGTATATTGATATTTTACTAGGTGGTAAAATATGTTCTGAACCAGATAGGGAGAATTTAAAAGTTGGTTCTGATTTTGACTGCTTTAAAATAGAAAAGCTAGATTTAAATAAAAAAATCCTTTTAAAAATGACTCTCAAAACTCCTGGTGAAGCATGGTTAAAATTTGAAGCTATTGATGATATAACTCATTCATACATTGTGATGACAGCAATATTTGAACCTAAAGGTATTTGGGGCTATTTATATTGGTATTCGATACTTCCTTTACACAAGTTAATCTTTAAAGATTTAATGAGATCCCTGAAAAAAGAGTGTGATATGATCAATAAAACCCCTGCAAAAATCTAAAAATACATTAATTTAAAAAAAATTTATTTTTTTCTTGACTGATACAACATATAGTGGTTTAATCAAAATATAATCACAATATATTGTTGAATTGATCTTTAGATTTTTGGAAGGCGTGATTATCCCTGGGGCAAGGAATAGTTATTTAAACCCTTTTTGCACCCCGTTAGAAGCTTTTCCTTGCCTCTAAAGAATTTTAGATAAGGAGTAAATTTTGAATCATATTGAAGAATTACTAGTAGTTAAAAGATCAGGTGAGGTGGTTAATTTTGACTCTCAAAGAATTAGCAACGCTATTGCAGCTGCAATTGATGCTAGTGAAGAGAAATATGATTCTGCTAAAATTAGTGAAATCGTTGAATCAATTCAAAATGAAATATATGACAGATTTACAGAATTTTATCCAAATGTTGAAAATATTCAGGATATAGTTGAGAAGCACCTATTGAGATCTGATATGTTAGATGTTGCAAGGCGCTATATCATTTATAGAGCAGAGAGAACAACTGAAAGAGAAAAATTAAAAGACAATATTTCTAGAAAAGCTGAATTAGGGAAGCTAAAAATCATAAAAAGAGATGGAACTACGGTTTTATTTAATCCTCAAAAAGTTAGAGAAACAATTTATAGAATTTGTCAAAAATATCCAAATACAACCTCAGTAGATGCGATTTCTAAAGAATTGAGTAGAAACATTTTTGATGGGGCAACAACTAATGATATCGAAAAAGCATTATTATTAGCTTCAACTGCTTTCATTGAGAGAGATCCAGATTATAGTAAAGTTTCTGCTGGCTTTTTTATGCAAAGATTATATAAAGAAGCAATTGGTATTTCTATTAATGAAAATACTTTCCTAGACGAATATAAAAAAACTTTTATTGAAGGAATTAAGCTTGGGACCGAGTATAAATATCTTGACCCCAAACTTCTAGAATTTGATCTTGAAAGACTCAGCGATTCAATAAACCCTGAAAGAGACGAGCTATTTGAGTATCTTGGTATTCAGACTTTGTATGAAAGATACTTGCAAAAACATGACGAAAAAAGATTTGAATTACCACAATCCTTTTGGATGAGAGTTGCTATGGGGCTTTCATTTAATGAAAATAATAAAAATGCTAGAGCGATCGAATTTTATAATGTTCTTTCTAAAATGCATTTTGTATCTTCAACACCAACATTATTCCATTCTGGGACCCCTCATCCTCAATTAAGCTCATGTTATTTAACCACAGTTGGAGATGACCTTTCACATATTTTTAAATGTATTGGTGACAATGCCCAGCTTTCTAAGTGGTCTGGTGGACTCGGAAATGATTGGACAAATATAAGAGGGACAGGATCCCACATAAAAAGCACAAATGTTGAAAGTCAAGGTGTTATCCCTTTCCTTAAAATAGCAAATGATGTTACTGTTGCGATAAATAGAAGTGGAAAAAGAAGAGGGGCTACCTGCGCTTATCTTGAAACTTGGCATTTAGACATAGAAGATTTTCTTGATCTAAGAAGGAATACTGGTGATGACAGAAGAAGAACTCATGATATGAATACTTCTAATTGGATTCCTGATTTATTTATGAAAAGAGTTGAATCCGATCAAGAATGGACTTTATTCTCCCCTGAAGAAGTTCCTGATTTACACGACTTATTTGGAAAAAAATTTGAAGATGCATATTGTGAATATGAAAAAGGTATTCAGAATGGTCGAATTAAAAAATTTAAAAAAGTTCCTGCTAAAGAATTATGGAAAAAAATGTTAACTCGATTGTTTGAAACAGGACATCCTTGGATTACTTTTAAAGATGCATGTAATGTTAGATCTCCGCAAGATCATGTTGGTGTCGTACATAGTTCAAATTTATGCACAGAAATAACTTTAAATACGTCACAAGATGAAACCGCAGTCTGTAATTTAGGGTCTGTAAACTTGTCCAAACATGTAACACTCGAAGGAAAGTTAGATAAAAAATTACTTGAGAAAACTATTAATACTGCAATGAGAATGCTTGACAATGTAGTTGACTTAAATTTCTATCCTACGGTCGAAGCAAAAAATTCTAATATGAAACATAGACCAATAGGGCTAGGTGTAATGGGCTTGCAAGATGCGTTATTCAAACTAGACTTGCCCTTTGATTCTCCCAAAGCACTAAATTTTTCAGACCAATTAATGGAACAAATTTCATATCATGCGATTAGCTCTTCATGTGATTTAGCTATTGAACGTGGCCCATACGAATCTTTTGTGGGCTCAAAGTGGGAAAAAGGTGTTTTTCCTCTTGATTCTTTAACTATATTAGAAAATGAACGCGGAGATAATGTAGAAGTTAATAAAATAACATCTTTGGATTGGGACTCGTTAAAAGAAAAAGTTAAGCAAAATGGTATGAGAAATTCAAATACTATGGCGATAGCACCTACAGCGACAATTTCAAATATTGCGGGATGTTATCCATGTATAGAGCCTATTTATAAGAATATTTATGTAAAGTCAAATATGAGTGGTGAATTCACAGTAGTTAATAATTATTTAGTTAATGATCTTAAGTCTATGGGTTTATGGTCAAAAGAGATGCTCGACAAAATTAAATATTATGATGGTAATTTAGACTATATTGATGAAATCCCCGAAAGTTTTAAATCAAAATATAAAGAAGCTTTTGCAATAGACCCACTTGTATTACTTAAGCATACATCAGTAAGAGGAAAATGGATTGACCAAAGCCAGTCCCACAATGTTTTTATGCAAGGAGTATCAGGTAAAAAATTAAGTGAGATCTATACAGCTGCATGGAAGTTGGGTCTCAAGACAACGTATTATTTAAGAACATTAGCAGCCAGCCAAATTGAAAAATCTACTTTAGATGCAAACAAATTTGGTTACACTCAAAAAAGAGAGTACCAAAAAATAGAACAACAACAAAACAAAGAAGCTGTACAAGCATCAAGCGAAGAAAAGCCAGCTAGTGAAGTTGGAAGCGCTTGTAGCATAATGGACCCCGATTGTGAGGCCTGTCAGTAACTTTAAGGAGCGATTAATATGTCTATCATAGGATTAGATTCAAGGACTGACCCAAATAAGATTTTACCAATGACTTATAAATGGGCTCGTCAACATTATAAGGATGGGGTTGCAAACAACTGGACCCCAGAAGAGATTTCCATGCAAAAAGATGTTGAGCAATGGAAGTCTGATAAAGCAATATCAGAAACAGAAAGGAGAATGATTTTGTGGAATTTAGGCTTTTTTTCTACAGCAGAATCATTAACTGCAAATAATATTGTCTTAACTGTTTACAAGCATGTAACAAATCCTGAATCTAGGCAATATCTACTTCGTCAAGCATACGAAGAAGCTGTTCATACAGATACTTTTATTTATTGTTGTGATAGCTTAGGTTTAGATCCTGATTATATATACTCAATGTATGAAACAATCCCCTCTATTAAGGAAAAAGATGATTATGTTGTAGGGCTTACAAAGTCAATTATGGATCCAAATTTTGAAATTAAATCAAAAAAGGATATAGAAATTCTATTGCATGACCTTGTTGGTTATTATGTNATAATGGANGGAATATTCTTTTATGCCGGATTCGCAATGATGCTCGCACTTAAAAGGCAAAATAAAATGGTTGGAATTGGTGAGCAGTTTGAGTATATAATGAGAGATGAAAGTATTCATTTGGCTTTTGGCTGTGACTTAATTAATACNATAAAAGAAGAAAATGAAGGTGTTTGGACTCCNGACCTTCAAAAAAAGATTACNGATTTAATCGTNACNGCNGTTGACCAAGAAAAAAAATATGCATTTGATGCATGTCCCAATGGGCTACTTGGAATAAACCCACAGCAATTTGGCGAGTATGTAGAACATATTGCAGATAGAAGGCTTGAAAGAATAGGGTTAGAAAAACTATATGGAACAGAAAATCCTTTTCCATGGATGTCTCAATCTGTTGATCTTTCAAAAGAGAAAAACTTTTTTGAGACCAGAGTTACAGAATATCAGACGGCTGGTTCTCTTGATTGGGACTAAGAAAAGTAATATTACAGGGTCTCCAAAGACCCTGTAATCATTGACTTTTCACTTACATAGTCTTTTTGTTTTAGGATNAGAAAAATAAGATTATAAGGCTATCAAGGCCGTATAAACACTTAAGCTTTACATCTTTATATTTTCTAAAGAATTAATGTACTATATAAAAATGCTATCAATACTGTATGCATGCTTTAATATTTATTTGGGTATAGCTGGAGCTGCTTTAACAGTACGAAGACTACACGATGCAGGACTATCGGGACTTTGGTATTACATTCCTCTAATTCTAATAGTAATTCTTTATATAATAATTTATTTTAGCTCAGATGCGTATTATGCTTTTGATTATAAAATAATAGAGCAGTTAGGTAATTTTGCGATTTCTATTTTCTGTATTTCAGTAATAGGATTTTTTTTATGTTTTATTTTTATGTTTTTTAAATCAGTACCAAAGCAAAATAAATGGGGAGATTCTCCTGCAATTTTTTATGAATTTATTCCAGCAAGTATGAAATATTTTACGAAATGGCTTGATTTTAAAAGCCGAAGCACAAGGTCAGAATATTGGTGGATCTATCTTACACTCTTATTAATTTTAATTATTGAGATAATTATTAATTCATTAATTAATTAAATAAGTTTTACGAACATACTTGTAAAGAATTGATTGTAATATTATGATTATTTAAATGAAAAAACTTTTAGTTCTTTTCTTAATTTTTTCTTTTATTGGATGTGGATCAGATATTTCATGTGATTCTTCTGGTGCAAAAGATACAGTAGAAGAATTAGTTGAAATTAACGTAATTAATAATGCGTATGAATTTGGTTTCAGATTTGGTGAAGCAATGGGATTACCACTATTAACCGATGAAAAGTATTCTGGTTATCTAGATGGTAGCTTGGAAATACCTACTCCAAAGATAAAACTAAAAAATATTAGGATTGCATCCTATAATGAGAAAACCAAATTCTATTCATGTCAGGCCGATTTAGAATATACATGGAATGATAAACTAGTTAAGGACTTAAAGCTTATTAAGTATATTTCATATTCAGTTCAGGAAACAACTGATGGTGATTTATATATATCAAATTTTGCGGGGTTTTAAAAATGGTTTTTGATTGGAAAAATTTTAGTTTAAACCAACAAATAATTCTTGGTTCTTTTGGAATATCTATTCTTTCTATGTTCTTACCTTGGGTTGATATGGAAATTATAACACTCAATGGATTTCAGCAACAAGGGTATATATTTCTTGTTTGTTTTATTTATCCACTTTATTGCATTTTGGCAGAAAAAGAACACAATACTTTAGTTTCTTTAGCTTTAGGTGTTCTAACTGTCATTCTGACAATTTGGTTCATTACAACAAAAAGTATTGAGATTTATGATGGTGAAAGCGTCAATGTTGCTGGCTCAGGTTTGTGGCTTTTTACTTTATGTACAATAGCTTTTACTTTTGCTTGCTTTAAAGAATTAGATAAAGATTAAAAATAATAAAATTACTTAAAAATATTTAATAATTTTTAATCTTTATCAATTTTAATTGAATTCTCTTCTCTCATTAGTATAGGTCTACCGTCGGGCGTACTTAATGGGATAATTTTGTCGCCTTTCTTNACACATAAAGTTGGATTATTATGTTTTTGATTTCCTAAATTAACTTGAATATCAGCAATTACCAAGTCAACACCTTTTAAAATTTCTAAGATTTTCATTTTTTAAATGGATCCTCTATTTCTGGGTGCCAAAGAGCAAAGTGATTCTTATGATTCTCTGTATATGAACCTTCAGGATAAAAGTGNTCATAAAAATCTAAATCGATNTGATGATTCTGAACCATCATTCTGCAATACATAGCGTCAGAAAAAGCTGGGAATCTACCGTATGTTTCNTATAGATAAGTGCAAATGTCTTTTACAATTTCTATCTCTTTTTTTGAGGGTCTAGGAGTACTCTTTAAGACCCCCGTTGGATCTTTGTAAGGCATAAACTTTTCTTCCCAATTGGACCATTTCATATCATTAAAAGCTTCAACAGCTTCGTTCATATTTGAATAATATGGAGGAGAATAAGCCTCNAACTGACCATCAAGCCCGACGGGCGCTTTAGAAACTGCTTCGCCCCAATCTTCTTTGGATTCAACACAAGTAAATCCTAACCCTTTATAATTTTTATCAGCTCCTAGCATATACCTACTTTGAAAACCACTAAACATCCACCCGCCGAGTCCTAAGATTTGTTGTGTTAACGCAACATTTTGGCAAAACATCGGTTGCTCGGCAATATAGCCGTTCGCGAATCTTAGTTCAGCTTCAATAAGNGGAATAGGTTTAGATGTATCAATATATCCATCATCAATCCANNTNTGAGTCCCTGCTGGNTTCATCTTCTTTAATTCATCAATAAAGTGAAANCTATGTCCNTCCCTCATATAAAAAAACAATATATTTATGAGCCCCGCACTTAAATCTGTAACTGGCATCATCAGGGTTGTTCCAGGCTTATTGACACTCCAAGTATTATGAATAGCAAGCCCTGGAGGATCCATTGGAAGGTCTGCTCTTCCATCATGAATTTTTACTCTTGATGCTTTGAATAATTCCAAAATTTTTTCGATTTTTTTTTCTTTTGAGAGTCCTTCAATCCCACGTAAATCAGAAGGTAGTTGGTCATGAAGTTTAACTAAGTAAAGGCCGTCATCATTTGTATAGAAAAGCTCAGTTCTGTGTATGTCGCCTAATGATGCTATTGTCTTACTCATAAATTTTACTTCGAGATCTAAGCCTTTATGTGGNGGGAAATCAGAAAGATTTATATTTTTAATTCCTAAGCCGTTCCAAACCAATATTGCTTCCTCAATCTCACTTAATGGTATTGGCTTATGCTTAGATTTAAATTTTAATGGACCTTCATCAATTTCTCCACCTATAGCAAATCTCCTAGACCTTCTTTCATATAGAGCATCTATATAAGAATAATTTGTTGCCTCTTTTATTCCTGGTGGAAGTTTTGACATATTAATATTTTAACTCAAAATAACTAAAGCTGTAGATTTAATATGAAAGATGAATTGAAAAAATATTTAAAAGAATTGTCAATATTAAAGGGGGATTTTANTTTATCATCAGGAAAGAGAAGCGACTACTATATTGATGCAAGAATATGTACACTATCATCAAAGCCATTAGCNCTAATATCTAAAATTTTCTTTGATTTAATAAAAAGATCTGAATCAACTTACGTTGGAGGCCCAACAATAGGGGCCGATCCAATTGTCGGCGGTATTTTAGTTTGTGCTGCNGAGGAAAATTACAACCTTAANGGTTTTCTTGTAAGATCAACTGATAAAGACCATGGTACAAAAAAAATTATAGAAGGTCCAATTATTGAAAATTCATCTATAACCTTAGTTGAGGATGTTGTTTCTACAGGAGGTTCTTTGATAAAAGCCATTGAAAGATTAGAAAATCAAGGNTTAAAGGTAAACAANATATTGNCAATCGTTGATAGAGAAATGAATGCAAAGTCTATATTTTTAAAAAAAAATATTTCCTATGATCCACTTTTTACAGTTTCAGANTTAATTTAATAGTCCATATCTTTTTTTGACGTCTATAAGGGTCAAATATAAACATGGAATCAGGAACAGGGTAATAAAAGTTGCTATCACCAAGCCAACACCAAGGGAGATTGCCATTGGTGCTAAATATGCTGCCTCACCTCTGGTTTCAAACATCAAAGTAAGTAGCCCACCAAACGTTGTCAATGTAGTTAAAATTACAGCTCTAAATCTATTTTTTGCAGATATGTAGACCGCCCGCCCGTATAAATTATTTTTAACTCCTTTGTTAATAAAGTTCATTAATAAAAGGCTATCGTTTATAACAACCCCAATTAATGCAACTGCTCCAATAAGACCTGTAATGGAAACTGGATCACCTCTTAGAAGCACACCAAAAGTAATTCCAATCATACAGAATGGTACGATAGACATTATTAGTAANGGCTGTATATACGACTTTAAGATNGTTGCTAAAATTAAATATATTANTAATATAGATATTACAGAGGCTCTTTTTACACTATCTAAAGATTCTCTAGTATCTTGTTCTTCTCCATCCAGCGCAAGTTTATAACCCGGATATTCATCTTTAATTGTTTCATAAAACTCTAAAGCTGAATTTATTACATTTCTTGAAGTTGTAATGTCACCATCAATTTCAGCTGTTACACTAGATGCCCGTTCTCTATTAAATCTTGAGATTGTTAGTAGATCAGAATTTAATTCTATNTCAGTAAAATTTCCAATAGGTACAAATTCTGAATTTTTATTTAAAATTAAATGATTTGATAAGTTCATAATGGACTTATTAATATTTTTAGTTTCATATTTAATTTTAATTGTCGCTTTTTCATCATTTATTCTAGTTTCATCAATTTCTAATCCATCAACTAATGCTCTTATTTCTCTACCAACTATTATTGTATTTAAACCATACTGTGATGCTTTTTCTTCATTAATCTTAAGACTTGCTTGTGATTTTCCATATGATAAGTTGTCGTTTACACCAAATACACCTTTCTGTTTTTTAAGAAAACTTTTTATTTTTCCTGATATTTCGGATAGCACATTTATATCATTTCCAATAATTCTTATATCCACATCCTTTCCTTTTGGAGGACCAGTTGTTTCAACAAACTCTATCGCAGACGGACCAATTATTTGATTGGATACTAAATCTTGAACTAATTTCATAGAATCTAGCCCATTTTCATTTCTATCTTCAAAGTCTTTAAATTGAACTAATATATTCGAAACATTATCTCCAAAACCTGGGGGTTTTTTAGAAAAATCNACACCAATAGTAGATAAAGAATTATTTTTTAAATTTATATCTGTATTTTCATCAATTATTCTNTCAATTTCTTTAGTTTTTTCNAGTGTTGAATTAATGCTGTAGTTTGATGGATTTTGAATTTTNACAAGGTATTGATTTATATCAGATGAATAAAGTAAAACAAATGGAATTTTATATAAGGCTCCAATAGATACTAAAAACAGTACAACAAAAATTCCAATTATTTTATATTTAACTCTTAGAGCAGCAACTAAAACATAAAGATACTTTCTTCTAAATTTATCAAAATACTTAGAAAATATTCCTACCTTTTCTGTATTTTTAACAAATTCTGCACAATGAGAAGGTAGAATTGTAAGGGCTTCAACTAAAGAAAAAATTAATGCAAATATTGCTACAGTAGGNATTATGGATAGAAAAATTCCTAGAGCTCCCTCTGCTAATAATATTGGAAATAATGAAGCAATATTTGTCAATACNGTTGCAATTACAGGCCATGCAACCTCCTGCGCCCCCATTATTGCNGCTTTAGTGGGCTCAATCCCTTTTTGAATATACCTTTTTATATTTTCAACTACTATTATTGCATCATCAACAACAATGCCAAGCACCATAATNAGACCAAACATAGTTATTACATTCAAGGTATTTCCACTGTATTCCATTAATATAAATGCACCAAAGAAAGCTACGGGCAACCCTAGCGCAGCTAGAAAAGCAGATCTAAAATCTAAAAATAAAGCCAATACAATTAGTACCGCAGCAATGCCAAAAAGACCCGTCTTTACCATTGAATCAAATCTCCCTTTAACCCAGTAAGAGGAATCATTAGAAATAAAAATCTTAATATTTTCGGGAGCATTCTCACTAAAATTATTAGTAATTTTCTTAATATCCTTAACTGCAATTATTGCATCAACACCTTTTTGTTTTTCAATCCAAAAAGATACTGAGTCTAGACCATTTATTCTTGANANACTCATATCATCTTCTTGNCCTAAATAAATATTNGAAATATCTTTTAACCTTAAAGTTATTCCACTTGATAAATTTTTTATTGGAATTTCTTCTAAGTCTTTTCTCTTCTCAATTTTTCCTTCTGTTCTAACTGTAAACTCTTGCTCACCTTGACCAATTGCTCCAGCAGGAAGATCAATATTCTTATTTTTAATCTGATTTACTATATCGTCTAACTTTATTTCATATTGAATTAATTTTTTCGGATCAATTTTTATCCAAAAAACTAAATCGCCATAGCCCGATACAATTAAACTTTCAACGGTATCTAATTTTTCCAATTTACTTTTCAACTCTCGGGCGTAAAATCTTAATTCATTTTTATCTCCATCACTTGCTATAGATACATTGATTAATGGAGCACTACCAATTACTTCTTTAACAATTGGATCGTCAATATCATCTGGTAAGTCATTTTTTACTTGTGATATCTCAGATCTGATTTCTTGGGCTATAGTTTTTGTGTCTTCTCCTGCAATTAGCTCAGCAATTATAAAAGATCTAGATTGTGTTGATTCAGATTTTATATTTTTTATACCTGATATTGATGAAATTTTATCCTCTAAAGGTATTGTTACTAGTTTTTCAATATCCTCTGCACTGGAATTTTCATAAACAGANGCNATTGTTACTTTTTCAAANCCAACTGAAGGAAAAAGCTCNTTAGGAAGTCCAAATCCNATNTATAAACCAAANATGATNATTGTGCCCATTAGAAGATTTGCAAATACGGGATTTTTTACTGAATATTCAATAATTTTCATATTCTAATTCATTAACTCAACAGGTTGATTATTTTCCAGGNCGGATTGTCCTTCATGTATAACTTTTAATTCAGAATAATCCTCAGAATTTAGAATCGCGCATTGTTCATCATCTATCCATATGGGATTAACTACTTTTTTGAAGGCATATCCATTTTCATAATAAAAAATATAAAAAGCGTCATTCTCATTAATGATNGCCTTGGACGGAAAAATTATATAATTGAATAGCTCCTCAACTTCTATTTCGACATCAACAACCTCTCCAGGCAAGAANTTTTCATCATTATTCATAATTTCGAATTCTAACANGTAAGAGTAAATATCTTTATTCAACTCTTTGCTTAAACCTAGGAATTTTGCAAAAAAAACTTCATTATTATGACTAANTTTTATATCTTTAAGTGAAGAATCTATTTTTTTTATATCTTCTGATTTAAGACTTACTCTTCCTATCAGTTTGTTAAAACTCGAAAATTGAATAATTTTTTGCCCTGCCAATATTTTTTGACCCTCATCAAAGTAAAATTTATTAATATATCCATCAAATGGAGCTTTCACGTTTAAATTATCAAATTCCCATAATATCCTTTTATATATAGACTCNCTGTTGTCGTATTCAGATTTAGCTTTTCTATATAAATTTTCTTTTGACTTAAGTTCATTTTTTGAAATTATATCTTTTTCAAATAGCGAAATTGCATTTTTATAATTCTTAGTTTCTTCATCTAGTATTGCTTTAAATGCAGAGAGACTATCCTTTGACTCTTTAAGCTGCAGGAGCTTTCTCGTATCAGTCATTGTTATAATGAGATCATCTTTATATACTTTGGAACCTATTGGGAATTTTTTCTCACTGATTGTACCATCAACCTCGGCTAGTATAGTTATTTCTTTCTCACTATATAATTTTGCAAAAACATTTATTTTTTTAATAAAATCAGTGGGATATGCCTCATATACTTTTACACGTACTGCTTTTCTTTCNAGTTTTTCAACTTCTTCTACCCTCTCGCTAAACTGATAAAAATATAATCCAACTATTATAATTACCGCAATTATCAAAACAATAGTAAAATTTTTTTCTTTAAACCGCATATTTACTTAAATATACATGATTTTAATATATAAAAATCTTGCATTTTCTGAATTAAAAAACTATATTAGAAGAAACAGGGTTATTTAATAACTGTTTACAACAGGAGGCTCTTATGGCTGCATTAACAAAATCACAAATAGCAAGTTCAATTGCTGAAACTTTAGGAATCTCGAAGGCTGATGCGAATAGATATCTAGAATCTTTTGCTGCATTAGCATGTTCAGAGGCAAAAAATAANGGATCTTTTACTTTACCAGGATTAGGTAAATTAGTTTTAGTCGATAGAAAAGCAAGACAGGGAAGAAATCCTCANACCGGAGAAGTTATTCAGATACCTGCTAAGAAGGTAGTAAAGTTCAGAGTTTCAAAAGCATGNAAAGATTCTGTATTAGGTTAGATATTATGAGACNGAATTAATTTATTAATTCTGTCTCATGATTTCAATTTTATCCGCTAGATATTTTGCAATTTTTTCTTTAGTTTGTAAGCCTAATTCTTCAACACTTCCATTAGAATCAACAAAATAAGTAAAATTAGATTTACTCCCAAATCCACTACCTTCTTTTGAGATATCATTAGCTACAATAAAATCTAAATTTTTATTTTTTATCTTCTTTTTTGCGTTTTGAACAACTTTTTCAGTCTCAGCTGAAAAGCCAACTAAAATCTGTTCTTTTATTTTTCTTTGACCTATGGTCTTTAAAACATCAATATTTTTTTCTATTTGAAAATTAAAAGAATTATCATCTTTCTTTATTTTATTTTTTTTCTTATTTTTAAATTTAAAATCACCAACTGCCGCNGCTTTTATTATTATCGTATAGGTACTCAATTTTTTATCAATTTCATTTTTCATCTCATCAGCGGAATCAACTTTAAAATAATTATCATATTTACTTAANTCAACTTCTGTATGACCNGCTATTATATNAANTTTTGCACCTCTATTTTTAAATTCATCTGCNAAACATAGTCCCATAATNCCAGANGAAGGGTTTGAAATAAACCTAANAGNATCAAGATATTCCCTAGTNGCTCCTGCNGTGATNANAATGTTTTCATTTNNTAAAGTTTTATTTTGAAATTTTTTTTTTATAAATTTTAAGATATTTTCAATTTCTGCTAATCGACCTTTACCCTCCCAGCCACAAGCAAGCTCACCAGTTTCAGGCTCAATAAAAATAACTCCGTTTTTTTTGAGCTTCATTATATTTTCTTGGATTATTTTGTTTTCGTACATATTTACATTCATTGCGGGACAAACAATGATTTGAACTTTAGTTGCCAATAAAATATTTAATAATAGGTTGTCAGCGATACCATTAGCAAATTTTGATATAAAGTTTGCTGTAGCAGGACAAATTATAATCAAATCTGCTTTGTCCGCTAAATCTATATGAGAAATTTTAGGATCACTTACATCATACATATCATTTGAGACTTTGTTACCAGTTAGATATTGAAATGTTAAAGCGGAGACAAATTTTTCAGCATTTGATGTCATAACAACATTTACATCAGCTCCATCTTTCATTAATAGCCTTGAAAGTTCACAAGATTTATAAGCGGATATTCCACCAGTAACACCTAATAAAATATTTTTACCTTTTAAATCTTCTATCATTCATACTCCTCTATCTGTAATAGCACCATAAGATGCTGAGCTTACTAACATAGAATATTTATACAATGCACCGGTCAAATGATTCCTTGATGGTTGTTTCCATAATTTCTTTCTTTGTTTTAGTTCTTTTTGTGTGATAATTATTTCCAAAGTTTTTTTCTTTGAATCAATTTTAATTTGATCGCCGTTTTTAATTAATGCAATTGGTCCACCGTCGAAAGCCTCTGGCGTAATGTGTCCAACAACAAAGCCATGTGTTCCACCAGAAAATCTACCATCAGTTATTAAAGCAACATCAGACCCCAAGCCTTGGCCCATTATAGCAGAAGTTGGGGCTAGCATTTCACGCATTCCGGGACCGCCCTTAGGTCCTTCATATCTTATAACTATTACATCTCCCTTTTTAATTCTTTTATTTAGAATCGCATTCATACATTGCTCCTCAGAATTGAAAACAATTGCCTTTCCTTCAAAAGATAGTCCTTCTTTACCAGAAATTTTTGCAACTGAGCCATCGGGAGAAAGATTACCTTTTAATATACATATGTGACTATCTTTTTTAATAGGATTGCTCAAAGATTTAATTACACTATTTCCTAGATTATCTTTTACATTTTTCAAATTTTCTTTTAATGTCTTACCTGTGACAGTTAAGCATTCACCATTTAGAAGTTTTGCATCATATAGTCTTTTAAGTAGTGGAGGAAGTCCACCTATTTCACAAAATTTTGCCATCATATGAGTTCCACTAGGTTTTAAGTCAGCAATAACTGGAATCTTTTTTCCAATTCTATTGAAATCTTCGATTTTAAGTTTAACATTAGCTGCGTTAGCCATAGCTAAAAGATGCAATACAGCATTTGTTGAACCACCTAAAGCAATTACAACTGTTATTGCATTTTCAAAAGCTTTTTTAGTCATTATATCTCTAGGCTTAATGTCTTTATTTATTAGCTCAATTAATTTTTTACCCGCATTTATACAATCAATCTTCTTATTTTTTGATACCGCAATTTGAGTTGAACTTCCAGGCAAACTCATACCTAATGCCTCGATTGCAGAAGCCATAGTATTTGCTGTATACATCCCACCGCATGATCCAGGACCTGGGATTGCTGCTTCTTCAATATCATTTAATTCATCTCTAGAGATTTCTTTATTAGAATAAGCACCAACTGCTTCAAACACTGATACTACATCAACAGGTTTTTTCTTATAGGTGCCAGGTAATATTGATCCACCGTATATAAAAATGGAAGGTCTATTCAACCTAGCCATTGCAATAAGGCATCCAGGCATATTTTTATCACACCCACCAATTGTTATTAAACCATCAAATCCTTCAGCCCCACTTACGGTTTCGATTGAATCAGCAATTACTTCTCTTGATATTAAAGAATATTTCATTCCAGGTGTTCCCATGGAAATACCATCAGAAACAGTAATTGTATTGAAAATAATTGATTTTCCTCCACTAGAATTAACACTCTTTGTTGTTTCATTTGCAAGAATATCAATATGCATATTACATGGGGTTACCATAGCCCAAGTTGAAGCTACACCGATTAAAGGTTTTTTAAAATCTGAATTTGTAAATCCTACCGCTCTAAGCATAGCTCTATTAGGAGCCTTGTCTGGACCGTCAGTGACAAAAGTAGAATATTTTTTTTTCGACATTATTTTAAGTTTTTCTCAACTTCCTCCCAATTTACAATATTCCAAAAAGAGGATATATAATCTGGTCTTCTATTTTGATAGTTAAGATAGTATGCATGTTCCCATACATCTATTCCCAAAATAGGCTTTAATCCAGATGATATAGGACTATCCTGATTTCCAGTTGATGTTGTGATTAGTTTTCCACTTCTATCCTCACAAAGCCATCCCCAACCACTACCAAATTGTTTAGTTGATTTATCAGTAAATTCAGATTTAAAATCATCAAAGCTGCCAAAATCATTATTTAGTCTTTTTAAAAGCCCATCTGAAGGCTGACTCCCAGTGCTTGGTCCTATAACTCTCCAGAACAAGGAATGATTGTGGTGGCCCCCGCCATGATTTCTTACAGCACCTCTGATATCCTCAGGGATTTCTGATAAATTAAGTAATAAAAACTCCAAACTTTTATCAAAAAGATCAGGATGCTGATCAAGAGCTTTATTGAGATTTGTTACATATGTTTGATGATGTTTTGTATAATGTATTTCCATAGTTTTTGCGTCGATATGAGGCTCCAAAGAACTATAATCGTAATTTAAATTAGGTAATGAATGTGCCATTTTATTCCTCCAATGTTTATTAGTTTTACATTAATATACCTCACTCAAATAATATATTTCTATAAAATATTTTTTAATAATGAATATGACATTATTTTATATATTAATTTAGCGGCAATAAAATCACATGAAATATTACTTTTTGAAGGTGAAAACTCATTTATGTCAGCTCCAAGTACTTTTGAATTCTTACATATTAATTTTATGAGACTTATAGCTTGATCCCAATATAAACCATTAGGCTCCGGGGTTCCTGTGGCTGGCATCAAACTTGGATCTAGGGCATCAACGTCAAAAGAAATATAAACATTTTTATTCTTTAATAATTTTTTTAATTTTTTCAAATCCCAATTTGCAGCATCCTTAGCCCAAAAAATTTCAATTCTTTTTTTATTATTTTCATAGAATATATACTCCTCACTTGAAATACTTCTAACTCCAATTGAAATGAGATTTAAATTTTTATTATCCAGACATCGCCTCATTGAGCACGCATGTGAATTTTTTTTACCCTGATATTTATCTCTTAAGTCCGCATGGGCATCAAACTGAACAATAGTCAAACTTTTATTTTTTTCTAAAAAGGGTTTAACACAAGCGGGAGTGATACTGTGTTCTCCGCCAATGACAATAGGAAATTTTTTGCAGCTTATTATTAATTTCACTATGTTTTGCAATTTGATTAGTGCATCAATATGCGAAGATGGAACTTCTTTTACTTCTAATGTTTTTGGCGAAAGAATAGACGATGGCTCAATTCCAAGCTCAATATCATAAAGCTCTATTTGATGTGAGGCCTTTAAAATTCTCTTTGGACCTAAAGATGTACCTTTGCCATACGACACTGTTTTTTCTAAACCATATGGTACAACATAAACTTTTGAAGCCGCTTCATTAGAATTCTTGATTCCAAGAAAATTATTTTTATTTTTTAAAAATTTAAACTGACTCATTTTTTTCTAAGAGAACAACTGTTTTACATGCAATTGCCATATTCTTACCAATAATTCCTAGACCTTCGGAGGTAGTTGCTTTCACTGAAACACTATCGATAGGTAAATTAATAATTTTTGAAATATTTATTCTAATCTTATTCTTAAATCTAGAAAGTTTTGGTTTCTCACATATTATAGTTGAATCTATATTAATAATTTTATATGATTTTTTCTTCATAATTTTTAAAACTTTTTTTAAAAAATAAAAACTTCTTTTATTTTTATTTTTAGGATCTGAATTGCTAAAATGTTCTCCTATGTCGCCTTCAGCAAGCGCACCCAAAATTGAGTCACAGATAGTATGGATCAAAATATCAGCATCTGAATGTCCCAGTAAGCCATTTCTTTTAGAAATCAAAATTCCTCCTAAATAAAGAGGCCTAGTTGATAATTTTTTATGAATGTCATACCCTATACCGATTTTAAACATATTATTTAAGTAATTTCTTAAAAATTTCTAAATCATCTTTAGTTGTTATTTTTAAATTATCTCCCTTATTTAAGAAAGATTTGATTCTAAATCCATTTCTTTCTAACATTTCAGACTCATCTGTAAACTTATTTATTTTTTTTACTTTATTATATCCTTTGAGAAGTGATTGTGTTTTAAAAACTTGAGGTGTTTGAGATAAATATAGATTTTCCCTCGATAAAGTTTTAACAACTTTTTCATTATTAATATTTTTTATAGTGCTATCAATTTTTTCAACTGGAATTATCCCATCGTATGCATCAATTTGTTTCATCATTTTTTTTAAATTTTTAAAATTAAAATTGGGCCTTACAGCATCATGAATTATTATATAATTATTCTTTATATTAATCTCATTAATTGCATTTTTAACACTTTCAAACCTACTTTTGCCACCGTCTACTATTGTAGTATGTTTGTTTATTTTATATTTAGTTAGAAGATCATATAAAAATTTTTTTTCAATATTTTTATTTTTTATAATTATTATTTGATCTATAAAGTTTAATTTATTTACCTGTGATAATGAGTACATTAAAATCGGAATTTTATTAACTTTAAAATACTGTTTTGGTACCCTTGAATTTTCAAATCTCTGCCCGATACCCCCAGAGGCTAATATAAAAGCTGAGCTTAACTTGCCCATTATTTAACGCCAGTTATTGAGTTATCTTGATCTCTAATATCTGCAACTTTTGAAAAAATCATTCTACCGGTTGGTGTTTGTATTACACTTGTTATGACAAGATTCACTACTTTATTGATATGTTTTTTACCATTATCAATAACTACCATTGTTCCATCATCAAGATAACCAACCCCTTGGTCCTCATCTTTTCCTTCTTTTATTACTTTAATATTCATATGTTCTCCAGGTAATATTACTGGTCTTAGAGAATTGGCTAATTGATTAACATTTAAAACTTTAATACCTTGTAGGTTTGCAACTTTAGTTAAATTAAAATCATTTGTAACCAATTGACCATTTAGTTCTTTAGCTAATCTGACAAGTTTAAGATCAACCTCTTTAATGTTAGTAAAGTCTCTATCTACTATTTTAACTTTTAGATTTTTTTGATCCTGCATTTTTTTTAGTGTTTCCATTCCTCTTCTTCCTCTTACTTTTTTCAAATTATCATTGGAATCAGCTATAAATTGGAGTTCACGTATTACAAACTGTGGAAGAATTATGGTGCCTTCTAAGAATCCAACTTCAGAAACATCAGAAATTCTGCCATCGATAATTGCGCTAGTATCGAGTATTTTTGCTAGAAAAAACTCATCATTGGAGGTATTTTTCGCTTCAGGGTTCGAACCTTTTTTAAGGCCAACTGCAATACCCAAACACAAAACTGAAAGAAATACAATTGGGTATGTATAAGGGGGATATTTAATGCTTAATCCAATTATCTCAGAGAAATATGCAAAAGTAAGGAAGAATAACAACGATGCCCCAGTTCCTATTGTAGCCCCAACTAAAGCTTTAGCGCTTAGATCATTAAATAATTTTTCAGAATAATATACAAAGAAGAAAGTTATTAAACCACAAAAAAGACCTATTCCAACCGAATATGGAAGAATAAGATTTCCAGCAGATTTTAGATTAGTTAAAGTAATATAAAAACCAGCAATTGAACTTATAATTGAGAAGATCACTCTTAAAGGGCTCATATTAGATTATAAAGAATCCATCAATTATAAACAAGCAAATAGAAACTTACTTAAAAGATCTTTAATGATTTAACTTTATTAAATTACAAATTTTGAATATAATTGATTTATCAAATGATAAAAAGATATTCCACCCAAGATATGACTGAAATTTGGTCAGATCAAAATAAATATCAAAAATGGCTTGATGTTGAAATAGCAGTTTGTGAAGCTTGGGCAATGGAAGGAGTAGTTCCTAAAAAATCTTTAAATATAATAAAAAGAAAAGCTAAATTTAATGTAAAGAAAATTGAGAAGATAGAAAAAATTGTTAAACACGATGTAATAGCTTTTACGACTAATCTTTCCGAATATATAGGTCCTGAATCTAGATATATTCATCTAGGACTAACATCATCTGATGTTTTAGATACTGCCTTTTCACTTCAGATTAAAGAGTCAGGTCTTTTAATTCTGAAGGATTTTGAAATATTAATTAAAACATTAATTAAGCTCTCTAAAAAATACTTAAAAACTCCTATGATTGGAAGATCCCACGGCATACACGCCGAGGTGACTACCTTTGGATTAGTAGCCGCGAATTGGCTTGATGAGGCCAAGAGGGCCAAATTCAGACTTGAAAATTCGATTAAGAATTGTTCCATAGGAAAATTATCTGGAGCTGTTGGGACATATTCTAATGTATCACCTAGGATAGAAAAAAGAGCATGTAAAATATTAAAATTGAATCCAGCACCAATCTCAAGTCAAATTATAAATAGAGACTATTATGCCGATTTTTTTGTTTCATTGGCTTTTATTGCAACGTGTATTGAAAGAATCTCAATCCAAATTAGACATCTTCAAAGAACGGAGGTCTTAGAGGTTGAGGAGCCTTTTTCAAAAGGACAAAAAGGATCATCGGCTATGCCACATAAGAGAAATCCAATACTATCTGAAAATTTGTCGGGTATTTCAAGGTATGTGCGATCAAATTTGGCGGCAGGATTTGAAAATATACCATTATGGCACGAAAGAGACATTAGCCACTCCTCCGTGGAGAGAATAATCGGCCCCGATAATTGTATTGCGGTTCACTTTATGATTAGGAGAGCTAATAATTTGTTAAGTGGATTGAATGTTTATCCAAAAAAAATGATGAAGAATATTTATCTAACCAATGGAATTATTTTTTCGCAAAATATTCTAATTAAACTCATAGATAAGAAATTAAGCAGAGAAAAATCTTACCAAATTGTTCAGAGAATTGCTCATGAGGCTTGGGATAATAATAAAGATTTTAAAAATTTGTTAATGAATGATGCTGAGGTTTTAAAAATATTAAGCCCATCAGAAATAAATGATGCTTTTCAATTTGATGGTTTAATTTCTAACGCTAAACTTATCTTTAAAAGAGTTTTAGAAAAATGAAGAGAATTTTAGTTTTTATATTTTTTATTTCACTGTGCTCATGTGAAATGATTAAAAAACAAAATCAAAATATATCTGTTGTTAGCAGGGGTGAAGTTTTAGAAAAATTTGAGAAAAATTTTCCAGAGTTTTTTAAGGAGAATATTGTAGATTTAAGCAACTATAAACCCTCCAAGATTGAAGGATTTCAAGAAGGTGCTTTTGTTCTTAAATCCAAAGAGGGTCCACAAGTCCTTTATTTTTTAATATCAAATAATGGCGACTATTTTATTTTTAACCCTGAAATTATTGATGTTTCAGGGCCTAGCAGAAATGAAAATTTAATGAATCAAATTAATCTAGATAATACACCTTATATTGGTAATAAAAATTCAGAAATAATAATAGTTGAATATTCAGACTTTCAGTGCCCAGCCTGTAAGTATGCAGCTCAAGAGGTACTTACAGTTCTAAAAAGAGATGATTATATTGATAAAATTACAATATATTATAAACATTTACCCTTAAGTTTTCATGACTGGGCTAAAGATGCAGCAATGTTTTCCTCTTGTATTTATGATAATTTTGGATCAACATCATTCTGGCAATTTCATGACTTTGTTTTCGAAAATCAAAGCATAATTAGTAAAAATAATTTAATAGAATATTTCAATAAGTTTGTAGACTCTAAAATCTCAACTCAAGATTATTCAACATGTCTAGATAATTACAAAAATAAAAAATATTTAGATCATGTGGACAGCAATAGAGAAGAATCAAAAAAATTAGGATTAAATTCAACTCCCTCGTTTGTAATTAACGGTTATATTGTTAAGGGTGCAGACTTAGTCAAAATAATTGATGCAATAGAATATTTCTCTAAATAAATTCTATTATAAAATAAAATGAGCATAATTAAGGAAATAAACTCACTAATTTCAAATAATAAAGAGCTAATATCTAACTGGCTATTTGAAAAAACTAAAGAGTCTGAACCACCTTTTTACACCTCAACAGATATTAGAGTTTCTGATAAAAAAATAACGGCTGTAGATACAAATATTTTTCCAGCGGGCTTTAATAACTTATCTGATAAATTTATTGACTTAGCCTCAAAAAATGTTGAATCTTTTTTTAGAAACAAGAACGATAAAGTTAGAAAAATTTTAATTATTCCTGAACTTCACACACGTAACCCATTCTATTGGGATAATATTTTATCGCTCCAGAAGATATTATATAAATCTGGCATTGAATCTAAAGTTGGTCTTATTGTTGAGGATGATGCTGAATTTGAAATTGACTTTGATTCCTCGGGTCCAACGAAAGTTAATGCTACAACAATTAAAAAAGAGGATAATAAAATTATCGCTGGAGATTTTGTTCCAGACTTAATACTCATAAATAATGATTTTTCTAATTTTTTCCCGGAAATTTTATTAAACATATCTCAAACTATAGTTCCACCTATCCAAGTTGGATGGCATACAAGAAAAAAAAATATTCATTTCTTTTTTTATAATAAATTAGTTGATGAACTTTCTAAATTATTAAATATTGATGAAAAAACATTTTCTTTAGAAACTAAATTAGTTGAAAAAGTGAATATTGAGAGTTCAGAGGATAGGGCTCGGGTTGGTGAAATGATAGATAAACAACTTTCTTTATTGAATAAAAACTCTTCTAAGTGCGAAGTCTTTGTTAAAAATAATTCGGGCACCTATGGCATGAGTGTTATGAACATAAGCGCTGCGAAAGACTTTGTTAATTTAAACAGAGATGGCAGAAAAAAAATGAAGATTTCTAAAGGTGGAATACTTTTAAAGGATCTTATAATTCAGGAGTCAGTCCCAACAATTTATAAAAATAAAGAGCCTGTGTATTATCTGATTAATAACGAGGTTTCTGGTGCTTTTTATAGAATAAATGACAATAAAGATGAGAATGAAAACTTAAATACAAAAGGTATGTATTTTGAGCCTCTGGATTCTCTGGAACCATCATTAGGTTTAATTGCTAAAGTTGGTGCAATAGCAACTGGATTAGAAATCAAACACATACTTAATAAAAATAGATACACTTTCTTTTGTAAACTATGAAGCATCATCATTTAGGGCTTTATTATAAGCGATTAATGCATCTCGTCTTGCCAAAATGCCTACAATTTTTAATGAACCCATCTTAGATACTACAGGTAGCATATCTCCTTTATCCCAATGTTTTAAAACCTCTAACATAGATTCCTCGGGAGTAACCGTATTGACTTGTGTTGAAGCAAGATCCTTCATTATTATTACTTCTTTTAAGTCCTCTTCAAGTACCCAGCCTCTATAATCTTGAACACTTATGATACCCGAAAGATTATCATTCTCATCGATTAAAGGAAAAGTTGTTAATTGAGTTGTCGGTAAAAATTCGATAAATTTTCCCAACGTCATTTTTTCAGGAATGGTCACAACATCTTTTCTCATAATATCACTAACTTTGATATTGCTTAAAATATTTGATTCTTCATTTTGTACTATCTCTATATTTTCTTTTTTTAGATAGCATGATTCAAAAGATCTTCCAATAATTAATCTATAAATAGATGTACCAATAACTGAACTAATCATTACAGGTAGCACTGCTTGATAAGTTTGGGTTAATTCAAAAGTGAAAAATATTGAGGTTAACGGGGCTTGTGTCATAGCAGCTAGGAAAGTTCCCATGCCAACTATAGAGTAAGAAGTTGAAAGTTCACCAGGATATATCAAGTCAATAAAAAATAAATTTTCTACACCATAGCCAAATAAAAATCCACATACAGCCCCCATAAAAATTGCGGGTGCAAATATTCCACCTGGCCATCCACTGCTTAAGGTTATACTTGTAGCAATAGGTTTTAATATTAAAATTCCTAAAGCAATGTATAGTGTATATTCTGATGAAAGGGCTTTCTGTATAGCTGAATAACCATTTCCAAGTATCTCTAAGCCAATCCCAAAAGGTATAAAAGCTATTAATCCTAACAGTAAACCACCAACTATTGGTCTTATTCTCTGTTCGGGGAAAATATCTTCAAATTTATTTTCAATATAGAAATGCATTTTGGTAAACAAAGAAGACATTAGACCAATAACTAATCCCATTAAGGCATATATTAATAATTCGTTATAACTCAAGAGAAGAAAATCTATAGTATAAAAAATATTACTTTCACCACTGTAAAAACCCGCAACAACTGTTGCTGTCGCAGCTGAAATAACTACAGGTAAAAAGCTTCTAATTTTAATATTTCTTAGAAGGGTTACTTCTTCAACAAAAAGCACTCCAGTTATTGGGGCATTGAATGTTGCTGCAATTGCTCCGGCAATTCCACAAGCAATGAAAATTTTCAAATCTGATTTTTTTATTCTTATTTTTTGCCCAATTACACTTCCTATTGAGCCACCTAGCTGTGCCATAGGACCCTCTTGTCCCACTGACCCACCAAAACCAAGCGAAACTATTTGGGAGCCTGCTTTTAATAATGTTTCTTTTATCGTTATTATTCCACTACCTTGGGAAACTGTATGGATAAAATTATGAAATTTATAACCTAAAATATCATTTTTCTTACTAATATATGTCATAAAAAATAAAATTAAGCCCCCAATCAAAGTACCAAATATAACCATATTCCTTTCTGATAATGGCTCTAAGAAAAGAGAAGTTATTTTACTATAAAAGAAATGAAAAATTACATTAGAAAATCCAGTACAAATTCCAACAATAAATCCAATCAATATAAAATATGTATATTGATTGTTCCATAATTCATTAATAGACTCTAAAAGTTTTTTTTTAGGCATTAATTTTTTAAACCCTATATTATTTTTTTTTGAAATATATTGTACCATGATTGACTACCCCTTTTTTTCATGAGAAAATTTAAATCTGTTAATTGGTCAATTAATATGTCGTTAGAGGATTCAAATACTTATACACTAGGAAGTTTTTTCATAGCTTTAGCTAGTATATTTATTGCGGGAAAAGTAGTAAGTTCGATATTTGTAAAATTTAGGCAACCTGAGGTATTAGGAGAATTAATCGCTGGAGTTTTGTTAGGAATATTGGGACTTATACCTCTATATGGTGAGGTAGGATATCATTTCTTTCATCTTTTAGCTGAAATAGGAGTTGCAATATTACTTTTTGAAATTGGATTGGAAACAGATTTAAATGATTTAATTAAAGTTGGATTGCCATCTTTAATTGTTGCCCTCATTGGAGTTGTTGCGCCTTTTTTCTTTGGCTATTACACAATTTACGTATTAGCTGATATGGGTTTTATAAGTTTTGCTACTGATGGTTCATTGTTTCTGTTGGCATTGACAGTTGCGGCAACTTTAACAGCAACTAGTGTTGGTATAACTGCTAGAGTCTTATCAGAACTCAAAAAATTAAATCAAACCGAATCAAAAATAATACTCGGAGCTGCTGTTATTGATGATGTATTAGGTTTGATAATACTTGCTGTAGTAAGTGGAATAATAGCAACTACTGGCGGAACAGGTTCGGATTTCACAGTAAGTATTCCTTCAATCCTAATAATTTCTGCAAAAGCTTTTGGTTTCTTAATATTAGCGATATTAATAGGAAATTTATTTACTAAAAAACTATTTATTTTTGTTCATAGCTTAAAAGCAAGAGGCAGCCTTCTTCTTGGTGCACTCTCATATACATTTATTTTTGCTTATCTTGCTAAATTAGCAGGGCTAGCGCCTATTATAGGTGCATTTGCAGCGGGATTGCTTTTAGCTAAGACCCATCAAAAAGATTTGATTGAAGATAGGCTTAAGCCAGTAGCAGATGTTTTTATTCCTATATTCTTTATAATGGTTGGATCAGCTGTAGATATTAGTTCTTTCAACCCCTTTATTAAGGAAAATATTGCTGTTATAATTTTAGCCGTAGTTCTATCGATAGTTGCAATAGTTGGTAAGGTAATAAGCGGTCTTGGCGCATATAATTTGAATGTCAATAAGCTTGTTATAGGAATAGGAATGATTCCAAGAGGCGAAGTGGGGTTAATTTTTGCTTCTATGGGTTTAGTATCGGGGGTTTTAACAAAGAGCGAATATTCTGCGGTCACGATTATGGTAATGATTACGACTTTTATAGCACCGCCACTCTTGTATAAGTTTTATAGAGATTGATTATGAGAACTAAGGTTTTTTTATTTTTTCTAATTTTCTCAAATTTTTCAAATGCTGCAGACTCTTCAAATGTTTTAAGTGTTGATAGAACTTTTTTCTTTGAATTAATAATTTATATTTCTGTATTATTGCTTCTTAATAAATTTTTATTTAAACCTTTATTAGAACTTAAAGATGATAGAGATGTTGAAAGTTCTGTTAGACTTGAGCGAGCAGATTCAATGTCGGAGCAAGCTAAAGAGCTCGAGTCTCAATATGTAGAAAAAATGAATCAATATAGAATTGAAATTGATAAAACATCTATTGAAAAAATCAGTAATGCAAAAATATCTGCAGAAGATTTGATTAAAGAGGCAAAGAATCAATCGTTACTCAAAATTGAAGAGTCTAGAAAAGACCTTACTTCTGCAAAAACATTAAATAAAATTAAAGAGCTCTCTGTTGACGATATCAAGTCAGGAAATGATGATATATCAAAAAAAATAAGAGAGGTATCTTCGATAATTAAGGATAGGATGAGATAAAATGGCTCAAGAAATTGATTTATTAGGACAGCTTAAGTTTGCATCTCAGCACCTACTAAATTTGGCTGTCTTTATAGGGATATTATATTATTTTCTCAGAAGACCTGTCTCCTCTTTTTTTATAGCTAGAAGCCAAAAAATTGAAAATTCCATAAATTCTGCGAAAGATATAATCGAAACTGCTCAAAAAGTTTATGATGAAAACTCAACAAAATTCTCTAAAATTGACACAGAAGTATCTGAGATTAGGAGTAATTCCAATAAAGTTGATGAGAATAAAGTTTCAGAAATTATGGATAATGCTAATTCTCTCGTGAAATTAATTGAAAAGGACACAGTTGAAATTATTGAGTTAGAATCGAAAAAAATAAATGATCAAATCGAGGATGAAATTTTAAATAAAGCAATTAATTTAGCAAAACATGAATTAAATAGTGAATTTGATGAAAGTAAGGATAGCCAGGTTATAAAAAACTTTTTAGGTGAGGTAAGAAACGATGTCGTCAGCAACAATCAATGATTTTCTTCAAGCTATAACTGCTACAGATTCTTCAAAAGAAGAATTGAAAGAAATATATTCATCATTAGTTAAATTTTCAGATATTACCTCTTCAAACAAAGAAGTAAGAGTTTTCCTTACAAATGACATTCATGATTCAGAATCTAAACTTTTGATAATAAAAGATATTATTGGTGATTCAACTTGCAGTCTAAATTTTTTTAAAACTGTTCTTGATTTTAATATTTTGAGCGATTTAATACTTTCATATGAATTTTTTTTAAAAAAACTTAGAATAATTTTAGAAAGAGTTAAAATAGATGTCTATGTTGCTAGTTTAGATGATAACAAAAAGAATATGATAAATGATGAATTAAAAAAAATTTGGGGATCTAATTTAGAAGTTAATTATAATATTGATAATTCGATTGTTGGTGGAATTATTTTACAAGTTGAAGATAAGTTATATGATGGATCAGTTAAAGGAAAATTAGAAAAATTTAATAATATTTAATTTAAAGGAGTTTTAAAATGTCAGAAGGTAATATTCAAACTGTTAGTGATCAGCTAAAAAGTAAAATTCAAGGAATGGATTTAAATTTTAAATCTGATGAGGTTGGAACTGTAACATCAGTTGGAGATGGTATTGCAAAAGTTTATGGTCTCGATCAAGCTATGGCAGGGGAGCTTGTTTCATTTGATAACGGCGTTCTTGGTCTTGTTTTAAATTTAGAAGAAGATAGTGTTGGTGTTGCAGTCTTTGGTGAAGACAGTCTTGTATTGGAAGGTGATAAAGTTAAGAGAACTGGAAAGATAGCTCAGGTTGGTGTTGGTGACTCAATGTTAGGTAGAGTAGTTGACGGGCTAGGTGCTCCAGTGGATGGTAAAGGTGAGATAGAATCCTCAGATTTTAAACCTGTAGAAATAAAAGCTCCTGGTGTTATTGCCAGAAAATCGGTAAATGAACCTTTACAAACTGGAATAAAAGCTATTGATTCAATGATTCCAATTGGAAGAGGACAAAGGGAATTAATTTTAGGCGATAGGCAAACAGGTAAAACTGCTATTGCTGTCGATACAATAATAAACCAAAAGGGCAAAGGAGTTTACTGCATATATGTTGCGATAGGCCAAAAACAATCTACAGTCGCTCAAGTTGTTGAAAAACTTAAGGAAAATGGAGCTTTTGAATATACCACGGTTGTTGCAGCCAATGCAAGTGACCCTGCTCCTTATCAATTCCTGGCACCTTTCACTGGTTGTGCTATTGGAGAGTTTTTTCGTGATAATGGAAAACACGCTTTAGTTATCTATGATGATCTAACAAAGCATGCTTATTCCTATAGACAATTGTCTTTATTGCTTAGAAGGCCTCCTGGCAGAGAGGCGTATCCTGGGGATGTATTTTACTTACATTCCAGACTTTTGGAAAGAGCCGCGAAAATGAGTGATGAGATGGGGGGAGGATCCCTGACTGCATTACCAATAATTGAGACACAAGCAGGAGATGTTTCCGCGTACATTCCGACAAATGTTATATCTATAACAGATGGTCAAATATTTTTAGAGACAGATTTATTTTATTCTGGAGTTAGGCCTGCTATCAATGTTGGTTTATCTGTATCCAGAGTAGGAGGTTCAGCCCAAGTTAAAAGCATGAAAAAGGTCGCAGGTACATTAAGGTTGGATTTAGCACAATATAGAGAAGTTGAGGCTTTCTCGCAATTTGCATCTGATTTAGATGAGGCAACAAAATCTCAACTAGAAAGGGGATCAAGATTAGTTGAAGCATTAAAGCAGGGCCAGTATGTTCCTCTTCCTGTAGAAAAACAAGTATTGTTAGCTTTTGCAGTCACGAATGGATTTGCTGACGATGTTAATGCTGATCAAATTACTGCTTTTGAGGAAAAATTATATGAATATTTCGAAGTAAATCATAAGGATATTTTAGATTCATTACAATCTGATTATTCGGATGAAATTATATCATCTCTTAAGTCTGCACTCGAGAAATTTAAAGGAGTTTATCAAGGTTAATGCCAAGTTTAAAAGAAATAAGAAATAAAATTTCTAGTGTAAAAAGTACAAAAAGAATTATGCAAGCAATGAAAATGATTGCCACTGTTAAATATGCTAAAACACAAGTGATGATAAGTTCTTATAGGCCTTATTATGATGCTTACAAAAAAATAATTTCAACTCTATCTAAGATGTCAACTAAAAATGGTGAAAAATATTTAAAATCAAGAGATGGAGAAAACGATCTACTTATAATAATTTCATCAGATAGGGGATTATGTGGATCTTATAATACAAGTCTTTTCAGAAAAATTGATAAGGAAGATAAAACTTTTCATGGAAAAATATACATAGGAAAAAAGGGTAAAGACTATTTTAAAGATGAAGGCTATTTAGAAGGGGACGTATCTTTTACTGAAAAAAATTTCAAAGAAGTTGCTGCTGAGATTTCTCCAAAGATTTTAGAGCAATTCTTAAATTTTGAGGTCAGCAACGTCTACATTGGTTACAACAAGTTTATTAGTGCGATTACTCAGGAGCCAAATATTACTAGAGTTTTGCCTTTTGATACATATGAATCTGATTCTGATGCTAATGACGTATTAATTGAGCCTGATGTTGAAGATTTTATAGATATTGTTTTTCCTCAATTTTTTAACTTAATTTTATCCAGTATTATGCTAGATGCCATCACAAGTGAACATGCCGCTAGGACAGCAGCAATGGATAATGCAACAAGAAATGCTGATGACATAATAAAAGAGACAACTAAACTTTTTAATAAAACTAGACAAGCTTCGATAACTACAGAATTAATGGATATAGTTAATGGTGCAGAGGCAGTTAAATAAAGGAGAAAATTATGAATAATGATAAATTTGGTAATGTGGTTCAAGTTTTAGGACCCGTGATTGATGTTGAGTTCAGTGGTGATCTTCCTCCAATAAATACGGCTTTGAGAATCTCTAATAATTTAATTGACGAGAAAGAGTGGAACTTAGTTGTTGAGGTTGCTCAACAAATTGGCAGTAAAAGAGTTAGGTGTATAGCAATGGATACAACAGATGGTATTAAAAGAGGAGCCAAAGTTCTTGATACTGGAAATCCTATTAGTGTTCCAGTTGGTAAGGCTGCTCTAGGAAGAATGATGAATGTAGTAGGCGAGCCTATTGATGGGAAGGGTGAAATAGTATCTGAAGAGCTATATCCAATACACAAACCAGCACCAACTTTTCAAGACCAGAGTACAAAAACTGAAGTCTTTGAAACTGGAATTAAAGTTATTGATCTTTTGGCACCTTTCTTGAAAGGTGGAAAAATTGGATTATTTGGTGGAGCAGGTGTTGGTAAAACTGTTCTTCTAATGGAATTAATTAATAACGTAGCTAAGGAATCAGGAGGATATTCTTTCTTTGCCGGAGTAGGAGAAAGAACCAGAGAAGGTAACGACCTTTACATGGAGATGAAAGAATCTGGAGTTTTAAATAAAACAGGTTTAGTATTTGGTCAAATGAATGAGCCACCTGGAGCTAGGGCTAGAGTAGCTTTGACAGGTCTTACGCAAGCTGAATATTTCAGAGACAAAGAGGGTCAGGATGTCCTACTTTTTGTAGATAATATCTTTAGATTCACTCAAGCTGGATCTGAGGTCTCAGCTTTGCTTGGAAGAATCCCCTCAGCTGTTGGGTATCAACCAACCTTGGCAACAGATTTAGGAGCACTGCAAGAAAGAATTACTTCAACTGTTAATGGATCAATTACATCAGTTCAAGCAATTTATGTACCCGCAGATGATTTGACTGATCCTGCTCCTGCCACAACGTTTGCACACTTGGATGGTACAATTGTTCTATCCAGACAACTAGCTGAACTTGGCATATATCCTGCTGTTGATCCATTAGATTCAACATCGAGAATGTTAGATCCAAGGATAGTAGGTGATGAGCACTACAGAGTAGCCCGTGAAGTTCAAAGAATTCTTCAAAGATATAAACAATTACAAGAGATAATTGCAATTTTGGGTATGGATGAATTATCTGAACAAGATAAGATTGATGTATCAAGAGCTAGAAAAATCCAAAGATTTTTATCCCAGCCTTTCTTTGTTGCAGCTCAGTTTACGGGTCTTGATGGGAAGTATGTAAGCATCCAAGATACGGTTAAATCATTTGATGAAATTCTAAGTGGAGATTTAGATCATTTACCCGAACAAGCTTTTTATTTAGTTGGAAGCATTGAAGAAGCAAAAGAAAAAGGGACCAAGTTAGGATAATGAAAGATTTCTTTTCTTTAAAAATTTATACTCCAGATGGTATTCTTTTTTCAAGCTCTGCAAAAATGATTTCAGCAACTAATTCATTAGGTGAATTTGGTGTTTTACCTGGCCACACGATATTTGCATCTGATATTGTTGAAGGTGATTTGAGAATTGTTGATGATAAAGGTCAAGATGTATTTTTTAATGTTGGAAAAGGGCTGATCAGTGTAGAATCTGATGAAGTAACTGTGGCGCTTGAGAACGGTATAAAAAAATAAAATTAATCGTAATAATAATCCAAGCCTGTGTGATCTAATGTTTTTTCACCAGCTAATACTCTAAGAGTATTTTTAAGCTTAAGACCTTGTATAAATAAATCATGCTCAGGATATAGGTTTTTAGCATGCATAGGACTTTTAAAGTAAAATGACATCCACTCTTGAATTCCACTCATATTAGATCTTAACGCAAGATCCATGAAAATGATTAGATCTAAAACAATAGGGGCAGCTAAAATACTGTCTCTGCAAAGAAAGTTTACTTTTATTTGCATTGGATAATTTAGCCATCCAAATATGTCTATATTGTCCCATGCTTCTTTTTCATCTCCCCTAGGAGGATAATAATTTATTCTAACTTTATGATAGAAATCTCCATAGAGATCAGGATATAAATCTGATTGGAAGATATGATCTAAAACACTTAATTTACTTTCTTCCTTAGTTTTAAAGTTTTTTGGATTATCTAAAACTTCTCCATCTCTATTTCCTAGTATATTTGTAGAAAACCACCCATTTAATCCTAATAGCCTACTTTTAAGCCCTGGAGCTAAAATTGTTTTCATTAAAGTTTGTCCAGTTTTAAAGTCTTTTCCACATATAGGAACTTTAGATTTTAAACTTAAAGATATAAGGGCTGGGATATCTGCTGATAAATTTGGAGCACCATTAGCATATGCTGCCCCACATTTAATAGCTGCATAAGCATAGATCATACTGGGAGATATTTTTTTGTCATTATTTTTTAAGCCTTTTTCAAATGCAGTTACACTTTTATGAACATTCTCAATTTTTAAAAATATTTCTGTGCTACCGCACCAAACCATTACTAATCTTTTTATGTTTTTCTCTTTTTTGAATCTTTGTATTTCATCGATTAATTCTTTAGCAAGTTTAAAAAGATTTTTTTCCTTTTTAATATTTTTACCTTTAAGATTTGCCGCAAATTTTTTACTAAAAACCGCTTTTTGTGGCACTATTTTTTCTAATTCATCTTTAATTGACTCAATTTGGTTTATATCTAGAACGCCTGATTTTTTGCAGGACTTATAACAATTATCTCCATAAACATCCCAACCAAAAAATTCTATGTCGTTAATATCTGCAAGAGATAGGATATCCTTAATTAGAGGAGATTTTTTATCTGTTCGTTTTCCAAGTCTCAAAGTACCCATTTGTGATAATGAGCCAAAGAGTTCACCAAGACCTTTTCTTTTTGCTAAAATTCCAGCAATAAATGTTGTGCTAACAGCCCCAGAAATACCTGGAATTAGAACCCCAAGTTTTCCTGAAGCCTTTTTTACTTTAAACTTTTTTTTCATTGAAAATTATCTTTTGGAGAACTGAGGGCCTCTTCTAGCTTTCTTCTTTCCATATTTTTTACTTTCAACCATTCTGGAGTCACGAGAGAGTAAACCAAGTGGTTTTAACTTACCTCGTAAAGTTTCATTATATAATATTAGGGCTCTTGAAATTCCTAGTCTAATAGCACCACTTTGTCCAGTGAGACCTCCGCCCAATACAGACACGTTAATATCAAAATCTTTGTTAGTTTCAGTTACATATAAAGCCTCTGTGGCATGTTTTACCCAAAAATCTCTAGGGAAGTAAGTATGAATATTTTTTTTATTTATACTGATTTCACCCGAACCTTTGCTAAGCCATACCTTAGCTATTGAGTTTTTTCTTCTACCTGTTGCATAGAACTTTTCAGACAATATTTTATACCTCTAAACTTTCAAGTTTTTGTGCTTTATGTGGATGATTACTTTCACCATAAATTCTTAACCTAGATATAAGAATATCCTGCCATTTATTTTTTGGAAGCATACCTTTGACAGCTTTTTTGAGAACTTCAGGAGAATCTTCAGCCATTAGATCGCCCGCATTTTTACTCCTTAGTCCTCCAGGATATCCAGTATTTTTATAATAAAACTTATGTTGAAGCTTCTTTCCTGTAAAAACTAGAGAATCTGAATTGATTACTACGACGAAATCACCATTATCTGTTCCAGGAGTATAGGTTCTTTTATTTTTTCCAATTAACACAGTTGCTATTTGGGTAGCAAGTCTACCCACAACCTTATCTTTTGCATCGACTAAAAACCATTTTTTTTCTGTCATAAATATCTCACAATTAAGAAATTAAGCATATATATTACTGCATTGCATATGCATGTCAAGCAAGGGCTATCTTCAATAATAATTATTTTTTTATGTTATATTAACTCTTAGGTAGGTATTTTATGCAGGTTAGTAAGACTCTAGATTATGCAGTCAGATCATTAAGCTTTATGGCATCCTCAGAGGATGAAAATATTACTATTAAGCTTGTATCGGAAAAACAGCATATTCCTCATAGTTATTTAGCTAAAATTATGAGAAAGTTAGTACAAAGGGGAATATTGTCTTCATCATCTGGACCAGATGGTGGATATTTTTTTAAAAGAGATCCAAAATCTATAAGCTTAAAAGAAGTGTATGAGGCTATCGAAGGTGATTTACAATTAGTAGATTGTATGGACGGAGACCAATTATGTGAATTATTCAAGACATGTAATCAACGCACGATTTGGGATCATCTGCAACTTAATACATTAGACTTTCTCAGTAAAATTAGTGTGAAAGATATAGCTACCAAAAAATTTAATACTTAAATTGCGAGGGGGGAATATGAGAGAGGAATTAAAAATTGATAATGATCAAGCGACTAAAGAAATGCTTGAAAGTGAAGAATATAAATATGGTTTTACAACTGATGTAGACCAGGAAATTTTTCCTAAAGGTTTGAATGAGGACATAGTAAGAAAAATTTCTGCGAAAAAGAATGAACCAAAATGGTTATTAGATTTCAGACTTAACGCATATAAAAGGTGGTTGAGGATGGAGGATCCTGATTGGGCCAAGCTCAAAATTGATAAAATTGACTATAATGAAATGAGCTATTTTGCATCACCAAAAAAGGCTCCAGATTCTTTAGATGATATTGATCCAGAAATTCTTGAAACTTATGATAAATTAGGAATTCCACTTGAGGAACAGAAGATGTTAGAAGGTGTTGCAGTTGATGCTGTATTTGATAGTGTATCTCTTGTTACAACTTTTAAAGATAAACTTGCTGAGTTAGGAATTATTTTTTGTTCTTTTTCAGAAGCTGTTAAAGATCATGAAGCTTTAGTTAAAAAATATCTTGGTAAAGTCATTCCGGCAAATGATAATTATTTTGCTGCTTTGAATGCAGCAGTTTTCACTGATGGGTCATTTGTTTATGTGCCAAAAGGGGTTAGATGCCCAATGGAGCTTTCAACTTATTTTAGAATCAACGCTGAAAATACAGGCCAATTTGAAAGAACTCTAATTATTGCTGATGAAGGAAGCTATGTAAGCTATCTTGAAGGCTGTACTGCACCAAAAAGGAGCGAAAGTCAGCTGCATGCTGCTTGTGTCGAGCTACTCGCACATGATGATGCCACTATCAAATATTCTACTATACAAAATTGGTATCCGGGTGATAAAAACGGAAAGGGGGGTATTTATAATTTTGTTACGAAAAGAGGAAATTGTGTTGGAAAAAATTCTCGTATATCCTGGACTCAAGTTGAGACAGGTTCAGCTATTACATGGAAATATCCAAGCTGTATATTAACAGGAGACAACTCAGTTGGTGAGTTTTATTCTGTAGCGTTAACAAACAATTGGCAACAAGCCGATACTGGAACAAAAATGATACACCTTGGTAAAAATACAAAAAGTACAATAGTATCCAAAGGTATTTCTGCCGGCCAAGGACAGAATACATACAGGGGTTTAGTCAAGGTTGGTGAAAACGCAAAAGATGCTAGAAACTATACTCAATGTGACTCAATACTTATTGGCGATAAATGTGGAGCCCATACTTTTCCATACATTGAAATCAAGAATCCCTCTGCTCAGCTTGAGCATGAAGCGACAACCTCTAAAGTTGGTGAGGATCAAATTTTTTATTGCCAGCAAAGAGGTATGAATGAAGAAGATGCATTGTCTTTAATAGTCAATGGTTTTTGCAAAGAGGTTTTTAAAGAATTACCTTTTGAATTTGCAGTTGAAGCAGAAAGACTTCTGAGTGTAAGCTTGGAAGGCAGTGTCGGTTAAATCCGAATTATTTAGGGGATAAAATTATGCTTGAGATTATAGATTTGCATGCAAATATAGAAGATAAGGAAATTTTAAAAGGATTAACTCTTAAAATTAATAAAGGCGAAGTTCACTCTATTATGGGTCCAAATGGTTCTGGAAAGAGTACTCTAGCGTCTATTCTTGCAGGAAAAGAAGACTATGAAATCACAAAAGGTGATATCCTTTTTAATGGTGAAAGCATAATGGAGATGGCTCCTGAAGAAAGAGCTCAGGAGGGTATCTTTCTAGCTTTTCAGTATCCGATAGAGATACCTGGTGTTACAAATAGTTACTTTTTAAGAGAAGCTCTAAATTCTATTAGAAAGTCAAAGGGAGATAAACCTTTAAAGCCTGTTGAATTTGTTAAAATTGCTAAAGAAAAAATTAAAGATTTAAAAATGGATGAATCCTTGTTAAACAGGTCATTAAATGAAGGTTTCTCTGGGGGGGAAAAGAAAAGAAACGAAATACTTCAAATGTCAATATTGAATCCATGTATGTCAATTCTGGATGAAACTGATTCAGGATTAGATATTGATGCCCTTCAAATTGTTGCCAATGGCGTTAATGCTAATAGAGGAGATGATAAATCTTTTTTGGTTATAACACATTACCAAAGATTACTTAACTATATTGTGCCTGACTTTGTCCATGTTCTTGTCGGAGGAAAGATAGTTAAATCTGGTGATAAGAGTCTAGCGCTAGAACTTGAGTCAAAAGGATATTCTTGGCTGGAGAATTGATTGGAAAACTTTAAGAAAAATATAAAAGATAATTTTGAGGACTTTTATTCTCAAAATACTTCTTCTGATGTTTTAAATAATTTCAGGAAAAACTCTTTTTCGTCTTTAAATTCTTTGGGCTTGCCTTCATTGAAAGATGAAGATTGGAGATTTACTGATTTAAATGATTTTTATAAAAGTGCTTTTAAACACCGAATTCAAGATAATAAAAAATTTGATTCTGCACTAATTCCTGAATCACTCAACTTTTCTGATGTTACTTTTATATACCTATACAATGGTAAATTAAGTCATTTTGATTCTATTGAAAATGTAAAAATCGAAGATTTAGAATCTTACATATCTAGATTAGATTCAAATGAGTTTGAAGAAATTATAAATGGACATAGTGAAAAGAATAAAGATTTTACTTTTGAAATGAACTCTGCTTTTTTAAAAGATGGTGTATATATAGAAGTTGAGAAAAATATTAAGTTAAAAAAACCTATAGTTATAATCAACTATTATGATTCGGAAGCATCTTTTGTTTGCCATAGAAATGTAATAAATTTTCAAGATTTATCTGAAGGGCAGATAGTCGAATATACTTTTTCAGATGATGACATTAGTTTTCTTTCAAATAAAGCAACATGTTTTCTACTAGGTAACTCTACTAATGTTGAGCACCTTTCAGTTGATGAAAGCAATAAGTCTTCATATATTCTGTCTAACTTAAAAATTTCACAGAAAAAAGATTCAAATTTTACAACTGATACTATTCTTATAGGTGGAAAGCTATATAGAAACAATGTTCACCCAGTTTTAAATGGTGAAGGTTCTAATTCAAATATACTTGGTCTTTATCTCTCAAAAGACAGTCAACATATGGATAATTATATGTTTGTTGAGCATATAAAGCCAAACTGTGGTAGCAGGCAATTATACAAAGGTATTTTAAAAGATACATCTAAAGGGGTTTTTCATGGAAGAATATTGGTTCACAATGAGGCTCAAAAAACAGATGCTAAACAAACTAACAGAAATCTTTTATTATCAGAAAAAGCTCAAGTTGACACAAAGCCACAATTAGAAATTTATGCCGATGATGTTAAATGTACTCATGGTGCTACTACGGGTCAAATTGATAATGAAGCTCTATATTATTTAAGAGCTCGCGGGATAAATTTAGAAGATGCAAAATTAATTATGATAAGATCTTTTACTGAGGAACTATTAGAGTTCATTAGTAGTAATTTTATTTTAGATTTACATAAAAGTTTTGTTGAGAAATGGTTCCTTAATTCGCAACTTGCAAAATCTGAATAAATAAAAAAATTTTTATTAATTAAAAAAATTTTTTACAAAAACTAAAAATAAAAACCTTGACTTACAAAACAAAAAATCATAAAGTAGATAAAAATAGTTAAATATTATTTTTTATAATCTAAAGGGAGGTTTTTATTATGGCAGTAGCAAAGAAAAAAAAGCCAGCAGCTAAAAAAGTTACCAAAAAAAAACCAGCTGCTAAAAAAGCAATAACTAAGAAAAAAGTAGTTAAGAAAAAGCCAGCAGCTAAGAAAAAAGTAGCTAAGAAAAAAGTTACTAAGAAAAA
>PAZJ02000006.1 GCA_002715585.2 bacterium | reverse complement strand
TTCTTTCAGCGAAAAGCCTCTATGATCANAACCTATAGCAATTTTCATATCAATNCTCAAATTTCTTAAATATTAGNGTACAGTTTGTACCTCCAAATCCAAATGAATTGCTNAGAGCAATTTTAATCTTTGAATCTATAGATCTATGNGGNNTNTAGTTCAAATCACANCCCTCTTGAGGATTATCTANGTTAATAGTTGGTGGNACAATNCCTTCANTTANGGCTANAGAGGTTATNCCTGCCTCNAGTCCNCCAGCNGCTCCTAACAAATGTCCAGTNATTGATTTNGTAGAGCTAANCAATAAATTTTGAGAATAGTCGCCNAANACNCTCTTNATTGCATTCGTNTCATTNATATCNTTCTGTTGTGTNGANGTNCCATGNGCATTAATATAATCAATATCNTCTGGATTTATCCCTGAATTTTTTANAGCCATNTCCATACAAATNACTGGGCCATCAATAGANGGNGAAGTTATATGNTGNGCATCACCGCTCATNCCTGANCCTATTAGTTCNGCGTAAATTCTTGCACCTCTTTTTTTNGCATGCTCATATTCTTCAAGCATCACNAAACCTGAACCTTCNGCCATAACAAATCCATCTCTATCTCTATCAAATGGTCTAGAGGCAGCTTTTGGGTCNTCNTTCCTGGTAGAAATTGCTCTCATTACATTAAAACCTGATATTGCAACATGAACCAAGGGAGCCTCAGCACCACCTGCAATCATTGCAATAGCATCACCTCTTTGAATATTCATAGCTGCATAAGCTATTGCATGTGCTCCTGCCGCACAAGCAGTGGCAGTCGCACAATTTGGTCCTTTTAAATTATTAAATATAGAAACATATCCAGCAGCCATATTAGGAACCATTGATGGGACAAAAAAAGGTGAGACTCTGGATGGTCCTTTTTCTCTATAAGCTATGACGTTGTCAACAAATGTTTGAATTCCACCAATACCAGATCCTATATATGATCCAATTAGGTGTTCATTTTTAGAACTTATTTCAAATCCTGAATCTTTCAATGCNAGTACAGCAGCTGCTGCTGCATATCTTATAAAAACATCACTTCTTCTCGCTTCTTTTGCATCAATAAAATCTTCAGCTTTGAAATTNTCCGCAATCTCTCCGCCAAACTTTGTTTTCAAATCACTGTTGTCNACTCTTTTTAAAAAATCTATTCCTGAAGTACCCTCTTTTATCTTAGGCCATATTTCATCCTTCCCAACACCGTGAGAGGAAACCATTCCAATACCAGTAACAACAACTCTATTCATTTATTTTTTATTTTTTGCAATGTAGTCCACAGCATCACTAACTTTAAGAATTTTTTCTGCATCTTCATCGGCAATTTCAACTCCAAATTCATCTTCCATACTCATTATCAATTCAACAAGGTCTAGAGAATCAGCNCCTAAATCGTCTATAAANTGTGATTCTAACTTGACTTCACNTTCTGATTTTCCAAGTTGNTGCGCAATCATTGATATAACCTTATTTTTTATTTCTTCTGACATAAAATCCTCCTTCAGGTGTAAAGCCCACCATTAATCTTTAATACTTCTCCAGTAATATATGATGAATCATCTGAAGCTAAAAACAATACAGATTTTGCAACGTCTTCAGGTAATCCAAATTTTGCTAAAGGTATCATTTCCATATATTTTGTTTTGATTGAATCTGGCAAGACATCTGTAATGTCAGTTTCTATAAACCCAGGACTTATTGCATTAACATTAATGTTTTTAGACCCTAATTCTTTAGCTAAAGATTTAGTAAAGCCATAAATGGCAGATTTGGTTGATGAATAATTAGCTTGTCCTGGGTTACCCATCTCTCCAACGACTGATGAAATTGATATTATTTTTCCATATTGATTCTTAACCATAGATCTTATAACACTTTTCGTACAATTAAATATACCTTTTATATTAACCTCAAAAACTTCNTCCCATTGAGATTCTTTCATTCTCATAAATAAAGANTCCCNTGTTATACCAGCNTTATTTACCAAAATATCAATTTTCGAGTATTTATCTAAAATATGCTTAATCTCATTTTCTGTTTCTTGATAGTTTGAAACATTGAATTTAAAAGATTCATAAGTTCCATTTGGATTAATCATTTTCATTTCGTCAATAGCCTTATTAGCTGCATCATCTGAACTTGTATAATTTATTAATACTGTTGCGTTGGCCTTAGCAAATTCAAGCGCCACGGCNTTCCCTATACCTCTTGAACCACCGGTTACTAGAACTATTTTATTATCAAACATTTAAATTTTATCCAAGTCAGCCTTTTCNCCAAAATTATTGATAGAACAATCTTTTGTAATTCTTTTTATTAATCCGGATAAAACATTTTTTGGTCCAACTTCAATAAATTGATCTACACCAAGGTTTTTATTTAAATAATTAATGGATTGATGCCAGAGAACTGGACTAATTAGCTGGTCTAATAAGAGATTTTTAATTTTCATTCTATCGTTAAAAATCTTTGCATCAAAGTTGGATATCATAGGTATTTTGAAATCCAAAAAATTCACAGAATCAAGAACGCTCTTCATTTTTTCTACTGCGGAAGACATTAGTTTAGAATGAAAAGGTGCACTGACATCTAGCAGAACAACCCTTTTAGCTCCAGCTTTTTTNGCGAGTTCTGCAGCTTTTTCTACGGCAAATTTAACGCCTGAAATAACGACTTGGCCTAAGCTATTATAATTAGCAGGTGAAACTTGTGCATNATCGCTAGAAGCATCTTTNCATATTTGATTTACATCCTCATCCGCTAATCCAAGAACTGCTGCCATACCACCTACACCTAATGGCACCGCCTGTTGAGTAAATTCACCTCTTTTTCTTACAGCCCAAACAGCATCTTCAAAGTCAATAGAACCTGAAGCAACTAATGCAGAATATTCTCCTAAGCTATGCCCTGCTACGTAAGANGGATTAATAATTTTTTCAGATCTAAGAACTTCATAAGCTGCAGTGCTAACAGTTAAAATAGCTGGTTGTGCATTAACAGTTAAATGAACATCCTCACTTTCGAAACANAACTTTTTCATGTCGANTGAAAGTTTATCACTAGCCTTCTCAAAAATTTCTCTCGCAATTTTNAAATTATCATAAAGATNTTTTCCCATTCCTACATATTGAGAACCTTGTCCAGGAAAAACTAAAGCTAACAATTATAAACTCCAATAAACATCTATTATTCTACGATTTTCTAGATTGTTGAAATTCCTCTATTGATGAGTACCTATGAGCAACTTTCAATTCACCAGATTTTTTATTCAAAGATACACCNGGCAATTTAAGATCTTGATGATTTCTTCTTTTGCCAACTTTTGACTTTGATTTCTTTCTTTTAGGNACAGCCATTTTATTATCCTTATTTAACCTCTATTATATGATAAAAATTTATTTTTACAATAAAATATNTATATCTATACAAAATTTAATTTATTAATAGGTTTTTTGTATATTTATACTNAGGAGAATCAATAATTTCTTCTACTTCACCATCTTCAATAATTTGTCCATTTTCCAATATACAAACTCTTTCACATATTTTATTTATAAAATTAATATCATGAGAAACAACCAATAGTGTTAAGTTTCTTTCAATTTTTAATTTTTTTATAATATTTACAATCTCAATCTGAACATAAGGATCTAGCGAAGATACTGGTTCATCCATGATTAGAAATTTAGGACTCCATAATAAAGCTTTAACAATCAAAATTCTTTGTCTTTGACCTCCACTCAACTGTATAGGATATAAATTAAGAACGTTTGTATTTAAATTCAATCTTTTCAAATACTGAAAAATTAAATTATAAAAAACATCCTCATTCTTCCTCATTAATTTATTAAGATCAAATAAAATATCTTTTATTTTTTTCTTTGGGTTAAGCGACCCCAGAAGATCTTGATTTACATGCTGTACAATTGAGGAATATTCAGTATTGGTATAGTTTTTTATATTTTTTTCATATAATTTTATTTCACCAGAGTAATTTTCATATTGTTTAATAATAGTTTTTGCTAATGTTGATTTACCAGAACCACTTAACCCTAATATTCCGATNGTCTGATTTTCAAAAATTTCTAAATTAATATTCTTTAAAATTTTAGTTTNATCAATACTCATAGTAAGTGAATTAATAGATATTATCTTTTTACTTTTATGTTTTTGCTTTATATCTTTATTGTCATNAAAATCACNATCTATATCATTCTTGCCAATTTCTCTAATATTTTTATTTTCTATTTTAAATAAAATATCACAGAAATCTTTTACTAAATCAAAATTATGAGAAATTATAATAATTCCAATGTCTCTTTCACTACAAATATTATTTAATAATTTTAAAATCTTATTTTGATTAAAACTATCNAGAGAAGAAGTTGCTTCATCTGCTAAAATTAAATTTGGATCATTTTGAAGGCTTAAAGCTATTAAAACTCTTTGTGCCATACCACCACTTAATTGATAAGGATATTTNTTNAANAATAAATCAGAATCACTTAATCCAACTTCATGAAGTAAATTCTTTATTTCAATATTTAGATTTTTTTTTGTTCGTCCTTTTTTATCATTAATTTTAAAATGGTCATAAATATTAATACTTGGATTTAATGATGATAATGGTTCTTGNGGAATATAGGATACATTTTNTGAATAATTATTCTCTGATCCNTTTATAGAAATCTTGTCAAAAGTTTTTCTTGCTCCATATTCTGTTTCTGAATTAACTAAAGAATAAGCAAATAAAGATTTACCTTCTCCACTTTTCCCTATTAATCCTATTTTACATGGCCTATCTATATTAATATTAATGTCATTTAATAATATTTTGTCATCAATGTATAAGTTTAAATTTTTTATTTCTATATATTTTTCCATTCTAACAATAAGATTCTATGATATTAAAAGTGTATAATTTAATTATGGAAAATAAAATTAAAATTATAATATTATGTATTATTTTGTTAACAGGTAGCTACTTTAGCTTCTCATACTACTCAGATAACAAANCCTTTAAAGCTGTTCAAAATATGAAAAATGCGAATTTTAAAATACAAAGTAAAGATTACGAANACAGAGANAANCTTAATACATATTTAAATGATTTAAAAAATAATAATGTTGATTCATCTCATCTTNTTCTAATAATTAAATCTATAAATTATAATTTACGGAATCAAAATGATATTAATGTTAGTGAAATTGACATCCTGATAAATTTCTATGAGGGTGAATATAAAACGAAATTTAAAAATATTGCTTCGGGTTTATCACATGACATATTTGTTTCAATAATTAGCAAATTATTATCACTAAATAAAATGTGTGAAAAGGCCAAGNTATATTCTAATAAAATTAAAAAATTTAATTCTATAAAAGATGANACTGATAACTTTATTGTTGTCTGTAAGGAGAAATAACATGATTATTTATTTNCTAATTGGAATTATTGGAGGGTTTATAAGTGGTTTTATGGGTATTGGAGGTGGAATAATTATGGTTCCATTCATGGTATTTTTAGCTGGCTTCTCNCAACATCTAGCCCAAGGTACCTCATTAGCTGTCNTAAGTATTCCAATTGTAATTTTTGGTGCTTACCAATATTATCTTCAAGGAAATGTGAATATAAAAGCAGCTCTGATAATTGCACTTTTCTTTAGCATTGGAATTTATTTTGGCTCTAAATATGCACAAAGTATTAACCCAGAAACACTTAAAATAATTTTTGGATTTATGATAATACTAGTTGGAATTAAAATGGTAACCGCGTAAAATTATATGAAATCTTTAATTATTCCTTGAACCTCATTATGATCTTTACACCATTTTATTTCATTGTCTTTTCTTAACCAAGTCATTTGTCTTTTGGCAAGTCTTCGAGTATTTACAATGATTTTATTTATAGTATCTTTCAAACTACTACTTTTATTTAAATAATTAAAGATTTCTTTATATCCAATAGAATGAAGTGGCTTAATATTATTCCCATATTTNAGAATTATATTTTTTACTTCATTAATGAGACCATTTTCAATAATTTCATAAACCCTTTTTTCTATCAATAAATCTAATTCAGTTTTTGGAATATTAAGAGATATTTTTAAATATTTTACGTTCTTAATTTTTTCTTTTGATGATTTAGATAAAAACTCTGATGGCTTTTCGCCCGTAACATAAAATATTTCTAACAATCTAATAATTCTATTAGTATCATTTGGTGAAATTTTATCAGATGAGCTTGGATCTATTTGAGCTAAATTTTCATATAATGAATTTATGCCATTAAGTTTAATTTTCTCAATTAATTCATTTCTAATATTTTCATCTCTATTTATGCCAGGAGTCAGGCCNTTCAANAGTGCNTCAATATAAAGTTGNGTACCNCCTGATATTATAAAAGTATTTTGATCAGATTCGTAGATTATTTTTCTAGCATCGTGCATAAAATTCCAAGCACTATAATCAGAAAAAGGTTTTACAATATCGATTAAATGATGATTAATAATTTTTTGTTGTTTTTTTGTAGGCTTGCCAGTTCCGATATCAAAATCTTCGTATACATGCATCGAATCTGCGCAAATAATTTCTTTATTTAATATATTTGCAATTTTAAATGAAATATTTGTCTTACCAGAACAGGTTGGGCCTGTTATTATAATTAGCTTTTTAAATTTCTCTATAGTTGTCAATGTTCTCGTCTAAAGCTTCTTTTCTACTTAATCTAATTTTACCATCTCTCTCTTTTGAAATACATTTAACTAGAACCTCGTCGCCTTCATTTAAAATATCTGCTACTTGTTTTACTCTTTCTTTAGCTAATTCAGAAATATGAATTAAACCATCCAGTGTTGGGCTTAATCCAACAATTGCACCAAAATCAAGAATTCTTTTTACTGTACCAACATAAAATTTATCTACTTCAATTTCTCTTACAATGTAAGCAATATCTCTTAAAGCATTTTTACAATTTTCTTCATTCAAAGATATAACATTTAGTCTTCCAGTATCATCAACATCTATTTTGACATCATTATCTTCGGTTAATTTTCTTATATTTTTTCCGCCGGAACCAATAATNTCTTTTATTTTACTAGGGTCAATTTGAATAGTAGTAATTCTAGGAGCGTAGGGAGAAATTTCATCTTTTTTTACCTCAATTGTTTTTGCCATCTCTGATAAAATATGAAGTCTACCCTCTCTAGCTTGTGTCATTGCAGCAGTAAATAATTCTTTACTAATTCCTTTTATTTTAATATCCATTTGGAGTGCAGTTATACCATCTGAAGTTCCACAAACTTTAAAATCCATATCCCCCAGATGATCTTCATCTCCGAGTATATCGGACAATATTACCGAGTTTTCGCCATCCTTTATTAAACCCATGGCAATTCCAGCAACAGGAGCTTTNACAGGAACACCAGCATCCATAAGAGATAAAGATGAACCACAGACTGTTGCCATAGATGAGGAACCATTAGATTCCAGAATATCTGAAACAATTCTTATGGTATATGGGAAATCATCAAGGCTGGGTAAAATAGCCTCTACAGCTCTTTTTGCAAGCTCTCCATGACCTATCTCTCTTCTTCCAGTACCTAGCCTAAATGAAACTTCTCCCACACTGAAGGGCGGAAAATTGTAATGAAGCATAAATGGTCTTTTGTCTTCACCCATTAAAGTATCAACTCTTTGTTGATCTTCCTTGCTTCCAAGGGTACAAGCAACTAATGCTTGCGTTTCACCCCGTGTAAATACAGCTGAGCCATGAGCTCTAGGTAATAATCTAATTTCAGATGAAATTGGTCTAATTTGGTCGAAAGCTCTACCATCAATTCTAACTTTATCATCAAACATCATATTTCTAACANAACTTTTCTTTAATGANTCAAAAATTTCTTTGAATTCTTTCTCATTNAAATCNTCCTCNANTGATAGCTCATCAAAAGCTTTTTGATAAGCTTCACTAGATTTAGCACTTCTTTCTTGTTTGAGCTTGACCCTTATTGCGTCATTAAGATCNGAGGAAATAGACTTAATAATCTTTTCTTCTAAATCTTTATCTTTTTCTTTAACCGTGAATTCTCTCTTTNTAATTTCATCAGAAACGAGTTGGTTTTGTAAATTTATAATTTCCTTAATTTTATCATGACCAAACATTAGAGCCGCTAGAACCTCATCTTCGGGGACAATATCGGCCCCACCTTCCACCATCATGATAGCATCTGAGCTCCCAGCAATGATAAAATTTAGATCTGCTTTTTCAATTTCTTCGTAGGATGGATTACAAATTAACTCTTTATCAACTCTAACAACTCTAACCCCGGCCAGCGGTCCCTCAAAAGGTACGTCTGATACAGTTAAGGCAGCAGATGCGGCAGTTATTGCTAAAACATCTGGAGGATTTATATCATCTGCAGAGTAGACAGTAATGATAATTTGAGTGTTAAANTTATACCCTTTTGGAAATAATGGTCTTAATGGTCGATCAATCAGTCTTGATATTAAAGTTTCAGACTCAGTAGGCCTACCTTCTCTTTTAAAATAACCTCCGGGTATTTTACCAGCAGCAAATGCTTTTTCTTGATAATTGACAGTTAGTGGAAGAAAATTATCGTCAACAGGGTCTTTGGCACTAACAACAGTGGCCAAAACTTGAGTTTCGCCAAGTTGTGCAAAAATAGAACCATTAGCTTGTTTTGCTAGTTTTCCTGTCTCTAAAGAAAAATCTTTACCATCGATTGTTTCTGTTATTTTTTTATATGAAATCATTTAATTTTACTTTCTTAATCCAAGCTTAGATAAAATTTCTGAATAAACTTCTGTATTTTTCTTTTTTATATAACTTAAAAGTTTTCGTCTTCTCTCAATCATTAGTAAAAGGCCACGTCTTGAGGAAGTATCTTTTTTGAACTTTTGAACATGTTTTGTTAATAATTCTATTTTTCTAGTAAGAATAGCGATTTGTACTTTACTAGAACCTGTATCATTTGGCTTATCAGAAAATTCATTAATAATTTCTTGTTTATTTATATTCAAATTTAAAATCCTTAAAATTTATAGCTTAATAATTAATGATTAATAACAAAAAATCAAGTTTATAGTTCAATAATTAAAGTATCTCAATATGCGAATAGTTATAGTTACCATCCGCTGAAAAAAAACTCGTCATTAATAATCTTTCATCACCTGATTCTGAAAGTAATATATTAAATATCTTTTTTTCAACTCCTGAAGCAAAACTTATAATCTTTTTATAAAAACTTTCAGAAATTGATCGAATATCTACTCTTTTATAGTTATTTGAACCCAATATATCATTTAATAACTTACAATTTACGCTTATTGTATTGAATAATTTATGAATATCATAATAAAAATTATCTTTATTCTTTATATCACAAATACTAACTGATTCATTAATTTGAAAAGGCCCACTCCTGATTCTCTCTAATTCACTTAGAGTTGTACAGACGCCTAACTCTAGCCCTATGGATTCAACTAAGGATCTTATATATGTNCCTTTTGAACATTCAACTATTAATTCAAATGAACTATTATTAACTTTGCTTATAACGATGTTTTTGATAATTGATTTAATTTTCTTAACTTTAAAATTCTGTTTTTTTCTTGCCAAAGAATAATATCTTTCACCTCTAAGCTTCTTGGCGGAAAATCTTGGTGGATAATATTCAAATTCTCCAATAAATGTTTTAATAACTTTTCTGATTTTGCTCTCATTCAAAAAATTCAATTTATTTATGGAATCATAAGAAATAACATTGCCACAAATATCTAGCGTATCAGTTTTAAATCCCATTAAAGCTTTTAATTTATATATCTTTAAATCATCATCTAAATGCTTTATAAGTTTTGTCATGTTGTTGATAAAAATAGGTAATACTCCTTTCGCTAGTGGATCAAGTGTTCCCGAAAAACCAGCTTTTTTAACATTTAAAATTTTTTTAATTTTCTGCAATTGGTTATTGGATGAGACTCCTTTTGATTTATTTAATATTATAATTTTATTTCTCATTTANAATTTTATCATTCAGACTTTTTCTCAAATCTTCAATTTCACCAGAATATTTAAACCCCGCAGCATTTTTATGACCCCCACCACCAAATATATTTGCAAGTTTAGATAAATCAATATATCCATTTGATCTAAGACTAACTTTCCAAGATTTATCATCAATTTCTCTTACAAAAATACCAATCATTACCTCCATATGATGAAGAAAATAATTTGCCATTCCTTCCGAATCTTCTTTGGTAGTATTTGTTTCTTCATAGTCCTGAAGTGTGCAATAGCTGAAGCCAGCCTTAGAATTTTTATCAAATAAAAAATTGGATAAAATTTTCTTCTCGAGATTTATTCTTTTCACAGATTTATCATTGTAAATTGAAGAATTTATCAGAGTTAGGTCTGCTCCAAAGTCTAATAATTTCGCTGCAATATCAAGTGATTCAGAATTAGTGTTGGAATTTTTAAATGATGATGTATCAGTAATTATTCCGGTTAACAGATTAGTAGCTATTTCTTTATCTATATCAATTTGCATATGATCAATAATTTTAAATATCAAAATGGCAGTAGCAGAACATGAAGTTTCAATAAATGTATTTTTTGAATCAATTTTTGGATTTTGGTGATGATCTATAACCATAATATTATTTTTAAAGCTAAGCATATGTTTTTCTATTTCTGAACCAGCCCTTTCATAATCATTAAGATCAACAAAAATAATCAAATCTATATCATTTGGAATTTTAGATAAACAATCAATTAAACTTGAACATTTGATAAAAGATAAATAGTCTGGAATTTTATCTCTATTGTATACAGAGCAATTTTTTTTAAGTTTATTTAACGCTTTATATAAAGCAATACTAGAGCCTAAAGCATCACCNTCCGGNTCATAGTGTGAAACTATCAAAATATTATGTGAACTCGAAATAAGACTTGATATTTTCTCTAAGTTAAATATTGACATTATATTGTTTGAGCAATTTTATCATGGGTAAATATTTCAAGAATATCACCTTGTTTTATATCTAAAGAATCATCAACTCCAATTCCACATTCAAAGCCAGAGGCAACCTCTTTCACATCATCTTTAAATCTCTTTAGCGAATCTAAGGGTCCCTCAGTAATAACTTGATTATCTCTCATGACTCTAAACCTATGCCCTCTAATTGCCTTGCCATCCTGAACATAACAACCGGCAATTTTTCCTTTTTTTGTAAGGTTAAAAACCTCTTTAATTTCTGCATGACCAACAATCCTTTCCTCTAAAATAGGATCTAATAAACCTTCTAATAATTCTTTTATTCGATCCAAAATCTCATAAATTATTTCGTAGGTTTCACATCTTACACCGGATTTCTCTAATAATTTTTTAACATCATTTTCTATATTTGTTGAAAAGCCAAGAATTATTGATCCTGTTGATTCTGCTAACATATGATCAGACTCATTTATTGATCCAACTGCAGAATGTACTATCTTAGATTTACATTTATCCGATTCGAAGTTATTTAATGCTGATATTAATGCATCAAGTGATCCTTGAGTNTCGGCCTTAACAATAACAGGTAATTCTTTAATTTGCCCTAATAATACTTCCGAATTAATGAAGTCCAAGCCAACAGTATGGGATCTAAAAGANTCTTCCTCTTTAATTGCATCCAGTCTATTTCTAATAACCTCTTTGGCTACTTTGTCATTTTTAACTATATTGAAGGGTAGCCCTGCATCAGGAACACCATCTAAGCCAAGAATTTCAATTGGTAAAGAGGGTCCTGAATTTTTGACTTGAATGCCTATATCGTCAATTACTGCTCTAACCTTTCCAGAGTTAGTGCCACAAATTATATAATCACCCCTTTTAATTTCTCCCTCTTTTGGAATTAAGGTTGCTACAACACCCCTACCTTTATCCAAATAAGATTCTAATACAAAACCATTTGCAGGAACTTTATCATTAGCTTTAAGTTCTAATAAATCTGATTGGATAGATATCAATTCCAACAATTCATCAATCCCAGTTCCCTCTAAAGCAGAAACGGATATACATGAAGTATTTCCNCCCCAATCATCTGGAGTTAATTCGTTCTCAGAGAGCTGAGATTTAATATTTTCAATATTGGCGTCAGGTTTATCAATTTTGTTGATTGCAACAATGATTGGAACATTTGCCGATTTTGCATGGTTAATCGCNTCTACTGTCTGAGGCATTATTCCATCATCAGCTGCAACAACCAAAATTACTATATCTGTTAAGCTAGCGCCTCTAGATCTCATCGCAGAAAATGCCGCATGTCCTGGGGTATCAATAAAAACTAGTTTTTTATTTTTAAATTCAAAACTATAAGCTCCAATAGATTGAGTTATTCCACCATGCTCACTATTGGCAACCTTTGCTTTTCGAATATAATCAAGAAGTGAAGTTTTTCCATGATCAACGTGCCCCATAACAGTAATAATAGGAGGCCTGAATTTAATATCATTATTATTAAATTTTANTCCTTTGTTAATAAATTCTTTTTCATTAAAAGTATCAACATCGACATCATAATCAAATTCGGAAGCTATTATTGTGGCTTCATCAGAATCTATCTCATCTTTAAAAGTTAAACTTAAACCTAGATCTGAAGCTTTTTTGATTACTTCATTAATTTTGACGTTCATTTTATTAGCGAGAAGTGTAATGAGAATTTTTTCTTGTATCTTAATTTTTTTTGTTTTCTTTTTATCCTCTTTTNAATCATCATTTATTAATTCACCATTTGTATNNGTATNTTTTATATTTTCTTTTTGTTTNATTTTTTTTGGATAGTTATTTGAAACAAGGAATTCTTTTCTNGCGCCTGGTAGTTTAGCCTTAACAGCACTTCTTAAAGCATCTAATGCATCTTCATCAATAATTTCTGCATTAGTAGGTTTAACTTTTACCTTCTTTTTTTGCTTATTGGNGTCCTTATCTTGTGATGATGTATCTTTCTTCCTTTTTTGATCACTATCTAAAGGTGATACATTTATTTCATTAGATGTAAGATTTTTATTTAATAAATTCTCTTTATCATCTTTTTTTTCTTTGAGCTTATTATTTATTTTTGGTTTTTCAGAAGTTTCAACAGTATTATCCAAAGTTCTAATAACTTTCCTGTTTGATGGCTCAATGGNTTGTGTTTTAGAGGGAAATTTTTCTTTTAAAGTTGGAGAATTATCCTTATTCTTATCCAATGCATTTTCTGAATCCAAAGTTATAGCATTAGAATCTTGCGCTTGGGTTTCGGATTTTTTAATTTCTCCAATTTTTTTAGAAGGCTCTTTCTTTTTTCTACGAATTGTTACTTTAGATCCTGACCTCTTAATTATATCGTTTTCATCTTTGGGTTTACTTAAAATAGGTTCACCGACTAAAGCTATCTTGATTTTTTTAGCATCATCTAAGGAAATTGAACTAGATTGTGTTCTAGCAATAATTGATAATTCTTTACATTTAGAGAGTATATCCTTTACCTCTAAAGACATTTGATCAGACAATTCTTTAATTTTTATTTTACTCATGAAAGTTTTTCTTNCGAATCCTCCTGAATACTATCTTCACTATCATCAACTTCGATATTTCTTAACCTGTCTTTCAAAGCATTTTTTGCGGCTAGCTGAATTTTTTTGATATCTTCTTCATTTGTAATGCCTGAAGACTTAGAAATTGAATCACTTTCGCCAAATGCAATATCTTCAAGAGTATGATATCCACCCACAAATAATAAATTTGCATTAACCTCTGAGATATTTGGNAATGTAAGAAGAAGCTTGACTACTGATTGCTGCTCCTCTTTTAGTTGTATATCTGTTTTTACAGTTATTTCCCATTGGGTTAATTCTGAAGCTAATCTCACATTTTGACCTCTTCTTCCTATACAAAGTGAATACTGATCTTCATCGACTATAACTTCCATAATTTTTGATGATTCATCGAGTATGACTTTATTTACTCTAGCTGGTGAAAGTGCATTACATGAAAATCTCGCGGGATCTGGCGACCAAGGGACAATATCAATCTTTTCCCCTTTTAATTCTTGAATTATATTTTGAACTCTGGAGCCACGCATTCCAACACAAGCTCCTACAGCATCGATATCTGAGTCTGCTGAACTCACAGCAATTTTAGTTCTACCACCAGGATCTCTTGATATCCCCATTATCTCCACTATACCTTCATTGATTTCAGGGACCTCTGACTTGAAAAGAGAGTCAACAAAATTTTTATGAGCTCTNGATAAAATTAATTGAGTACCTCTTTTGTCCTCTTCAATTCTGAGCAAAACAGCTCTTAACCTATCTTTAGGTTGAAAATATTCTCTTGGAACTTGTTCATCATAAGGAATAATTGCCTCAGTTCTCCCAATATCAACAATAATTGCTCCTCGTACAATTCTCCTTACTATCCCATTTACTAATTCACCTTGTCTTGTTTTGAATTCTTCGAAAATGACTTTTGCTTCTGCTTCTTTAATTTTTTGTATAATTTTTTGACGGGCATTTTGGATAGCAATTCTAGAATACTTTGGACTAAGTTTTATGCCAATTTCTTCATCGATTTGAACATCTGGATCAAATTCTTTAGCGTCCGACAAAGATATTTCCATATCTTCATCAAAAACTTCTTCGACCACTTTCTTGAATTCAAATAATTCAATCTCATTAAATTCATTGAATTGACATTCTAAATCTTTGTATGAAGGGTCAGTTTTCATTAATTTATGGGCAGCCGCAACTACCGATTCATTAACAGCCTCGAGAATANTTTCTTTTTCTATACCTTTATCTTTTGATACAGAATCTATAACTCTTGCCAGTTCATTAAATTCATTTACCATAATATTCCTCTATATATTTAAATTTGCTTTCTCTATATCTGAAAAATTAATTTCATATAATTTTCCGCTGTCATTAATTTTTATATAATTATTTTCAATATCTTCTATCTCACCGACAAAGATATTTTTTTTATTTTCATAAAAAGATGATGAGATTATTTTTATCTTCCTCCCTTTATATCTGTAAAAATCTTCAATTTTTTTTAATGGTCTTTTAGGNCCAGGGGATGAAACTTCCAAATTATAATTATTTGAAAAAAAACTATCAATTTCAGTTTTCTCTTCAATTAGATTATTAACTTTTACACAATCCTCAATTGTAATTTTTCCTAAATTATCAATATAAATAGTCAATTTATCACCATTTTTTGATCGAGCAACATCAATTTCAACCAATTCATACCCAGCACTAATACAAATTGAGGAAATAATCTCCTCGAGCTTCCGAAAATCCATTAGTATTACTCCTAATAATAAAGAAGCGGGGCATGCCCCGCTTCACTATTCATAAAATAATAACATTTGTTAATTACTAATCAATCTTGGAGATAAAAGATAATTCTAGTTTTTTTAATTTTTTAATTTGATCTCNAACCATTGCAGCCTGCTCAAACTTTAAGTTTTCCGATAAATTTTTCATTTCTGCTCTGAGCTCGTCTACTTTATCAGGAATCTCATGAGGTTTGATTTTAAGTTCATCAAGAAAAGTATCATATTCAGTATCTATCTTNTAAATACTATTCATATTTAAATCAACTTTTTTAATAATAGATTTTGGCTTTATATTATTATCTTTATTAAATTTAAGTTGAATATTNCTCCTCCTGTTACTTTCGCTTATCGCACTTTGCATTGACTTNGTAATTTGATCCGCATACATAATTACTCTTCCTTGAACATTCCTCGCAGCACGTCCAAATATTTGAATTAAAGATGATTCAGATCTCAGATATCCTTCTTTATCTGCATCTAATATAGCTACTAGNGCAACCTCAGGTAAATCAAGACCTTCTCGAAGAAGATTGATCCCAATCAATACGTCAAACTTATCTGCCCTAAAATTTTTAATAATTTCTACTCTTTCTAAAGTCTTAATCTCTGAATGCATGTATTCTACTCTTAAATCTTTTTCTTTATAAAACTCTGTAAGCTCTTCAGCCATTCTTTTTGTGAGTGTAGTAACTAGAACTTTATTTCCATTTTTAATAGTTTTATTAATTTCACCAAATAAATGATCAACCTGATTTTTCGAGGGCATTATTTCAATTGTGGGGTCTACTAATCCAGTCGGCCTTATTATCTGTTCAATAATCTCATTATTTGATTTTTCTAATTCATATTTTGAAGGTGTAGCAGAAACATAAATCACTTGATTAATTTTATCCTCAAATTCGTTAATATTAAGTGGTCGGTTATCAAGAGCCGAAGGGAGCCTAAATCCATGATCAACGAGTGTTTGCTTTCTAGATCTATCACCCTCGTACATCCCTCTTATTTGGGGGATTGTTTGATGACTTTCATCAATTATCATTAGAAAATCTTCAGGAAAATAATCAATTAAAGTATTTGGTGGTTGNCCAGGCATCCTTTGATCGAGATGCATAGAATAGTTTTCAATTCCTGGACAAAATCCCATTATCTCCATCAACTCCATATCCCTGATGGTTCTTTCCTCAAGTCTCTTATATTCGTCAAGCTTCCCAATTTTTTTTAAAAATTTTAATTGTTTTTTCAATTCTATTTCAATTGATATAATTGCTTGCTCAGTTGTTTTCTTTTCAACAACATAATGGGAACTAGGAAAAATAACTGATGATTCAATTTCATTGATTATATCAGCAGAGTAAAGATCAATTAAAAAAATTTTCTCAACTTTATCATCATTAAATTTAATCTTTAACCCAATATCTTCAAGATTTGAGGGGAAAATATCAACATAATTTCCTATGGCTCTAAAGCTCCCTCTTCGAAGTTCTACTCTAGTCCTCTCATATTGAATTTCTATTAATTTTTTAAGAAAAGACTCTCTATCAAGATTATCACCAACATTAATTTTAATTATCATTTCATAATATTCTTTAGGAGAGCCAATTCCATAAATACATGAAACACTTGATACAATTATTACATCTTTTTTATCAAATAAAGCACTAGTGGCTGANTGTCTAAGGCGATCTATATCTTCATTGATTTTTGAATCTTTTGCAATGTATGTATTAGATGAAGGTATATAAGCTTCAGGTTGATAATAATCATAATAACTAACAAAGTAATGTACTTCATTGTTTGGAAATATAACTTTAAATTCCTCGTAAAGTTGAGCGGCTAGAGTTTTGTTATGAGCCATAATCAAAGTTGGCTTTGAAACTTTTTCAATCATATTTGCAATAGTAAATGTTTTACCACTTCCTGTTACACCCAATAGTGTTTGAGCATCTCTTCCAGAGATTACATTTTTAGCCAATCTATCTATTGATTTTGGCTGGTCTCCTTGCGGTTTATATCCCACTTTTATTTTAAATTGGCTCATATATATATTGTAACGGAATTGTTGAAAATTGACTTTTAAGTATCTTTTTGGTTTGCTTTGTTACTATGAAATCAATCGTTTATTTAGTTGGTGCTGGACCGGGAGATCCAGGACTNATAACTGTTAAAGCAAAAAAATTAATAAANACTGCTGATGTGATAGTTTATGACTATTTATCAAATCCTATTTTTATAACNGAATGCAAACAAAGCTGTGAACTNGTAAATGCNGGAAAAAGGCTTGGTTTTAAAGCCATGACACAAGCTCAGATAAATAATAAGCTTGTTTCATTAGCAAAATCTGGATTTAAAATAATTGTTAGGCTAAAAGGTGGTGATCCTTTACTNTTTGGAAGAGGAGGAGAAGAAGCAGAGTATTTAAAGAAAAATAATATTAAATTCGAAATAGTCCCCGGTGTGACATCTGCGATCGCTGTACCTGCATATGCAGGGATTCCAATAACTCACAGAGACAATACAAGTTCATTGAGTATTGTAACAGGTCATGAAGATCCTTATAAAAATGAATCTTCTATAGATTGGTCTTCTTTGTCTAAATCTAAATCGATAGTTTTTTTAATGGGAACTAAGAATCTTANNAAAAATATAAGTAAACTTATTGTTAACGGGATGAGCATAAAAACTCCAATAGCAGCAATACAATGGGGAACATATTATAAGCAGAAAACAGTTTTAGGAAACCTAAAAAATATATTTTCCAAAATTAAAGAAAATAACATTAAATCNCCATCAATCATTGTAATAGGAGATGTTTGTAAATATCGAAAAAATTTAACTTGGTTTGAAAAAAAACCACTTTTTGGCAAAAAAATCGTTGTTACTAGAGCTAGAAAAAATTCTAGTTCATTAGTTGAAAAAATTTATGAAAATGGTGGCGAAGCAGTTGAGATTCCAACTATAGATATTAAAGCAATAAAAACTAAAAAAAATAATAATATATTGGAAAAAAGTGATCAATTTGATTGGCTTATTTTTACTAGCGTAAATGGGGTAGAAGAATTTTTTAAACAGTATTTAGAATTAAAAAAAGATCTAAGATATTTGGGAAATGCATTAATAGCAGCAATAGGTAGTGAAACAGCAAGAAGCATNGAAAGAAAAGGTCTCAAGGTTGATCTTATCCCCNAAAAATTTGTTGCGGAGTCCTTAATCCAAGAATTTAAAAAAAGAAAAATTAAGAATAAAAAAATTTTAATTCCAAGAGCAAGTAATGCCAGAAAGATTTTGATCGATGGTTTNANGAAATTAAACAATGATGTTAAGGANCTATGTATATATAAATCAGTATTACCTNATAANAAAATACAAAACCAAATAAAAGAAAAGATTATAGGCAATGATGTATTTGGAGTAACTTTTACTAGCTCCTCAACTGTTGAAAATTTTTTTAAATTCTTAGACCCAAAAGAAGTTAAAAANGAAAAAAATATTAAATATTTTTGTATTGGACCAATTACCGCCAAAACTCTTCAAACATATGGAATAAAGCCTTTTAAAATTGCNTCAAAATTCACGATAGATAATTTATTNTATGAATTAATTAAANCAAGATGAGAAGATTTTATTATCCAGGACAAATTGAAGTTGNCACAAAAATAAAAATTGAAAATGAATTATATAATCATATAGTAAATGTTGTAAAAATTAAAAAAAATGAAAATTTTATTATTTTTAATTCAGAATCAGGAAATTTCTTTTGCATTTTAAAAAATATTGAGAATAGATTCGGTGAGTTAGAAATTTTATATAAAATCCCAGAAAATGAAAAAAATAATTCTACAATTTCCGTCTACCAATGTATTCCAAAAGGAAATATATTAAATGAAATAATTGAAAAAAATGTAGAGCTTGGTGTGACAGCATTTACACCTATCATATCNGAAAGGACTATAAAAAGAACCAAGGAACTAAAAAGAAGATGGCTAGAAATTGTAAAATACTCTACCGAACAATGTGGGAGAACTGATTTGATGGAAATTAATATGCCGATAATGTTTAACGAAATTTTTAACAATCATTTTCAGGGGAAAAAATTAATATGTTATGAGAATTCTGAAAATATTATAAATATTCAGAATTTTAAAGGATTTAATGATTTTCATATTATTCTTGGCCCTGAGGGTGGATTCACTAAAAATGAGATTGAGAAAGCAAACAAAAATGGATTTGAATCTATTTCATTGGGTAAAAATATATTGAAATGTTTAACAGCAAATATTTTAGCAATCGGATTCATTTCACTATTTAAATATTAAAAATATTTTTTTTGTATAAATATAAAAATACTATAGAAGATAATATTAGAAAAATAATAAAAATAATTATTCTTGTGGATATATAATTATAAAAAGGTTTGGAAAAAGTTAGTTCCAAATTATCATTCTTAGATATATTATTAAATGAATAAGTGACATATGATTCATCTTTAAGTTCTTTTATATCAGATTGAGATTTTGTAAAATTTAAACCTCTAACTTTCATATTAATTTTATCTTCAGGGATAATAATTGTTAATGATTGAATAGTATTGAAAAAATTTTTAACAAGTTTTGTGTTAAAAAAATCTAATTGTTTAGTATATGTAAACACAATTCTTCTTTGCCCNGGNGGCATTGGNATAGTTTCAACTATTGAATNATCATTAATTATAAATGTTTCACTGCTTCTATGTGGAAATGATAAGTTCTCAATATTTGAAAACTTTGAAAATTTAATAATATTTCTTTTTTGCTCAATAAGACTATTTAAGCCCACATAAATATACTTACTATCATTATTAACATTTTGAATTTCAGCAAATAATAAGTTATCACTCTCTTCATCATAGCTTATAACTATATGTGATGAGTTGATTTCAATAGAATCAGAATTCTGTGTTGAATCATATATTGTTAAATCAATATCTTTAAAATTTTCTTCTGGCATATAATAGAATTTGTCAGTTGAATATTCAATTCCATCATGAATAATTTTTACCCTATATGCAATATTGCCTTTTAAGTTATTAACTTCAAATAAACCATTTTTTGTTAGGATTTTTTTTTCATTTAATACTTTTTCTGCCATAACAGATTCCAGTGATACTTCATAATCCTGATCATCTTCATTTGAAAAATTTTTTACTTCGCCTTTTAACTTAACACTCGTACCAGGATTAATTGAGGAATCTAAGTTTTTTAAATAATTAATAATTTTTAAAGACTCAGAGGTAGAGATTTCGATATTAGGCATCGGAGGATATCCAGAATTAATAGGCTTTTTATTATATTTTTCATAAATAGCATNTGTATTAGATATCCAANTAATCATATCAGTTTTTGAATATTTATTATTAACTTTCCATAAATCTGGACCCACAAAAACACCGCGACCAACTACATGACAAGTTACACATCGCTTCTCAACGAAGAGACCCCTACCCTCATCTGCCATNGGATATGAGGAATTACTTATGAAGAAAAAAAACGAGAATAGGATTATTATAAAACTATTTTTCATCAGATTCCCAATTATATTTTTTAAATTTATTCTTTTTAATAACTAAGGGTTTTAAAATATAAATAAATGATAAAATTAATATTAAGACTGGTATAACTGAATCAATCATTTAATTTTCTCCTAAAAAATAGCATTGATCCACCAATAATNGATATTAAACTTCCAAGCCATAAAAAAGATACTAGTGGATTAATATAAAGTTTAAGGTTTANTTCACCCTCNAAATTCTTNTCAACAAGAATTAAATAGTAATCTCTTAAAAAAGTTGAATGAATTGCAACTTCGGTTTCTTTATTGATTTCTCTATTACCTTCATACTTATAAAAATTTTGCTCTGGGGTTAAATTATATAAATTATTATTTTTTCTTAGAACAATATTCGCCCCAATTATNTTTTTCGCTGGAGTTTCTTTTTCGTATATATCATCAAGCCTTAATTTAAGATTTCCAAATAAAACTTCCTCACCTTCACTCATTGTAATATCATATTTTTCTTCAAAGTTAGAGGAAAAAGAGACCCCCATTATCATAATAATTACTCCGAAATGAACTATCAATGAGCAGTATCTTCGAAATTTATTATTAATAGAATTTTTGTTTATTCTTAAATCAAAAACAAATTCTTTACAGATAGAAAAAAGTGTAGTTAATGATAATAAAAAAACTATAAAAATATTTAAAGATTCAAACTTTAGAAATGTAATAAAAGAAATTACTAAAGAAACTAAAAAAGGAATTTTTAAATATCTTAATATAGGTCTTATATTNCCTTTTTCCCATGGTAAAAATGGTGCGAATGTCATTAATAGAATTAACATAAGCACATTTGGAAAATTAACTAAATCATAAAAAGAAGGGCCAACCAAAATCCTTTTACCAGTAAAAAATTCAGATATTATAGGGAAAATTGTGCCCACGAGAACTGTAAAAGTAATAACTAAAAATAAAATATTATTAAATACAAAAAAATTCTCCTTTGAATACAGTGACTTTATTTCTTTATTAGATTCAATATGAATTTTATTTTTATAATATAAAAGAGCTGAAGATATAAGAATTAAAAAAATAAATACTATAAAGTAATTGCCTATGCTTGATTGAGCAAAAGAATGTACAGAGGATATTAATCCACTTCGCGTTATAAAAGTCCCAAAGATTGACAAAAAGAAAGCTAAAAATATGAGTAACAAATTCCACCTTCTTAGTACTTTTTTCTGCTCCTGAGCATATGATGAATGAATAAAAGCGGTTAATAGCAACCACGGCATCAAAGCAACATTTTCAACAGGGTCCCAGGCCCAATAGCCACCCCAACCTAATTCCAAATAAGCCCATCTTGAACCTAATAAAAGACCAATAGATAAAAAAGTCCATGAAAAATATGTCCATTTTTTTGATTCACTTATCCAATCATTTGATTTATCCTTTGAAATTATAGAAGCAATACCAAAACAAAATGGAATTGTTATACCAATGTATCCTAGATATAAAGACAATGGATGAATCGACATATATATATTTTGCAAAATGGGGTTTAAACCTCTACCATTATCATAAATTTTGTCTGCTGATTCAAAAGGATTTTCTACAAAGCAAATTAAATATATAAAAAAACCAAGNGTAAAAGTCCCAATTATTCTTGATGCAGGAATCAACTTGCTCAAACTTTTTTTATTTTCAATAAATAAATAAATTGCTAAGATCCATGTCCATAAAAGTAAGGAACCGGCTTGGCCTGCCCATAAAGATGTAATTGAAAAAATGGTATTTAAATCATTGCTAACATTTTTAGCAACATATAAATTACTATAATCTTTTGTTATCAATTGGAACTCTAATAAAAAAATAGCAATTGTAAGGATTGTCAAGACAATGGCTAATGAACGCCTTCCCAGTTCTGAAACCAAACTGTTTTTTTTATAAAATGAGAAACCGTATGATAAAAAAGATAATAAAACAAAAAGAAAACTTATAAAAATAAGATTATCTCCAATTATATTAATCAACTTTGCTCCTTTCTGTATTCCTCGTCTTCATATTTAGTTGGACATTTTGCAAATAATTTATCCGCTCTAAAAATAGAGTCTTGAAAGTCTCCTTCNACTACCGCTTCGACTCCATCTGCAAATATATCGGGGATTATTCCTTTGTATTTAACCTTAATTGTTTTTCCTGATTCCTCTATCTCAAAAATAATAGAACCATCTAAATTATTTTTTATTGAACCCTCTTTCACAATTCCCAATATTCTTAATTGTTTATATTTTGGGAAATCNCTATTTTTCTCTAAAGCCTCATTAACAGTTAAATAATAAACTAAGGATGAATCAACTGCCTTAAAAATCAAAAAAGAAAAAAAAGCTANAATGACAAAAGTCAATATTCTAAGCTTAATTTTTGGCTTCATTATTACTTGTTCCTTAGTTTATTAATCTTACTATTTATATAAAAAATATAAGCAAACAATATAATCCAACATGCAATTTGGGAGTAAAAAAGGTATTTTAAAGAATCAATAACAATAATCATGACTATATTCTAACAATCATTCAGGTTTTATCTAGTTTTAATCTCATATCAGCCAATACAATATAAAGACTGAAAAAAGCCACTAAAGTTATTATTAGTGTGTCCATCATTTTATCAGATATTCCTCCCCCATCACCTCCAAAAACAACTGGTGAAATACCCCTCATAACCCTCACAGAAATATATACTATTGGTAAGTCAATAAAGCTAATTATAGCAAATATTGATGCATATTTTGGCATATTTGATCTAAGTGCAAATTTATAAAAAATAAGATAACTACCATACAAGACCAATAATATAAATGTAGTAGTTAACTGAGGATCCCAAGTCCACCAGGTACCCCAAACTGGCTTTGCCCAAAACATTCCTGAGACAATTGTTAAAAAAGTAAATAATACCCCAATTTCTGCATGACAATATGCTTTAAACGAAAAAACTTTATCAGAATTTATCAAAAAACGTATTGAATATAATAAATTCATGAAAAAAGCNAAAGTAAAAATAAGTACATAGCCCATATGAAAATAAAAAATTCTTTGGACATCACCCATAATTTTTTCAGTNGGTGCATAAAGATAATTTAAATAAATTGCAAAAGGCATTGATAAAAATAAAACAAGATAAGCTATTCGGACAAACATTATATATTACCTTCTCAAAGCATAACTGAATAAAATTGGGCATACAGCAAATAAAAGTATATCGAAAGCTATTAAAAGTTGTAAATTAAANAATTTAATAAATTCGCTGAATTCATAATAATATAATTGGTTTAGAGTATTAAAAGAAAGAAATAAAAAAGGAACAACTAGTGGCAAAATGGTTATGAACATAAACTGTCCTTCCCCTTTTATTCTTTCAAGCATTAAAGAGAAACANGTAAAAAAAATTGATANACCTANAATNTATATAATAGTAAATAAAATAAAATTATAATTAAACTCAATATAATAAGAATTTGAAAATAAATTATACAAAAAAATTANCAATATGGCTTGGAAAATAAAAATAATAAAATTGAATATTATTTTAGCAATACAAAAGATTGATAAATCAAATGGTAGACTAAAAACAATTAATTCGTCATTCTTTCCTAATTCCTGTCTCGATATTCTTTGATTAACCAACATATTTGTAATCAATAAAGTTATATAAAAAGAAAATAAAATATATTTGTAATCTAAATACGAGGTAAAAACTAAACTAAATACCGCACTCAATATAAGTATATAATAAAAATTACCTTTATCTCTTAACTCAATTAANACATCTTTAAAAAAAATAATTTTTAGTATTTTAAACATCATCTAAATTAACCATATCTGATATTATAAACTGATATGAAACTTTTGAATTATCCGAAAAAATTATTGTTTTATTATTTTTTTTTAAATTTGTGAAATAATCTGAAAGTTCATTTTGACTTCCAGTATCAAGAAAATTAAATGGTTCATCGAAAATGAATACATTGTGATTCATAGCCATGGCAAATGATAGTTGAATCTTTTTTCTTTGGCCGTCTGATAAATTTTTAATTCTTTTATCCTTGATTAATTCATATTTAAATAAATTATTTTTAATTCTATTCGTATTAAAATTATAAAAATTATTAAAGAAAATAAAATTTTCATCAACAGTGAGATCCTCATAAAAAGAAGGAGTAGCGGGTAAAAAGAATACTTCTTTTAAATATTTAGTTTTGTCATTAAATAACCCTGAATTTTTATAAAGTATATCTCCTTCAAAATCATTGTCTAATCCTGCAATGATTTTAAGAAGCGTGGTCTTACCAGTTCCATTTTGCCCTTTTATTTGAAAAATNGAATTTTCNTCTATGTCAAAAGATATGTTTTTAAAAACTTTTGTTTCATAAAAATATTTACTAAGATTTTTACAACCAAATAATAAGCNCACATTTATAACTTTACTTCATTCATTCGATAAATTAAAATTTTGATGTGAACTACTTACATACAATGTTAAGAGTTGGTGATTTAGATAGATCTATTAAATTTTACACAGATATTATTGGGCTAAAATTAGTCAGAAAATCAGAATATCCTCATGGTAAATTTACTTTAGCTTTCCTTTCTACCAATGAAGATGATGAAGAGCCATTTTTAGAATTAACTTATAACTGGGGTGTTGATTCATATAATATTGGATCAGCATTTGGCCATATCGCAATCGGGGTGGATGACATATATAAAATTTGCGATGAAATAAAATTAAAGGGTGGTATCATAAGTAGAGAACCTGGTCCAATGAAAGGAAGCAATTCAATTTTAGCTTTTGTTCAAGATCCAGATGGTTATAAAATAGAATTATTACAAAGATGATATCTGTAACTAGAAAATCACATTTNAATGCTGCTCATAGACTTCATAATACTGAATGGAGTGATGAAAAAAATGATAAATTTTATGGATTGTGTAATAATAAAAATTATCATGGACACAATTATGATCTAGAAGTTACAGTTAAAGGAGACATTGATCCAGAGTCAGGATATTTAGTCGACATGAAAGTTCTTAGCAATATAATTGAAGAAAATATTTGTAAAAGATTTGATCATAAGAATTTAAACCTTGATACTTCAGAATTCAAGGATTTAATACCCACTGCCGAGAATATTGCAGTTGTTATATGGAACATTTTGAGAGAAAAAATTGATAAAAAATTGAAACTGAGTATTAGACTTTTTGAAACACCTAGAAATTTTGTAGAATATTCCGGGTAATCATTTAATTTTTAAAAAAAATTTTTTATTTATAATAAATCTATGAAACTATTTTTAATCTTTGGTAATCATCAATTTCCTGAAGAAAAATTCAAAAAGTTTAAAAGCGACCATATCTTCTTCATATGTGAAAGCATAAAAATGTGTTCAAAGTTTAATTATCATAAAAAGAAATTACTATTTATGCTCTCTTCGATGAGAGCATTCAAAGAAAATTTGGAAAANAGGAAATATAAACTGATTTATTTTAAACTTGATGATAATAAATCCAAAAATTTTTTTTCTAGTCTTGAAACTTTAATAGATGATCTAAAGGTTAATGAAATATCCTCCTTTGAAGTTGAAAATAAATATCTTGAAATGAAAATGATAAAATTTTTAAAACTTAGAAAAATTCACTGGAATATAATAGAGTCCCCGATGTTTATAAATACAAAAAAGGAGTTTAATAATTATTTAAAAGATTCCAAAAAGCCTCTAATGGCTAACTACTATAAACAAACTAGAAAAAAACTTAATATTCTAATAGAAAAAAATGGGTCTCCCACCGGAGGGAAGTGGAGCTTTGATGAAGAAAATAGAAAAAAACTTCCTAAAAATATAGATATACCAAAAATGTCCTATCCAAAATCTGATAAAATAACAGAAGAAGTATCTAAAGTTATAAATAAATTTTTTCCTAACAACCCTGGTGATACTAATAATTTTTGGCTGTTCAAAACTCACAGTGAAGTTGAAAAAGTCCTCGATTCATTTATAAAACACAAAATAAATTTGTTTGGTGATTATGAAGACTCTGTNAGCCACAAAGATAATTTCCTTTTTCATAGTGCTATGAGCCCTTATTTGAATATCGGTTTAATAACCCCCGAACTTATATTAAAAAAAGTTATAAATCATCATATTAAAAATAAAATTAAAATTAATTCTTTAGAGGGATTCGTCAGGCAATTAATTGGATGGAGAGAATTTATGAGAGGGATTTATGATAGTTTTGATAAAGAATTAGAAAATAACAATTTCTTTTCACATCAAAGAAATATGAAACAAAGCTGGTATGATGGTAATACCGGGTTGCCACCCTTAGACTTTNCAATTAAAAATGTGATTAAGTATGGTTGGTCTCACCATATTGAAAGGCTAATGATTCTCTGCAATATCATGAATTTATGTGAAATCAAACCAAAAAGAGTTTATCAATGGTTTATGGAAATGTTTGTAGATGCATACGAATGGGTTATGAGTCCAAATGTTTATGGAATGGGTCTTTACAGTGATGGTGGAATTTTTGCTACAAAACCATACATATGTGGATCAAATTACTTTCTAAAGATGATGGACTTTAAAAAAGGTGATTGGTGCGAAACAATGGATGGATTATATTGGAGATTTATCGACAAAAATAAGTCTTTTTTTAAAAGCAATCCAAGATTATCTATAATGGTCAGGACTTTAGATAAAATTAATTTAGATAGAAAAACCAGGATATTCAAAAAAGCTGAAGAATTTATTGAAAAAAATACAATTTAATTTTTTAGCCATTTTTTTCTATATTCGGAATNTGGATCATAAAGTGATTTTTGCTTATTTAAATTGAACAATCTTCCTCCCCTTGNATCAGTACCAACCCCGGCGATATACATCCAGTTAGAAAAATTATTCTCAGTATCATAATCAATCAAATTATTTTTAAAATAATAGGCNCCTGATAACCAATCNACATTGAGATTATAGATTAAATGACTTGCAAATATTTGACGAGCTCTATTAGATATAAATCCAGTTTTTATAAGTTGATTATTTATTGATTCAATTAAATCGTCCTCAAACTTTATATTTGTAATTGAATCCACTTTACAATTATCTGNAATATTNAAAACATCTGATATCCCCTTTCTAGAAAAAATTGAAGAACCATAATAGAAAGATAGGAGCTTGAAGTATTCTCTCCATAAAAGTTCGAATTTTAACCAGTATGTTGATTGATTAGATATAACTTTTTTCTCAAATACATTGATAAAATGGAAAATTCTTCGCGGGGAGACTAAGCCTAACGATAAGGGGACGGATAGTTGAGATGATATGTTATTACCATAAAGCTGATCCCTTGTCTCTTTATATGTAGATAGAAATTTTTTCATATATACAATAAAACTTTTTAGAGAAAACTTCTCTATATCATATATTTGTTCTACCTTTGATTTATGATATTTAATCTTTGGAAAAATATTTAAACCTTTTTTAATATTTATTGGGTTTAGAACATAATTATTTTTTTCAACAATTTTTCTGAATTTTGTAAATGATTTTGGAAAACCATATTTGTCAATAAAAGACTCTTGATCAATTAAATTTGCCGATGGCTCACAGATTATTAATAAATTTGGATAATTTAACTGTAGATTTTCAATTATTTTATATTCTGAATTGTATCGTGGATTTTTAATAATAATTTTATCTATATCTCTTTTTTTAATCTCTGATTTTATAGTTTTTAGCAAACAATCGTTGATCCTATAGATTGGGCAAATATTTTTTTCAATAAGTTTATTTCCNAAAGATATAGCAGAATATTTTTTAAGTTGAAATCTTTTAAGTGATATTTTATCAAATTTACTATCATCATATTTTTTTATCCAAAGAAGAACACTTAAAGTATCTTTATTATTAAATAGATTNTTAGACAGAAAAGGGTTATCATCAATTCTATAATCATTATTAACTACTGCTAATATATTAATTCTTATATCTCCTACATTTCTTACTGCAATATTTAACCTGGTCCCAAATTTTATTCCATTTTTTTCTTATCTCAAATTCTCTTTTACANACAGGACAAACTTTAGATTTTTTCTTCATAATATCTAAATTATCTAATTTTCCTAAATATTCCTCTTTTTCTGTATGAAATCTTATATATAATAAAAATATGGATTTAGAATTACTAAAAGAACTTTGTAATACTCCTGGCGTACCGGGATTAGAAGATGAAATTGCCAAAATTGTTCAGAATAATATTTTAAATTTATGTNAATCACATGAAATTGATGCCATGGGCAATAATATTTTTACAGTTAATAAAAAAATTGAGAAAGCCCCAATAATATTGGTCGANGCACATATGGATGAAGTTGGATTTTTAGTCTCNAATATCGAGAANAATGGAATGATAAGAGTTATAGCACTAGGNGGGATTGATCCAAAATTATTCTATGGTCAAAGGCTTACTATTTGGGGNAAAAAGCCCATCGAAGCTACTGTAGCCGCAATACCTCCTCATATTTCAAATAAAAGCGATTCTGTTACTCAGGTTGAAGATTGTGTCATTGATACTGGTTTAAAAGATAAAGATGTTTTAAAAATTATCAATATTGGGGATCAAGTAACATTTTCAACTAATTGCGAAATAGGTTATGACAGAGTTTTGTCAAAAGCATTAGATGATCGTGTTGGACTTTTTGTTTTAATTGAAGCGGTAAAGGTTTTATCCAAAAAGAAATTAAATTGTAATTTTATAGTATCCGCNTCTGTACANGAAGAAATGGGGCTCAGAGGTGCTAGAATAATTAATTCAAAAGTTAATCCAGATTTTTCTATTGCTTTGGAAGGAACGGTCTCCAACGATTTGCTAGGNGTTCCAAGTTATAAATCACTTGCAAGTCTTGATAATGGACCAGAAATAAGAATTTCAGATAAATATTTAATAGCTGATAGGAAATTAAATAGTTTTATTGAGTCTATTGCAAAGAACAAAAAAATACCTTATCAATTAACGGCTAAGAATGCTGGTGGAACCAACTCAACTGCTTTTCAAGTTACAGGTAAAGGTTCAAAAGCTACTGTCTTGTCTGTCCCCGTAAGATATTTNCATAGTCCAAGCTCANTTTGTAAAATTAAGGATATTAAAAATACTATTTCATTATTAGTGGAAATAGTTACTAAAATAAATACATTTAAAAATGTCGGATAATTACATATTTTCATTATTTGAAGAAGTTATATCTAAATGTGATATCAAGCTTACTGAGAAATTAAAGGCTCTATATCAAATCAAATATAATGAGCTTAGGATTGATCTGCAAGATGTCTCATTGCTAGAGACTATTTCAAATGATGACAAAAATGAACTTGTCGAAAAAATATCGAAAAAATTAGTGTCTGTTGATGAAGACCAAAAAGTCATAGAGGTTTTTTTTAATGAAGTTACAGAAACTATTGATTATGTTTATAATCTTATAATAAGTAAACAATTAGGTGGGTAAGACAACTAAANATTGATTTTAGCNCATTATCAGTAAAAATATTATAAAATTGCTATGAATTATTACCCTTATTTTTTAATAATTTTTGTATTGATTCTTTCTTTACCGCTTATTATGATTTTAACCTCNAAAATCGTAAGATTCATAGCTGGGTATACCAATCAAACCTCTGATAGNATTTATGAATGCGGCGAACCAAGAGTAGAAAATTCATGGACAAAAATTCCAATAGGTTATTTTAAAGTAGCGCTAATTTTTATATTATTTGATATCGAACTTGTATTTGTTTTTCCATGGATTTTAAGCCTAAGTAATCCCTCGCCAGAAATCTATTTATCATTTATAACTTTTATTNTTATTCTTTTCCTTGGGTGGATATATGCTTATAAGAAGGGGTTTTTAAAATGGGAGATGTAAAAAAATCATTAAAAGATATAGGATCTTTTATGAAGCTTCCTGGAGCTAATTTATTTATTACAAAGACTGCAGATTTATTCAATTGGGCAAATAAATCAAGTCTTTGGCCTCTTTCCTTCGGTTTAGCCTGTTGTGCGATAGAAATGATGGCAACTTTTTCATCTAGATACGATCTTGATAGATTAGGTATGATAACAAGAGCNTCTCCTAGNCAAGCTGATTTAATGATTGTTGCTGGAACAGTTACTGTAAAAATGGGTGAAAGGATTAAAACTTTATATGATCAGATGACAGGTCCAAAGTGGGTAATTGCTGCTGGAAGCTGTGCAATATCTGGTGATCATTATAGACATGTTTACAGTGTCGTACCAGGTGTTGATTGGATAATTCCAGTTGATGTATATGTACCTGGTTGTCCTCCTACGCCGGAAGCTTTTATTGATGGAATAATGGAATTACAAAATATAATTTCTAAGGGTAAAAGTAATCCAACATTCAATTCAGTGGATTCAGTGAGGCCTGACATAAATGAGGTTAAGGTGAAGAAAAAAGAAATCTTATTTAAAGAAAACTTTATTAGTGGAAACTCTTTGATTAATAAATGTAAAGAAATTAAATTTGAGGGCTATGATTATATAAATTTTATTACTGCAACCGATTTTGAAGATAGCCTTGTCTTAACTTATTTGTTTACAAAAAATAATAATAATGAAAAANTTGAAATAAATGTAAAGCTAGACTCATCAAATAAAATTGACTCAATAACACAAATCTATCCAGGCGCTGAGTGGCAAGAANGAGAAGTTTTTGATATGTTTGGTATAGAATTTAAAAATCACCCTAAACTTGAAAGAATTTTAATGCCAGATGATTGGGTTGGCTATCCACTTCTGAAAGATTATAAAATGGAACAAGCAAAATTACCATATAGACCATCGAGAGAGGATTATGAATCTTGGAAAACAAAATTATAGAAAAAGATTTTGGTGATCTTGCTTTAAACATGGGACCGCAACACCCTTCAACACATGGTGTATTTAGACTAAAATTACACTTAGAAGGTGAGAGAATTAATCGTGTGGAATCATATTTAGGATATTTGCATAGNGGTGTNGAAAAATTATCAGAAAATCTTGATTATGATATGATCCCACCTGTTTTGGAGAGAGATGATTATCTTTCACCTACTTCAAATTCTTTAGGATTTATNAATACNATTGAGGAAATGTGTAATATNGAGGTGCCCGAACGTGCATCNTATTTAAGAGTTTTAATNGCTGAGATGCAAAGGATTAGTTCTCATTTAGTAGCTTTNGGAACATATGGATTAGATTTAGGAGGTGCTTTAGGNGGTGGAGCTAGTTTGTTTCTATATTGTTTTAGAGAAAGAGAAAAAATCTTAGATGTACTTGAAACTATAACTGGAACAAGATTTCATACTAATATGAATCAAGTTGGGGGTGTACGTTATGATGTCAATGAAGAGTCTCTGAAAAAAACATATGAATTAATAGAGTATCTAAAGCCAAAGCTTACTGAATATTTTGATGTTATTTCTAACGATGAAATTTTCATGCAAAGAACCAAAAATATAGGGGTTATTTCAAAGGAACTAGTTTTATCATCTGGGGGATCAGGGCCTGTAGCAAGAGGTTCTGGTATTGATTATGATATTCGCAAAAATAGTTCATATGAAGTATATAATAATTTTACATTCGAAATTCCAATAGGCTCTAATGGAGACTCCTATGATAGAACTATTGTAAGAATGAAAGAAACTTTAGAGTCCATCAAAATTATAGAACAAGTTCTAGGTTCTCTTCCTNANGGAGCTTTATNCTCTCGCAAACCATTAAAGAGCGCAAAACTTTTAAAGCCTCCTAAAGGGTCTCATTATAAAGCGATTGAATCTCCAAGGGGAGAATTAGGCTTTTTTATTGTATCCGATGGAAGCTCCATGCCTTATAGGATGAAAATCAGAGCACCCTCTTTTAGCAACTTATCAATTGTGGAGAAATTGTTGCCNGGTACTTATATTGCCGATGCAGTTGTCATATTGGGATCTCTTGATCCTGTATTTGGAGATGTAGATAGATAATGGAAATGTTTATTGATTTTGCTCTACCTATATTCAAAACAATTTCTATATTAATTTTAATTGTCGCCTATTTGGTTTGGTTGGAAAGAAAAGTTGCTGCAAAAATGCAATCGCGAATTGGACCATATTTAGTTGGTAAGCCACATGGATTGTTACAGCCGCTTGCAGATGCTTTAAAGCTAATGCTTAAAGATGATTCTAGCCCCAAAAATTCGGATAGACTACTTTTCAATTTTGGACCCATATGGGTCATGGTTGTTAGCCTTGCATCATTTGCTTTACTCCCCTTTATTTTTGACAACTTAATGATTAATACAAATCTAGCACTCATGCTNTTCATTGCGATTAGTTCTTTAATTATTGTAGGAATCTTCATAGCTGGNTGGTCNTCTAATAATAAATTTGCTTTAATATCNGTTATTAGAATAATTGCACAAATTATCTCATATGAGATACCACTTATTATAACTTTATTGGTGCCATGTATAATTATGGGCAGTCTTGGTTTTAGTGAGATTATAAGCTATCAAAAAAATTCTTGGTTTATTTTCTATCCCNTAATCGGACAAATTACCTTTATAATCTTTTTTATTTCCTCTTTAGCTGAAGGNAANAGAATACCATTTGATTTATCNGAGGCAGAATCAGAGCTTGTTTCAGGTTATACNACNGAGTATTCAGGTATCAAATTTGCTCTATTTTATTTAGCCGAATATGTTCATTTGTTTGGAATTTCAGTCTTGGGGTCTATTATTTTTTTGGGTGGGCCTAATGGTTTTTTCTTTGAAAGTAATTTTTTAATAATTATAAAAGCATTAATTTTATTTACAGTGGTATTATTTGTAAGATGGAGTTTTTTTAGAATTAGGATTGATCAATTGCTAAAATTCAATTGGAATAATTTAATACCAATATCGTTTTTACTGCTTTTAGCATCTTGTTTTTTAAAATATTATATGGATATGTAATTATGAAAATTATAAAAATATTTANAAATATATTAAGAAATTTGAAATTTACAATGNGTAATATAACCAANGGATCAGTTACTCTTAGCTACCCTGATGAAAAAAGAGAAATGCCTAATAAACTACGTATAGGTACNTTTGGGTTGACTGAAAATAAAGAAACTGGTGAAGAGAATTGTATAGCATGTAAACTCTGTGAGAGGATATGCCCTTCTAATATAATAGATATTGAAATTGAGAAGCGAGATGGAAGAGGTTTTGCTAAAAGTTTTTTCCTTGATCTTCAGAGTTGTATACAATGTGAGCTATGTGTTCAGATTTGTCCAGTTGACGCTATTATTATGATGAGAATTCCAGCTAAACCTGTGACTCTGCGATCAGATCTTTATTTGACAAAATCAAAAATGATGAATAATGCTAAAATTTATGAAGAGTCATGGGCAAGAGGAAGTTTATTACAAGAATCCCATAAACCAATAAAGGATAACAAGTAATGATAAGCTCCCTAGTGATAGTATTCTCAATTTTAGCAGTTCTATCAGCTTTAATGTGCTCTCTAAGTGCTAAAATAATTAGAACAACATTTTTCTTTGGTGTCACTCTTTTCCTTATATCATTTGTTTTTATATCAATTGGATCAACAATGTTAGGTATAATCCAAATTCTTTTATATACTGGTGGAACTTTAATTCTTTTCCTTTTTGCTGTCATATTGACAGCTGATTGGGACTACAATGATCTTTCTCAAACATTTAGCTCTCCAATTAAAGCATTGATAATATCTTTCTTCTTTTTTCTTATTACATCATATGTTTTTACAAATTCAGAAACAATGAAAAACTTGTCATTAAAATTTAAATTAGATTATGTACCTAGCTCAGAAATTATAAGTACAACCCTGTTTAAAGAGTGGTATCCACTTTTGGAAATTGCTTCAATTTTACTTTTAGGAACAATAATTGGATGTCTGACATTACTAAAACTNCGTAAGGAAGATTCTTGATGTTTTGGATTCTAATCTATTCCGCACTTTTAATATCTTCATTGGGCATCTTTATGCTTTTGAGTAAAAAACATATTTTATCATTATTAATTGGTATAGAACTAATTTTAAATGGAATTAATNTAATATTTATAGTNTTAGCCAAATCNCATCAGTCTTACCTAGCAGATATTTTAATAATGTTCATTCTGGTTATAACTGCNTGTGAAGTAGCTGTAGGATTAGCAATATTTATTCTTAATCAAAGATTGAACAAGACTATTGACATTGGTGATTTAAAAACTTTAAAGGATTAAAATGGAAAAATTAATATTTTTATTACTACTAGCTTCCCCTCTTAGTGTGGTTGTATTTCATTTTATTAAATTGAAAATTAATAAAAAAATAACTTACGAGGGATATTTTACCTTACCTATAATATTTCATTCAATATGTTTTATAATGTTATTTTTTAATTATGAATCATTAGATAAAATAGAATTTAGTTATATTAAGATTCATTCAAGCTTAATTAGTTTAATCTTTTCATTTAACTATTTAAATGTGTTAATGTCACTAATTGTTTTAGTTATCTCGATATGTGTTTTAATTTATTCTTATAAATTTATTTCAACTGAGAGTTATCAAAGAAAATTTAGATATTCAGTTTTTCTTAATATTTTTATATCCTCAATGGTTTTCTTTAGCTTGTCTGATGACCTACTNAGNAGTTTTATTTTTTGGGAATTCTTAGGATTATGCTCTTTTTTTCTTATTGCTTATTATAATTCTGATATAAAAGCTATTTACTCATCAANTNTGGCTTTTTGGATTACAAGATTTGGTGATTTATTTTTTTTAATGGGGCTTATNATTATTTATTTAGGCTCACAAAGCTTAGATATAAGCTCAGTAAACAATTTTTTAATTAATTCGAAGAACTACTCTGATAATTTAGCTTTGTTTTTTATATTAATTGGAATTTTTACAAAATGTGCNCAATACCCTTTTATAATTTGGCTGCCTCGCGCTATGAAAGGCCCTACTCCAGTGTCAGCACTAATTCATTCCGCAACTATGGTTGTTGCTGGANTATTTTTATTNNTCAAATTATCNTCATCAATTGAGTNCTATCCATTCATCAAAGATNCAATATTTTATGTNGGTCTGATTACTTCTTTNATATGTTCAATTTATGCATTTTATGAAAGTGATTTAAAAGGCATTTTGGCATATTCAACTTTATCACATATAGGATTTATGCTAATCCCTATTGGTAATTCAGTAGGTCAAATGGGCTATTTTCATNTATATTCCCATAGTTTTTTTAAATCATTACTATTTTTGATGGCGGGTTATTTAATTTTAAAATTTAATGAAACTTCGATTGACAAATTGTCTGGAAAACTCTCTTTTTTTACACCTTACGGGATAATTTTTTCAATTGGTTGCCTGTCGCTCGCAGGNGTCTATCCTCTTACNGGATCATTTTCAAAAGAATATATAATCATTGATTTTATAAATAATAGGAGCTTGTTTGATTCTTTAATATTAATTATTTCTGTACTATTTACTTGTCTATATTCCTCAAAATTATTTTTTAATATAATAAATTTCAAGAGAATTGGACATAATATTTTTAAAANGGATATTCTTTATCTGTTGCCAATGGGAATATTAGCATTTTTCTCTCTTACAGGGTTCTATACTTTTGATTTTTTTAAAGAATTTATCGATATAAATTTCAAAAATATTTCAACATTTGAGCTTATATCATTACAGTCTTTTGTAATACTTTTCATTACTATTAATTATTTTTTTAGGGATAAAATAAGATTATATAGCGATACAACTATAAATATTGTAAAAACCTTTATTGAAATAGAGTATATATATAGGCATGTATATGAAAAAATATTTGTTCAAATGGGAAATTTTGTAGCATGGTTTGATAGAAACATCATTGATGGAATTGTGAATTTTATTCCATATATTATGGTAAATACATCAAATTATTTTCAAAAGATTCAAGATGGTTTTATAAGAGGTTATGCATCAAAATTTTTAATACTAATTATTTTATCGATTATTTTATTTGGAATTACGTTTAACATTTAGGAAATTATATGATTTTATTTTTTATTTTATTACTACCGTTAGTTTCAATTGTTACATTATCTATAAGCAAAAATATAAATATAATTAAATTTAACCCTATTATTGTCATGGGTATATCATTAGGAATTATTATTTATTTTATTTTTGATAAACAAATTGCAGTTAATGGAAATTTTGATAGTTTATATGTAAATTTTTATACTCTATTGCCGGTATTTGATGTTAATATGAGTTTTAATGTTGATAGGATATCAATATTATTGTTAATATTATCGCATTTAACGATTATAACCGCACTCTTCTCAACTTTAAATTTTAAACTAATTTCTGATTCACCTGATCAAAATTTAATCAGACATAAGCAAATTAATATTTTAATATCCTTAATCTCGATTGGAATAAATGGTCTAATTATAAGCAATAACTTGTTCGTATTTTTTCTCTTTTACGAAATTGCTGCTATTCCAATTTTTTTAATGATATCAACTTTTGGCTATAACCTAAAAAGAGAAGCTTCGGGGCCTTTTAAAGATATTCTAAAATTTTTTAATGTCGGGTCAAGGGAATATGGATCATATAAAATAACTATCTATCTCTTTATAGCATCAATTTTAATTTTCTTTGGATTAGCAATTTTAGGAATTTCATCAGGATCTTTTGAAATATCAAATATAACTACTGGGAATAATTCAGTTTTTGTTTTTTGGCTCTTATTAATAGGCTTTGGAACGCATTCTGCATTATGGCCTTTTCATACATGGGCTCCTGATGGTCATGGAACAGCTCCAACTGCAGGTTCAATTATTTTCGCTGGGATATTAATGAAAATTGGGGTCATAGGATTTATAAAAATTTTAATACCTATAATGAATGAGATTACTTCAAATTATTCAAATATAATTATATTTTTAGCTTCTGTGAATATAGTATATGGTGCATTTACAGCTCTTCGCCAAAATGATTTAAAGTATGTTGCCGCATATGCNTCGCTATCTCATATTGGATATATATTTATAGCATTAATGACCAGTAATGAAACTGGTATAAACGGTGCAATTTTTCAGATAATATCTCATGGTTTAATTATTTGCTTGTTATTTTTCACAGTTGGTGTTATTTACAGAATCAAAAAAACAAGGATGATATCCGAATTAAACTCAATGCTAGATTACTCACCTATTCTTTCTTATTTTTTTATTTTTACAGCTTTTGCCAGTATTGGATTTCCTTTAACAAGTGGATTTATATCTGAATTTATGATAATCAACGGAATTTATAAATATTTTGAATTTTCAAAACTCGGTATTCTAATGATATCTATACCAATATTAGGAATATTACTCACCACAATATATATGTTCAGAGCAGTTAAAGATTGTATATTTACCTTAAATTCGAATTTAAATGAATTTCTTGATATGGATAATTATGAAATAATAATATGTTTTATTCTATGTATTTTAATTTTATTTATTGGAATTTATCCTAATTTTATACAAAATATTTTATTTGATTCTTACAAAGGGCTAGTAATGAGATAATGGGAAATATAATTCATAACTTATTACCTGAGATATCCATCACAATTACACTTTTTTTAATTTTAATAAATTCTCTAATTGATCATAAACATTTTTCAAAAACAAATTCCATTCTGATTATATTTGGAATTTTTATATCAATATTTTTNCTANTAGACCAGTCTGGAAACATCTATTATATGAATCAAGCTTTNGTAAATAATGAATTTACAAAGGCTGTTAAAATATTAATATTAGCTTCATCTTTAGTCTCTATTTGCTATATAACTAAAAAAAATGATGAGTTGTATTCAAAGATTGTCGGAGAATATTCACTTCTATTAGTAATGTCCATGCTTGGAGCCTTGATAACAATTTCAGCCAGAGAATTTTTTACTCTAATATTGGGCCTAGAATTAATGAGTATACCAATTTACTTAATGACAGCGATGGGGCCTAAAGGNAATATTGCAGTAGAAGGNGCAACTAAATTATTCTTCTTTGGAACGTTATCTACTGTTCTTATTATTTTTTCTGCTGTATTAAATTTTGGCATGACAAATTCAACATTGATAAGTTTTGATAATTATTTATCATCAGATGTGTTATCAATATTATCTTTCTTCTTCTTTTTCTTATCAATATGTTTTAAAACAGGCCTAGTACCTATGCACTTTTGGTTATCAGACACTTATCAATCAGCTCCATCAAATATTCTTCCTTATTTGAGCACTATTCCAAAAATTGCTGTAATTTCATTATTAATAGGTTTAGTGAGTACCGAAAACCTTTTCGATAATATCCCATATTTAAAAAATATCATTATAATTTTTTCATTATCTTCAATAATTTATGGCTCAATATTGACATTAAAACAAAAAAACTTATTTAGATTACTTGCTTACTCAGGAATACCTCATGCAGGAATGATGATTTTATTTTCTGTNCTAGATATGCNGATATCATACAGTTTTATTCTAATTTATTTTACTTTTTATATTTTTTCGAATTTATGCTTATATTCTTCGATTAGTAATTTCAACAAAAATCAATTCGAATTTTATGTAGAGGACTTAAAAGGTTTATATAAAGACTCTCCTTTTCTGTCAATAATAATAACTATTTCTATNCTCTCTTTAGCCGGTGTTCCATTAACTGCAGGCTTTTGGGGAAAGTTTAATATAGTGATACTTATCTACCAAGAATATGGAATTTTCTATTCATCAATAATATTAACTGGAGCAGCTATTGGTTTTTTCTACTACTTGAAATTAATTAGATTCATTTTCTCTGATAAGAATATAAATAGCTTAGATAAATTTGATATTGAGCCAGAACAAAAATTAATATTAAGTATTTGTATTGCGATAATTCTACTAATTGGCTTAAATCCAAATTTGATTGATATTTTATCTAGATTCTAAATCTTGGTAATCTCTTGAATCATATCCAGTATAAATTTGTCTAGGTCTTGCAATCTTTTGATCTTTATCATTTAAGAATTCTTTCCATTGTGCTAACCACCCAGGAGTTCTACCAATAGTGAAAAGAACAGTAAACATAGGNCTTGGAATTCCCATGCTTTGATANATTAATCCAGAATAAAAATCAACATTTGGATATAAATTTCTTTGAATAAAATAGTCCTCACTTAAAGCAATCGACTCTAGTTTGAGAGCAATATCAAGCAGAGGATTTGTACCAGTCTTTTCAAAAACACTATCAGCAGCTTTTTTAATATATTTTGCTCTAGGATCATAGGATTTATAGACCCTGTGACCAAACCCCATTAACAAGGCTTCTTTCTTCTGAACCTTATCTAAAAAATCTGGGATATTTTCAACTGATTTAATTTCATTAGATAGCATATCCAAAACTGCCTCATTAGCTCCACCATGAAGAGGTCCATATAAAGCTGCCGTCGCAGCAGCAACTGCGGAGTAAGGATCAGGCTCNGAACTACCAGTATTTCTCATAACACTNGCNCTACAATTTTGTTCATGGTCAGCATGTAAAATAAATAGAGCATCCATNGCACTTATTATTTCTGGATTAAGTTTGTTTTCGTCACCATCAAAAAGCATATTTAGAAAATTTTCTGAATAACTGAGTGAATTATCAGGCGGTACAATTTTTTGTCCTTGCGAATGCCTGTAAATATAAGCTGCTAATATAGGAACTTGCGCGATGAGTCTACAGATGTTTTCATAATTCTCTTTATTGTCATCTATTTCTTTTGAATTTGGATAAAATGTACTCAAAGCAGCAATTGAGCTTATTAAAACTCCCATAGGATGTGAACTTTCAGGAAAAGATGTAATTATTTTCTCTATTTCATTTGGAACAGAGTTAAAACTTTTAATATCAGAAACCCATTTATCTAATTCAGATTTATTTGGTAATTCTCCGTCAATTAAAAGTTTTGAAACTTCTAATTGAGAACTCTTTTCTGCTAGCTGCTCAATTGGATATCCTCTATACCTAAGAATTCCTTTGTCACCATCAATAAAAGTTACACTGCTTTTACATGAAGCAGTGTTTTCAAATGAAGGATCATAGCTCATCATTCCAAATTCGTCATCATTAACTTTAATTTGCCTTAAATCTCTAGCTCGAATATTGCCATCATTAATCTCTAATTCGTAAGATTTGCCTGTTCTACTATCAGTAATATTCAAAATATCTTTGGACACTGTTTTCTCCCTATGGAAAAATAAAAATATATATTAACTTTTAAATCCTTTTTATTATAACAAAAAAAAGGTTGAAAAAAAAGGTAAAAAGTCTATAGAATCTCTTCAATATTTCTTATATTTAAACTAAAAAGATCTATAAAATCATATTTAATACTTATTCTATCATTAATTTTATATATTTTTTTTAACTGGCTTTTACTCACAACATCAAAAATATTTAGCTCACTTAAATATATAATATAATCATTCTTTAAAATACTATATACGTAAACATCACTCTCGTATTTACAATTATCATATAAATATTTTAATGCACAAAATTTATATACGTTTTTAGATTTATTTTTTGATATTTCTAATTCGGAGTTTGTGGATTTCAAGATATTTTCCAAATCATCCTTTGAAAAAATTACATCACCACAATCCAAAAAAGAGTTTAATTGTCTCATTATTATAGAATCATGATATCTCCTAATGGGAGATGTAAATTGTATATAATTATCAACTCCTAGACCATAATGCGGTCCATTATCAGTAGAAATTTTAATAGGTGATACATTCCTAAAAAATTTAAATGAATTATCAGTTTCAATTGAATCAACTATGAGATTTACTGATTCATCCTGTTTTCTATAGATAGAATAAATATTATTCAATTGCATAAAATCAGCAGTGTAACTATTCGCTAAAATCATTAGTTCAGAAATTACTTTATGCGACTCCAAATTACTAGCTTTAATTTGTAATTTTTGGTCTGAATCCAAGAATAAAGATATATCATTATTAAATTCAGCAAAGTCTGCATTGACTAATCTTTTTGATCTTTGATAATCGGTAAAATTTTTGAGAAATTGAAAATTTTCATTTTTGTTAATAAAGGATTCAACATTAGTATAAGAATAATTTTCTTCAATTAAAATTCTATTTTTTATCAATTCGTAGCCTAGTATTTTATATTCTTTATCTACTTTAAAAACAATAGAAATTACATCTCTGAGATTATTTTTAATTAATGAAATTTGTTCAATAATATCATCAGAATAAAGATTATAATTTCCATAGGGTGAATAAATTGTTTGCATATTTTTTCGTGCAAAAATCTCAGGTTCTGACATATAGTTAATCAAATTAGAAAAATTTGTTATATGAACTGATATCAACACATAATCATCATGAAATTTAATAGATATCGCATCATCATAATCTTTTGTATTTTCATCGTCTATCGTAAAAGCATTTATCTCTGGGGAATTTATTTCATTAATTTTGGGTAAGTTAAAATTATATACAAAATTATTATTCAAATTAAATTTCATTGCTATTATCTGTTGCATAGAGAAATAATTATTATCTATTAGAAAACAAATAAAACTATTGTTATTTAGATTAAGTTCCTCAAAAATTCCATTAATTAATTTTTTATCATACTGTTTTTTTCCCTCAAAAAATTTTTTAATATTGTCGAACTGCAAACTATATTGTGTAGGATCAATTTTTAATTTATTTTTTAACTTATCTATAAATTCTTTGTTAAAATTTTGATTATTAATTTTACTAATTTTTTTAAGATTTATTTTTTCTACTACTTCTTTACTATTTATATAAATTGATTCAGAATTGAGAATTTTAAAAAAAGTATAATCAATATTAAGTTTTTCAACCAAATTACATAAATCAAAATAGTTATTAATTTCATATTTATTTAGTGCAAAATTTATAAATTCATTTGTGGAAATAATCTGAGCTTTATTTGACAAATTAGACCATAGATTACTCAATTCAATATTATTACTAGTTACTCGAGAATTAGTTAAGGAGACTTCGAATATTAAATCTTTAATTTTGCAAATAGTTTTTTTTTGATTATTTAACTCTAATTCAACATTTCTTGTTTTTGAATCTCTCTTTAAAATTCTCCCTACAAAAATTTTTGAGTTCTTAATAAATAAAGAGTATTTCTGGAGATCTTCAGTCATTATTAGAAACGGTTGACGCTTTTATAAAACCTTTAAAAAGTGGATGAGATAAAAACGGCTTCGACTTAAATTCTGGATGAAATTGGCATGCTAAAAACCATTTATGTTTTTTTAATTCAATTATTTCCACTAATTTTCCATCGGGTGATAGTCCACTTAAAATTAATCCATTCTGTTTTAATTTTAAGTGGAAACTTGGGTTTACTTCATATCTATGTCTATGTCTTTCAGAAATTTTTATTTTTTTATAAGCGTTATAAGCCTTAGAGGATTTTTTTAAATTACAAGGATATTTACCTAACCTCATAGTTCCGCCTTTCTCCTGTATATTTTTTTGGTTTTTCATAATATCTATCAAATAATTTTTAGTTTTTTTATTAGATTCTCTTGTATTTGCATCTTTTATTCTACAAACATTTCTTGCATATTCAATGATTGCCATTTGCAAACCCAAACAGATTCCAAAGAAAGGAACGTTATTCTCTCTTGCGTATTGAATTGCCGAAATTTTACCTTCAAATCCTCTATCACCAAAACCCCCGGGTACAAGAATACCATCGCAACCAGACAAAAGTTTTTTTGCTGAAGATTGCTCTAATTCTTCAGAGTCTATGTATTTGATTGTTAGCTGAGTATTTACTTCATAAGATGCATGATAAAGTGCTTCATGAAGACTTTTATAAGCATCTTTCAAATCAATATATTTGCCTACAACACCTATTGTGGTTTTATATTTCAATTTTTTTATTTTTGATATTATATTTTCCCATTTAGATAAATCAGGTTCCTTAGTCCATATTTTTAAAGATTCGAGAATAATATCATCGAGACCCTCTTTGTGGAATATTAGAGGTACTTCATATATAACATCAACATCTAAGGCTGTAATTACTGATTCAATATTTAAATTACAAAAAAGAGCAATTTTTCTTTTTATATCGTTTGATAGAAATCTATCTGTTCTACACAGTAAAATATCTGGCTGAATGCCTATTTGTAATAAATCTTTAACACTGTGCTGAGTTGGTTTGGTTTTTAATTCTCCTGCAGCACTAATGTAGGGAACATATGTAAGATGTATGAAAATCGCATTTTCTTTACCTAACTGTGTTCTTATTTGTCTAATTGCTTCCAAATAAGGAAGGCTTTCTATATCCCCTACAGTTCCACCGATTTCAACAATTGCTATGTCACTTTTACCTTTTAATGCAAATACCCTACTAATTATTTCATCAGTAATATGAGGAATTACTTGAACAGTCTGACCCAAATAATCTCCTTTTCTTTCTTTAGAAATTACCTCATTGTATACCCTACCAGTTGTTACATTACTGTCTTGACTTGTGATAACATTAGTAAATCTTTCATAGTGGCCAAGATCCAAATCAGTTTCTGCACCATCATCGGTAACATACACCTCGCCATGCTGATAAGGATTCATTGTTCCAGGGTCAACATTTAAATAAGGATCTAATTTTTGAAGAGATACATTTATACCTCTGGCTTCAAGTAGCGCAGCTATTGAAGCACTAGCAAGACCTTTTCCAAGAGATGACATCACACCCCCCGTTACAAAAATATATTTAGTAGATTTTTTTCTCATTGGGTTATATTTTGATAATAATTAATGTTTAAACTATTTACAATCAAAAATTTAAATTAAAAAATAATTCTTTCATTGCCATAGATCTGTGACTTACTTTATTTTTTTCATGTGCAGATAAATTAGCAAATGTTTTTGCTAAATTTTCATAATAAAATATAGGGTCATACCCAAAACCACTATTACCAGATTGATTATCAATTATAGAACCGTGGCACTCACCCCTAAATATTCTAGGAAAAGAAGAAAATTTCTCCCAAAAAAAGGATATCACACATACAAACTTTGCTTTTCTATCTTTTTTTCCTTTTAAATTAACTAAAACTTTATTTATGTTATCTTGATCTGAACAATCTTCGCCCGCATACCTGGCTGAAAACACTCCGGGTTCATTATTTAAAGATTCAATTTCTAATCCTGAATCATCACATAAGATCGCCATATTTAAGTTCTTTTTTCTAAGAAATTCCAGTTTTAAAAGCGAATTTTCTTCATAAGTAGTACCAGTTTCTGCAACATCAAAATTTATTCCTATTTCTGCTGGTGTTAAAACATCAAAATAATTAGATAAGAAAAACTTATATTCTTTTACTTTGCCTTTATTGTTAGTTCCAATTAATACTTTTTGCATCATAATGTCTTATAGAATATTTTGTGGAGGCGCTGGGAATCGAACCCAGGTCCGAAAATTAGCTAAATAAGAGCTTCTACATGCTTATTTAAGCTTATTTTTTAAAGATTTTTCCCAAGCTAAAAAAAAGAGAAAATCCCGATCTCCTTATATACTAATATAGAATTAGGAGAAAATTCTAGATTAGTCTCATATTATCCTCATCTTAACAGGCCCTATGAGAAAAGACTGCAAGATGTTGCTACACTATCTAGGCAGCAAGTTGATTGATTGGTTCGGCACTTATAGTGCTTTTGCCAGATTAACGAGTTAGCTCTCGACATGCTACTTTTAAATGCAAAATCATCGTCGAAACCAAATCGCCCCCAAAGAGAGCAGTATAGATGATATTTTAAAAATTTAAATGCTTAATTTTGATTTAAAATCACGTCTTATTTGCTTATC
>PAZJ02000003.1 GCA_002715585.2 bacterium | reverse complement strand
AATTTTATGATTTTTAAATATAAATTGCTCATAAGATTTAGCTATAGTTTCTACTGTTACCTCAGTTAAAGTTGCTAAAATGTCATAGATTTCCACATTTTTCGTACGGCAATATGATAAAAGATCATTTACATATTGAATTCCAAACTCGATGTTACCTGTTGATTTTGGCGGTTTTCTTCTAAAATAATTATTTGATAAAATCTTACTTAGTAAGGGTTTGAATATTTTTCCCTTTCTTGCAAACTCTCCATTTTTATCATATAAATACTCTCCTTTTGAATGCTTGTAAATTACTTTGTCAATTAATGAATTTGCTGGTCCTGAGTCATAGCCAATGGTCTTATCAAAGTTCTTATGAACCAGCGTAGTGTTAGCAATACCTCCTAAGTTTTGAGCAATAAAAGGTCTTTTTATAGATTTAAAAAGAATATGATCGAGGATGGGAACAAAAGGTGCAGCAGTTCCACCTGAAACAACATCCTTTTTTCTGAAATCATGAATAACATCGATATTGGTTAATAGTACTACAGAATCTGCTTCGGTAATTTGAATTGTCGTAGTATTTTTTATATCGTTAGCATGATGAATTGTCTGACCATGCATACCTATTATTTCTGGTTTATATTTACTAGATTTTAATAAATTATTAATTTTTCTTCCAACAAATTCGCCTAACTTTATAGAAATATTATCAACTTGAAGAATTGAAGAATTGGGNCCTAAACTNCTAATTTCATCCGATAAAATTGTAGGATATTTAAAACTTTGGCCATTTAAAAATGAGATTTTATTTTTAGATACATTAAAGATTCCAATATCTAAAGAATCAACAGAGGTACCTGAATTAACTCCTACTATCTGCATTTGCTTATCCTAGTAAATCCTTAAATATTAATTCTCGAGATAATTTTTTTGCTTTAGAATAATTTACATTTAACTTATACATTATAACAGCCACTCTAATATTCCATTTTGATTTTTCTAATATCTTTATTGCTAATGCGTCGTCAATTTTTAGAATTATTGATAAATTATTTATACATCTTGCTCTTAGTTTTTTTGTAGTTGGTTTTATATCAATCATTAATCCTTTGTAACTATGATTCGCCATCATCATAGCACTTGTAGTAATTATATTTAAAGCTATNTTGGTAATCGTGCCNGATTTTAGTCTAGTAGATCCTGCNAGTATTTCAGGACCAACTNTNAAAACAATATCAAGATCTGATANCTTAACNTTTGGCTTATTACAAGTTANNAAGATATTTTTTGATNTCATTTTTTTGGCTTTTCTTAAAGCTGATAAAACATATTCAGAGGTTCCACTTGCNGATATGCCGACNAAAAGATCTTTTTTATTGAAATTATATTTTTTAAGTTCATTTATCGCAAGTTCACCTTTATCCTCTGCTCCTTCAGATGCAACTGTAAGAGCTCTTTTGCCTCCTGCGATTAAACCTATGAATTTTCCAGATTTAACTCCAAAAGTTGGTGACATTTCAGCAGCTTCTATAACTCCCAGCCTCCCACTTGTTCCAGCGCCAATAAAAAAAATACGGCCATTATTTAAATGAGTATCTCTAAGAATATTGGATGCTTTGTTTATTTTTTTTGAATTCTTTATTAAGGATTCATATATTTCATTATGATTTTTTATAAAAGTTTCAACAATGTTGCTTTTAAAATTAAAATCTCCATTATTATAGTGTTTTTCTGTTGATAAATTCTTATATTTATATTTCATATATTTAAAGTTTTAATATAATACGTGCCTTAAGGCAAGAAAATTAATAATATCTTCCAAAAATGCAATTATTAGAATAGAATATATATACTTTTATGAGGAAAATTCACAGAGCATTAATTAGTGTTTGGGATAAATCAGGGCTTGATACTTTTGCAAAAAAACTTAGCGAATGTGGGGTAGAAATTATATCAAGCGGTGGAACAGCAAAGTANTTACGCGACTCAGGATTGAATGTAAAAGACGTATCAGATATTACAGGTTTTCCTGAGATGCTAGANGGAAGAGTAAAAACNCTGCATCCTAAAATTCATGGNGGCATNCTGGCGATAAGAGAAAATCCATCTCATATCAAAGACACAGAAAATAACGATATTCAATTAATTGATTTAGTTGTAGTAAATTTTTATCCCTTTGAAGAAACTATTAAAAAAGAAGGTGTGTCATTTCAAGAAACAATTGAAAATATCGATATTGGTGGCCCTACAATTGTAAGGGCAGCAGCAAAAAACTTTCAAGATGTGTCCGTAATAGTAGACTCTAAAGATTATGATTTATTAACCTCAAATNTAAAAGATAAAGAAATAATGGTTGATAAAGACTTAAACTATACANTAGCAAAAAAAGCTTTTTCATATGTTGCAAATTATGATGCTTCAATATCAAANCATCTTGGAATTTTAAAAACNGATAATAGTAAAAATAAAATGCCTGATACATTAACTCTTCATTTTGAAAAAGCATATGATCTAAGATATGGAGAGAANCCTCATCAAGATGCTTCATTTTTTGTTCAAAAAAATATTGATGAAGCTTGTGTTGCAAACTCTAAACAATTACAAGGTAAAGAATTATCTTTAAACAATATATATGATGCTGATTCTTGCTTTGAAACTGTTAAAGAATTTGATGAAACTGCTTGTGTGATTGTAAAACATAATAATCCTTGCGGAGCAGCTATACATGAAAACCAACTGCAAGCATATATAGACGCAAGAGACTGCGATCCTGTAAGTGCATTTGGTGGTATTGTCGCTTTTAATACAAAAGTATCAAAAAATGTGGCTGAGGAAATTTCAAAAACATTTATTGAAGTTTTAATAGCACCTGATTATGATTCAGAAGCAATAGAAATTCTTGCAAAAAAACAAAACTTGAGAGTTTTAAAATCACCTGAAATAATTAAGTCAACTGAAAGTTCCAAAGATATCAAGAAAGTTGTTGGTGGAGTTCTATACCANGATGCCGATAATACTTCAGATGAGGATTTTGAAGATTATAAAGTTGCAACNAAAAAACAGCCGTCACCCGAAGANATAGAAACTTTGAAATTAGCATGGAAAATTTGTAAAAATGTTAAATCAAATGCAATAGTNTTTGCAAAAGATAATAAAACTGTTGGTATAGGTGCAGGACAAATGAATAGGGTTAATTCTGTTCAACTAGCTACTATAAAAGCTTCTGAACATTATGGAACAGAAGGATCTGTCCTTGCCTCTGATGCATTCTTCCCTTTTCGAGATGGTATAGATGAAGCTGCTAAAGCTGGAGTTAAAGCAATTGTCCAGCCAGGTGGTTCAATTAGAGACGAAGAAGTTATTGAAGCATGTGAAGAACATGGAATTTCAATGATTTTTGTTGGTGTTAGACACTTCAAACACTAATTGATTAGTTATCAAGGATTATTTTCTTATCTTTTAGAAGAATTCCTAAAGAATATTTATGTTCGTTTAAAGATATATTAAAATCAGCTAAGGACTTATTATATGCAAGTTCTGCCTCTATCAGCTCTGTTTGCGCTTCTAGGACATCATTTGTTTTTGACAAACCTATATTAAATCTTTCTTGTTCATTTTCAAGAATCTCTTTTTGTAATTCAAGCCCAATTTTAGCNGCATCAATATTTTTAAGATTAGTAATAACGTCTCTCCAAGATGATCTTGCCTCAAGACTTACTAAATCAAGAAGTTGTTCAAGCTTAATAGAATCAATTTCCATTTTAGCCTTTGCAGATTTTAAATTTCCTTTAGCTTTATCATTGCCTAATGGAATATTTATTGATGCTCCAACTTTCCAACTTAGATTTTCTCCGGATCTCAGATTATCAATTGAATCATTTAAACCACTATCNTATTTAGAATCTATNGATGGAGGGCCTAANATTGCNGAGGAGTAATTANTGCTTTTACTNCCNCCNAGCCCAGAATAACCTAANGAAGCTTCCAAGTTGAAATCTGGNAATANTTGATTTNTNTAATATTCCACCATTTGTTGAGAACTTTTTATTTTTANTTCTCTTTGTCTTATTTCAGGNCTNTTATTNAAAGCAATANANGATACATCACTTAATTCAGATATNNCNTCNGAATTTTTNTCAATAATCCCNTCCAAANTTACTNNTTCATCTAANGGCATTGAAATAGAAATTTTNAAATTNTCTANNGAAAGATCATAATTATTTTCNGCCTTAATTANTTCNACTTGCCTAAAAGCAACAGCTGCTTTTGCNTGNAGNAGTGATAANTTAGGAAGNGTTCCNGCTTCAACTTGANATTCATTTTTCTNNACNAAATCCTCAGCNAANGCNAGAGAAGANTTAGCTANTTCAATATTTTTTTTTGCTANTAGNGCATTATANAANNTNGTCTTAACATTNAAAATAGTTTTTGAAACCATCTTCTCAAACTGAATNTTNGATATTTTNGAATTATTTTTNGAAACTANAATAAAAGAATTNTTAANTGANGGACCAAAATCNTTTAANATATTTTGNGANANCCCTAANTCAAAACTAGATTCCCANTTTGGNCTCATTGAATTTGTACCAAGATCTGATTCAATTTTTTTTANNTTAAANGGTGTTANAAAATANTTNGTNCCTGATTCTAAATANCCATCAAAACCAAAGGAATANGANGTTGANGTTTCATTTANTTTATCATTNTTTGCAAAAGCNGANGTTGANGGNGNNTTTAAATCNTGATNNTCAAAATTTGCNGAAAAATTNATNTCATATATTGATGAATCAGANTTNACCTTGAACCNANACTNCTCTGAATATCAAGNGANGAGATNTTNAAGTCCTTNTTNTTAATCAAAGCATAATTAATTGCNGAATCTAATGACATTGCATGAGAGAAGTTAGTAAACAAAAATATAAGAATAATTAATAATCTCATATAGATAATTTATCAGATTATAAAAAAAAAGGGAGTCCTATTTCTAGAACTCCCATAATTAATTTAATTTAATTAATTATTTAGCAGCAGGTGCTTTAAAGAAATCATCAATGAAGATTAATAATCTTGTTTGGAAACCATAAATTGACCCAGNTGCGTCAGATCTTACAGCAGTACCGTCAGCTGCATCAGACATAGCGTCTTTTAGACCTTTACCAGAATCAATATAAGTACCAATTAATGATAGCTCAACACCATCTGTTAAATCTGTNCTATAAATAGCTTCGTAAACTGTACCCCAATATCCTGAGATATCTTGGATAGTACCAGCAGCATTATCAATGTGATTAAATTGCTGATCATCAGTTTCAGCTGCCCAAGCCATTACAAGTTTAAGATTTAAGTTTGAAGTTGGTCCCATTGGCATATTTGTATCAACTTTNATATATTTAGAGTTGATAACTGAACCTTCAGAACCATAAAGTGTNGGGATAACATGCTTAAATAATAGATTGTCTACTTCATAAGCTGTGTTACCTCTGATAACTCCACCTTGGTAGTCATCAGTACCTGATGTAAATTCATCACCAGGAGATACACCATATTCAAAACCAATATCTGACATAGCATTTCCTAGGTTTTTAAAACGAAGTTGAGTTACCCAGAANAAGTTACTTTTGTCGATATTAGCGTTTGAACTTTTACCTGAACTTGATTCTGGTTTTAAAGTACCATAACCACCGGCCCAGTCAGTTCCGAAGAACACGTCTGTACCATTGTAAGTATAGTAAACTTCATAAAGAACAAAGTTCATGTCATAGTTACTTTCCGCAGAAGCACCTAAGTTTTTCTGTCTAATTTTTGGGAACAAATAACCACCAAAAACATTTGGTCCATTTGCAACAATCACAGCAGCTGCTAAGTAGTCAACTGTTTGACCTTGCCCTTCAAATAGAGAGATATCCTCATCTGCATCTTTGTCAGCTCCAGCATCACCACCACCTGAAATATAGTCAGAAACTAATACAAGTGTTGTTGCACCTAAAGCAGTATNGTAGCCTTTTAACCAAAGTACACGATCAATGTTAAAACCTTGATCATCATATGGGTTATGACCACCATTTGCGTAAATACCTAAACCGAAATCAAAAGGCTGTCTACCGATTCTTAAGAATCCATATTCACCCAGATTGATATCAGCCATAAGGAATTTAACTTTAAAACTTCCTGAGTTTTCGTCAACAGCATCACTGTCAAAAAGTAAAGTACCATTAAATCTATCTGCAGTACTGATGTCTGACATAACTACACCACCGGAGTTGTTCTCAGTTGCACCAAAGAGCCCTGAGTTTGCACCACCAGCAATTGCGTTACTTAAAACATCAACAGTTGCTCTAATTGTTACAGCATCACTTAAAACTAATTGAGGAGTAAGTCTTAAAGTCATATCTGCAAAGTGAATTTGTTCACCATCAGATGTTGAGCCTAAAACAGAAGTATCGCCATTAGTTACACTGTGAGCAGTAGCATTTGTTAATGTTCTCCAACGAAAACGCATATAACTTGGAAATCCGCCTAAACTTAATTCAACCGCGAACGATGGAATTGCAAGTCCGATTGCGAATACCAATGCTAATACAAATTTTGTAATACGCATAAATTCTTTACCTCCTTGTAAAGATTATTCAACATTATCGTATTTAGTGCCCTTAAGTCAAGGGTTTTGTTAAGATTTTATAAACTTTTTTATCTAATTATAATAACAATAATGTTAATATAATTTTAGACTGGGATTTCTTTTTGTATAGTAGTATATTTTCTGTAACTTNCANTAAATATCAAAGATCTTNCCNGGGTTCATAATATTCTCAGGATCTATCGATTTTTTGATCTTTTTCATTAAAAATAGACTATTTTTATGCTCAATTTCGAGATATTTTTTCTTATTTAGACCAATTCCGTGTTCCCCTGTTGCAGTTCCTCCAAGTTCTAGTGATTTTTTAACTAATTTATCACTAAATTCTCTAATCTTTTTCATATCCTCAGGAATTTCAGGGTCATATAGTATCGTGACATGAAAATTACCGTCACCTACATGGCCTACAATTGGTGCTCTTAATCCATCTTTTGAAATTTCATTTTCTGCAAATTTTATACATTCAACTAAATTTGTAATCGGTACACATGCGTCAGTTGCATATACTCTCGCGTTTGGCTTTAGGGATTTTACAGACCAGTAAACATCGTGCCTTGCTTTCCAAAGTTCATTTCTTTTTTTAAGGTCAGATGAAAAATCAAAATCAAATCCATTATTATCATCGCACAGCTCACTCACTGAATTAACAGACTCAATATTTGATTTTTCACTTCCGTGGAACTCAAAAAATAAAGTTGGTGTTATTTTAAGATTTTTTAAATTAGAAAAATTAATGCTTATTTCCATTTGATCTTTGTTAAGAAGCTCAACTCTTGCTACTTGAATACCTAACTGAACAAT
>PAZJ02000012.1 GCA_002715585.2 bacterium | reverse complement strand
CTAATGCCTTTAATGAAACCGTACCTACCAATTTATCATTTTCATTTGTTACATAAATCTGGTAAAAATCAGGTACATCCTCAGCTATGATTCTAATCCAATTGATTGCATCTTCGATTAATGAACTATCTTTAACTTCAACTAACTCGGTTTGCATTATTCCTCCTGCAGATTCAGGATCATATTGAAGTAAAGATTGAACTTCAGATGAATCTTGAGGATTCATATCTTCTAAAATTTCTTTACTTTTTTCATCTTCCAAATCTGATATTAAATCGGCGGCATCATCAGATTCAAGGTTTTCTATAGCACTTAATATTGATTTATTGTCTAGTTCATCTAAAACTCCTGTCCTAATGTCTTCTGGTAATTCAAGTATTATTTCAGCTAGATTTTCACTACTTAAAGACTTTAATACTCTGCATATATCATTTTGTGAAAAACTAATAATTATACTGGCAATTTCAGCTGCATTTCTTTCTGATAATTCATTATTAATTAACGTTATATTGTCGTCACTGAGTGCAGATTTAATTTTATTAATTGTTTCGGTATGCATATATCACCATCAATAAATTTGTTACTATATTTTAATGTTTAACTTCAAAAATACTAGGTTAGCTTTCGATTTAGTTACAATTTCTCATACAGTCTTTGTATTACCCTTAATTTTTTCAGGTTATTTATTTATTTCAAAAGATTTTATTTTTATAGATTTGCTACTTATTACAATTGCTAGTTTCGGTGCAAGGAATATAGCATTCATATTTAATAGATACACCGATAGAGAAATCGATAAAAAAAACCCAAGAACATTATCGAGACCCATTCCATCTGGAAAAACATCAAATAAATTTTTAATAAGTTTTTTTATTTTATCTTTTTTAATATTTATAATTCCTTCATTAATTTTATGTAAAAGCACTTTATATTTAATTCCTATACCTATAATACTTTTCTACATTTATCCCTTTTTAAAAAGATTCACATACTTATGCCATCATTTCTTGGGCTTAGTTCTATCTTTATCCCCATTAGCGGGATTTTATGTTTATGATTGTTCAACATTAAATATTTTAGATATGCTTCCACTATCAATTTTCACCTTTTTTTGGATAAGTGGATTTGACATCTTATATGCTCTTCAAGATTATGAATCTGATGTAAAAAATAAAATATTTTCAATCCCCTCATATTTTGGAAAAAAAAGAGCAATATTAATTTCCTTCTTGTCATTTATTCTTGCCATATTTATATTATCACATTATCAAACTATTATTTTTGATAGAACAATTTTTGGAAAATCTATTATTTTACTTATTCTGATAAACTTTATCTCCCAAATATATTTTTCAAATAAAGGTAATTTCGATTTTTTTAGATATAACTCATATATAGGATTTCTAATTTTATTATTAACAATATCGGATATATTTAATATATGAGAACTATAATAGGAATTACCGGAGCATCAGGATCAAACTTTGCTGTGAACCTAATTGAAAAATGTCCTTCAGAGAAATATCTCGTAGCCTCTAAATGGGGAAAGCGTGTTATGCATGAAGAATTAGGGCTTAAATTTGAGGAACTTAGATCAATGGTAGACAATACCTTCTCTGACAGTGATTTAGCTTCTCCTTTTGCTTCAGGCAGTAATTATTTTGACTCGCTAGTTATCATACCCTGTTCAATTTCAACACTTAATAAAATAGCGTCTGGAATTTCAGACAGTTTAATTACTAGAATGGCTCAAGTTGCACTAAAAGAGAGAAGAAGGTTGATAATAGCGTTAAGAGAAACTCCACTTGATTCCATTACATTAGAAAATGCTCTTAAACTATCTAAAGCCGGAGCAATAGTTGCACCTATTTCCCCAGGGGTATATATGGGCGAGTCCTCCATAAAAGATATGGAAAATACTTTTTCTGAAAAAATCTTAAGTCTTATAGGTGTTCACCCCGATAAGGGATGGAGAACTGAAAAGATCAAGGATGAGTAACAAAAATTTCTATGATTTACAATCATATTTAAAGTTTCTTGACAGAATAGGAGATCTGAAAATAGTTGATTCAGAGGTTGACCCTGAACTCGAAATAACTGAAATATGTTCTCGCACAATTGAGGAAAACGGGCCTGCTCTGCTATTCAATAACGTTAGAGGTTCAAAATATCCACTTGCTGCAAACCTATTTGGAACAAAGGAAAGAATGGATCTTTCCTTAGGATGTGATCCAAAGCAATTAGGCCAGGAACTATTAAATTTTGCACAAAAGGCAGTACCGCCAAAATTCTCGACACTGATGGAATTTTTACCTTTTATTAGAAGAGGTTTAAATTTTGGTTCCAAAAAAATTACTTATAATGCAGATTGTCAACAAGTTCAAGGTGGTGATAACCTAGACTCTTTACCAATCTTAAAATGTTGGCCTGAGGATGGCGGCAGGTTTATAACATTGGGTTTAACTATTACCGAAAGCCCTGTAAATAAAAAAAGAAATATGGGTATGTACAGATTACAGAAATTTGATGATAAGACCTTGGGAATGCATTGGCACCCTCATAAAGGTGGAGCTACGCATTATCATGAATCGTCATCAATTGGCTCCTCATTACCTGTTTCAATTGTTTTAGGCGGAGATCCTGCTTTAATTTTTTCATCAATAGCACCGCTTCCAGAAAATATCGATGAAGTATTATTTTCTGCTTTTTTAAAAAATAGGAAAATTAATTTAGTAAAATCTAAGTTTTCTAAAATAATGGTCCCCGCCAATGCAGAATTTATAATAGAAGGAAAAGTTCCACTTGGTAAAACAAAGCTGGAGGGACCATTTGGTGATCATTTTGGATATTATTCAATGGAATCCCAATTTCCTTATTTAGAAATAGAATCAATTACCAGAAAAAATAATCCAATTTTTCCTGCTACTGTTGTTGGCAGACCACCAAAGGAAGATATGTACCTTGGTATGGCTGCTACAGATATATTTGGTCCATTAATAAGCTTAGTGAATCCAGAAGTTGAAGATTTGTGGGCTTATTATGAAGCGGGTTTTCATAATTTATTAGTTTTATCAGTTGATGAGAGATATCCAAAAAATGCTGTTAAAGCCATGATGTCAATCTGGGGTACTGGGCAATTATCACTTACAAAATGTATAATGACTGTCCCCAAATTTGTAAACTCAAGAGATATCATTGAAGTATTTGGATACCTAGGTGAAAATTTTGATCCTAGAAAAGATTTAACACTTATCCAAACCACACCCTTGGATACGCTTGATTTTACAAGTGGAAAAATGAATGTTGGAAGCAAGGTAGGATTTAACTGTATTGGTGAGGGCAAGAAACTATCCCTTGATGCTTTTGAAGTTCTAGAAATTGATGATCCAAGAAAAAAAATTAACTTTATTTCAGATTACAGAGTTATAAACAAAAATATAATCATAATAAAAATAAATATTGATAAAGTTGAAGCCATCTCAGAAATTAAAAATAATGATTTGTTAAAAGAGTTTAAATTTATTTTTATTGTTAGCGATGATGTTGAAATTTTTTCAAATGTAGAAATGTTATGGGGAATTTTCACTAGGTTTGATCCATCAATTGACATGTATTTTAAAGAAGTGGCAGTCGAGAAATCCTCAGTTACATTTAAAGGGCAAGTGGTAATAGACGCAACATTTAAAGATTGGTACCCTAATGTAATAGAAATGAATAAAGATGTAAAAAATATGGTGAATAAAAAATGGAAAAATTATTAAATGGTTTCGAAAGTCTTTGTTTTGATCAAAATCTCATAAAAATAAAAAATAAGCTTATCACTGATGAAAGGTTAGATTCTAATGATGCTAAAGCCATAATGGAAACCCAGGACATAAACTCCCTAGGAATTTTATCATCTTCAGTGAAAGAAAAATTACATGGAAAAAAAGTTTATTTTGTTGTCAATCGACATATAAACCCTTCAAATGTATGTGCCATATCATGTAAGTTTTGTGCATTTGGTAAACCCAAAGGACACTCTGATGCTTATGAAATGAGTATGGAAAAAATTCTTTCTCTTGTGAGTAATGAGTTAAAAGAAATTCATATTGTTGGTGGATTACATCCTGATTGGAAATTTGAGAAATATTTGGAAATTGTAAAAGAAGTAAGTAAGGCTGCACCCGATGCACATATCAAAGCATTTACAGCTGTTGAAATAGACTGGTTTTCACAAATATCTGGCAAAAGTGTTGGAAAAGTAATTTCAGAATTAATGCATGCTGGCGTTGACGCATTACCTGGAGGCGGTGCAGAAATTTTTTCACCCGAAATTAGAAAAAAAATTTGTACTCCTAAAACTACAGGAGATTCATGGCTCGAAATTCACCGTGAAGCACACAAACAAGGCTTGCCCTCCAATGCTACAATTTTATATGGACATCTTGAAACCTATAATGATGTTATTGATCATATCTCTCGTTTAAGAGATTTACAAGATGATACAAATGGCTTTTTTGCTTTTATTCCAGTTTTATTCCAACCATATAATACAAGGCTAAGTAAAGTTAAACCTTTTCCTTTTTCATATGATCTAAAGGTCCACTCTCTTGCTAGATTATATTTAGACAATTTCCCATATATAAAAGCGTATTGGATTACACTTGGCGAAAAAGCTGCACAGGTNGCTCTTCATTATGGAGTATCTGATGCTGATGGAACTATAGTTTCTGAAAAAATTATCCATGATGCTGGTGCAAAATCTGAAATTGGCCATACAAGAGATTTTTTTGTAAAGATGATTAAAGATGCAGGCTATTTGCCAGTTGAAAGAGACGCTTTATATAACGAGCTTAAAGTATATAAATAATTTTTTATATTTTTAATGGGAAATAGACTAAAAAACATTTTTAATGTATAAATAATAGTTCTTTAATGGCGGTGTAGCCAAGCGGTAAGGCGACGGTCTGCAAAACCGTTATACCCCGGTTCGAATCCGGGCACCGCCTGTAAAGCAATATAATATATTAAATATTGATAATTATTCTATAAATCTGGTATATTATGAGAACCATGGGTCATGGCTATAAAGACCCTCATAGGGCATGAGTCAAAAGCCCTCCATAAGTCATGGATTAAAAGACTCGCATTGAACATGCGTCAAAAGTTCAAATATCTTATTGGAGGTATTTGATATGTTGAAGACTGTTCAAAAATCTAGCAGAGGTCGCGTTGTAACAAACGTGCATAATTCTGCTCTAAAAGCTTTTCAAAAAGTCAAAAGAGCAAAAATGCAAAAACTTCTGTTCACTAGATTAATGCTAACTATGAGTTAGTCATAACCCCCTTGGTAATTTACCAGGGGGTCTTTTTCAAACAATTATAAATAAAATTAGTCCTAATATTATTAATGTACAGCCCGAAAACTTGTTAATTTGTTTTAAGTTTTTGAAAATTGTTTCCGATTTTATAGCGAGTGCTAAAAAAATTACTATTAATGAATACACAATGAAATCTATCAAAGTTGCTATGGAAGTAAAAATAATAATTTTTTCAAAAGTAATATTATTATTTATAAATTGGCTAAATATTGAACTAAAAAAAATAATCACTTTTGGATTGAGAATTGCTATTGTTAATCCTGAAACAAAACTATTTACATGCATAGTTTTATTTGCATTTTCTATATCATCACTAGAATTTAGAAATATTATCCCTAAATAAATAATAAAAATACATCCTATTTTTTGAACTAATATAAAAATTTTATTAAATTCTTCAATCAAAATTACTAATCCCGTTACAACGATAAAAGCATAAAAGCAAATTCCTAGAGCATGACCAATACAAGCTTTTATAGCTTCTTTTCTTCCTTTATTTAATGTAATCCCAGAGATAAGTAGTAAGCTAGGGCCAGGAGTAATAGCGCCTAAAAAGCAAACACTAGCTATAATTAATATATCATTGACTTGCATTAATTAAGCAGTTTATGGGAAAAGACCCATCTCAATGTATGTATTGGCTATTTTCTCAATACCTAATCTATAAGCCGCTTGGCGATATGAAATGTATTTCCCTGTAGAATTTCTTTTCTCTGATAATTCCCCAAAAGCCTGAGTCATAGTTTCATTTAATGCATTATTTATCAAATCAATTTCTTTTAAATTATTATTTCCCTGATTTTCAATTCTTCCCCATCTGACATGATTTAAATTTTTTAACCATTCAAAATAAGAAACAATTACACCTCCAGAGTTCAAATAAAGATCAGGTANGACTATTACACCACTATTAGTTAAATATTTATCTGCCTCAAAAGTTACAGGGCCATTAGCACCNTCTGCAATTANTTTTGCTTTAATCTTATACATGTTTGTTGCATTAATTACTTCNTCAAGTGCTGCNGGNATTAAAATGTCACACTCTTTGTAAAATGCAAACCAAGGATCTTCAGATGTTTCACATGTCTCAAAATCATNAATTTTATTTCCTTCNTTGAGCCATTTTTTAAGCTCCAANGGGTTTATNCCTTTATCGCTATATATTGAGCCATTGTATTCACAAACTCCTGTAATTATAGCGCCAGCCTCATATAAGAATAAAGCGGCATGATATCCAACATTTCCAAAGCCCTGAACTATAATTCTTTTCCCTTCAATACCTGATTTAAGACCAGCTCTAGAAATTTCTCTTTCATCACTTAATAGCTCTCTAATTCCAATATAAACACCTCTACCGGTTGCTTCAGTTCTACCATTTACACCCTCCTGGGTAACACTCTTTGATGTAACAGATGCTGCTGAATCAATATTAGAATTAGATAAAGTTTTAAATGTACTATAAATCCAATTCATTTCTCTGGATGTTGTTCCATAATCAGTTGATGGCACATAAGTATTCGGTCCTAAGGAATTTCTAGAAAAAAGTTCAAAAGTATATCTTCTAGTAATTTTTTCAAGCTCATTNTCNGTNTAGTTTTTTGAATCTACTTTAATACCTCCTTTTCCACCACCAAAAGGTACATTTACAAGCGCACATTTAAAGGTCATTAAACTGGCTAGTACTTTAACTTCATCTTCATTGACCAAACTACTGTATCTAATTCCACCTTTTAGTGGGCTTCTATGATGGCTATGTTCACCATGCCAGGCGTCTATAACTTCTATCTCGCCATTATCAAGAGTTATGGGAAATCTAAGATGATATACAGAGTCACATGATTTAATTTGATCGGATAAACCCTTNGGTATATCAAGGTGTTTAGCCGCAGATTCATAAAACTCTTCAAAACTTTGAAGAAAATTCATTCTTTTAATATATCAGAATATTGATGATTTTTTAATTAATATTAAAACTTTTTAGTTGGTATGAAGTTTGCGGTAAAATGATGAATAGGGAGTTATCAGTTAAATGCTATTTAATGAAATGCTTAACAACGGTTTTATAAGAAAGCCGTATAAGAAAATTGATAAATGGATTCAATCATTCAAAGATAATTCCTATGAAAAAAAACATCAAGAAGCNCAGAGGATTTTTAAAAGAATAGGGATTACATTNTCAGTTTATGAAAAAAAATCACCTGAAGAAAGAATGATACCTTTTGATATGATACCAAGGGTTTTCACTGCTAATGAATGGAAAGTTATTGAATCAGGGGTTAAACAAAGGACAAAAGCTCTGAATCTTTTTTTATATGATATCTACAATGGGGCTAATATAATTAAAGAAAAAATTATTCCTGCAGAGTTAGTCTATAAAAGCCGTGCTTTTGAAAGTTCGATGGTTGGTTTTAGNCCACCTAGAAAAATATTTTCTCATATTTCAGGGATTGATATTGTCAGAACTTCTCTGAATAAGTTTGTAGTTTTAGAAGATAATTGTAGAACACCGTCAGGAGTTTCTTATATGATGCAAAATAGAGAAATTATGATGACTATGTTTCCAGATTTATTTAATGATAATATAATTGAACCAATTGATGACTATCCTTTAAGTCTAAGAAAAATGTTATCTAGTATAGCNCCNCAAAATTGTGATAAAGAGCCAATTATTGTTGTNTTAACACCTGGTTCATATAATAGTGCTTATTATGAGCATAGTTTTTTAGCTGACTTAATGGGAGTTGAATTAGTGGAGGGAGAAGATCTATTTACTGAAAAAGACAAGGTCTATATGAGAACTGTAAGAGGCCCACAAAAAATTGATGTCATATATAGAAGGATTGATGATCCTTACCTTGATCCGTTGTGCTTTGATCAAGATTCTTTAATTGGAGTTCCTGGAATCATGAATGCATATAAAAATGGAAATGTTACTATCTGCTCAGCTCCAGGATCAGGAATAGCAGATGATAAAGCTATATATCCTTATGTCCCAGATATTATTAAATTTTATTTGAATGAAAAGCCAATTTTAGAAAATGTTAAAACTTGGAATTGCTCTAGAGAAAAGGATTTAAAATATGTTTTGCAAAATATTAAAGATCTTGTTGTTAAAGAAGTTCATGGCTCAGGTGGGATTGGAATGTTGATTGGACCAAAGGCAACAAAAAATCAAATAAAAAACTTTGCAAAAAAAATAAGAAATAACCCAGAAAAATATATTGCACAACCAACATTAGATTTATCAACATGCCCAACCTATACAAGCAATGGTTTAGCTCCAAGGCATGTAGATCTTAGACCATTTTGTTTGATGGGTAGACAAGTTGATATTGTTAAGGGGGCTCTTACAAGAGTCGCATTAAAAGAAAATTCTTTAGTGGTAAATTCTTCTCAAGGCGGAGGAGTTAAAGATACGTGGGTTCTTAGAAAATAATGTTAAGTAGTACTGCAGAAAAATTATATTGGGCATGTAGATATATTGAAAGGGCTGAGATGACCTCNAGATTNCTTGATGTNGCTTATAGAATTAGTTTAACAAGTAATAAAAACAACGAATGGGAATCAATTTTACTTTCAACTGCAGTGAAAGATGAATATCTTTTTAAAAACTCAAAAATTAATCAAAGAAAGGTCGAAAAATTTTTATTTTTTGATGAAACAAATGAGTCTTCAATAAAGAATTGCATCAGATTTACTCGTGAAAATTTTCGTAAGGTAAGAAATAGAATTACACGTGAGGTATGGGACGTAGTCAATTCAACTTATCAAGAACTCCAAGATTTAACTTCTGGTAAATATAAATCCTCTGAAATACCAAACCTATGTGCATGGATTAAGCAAAGAAGCAGTATGTTAAAAGGTGCAATAATCAGCACGCAATTATCAAGTGATTGTTATGATTTTATGAATTTAGGCTATTACGTTGAACGAGCAGATAACATTATTAGATTTATAGATGTTAAAAATTTTATATCACCAATGAGTGATCAAGAAAATGAAGATAATGATTACGAATGGGGAATANTGTTAAGAACTCTNGCAGCTTATACGCAATTTAGACTTTCTTATGGCGTAAATATGTCTCAAGAAAAAATTGCGCATTTTTTGATTTTTAATAATACTAATCCTAGATCTCTTTTTCATTCATTAGAAAATATCAAAACTCATTTAAAGAACTTATCATCTTTTTATAACTTGCAATCCAGAGCGTTTTCGACTTCAAGGAAAATTATTTCAAAATTATCAGATTTAACAGTTCAAGAAATATTTGATAATGGATTTAATGAATTTTTAAGTCAATATAGTGAGGACATCAATATATTACATTCTAGTATTGAAAGCTCTTATTTTGGAGGAGTCTATAATGTTTTTGAAGATTAACCATAAAACTAAATATAGATATGAAAAACCTTTTCAAAGTTTAACTCAGTCAATAAAGTTGTTTCCAACAAAATTTAAAGGTGTAAAAATACTAAGTTGGAAAGTTTCAGTCAAGAATGCTTTTATAGGTCAAAAAGTTATTGAGTCAAATGGAGATCAAACTATTGTCGCTCATACTTCTAAAAATAATAAGAGTTCTGAGATTATTGTTAAGGGTGAGGTTCAAACATCTGATAATAACGGAATCATATCAGGCCATAAAGAAAAAATTAATCCTTTGGTTTACTTAAGAGAGACTGATTTAACTAAATCTGATTCAGGAATTAAAAAATTTGTTTCAAAATTATTAGCTAAGAATAAGAAAAAAAATAAACTTAGTTTTGCACATTCCTTAAATTCTGCGATTTTTGATTATATTGAATATTCGTCTGGTGCTTCTGAAATATCAACTCCCGCAATAAATATTTTTAATTCTCGAAAAGGGGTATGCCAAGATTTTGCGCATTTAATGATTTCAGCATCTATATATGCTGGAATACCTGCAAGATATGTAGTGGGATACTTATTACCAACAGATATTGATACTCAAGCAACACATGCATGGGTTGAATTGTTTTTTAAGGAAATTGGATGGATTGCATTTGATCCATCAAATAATAGTTGTACAAATGAAAGGTACTTAAGGCTTTGTTCTGGGCCAGATTCCATATCTGCTGCTCCGATTAAAGGTGTAGCAATAGGTTCAAGTGATGAAAAACTAGATGTTAAGGTCTCTGTACAACAAATACCACAACAGTAATAATAATTTCTGATAAATAAAATAAAATTGGAGCTATCAAACCAAACTTTAAATCAAATAATTATATTTCCTTAAAGTAGTTAATCATGTAATATCAATAAATATTTTGGTTAGCCCGGGTGGCGAAATAGGTAGACGCAAGGGACTTAAAATCCCTCGATGGCAACATCGTGCCGGTTCGAGTCCGGCTCCGGGCACACTAGAATTTATTCCTCTTCAATCTCACTATTGTCTTCACTTTCTTCTTCAAAGTCATCTAAGTCATCTAAATCATCTAGCTCTTCAAAATCATCAATTTCTTCTAAGTCGTCAAACTCACCCTCGTCTTCATCTTCATCCTCACTATAGTCATCTTCAATTTCATCATCTGAATCTTCATTCTCTCCCCAAATGTCATCATCATAATCAATCTCTTCTTCAAGATCATCAAGAATTTCTTCTTCAAACTCTCTAAACTCCTCTCCTCCTCCCATTATATAATCATGAAAAGTTAAATATAGATTATTTAAACGAATAAGTTGCAAATTAGAACCTCCAAACTATAGCTATAATCTTAAAATATATATACTTACTAAAAAGTCAATACTTATAAAACCTTTTGGTTTATATTTAAAAACGTATATATTTAATATCTATAAACTTATTGAATTAGGAGATATTATGCCAATTTCAAAAATTGAAGATGCAATAAAAGATTTTAAAAAAGGCAAGATGATAATTCTTGTTGATGATGCCGATAGAGAAAATGAAGGTGATCTTATTGTTGCCTCTGAATTTGCCACCCCAAATGTTATTAACTTCATGGCAACTCATGGAAGAGGGTTAATATGTGTCACTATGGATACAGAGGTTGCTGATAGGCTTGATTTGTCTCCAGTTAAAAATAGCCCTAAAGAAAATTTAGATACAACTGCATTTACAATTTCTATTGATGCTAACAAGGGGACAACGACTGGTATATCTGCTCAAGATAGATCCACAACAGCAAAGTTAGTGGCAAATCCAAAGTCCAAGCCGCAAGATTTTGATAGGCCAGGGCATATGTTTCCACTTGTTGCTCGAGATGGAGGAATTTTAGTTAGAGCAGGCCATACTGAAGCCTCAGTTGATATGGCCAAGATTTGTGGTTTGCAATCATCAGCAGTTATATGCGAAATAATGAATGATGATGGAACAATGGCGAGATTAAAAGATTGTGAGAAATTTGCAAAAAAACATAAGATCAAAATTGCTACTATTGCGGATTTAATCGGATATAGACTAAAAAAAGACTCTTTAGTTGAAAAAATAGCAGAGTGTCAGCTCCCAACACATATGACTAACTTTAAATGCTATGCATACGAGAGCATGATAGATGGGAAAACACACATAGCCCTGATTAAAGGGAAGATCAGTAAGACAAAACCGACATTAGTAAGGGTCCATTCAGAGTGCCTAACAGGAGACCTTTTTGGATCTTTGAGATGTGATTGCGGTTCTCAATTGCATGCTGCTATAGAAATGATTTCTAATGAAGGATCAGGAGTATTATTATATCTGGCTCAAGAGGGCAGAGGAATTGGAATAGGTCATAAAATTAAAGCGTATTCACTAATAGAAAAGGGTTTAGACACCGTAGAGGCCAATGAAGCATTGGGATTTAAGGAAGACCTCAGGGAATATGGCACAGGAGCACAAATATTACGTGATATAGGTGTGAGAAAAATAAAGCTATTAACTAACAATCCAAGAAAAGTTGCTGGAATTGAAGGTTACGGAATAAAAATAACTGAGACTGTTCCAATTGAAATTTCTCCTGGGGAACATAATAAGAATTACTTAAAGACAAAAAAGAAAAAGCTCGGTCACGTCCTAAGCCTAGTAGAATGAAAAAAAATAAATATTATATATACCTAGTCGCTAGTTCGTATTATAAAGACATAGCTAATAGGCAAATTAAATTTGCATCTGAAAGATTAAATAAGTTATTCGGGAGTAATAAGTTGATATTGAGGGTTGTTGATATTGAAGGTTCTTTAGAGGTACCTTATGTTGTAAACTACATACTTCAAAAATTTAAAAAGGTTGATGGAATTGTTACTACAGGATGCTTAATTAAAGGTGAAACCAATCATTTTGATAATATATCTAAGATTGTATCAGAGCAGTTGACGATTCTTAGTGTAAAATTCAATACGCCTATTACCTCCGGGATTGTAAGTGTTAGCAATAAAAAACAAATTTTACCAAGAACAAATGGTGGAAAAAAAGATAGGGCAGTTGAAGCAGTTGATGCAATTTATAAGCTCATAGTTTCAGCTGAAGCAATTTAATGAGATATTGGATAAATAGAAGAGCTAGGGAATTGTCACTAAGATTTATGTATAGTATTGACATTGATGATCAAGACTCTTTAGATGCGATTAAAAATATAAATCTAGATATTAATAATTTTTGGGATTCAAATCCTGTTGTTAATTACTATATGTTAAAAAAAATGATTATAGCCGAGAAAGAAATGGTTGTTGTGGGTTGCTCATTATTGAAATCAGGAAAAGTTTTTCTTAGGGTGATAAAAATAGATATTTTTAATAAAATAATATCTAAAGCAACAGACTCTAGAAATTTTAAAAATTTTCTCAAGATATATAATGCTAATGAAAGAATTAAATCAAATGATAGTAATTATTATGAGCTCCTTAGAGACATATTTGATAATTCAAAAAAAATAATTACAAAGAATATAATCAAAGATAAAGCCACAGAAATAATTAATGGTTGTTTAAAAAATATTAAACCAATAGATGATCAAATCGATCAGACTACTAAAAATTGGAAATTATCTAGAATTAATTCTATTGATTTAAATATATTGAGAATTGCTGTTTATGAGATTTTATTTTCTAAAGGGATTCCTGCACCAATTAGTATTAAAGAAGCAATAGTTCTAGCCTTAAAATATAGTTCTGATGAATCATGTAGTTTTATTAATGGAATTCTTGATACGATCTCTAAAAGAGCATTACAATAATGAATAAAATTTTAGAAAAATTGTGTGATGGTATTGATCTTGATAACGATGAGATTAATTCTTTTTTTTCTAAACTAATGTCTGGTGATATAGATCCNTCTTTAGCATCNTCAATTTTAATAGCATTAAAAATTAAAAAACCATCTGATANTGANGTTTTTTATGCATCNGAATTTTTATTAAATTCTATTNATACATATGAATCTGACNTAGNNCTAATAGATTTATGNGGAACAGGAGGTGATTCNAAATCTATANTTAATGTTTCGACAATTTCATCTTTAATTCTTTCNNCGCTAAACGTTAAGGTTGCTAAACATGGAAATAGGTCCGTTTCCAGTAAAGTTGGAAGTGCCGATCTTTTTGAATNANTAGGTATTAATTTTGATAAAAATATTCAGGAGGCAATTGAAAGTATTGAGAAAAGAAATATATCATTTCTTTTTGCGCCAAATTTTCATAAATCTATGAAAAATGTAATAAATATTAGAAAAACATTATCTACTAGAACAATTTTTAATATTTTAGGGCCATTAATTAATCCATTGAGACCAAAGCATCAGCTTCTTGGTGTTTACGATAANGAGCTTTTAGAGACAATGGGGAAGGTGTTAATTAAACAGGGGGTTAAATCTGGTATGGTGGTTCATGGGTTGGATGGGATGGATGAAATTTCCATATGTGATAAAACACACATCTTTGAATTTAAAAATGGAGAATATAAGAATTATATTTTTGATCCGCAGGAATATGGATTTGAACTTGGTATACTGGAAAACCTAGTAATTAAAGATATTGAACAATCAAAAAAAATATTAATTGGAATTTTAAATGGTTCCATNAAAGATGAAAAAAGAGATATATGTATTTTGAATGCAGGCGCATCTCTGTATTTATATGATGATAATATCGATTTGGCTGAAAGCTTTGAATATATAAGAAAAAAATTAGAAGATAAACATGTTTTTAATGNACTTAAAAGANTATATNGATTTGNCATGAATATTTTNGATAAGATTNTTAAAGAGAAAGAATTTGAAGTTGAAAATTTAAAAAAATCTTTTCCATTAGAACAACTTCGAGAGGGGATATTTGAAAAAAAATATGATATAAGAAGTCTTTACGACACTTTGAAAAGCAATGATACTAAAATTATTGCTGAAATAAAAAAAGCCTCTCCCTCTAAGGGGGTCATCCAAGAAAACTTTCAGCCATTAAAGATAGCATTAGAATATTTTAATGGAGGAGCATCTGCAATTTCAATTTTAACTGATGAGAAATTTTTTCAAGGAAAAATAGATTACATAACGGCAGTAAGATCTATTGTTAATATTCCAATACTCAGAAAAGATTTTATTATTGATGATTATCAAATATATCAATCAAAGTTTTATGGAGCAGATGCAATACTTTTAATTGGTAAAGCTTTAACTTTAAAAAAGCTGGCTTCGTTATATGAAGTCTCCCAAAAGTTAAACCTTGATGTGATTTACGAAGTTCATGATAATGATGATTTTAAAAAAGGAATTGAAGTAGGAGTAAAAATTTTTGGAGTTAATAACAGAAATTTAGAAACTTTTAATGTGGATAATATTAATGTTTTAAATTTTATTGATAAAATTCCAAATAATTCTATTTTGATTAGCGAAAGTGGTATTAGCTCCAAAGATGATTTAGATATGTTGGTTAATTTAGGAGTTAAAAATTTTTTAATTGGTGAATATCTTATGGTTTCATCCAATAGGGAATTAGCACTTAATACTTTGTTAAAGTAAAAAATTTTCTTTTAAAAAGCTTATCTCTTCTTTTTTACATTCTTTACAACTGAATAATATTTGATGTATGTCCCCATCAATTCTAAAGTTTTTTAAATCATCTTTAAACAAACACAAGTCAGATTTATTTATGATAATCAATTTAATTCTATTTATTAGATGAGTAGAATAAAGCTTTATTTCCCTAGTTAGTTTTTTGAATTCATCAATTAAATCTTCTTTTTTACCGCAGGATCCATTTAAGACAACAACAATATTTCTTGATCTTTCAATATGTTTAAGAAATTTGATACCCAATCCTTTTCCTTTTGAGGCATTTTCAACAATCCCAGGAATATCTGCTATTAAGTAATCACTATCAATTGTTTTTATAACTCCTAGATTTGGAGATAAAGTTGTGAAAGCATAATCTCCAATTTCTGCTTTAGAATTTGTTATTAAATTTATAATAGATGACTTGCCAACATTTGGAAATCCAACTATTCCTATATCTGATAGAGTTTTTAAATTTAAAAAAAGCTTTTTTTTCATGCCTGGCTTTCCCATAGTAGCCTTTCTAGGGCTTTGATTTTTAGATGTCTTAAAGTTGGAGTTACCCTTACCCCCTGTTCCTCCAGATAAGGCCAAATAAATTTTATCATTTTCAATTACATCTATTATTGTCGTATTATTATCTTTATCTTTGATTTCAGTTCCTAAGGGCACCTTTATTATAATATCGTTACCCTTTTTACCATTTTTGTTTGATCCTTTACCATTACCCCCATTTTGTGCTCTAAAAAACCTTGTTTGAGTAAGATCTTTGAATGAATCTAAATTTGAGCATCCTTGAAATAAAACATTTCCGCCGTTACCCCCATCTCCGCCATCAGGACCACCAAAAGGTACAAATTTTTCTCTTCTAAATGAAGTTATACCATTTCCTCCATTTCCAGAACTTATGGTAATTTCTATTTCATCAATATAATCATTCATAATCTCTTGACTTTGACCTCAGCGCAAATATTATAGCATCTATGGTCAGTAGAATTATATTACTTTCACTATTATTATTATTTTTTATTTCATGCACAAGCCAAACTGCAAAGCTTTTAGGTGGCTCAGATAAAGAAATCTATGATTCTATTCAATCAGAATTATCTAAAAAAAAGACACTCTATATTTTTGGTGGACCTAGATTTAGTAAAGTAGAAGATATGCTTTTAACTTTGCAAGTAAGATATCCTTATTCTGAATATACAAGAGAGACCTACCTTATAAATGGTGATGTTTCATACAGAACAAAAGACTACTATGATGCAATTGACGATTATGAGATGTTTATTGAAGAGCAGCCAAATCATCCAAAAATTAACTATGCAAAATATATGATAATTAAAAGTTATAGTGAACTTATGACTACAAAAGATAAGGATATATCTCCATCAAAAAAAGTTATATTTCTATTTAACAATCTATCTGATGAAATGAAAGATTCCCAATATTTCTCAGAAATAAAACAAATTTATGGAAAAGCTAATATTTTATTGTTAGAGAGAACAATTTATATAGCTAATTTTTATTTAAAGAAAGAATCATATGATTCATCATTAAAGAGAATAATTGAATCTGAAAAAAATATTAAAAGTTTAATTAGTTCAAACCCTGAAGCTCAATTTATTAAAATTTATTGTATTTTAATGACAGACCCCAAAGCAGATAAAACAAAATTAATAAATGATTACACCACCAATTTTCCAAATCAAGTCAAATACATAGAAGATTTGTATGAAACTTTAAAATAATATGTATAAAACAATATCAATTATTAAAAAAAATAAAATCAAGATTCTGGATCAACGTAAGCTTCCTTTTAAAACATGTTATATAATCACTGATAATTATAAGACTGTAATAAAAGCTATAAAAAATTTATCTGTGCGTGGTGCACCCGCAATAGGCGTTGCAGGAGGTTTTGCGGCATTTTTAGCAATCAATAAACTTAATAATAATCATGATTTTAAAAATAAAATTAAAAAAATGTTAAAAGAGATTGAAAGTTCAAGACCCACGGCAGTTAATTTATCATGGGCTATAAAAAAATTTTATAGAATCCTTGATAATAAAAAAAATTCACTCCCAGAATTAAAAAAGATTTTTTTTAATATTTCAGTTGATATTGAAAAACAAGAAATAGAAGTTTCAAATAAGATTTCAAAAAATGGTGTAAAATTAATTAAAAATAATTTTAATATTTTAACTCATTGTAATACGGGTAGACTTGCTACGACAGGAATCGGCACAGCTTTGGGTGTTATTTCAAGTGCAAATAAAATCAGAAAAAATCTCAAGTTGTTTGCAACTGAAACTAGACCACTAAATCAGGGTTCACGCCTAACTACTTGGGAAGCAAATAAAGAAGATATAAATTGTACTTTAATAACTGACTCAATGGCAGCATATTCTATTAAAGAGAAAAAAGTTAATTTAGTAATAGTTGGTGCTGATAGAATTGCTTTAAATGGTGATACTGCCAACAAAATTGGTACTCTTCAGCTTGCTATTCTAGCAAAATATTATTCAATCCCTTTTTACGTGGCTGCTCCAATTTCCACTTTTGATAAAGATTCAAAATCGGGTAAAGAAATTATTATTGAAAACAGAGATCAGGAAGAGGTTTTTAAAATCAATCAAACGAGGATAACTCAATCGAAAAAAGCTTTAAATCCTGCTTTTGATGTAACACCATCAAAATTAATTACAGGAATTATTACTGATAAAGGAATTATCCAAAAGCCAAATAAAAATAAAATTAAAAAATTATTATCAATTTGAGTTACTTGCTTCTTCTTCTTCAAGACATGCAACACAATATACAGTAAATGGCATAACTTTAAGTCTATCTTCACTGATTAAATCTTTACACATCAGACATTGCCCATAAGTTTTAGCTTCAAGTCTTTTTAGTGCATCCTCAATTTGATTTAATTTCTGTCTGTCTCTTTGACTTAATGAAAGTGATAATTCTCTTTCTCTATCACTACTAGCACTGTCATAAAAATCACCAACATCGAATTTTAAATGGTCAGATTCAGTTTTCATAGTATTGTTAATATCTTCAAGTAGATTCTTCCTCATACCATTTAAAATTTTTTCCATTTCCCTTCTAAATTTCACACTTAATTTTTTAGAGGAACTAGACTCTTTTGCAGTTTTAGTAGTTTTTTTAATTGGAACAACATTTTTTGAAGATTTAACTGCACTTTTCTTTTTTGTAATTTTTTTAACTGGCATATCTGAAACTCAAGATTTTAAAGATAATCATTTAAAAATATTTGTCAAGACGGTTAATAAAAGGTTAATTTATACATAATGGTTAGAGATGGTTGGACAACCAAATATGGATTGATTTTAGCAATGGCAGGAAATGCCATTGGACTAGGTAATTTTTTAAGATTTCCAGTTCAAGCNGCTAGTAATGGTGGAGGAGCGTTCATGATACCNTATCTAACATGTTTTCTTTTNATAGGNATACCNNTAATGTGGATAGAATGGGGGATTGGNCGNAGGGGAGGNCAGCTTGGAAAAGGGACTACTTATGGAATNTCTAAAGANCTTAAAGCTCCNAGNTTTATTAAAATATCTTGCTTATTGGGAGTNTGGGTACCNCTNGTTGTNTCAATATATTATATTTATATTGAATCTTGGACNCTTGGNTATTCAATTAAAGCNTTNTTGGGTGATTTAGAGTCNTCAAAGATAGTTTCTAGTGAAAAAATGNNATATTTCACATCATTTTTAAATAATTATACTGGTTTNAATAAAATAAATGATTTAGGTTTGCAAANGCCATCAATTTTTTCTTATTTATGCTTATTGNNNACTGTTTTAATAAATTACTCAATNTTAAAGAAAGGNATTTCNGCTGGTATAGAAAAATTTGTTAAAATNGCAATGCCATTATTNCTAATTATGAGCTTATTTTTAGCTATTTATGTTTTAACNATTAAAACTGATGTCTCNTCAGCAATTTCAGGTCTNAATTTTTTATGGAANCCAGATCTGANNTATCTNTCACAACCAAAAGTTTGGATAGCTGCNGCNGGGCAGGTTTTNTTTACACTAAGNCTTGGATTTGGTGCGATTGTGACTTATGCCTCTTTTATNAAAGATAGTGAAGANATNGCTCTGAGTGGACTNACTTCCGCNACATTAAATGAAATTATNGAAGTNGTTTTTGGTGGCTCTATTGTTATNCCAGCTGCTGTTGCTTTNCTGGGTATTTCTGGNGCTGTTTTNATTGCNAATTCTGGNGCTTTCAGCATTGGATTTATTTCTATGCCAGCAATTTTTGATGGATTACCTTATGGAAATATTCTATGTTTTGTATGGTTTTTTCTTCTTTTCGTTGCAGGCATAACCTCTTCTATAGGAATTATTCAGCCTGCTATAACTTTTTTTAACGAAGAACTTAACTACTCAAGAATCAAGTCAGTGAATATTGTTATGCTCATAGTTTTTTTCTTCGCAAACTTTATTATCTTTTTTCCAAACTTTTTATCTGAATTTGATTTTTGGGCTGGAACAATAATGTTGGTTGTNTTNGCTCTTTTAGAAGTTTATCTATATAATTTTTTTATATCTAAGAATTCACCTGTTGAAGAGATTAATAGAAATAGCCTTATTAAANTACCNAAATTTTTTGATTTAATATTTAAGTANTTACTTCCNTTNTTTCTAATTGTNTTNCTTATTTCTTGGATTTTTTCTGATATAAATTCCTCNTCNTCGTNNATTTTAAAAAATGATTTATGGACTTTGCTTTCNAGANTAANTCTAATACTAATTTTTATTTTACTGTTGAAACTTGTAAGGAGTAATAGATAATGGAATTAGAATCAATTTTAATGTTAACTTTTACCTGGCTTTGTTTTATCAGTTTANTATTATTTTGTCTAAAAAAATTTAATAAGTAATATCTGTTCTTTCNCTTAGTGCTATATAGTCTGAAACNTGATGGTAAAGCCCAAATATAAACAATATCAAAGCTGTAATTGCTAAAAATTTATATCCTAANAAACTTCCAAATATCATTGCAGGAGAAAAAAATTCTCTTTTTAATAGAAAACGATATTTAGATATAAGCCTATATAGAAAAGATCTTTCATTTAATGGAACCCTTTTATCCACTTCTCCAGGATAGTAAGCNAAACTTCCATTACTAGTTCGTCTAATCATAAAAAATAAGACAGTTGTTATAAAAATTATATAAAGTAAAACATTTATAATAGAAAATTGTTTAATTATGATATTTATATTTGTAAGCGGAAAATAATTAGGATTATTTAAGCAAATCGCAATCCCTATAAACATTGAAAAATACGATAATTGATCCAATGCCGTATCAAACCACTGGCCAAATTTAGATTCTTTTAATTTTATTCTCGCCACTTCACCATCACATCTATCAAGTATTGTAGACAGTTGAAGAATCAAAGCGCCAAGTAAAGCGTTATTATTTGCATAGAAAAATCCACATGAAATTCCAAGGCATCCAACAAATAAGGTTATTGTGTTTGGGTGTAAATTGGTTTTTATTAGTAATTTACTCACAGGAATTGAAACTTTACTATTTATGTTTTTAGATACCCAACCACTAACATTCTTACTTATATGAGAAAATAAGAAGTCCCTTCCTACCTTAGTTCCAATCTGAGATTTATTTAATAANAATGGGGGATCTTTTAGGTTGAATGAATCAATATTTAAAATTAATTTTTTATTTAGACCATTATCAATAAGTATATTCATTATTAAATCATTTTTAATATAACTAACTCCCATATATTCATTTTGATTTCTAAATGAGCAACTGTCATTTGACTCNTCTGCCAGTTCAATAATATCAGCTAATTGTTTTTTGTTTAGTACCATATTGCTTTGAAATAAAAGTATATCCTCTTTTACATTACATAAATCCTTATGTGTCATAAACTTTAATTCTATGGGTTTGTTAATTTTTTTAAGTTTTAACTCTACATTCCTATTTGTAACTATATAAGCTTTTTTGAAACCTTCATTTTGAAGATTAATTATTAAACGTTCGATATTATTCACATTNGCTATTTTTTCTTCCAAAAAAATTTCAAGAAATTCATTATTTATATCTTTTCCATCAAGTATGATAGCGGGTGACATCTAAACAACTCTTAAGTTATTTTTATTTACTGATGTAATTATATTTGAATTTTCTCTAGCATTTTCAAGGTCATTAGGGTAGTCAACATCGTGCCAATATAAATCCCCAATATCTATTGAAGATACTTTATGACCTCTTTTTAAAATTCTGTCAATTGCAGATGCATACCATTTTTTATTAAATTTTTCAGTTCTTATTTCAATTTCCAAACACCTTTTTAAAATCTGAAGTCCTTCACCTCTAAAAACTCTAATCCCTACAGATTCTCCATTTATATCNNAAATATTTTTTCCAATAGAACAAACCAAGTCATTTTCAATTTTTACTTTCATATCCTCAGCTGCATATTTATCTTTTACTTTATATGGAACACAAATTTCTTCCTTGTTTGAAATAATTTTTCTCAATACCTCTAATTCAAAAACATCATCACCATTTAATAGAACTGTATCTCTATCCAGTACATTTCTAGCGCACCAAAGAGAAAAGAGACTGTTAGTTGAATTCCAAAAAGGATTAAATATGGTATTAATTTTTATGTTAATAATGTTTAAGCTACTCAAAAATTCTTCAACCTTTTGATATGCAAAACCAACAACAACATTTATTTCATCAATATCACATTTTTTTAAGTGATTAATCTGATTTTCAAGAATAGTTTGATCATCGATTCTCAAAAGTGACTTTGGAATATCATTTGTGAAAGGCTGAAGTCTTTCACCTTTACCTGCTGCAAGAATAATAGCTTTCATAATGATTATGAATTTTATTTATAAACTTCATTTTATTTTAAGTCAAATAAAATATTAAATTTTTACAATAAAATCCCATTTTTTTTGCGTTTGATTTAATATTATAAAAAAAATTAAGTAATTTTATTAAGAAATTATCCAAGAATTTTAACTAGCTTTCCATCTAAAAGATCAGCTTCAACTTGAAGATTATCATTATTCACATAAACTAGTTTTGGTTTGTATTTTTTTGCTTCATCTAAAGGCATATTTGCAAATGATACAATAATTAAGCAATCACCTTTTCTAGCACAATGCGCAGCCGCACCATTTGTACATATTACGCCAGAATTTCTTTCACCTTCAATTACATAAGTAACAAACCTTTCACCATTAGTAAGATTGAAAATATGAACTTGNTCATAAGGAAGAATACAAGCAGCATCCATTAAATCTTTATCAATTGTAATACTGCCTTCATAATATAAGTTTGCTTCTGTTACATTTGCTCTGTGAATCTTGGATTTTAAAATTGTTAAATTCATTTCACTAATTTTAAATTATAATTTCAAATTGTCTATCAATCTTATTTTTCCTAATTTTAGTGCTACGGCGATTACATCACCTTTCTTTACTATTGCATTTTCCTCTAATTTTTCTTGATTAACAATTTGTACATATTCAATGTTATTAAGGCCTTCAGATTTATAGAATTTAATTATATTATTTTTTAAATAAATGTTCTTATTTCTTCCACTTAAAAATTGGTTTTTTGCCATCTTCAACCCTGAATAAATTTTGCTTGCTTTGTGATAATTAGTTTTTGTAAGCAATTTATTTCTTGAGCTGAGTGCTAGCCCACTTCGCTCCCTTATAGTTTTACCCTCAATAATTTTAATATCTAAATTTAAATCTTTAACCATTCTTTTGATTATAATTAACTGTTGAAAGTCTTTTTTCCCAAAAATTGCAATATCTGGTTTTACTAGATTAAAAAGCTTTATTACTATTGTAGTTACNCCGTTAAAATGNCCAGGNCTNTGCATTCCACANAAGTTTTTTTGTAGATCATTTACAGTTACTGTTGTTTGAAAGTTTTTTCCAAAAATATCTTCAATTTTTGGAATAAATAAATAATCAACTTTTAACTCATTTAATTTATCGATATCATCTTGTAGGGTTATAGGATAATTCTTTAAATCGTTTTTATCATTAAATTGTATTGGATTTATAAAAATAGTTGCTATTGTACATCCACCAATTTTTTTTCCCTTTTCAATTAAAGATAAATGGCCCTGATGTAAGGCACCCATGGTAGGAATTAGAATTATAGGTTTTTTATTTTTTTTATTGTGTAGTTTTTTTATCAAATTTTTGAAAGTTGAAACCTTATTTATNATTTTAAGGGAACTTTTTCTTTTTAACATCTTTTCTAAACTCCATAGCAGCTTTTTTTATAATATCCCTTATATTTGTATATGACTTTACGAATGAAGGTCTAGGTAATGGAGTGATCCCAAGCATATCCTCCGCTACAAGGATTTGGCCATCGGTCTTACCACCGGCACCAATACCTATTGTAGGAATTTCAATATCTTTTGTTATTTGATCAGCTAAAATCTCGGGCACTCCTTCGATAACCAATAGAGATGCACCATTTTGGTAAGATTCAACCGCCAATTCATAAATATAATCTCTTTCATTTTTTGTTTTACCTTGCTTTTTATAACCACCATAAGAATTATATGATTGGGGACAGAGCCCAACATGCGCGACTATGGGAATCCCAATTTTATTAGCTTTATTAACAAGATTAATCAAATCTGGATTCATTTCAATTTTAACAGATTGGGCATTAGTTTCCTTAAACACTTTACCAATATTTTCTAAAGCAGAACTAGTAGACTTTTGATACGTCATGAATGGCATATCGACACAAAAATGTGCATTTGCTATAGCCTTATCAACGGCCTTAGCATGATATATAATTTCATCTAAAGTAACACTCAATGTGGTTTCTTTTCCTTGAAAAACGTTTCCTAATGAATCTCCAACTAATATTAAGTCGCAAATTTCATCTAGAATGCTTGCAGTTTGATAATCATATGAGGTGAGAGCTATGATTTTATCCTTTTTATCCTTCATTATATTTAAATCTTGAATGGTTTTTCTCATAATTTAATAAATCCTCATTTTACAATTCTCTTATAGCTTTTATTATATTTAAAAAAATGTCTATTGATAGTAATTATTTTTCGCTTTTATCAAAATTACCACCTTATGTTTTCTCTGTGGTTAATGAACTAAAATATTCAGCTAGGAGAAGAGGTGATGATATTATTGATTTTGGAATGGGAAACCCCGATCAGCCTACACCTAAGCATATTGTTGAAAAACTTATGGAGTCTTCGGTCCAAGGAAAAAATCATAGATACTCAATATCAGCAGGCCTACCTAAACTTAAACTGGCAATCTCTGATTGGTATAAAAATAATTATAATGTATCTATTAATCCTGACACCGAAACAATTGTTACAATTGGTTCAAAAGAAGGATTATCNCACTTAATGATTGCAATGTTATCACCAGGTGAGGTTGTACTGGTTCCCGACCCCTGCTACCCAATACACAGTTTTTCTGTTTTGATAGCAAGAGGTGACATTAGAGCATATGATTCTTTTGAAGAAGAAGAAATGATTGAAAGTATATTAAAAGGAATTAAAAAAAATCCTAAACCAAAAGCGCTTATAATATCTTTCCCTAGTAATCCTACGACTCAAACTGTAAATATCGAATTTTTTAATAGAATTGTCGAAATAGCTAAGGAAAATAAAATAGTNGTAATTCATGACTTTGCATATGCTGATATTTGTTTCGATGGATATAAAGCACCTAGTTTTTTGCAAGCAGAGGGAGCAAAAGATATTGGAGTTGAATCTTTTTCAATGTCAAAAAGTTATAATATGGCTGGATGGAGAGTTGGCTTTATGACAGGAAATAAAGAAATAATATCTGCTTTGAAAAGAGTAAAGAGTTATTTAGATTATGGTATTTTTCAACCAATTCAAATTTCTGCTATAACAGCNCTNAATGAAACNAGAGATTGCGTANAACAAGCTGCTGAAACTTATAGAATAAGAAGAAATAGGNTAATTGATAGCTTTTCAAAGTCTGGCTGGAAAATTAATAAGCCTGATGCCACAATGTTCGTATGGGCTGAAATTCCAGATAAATACAAACATCTTGGATCTTTAGAATTTTCAAAAAAACTTATTACAGATTGTAATGTAGCTGTATCACCTGGAATAGGATTTGGTAAAAATGGGGATAATTTTGTCAGATTTGCATTAATAGAAAATGAGCAAAGAATTCTTCAAGCTGCGAGGTCTATTAAGAAATTATCCTTATAGGAATTTATTTTGATTTATAAATTAAAGTTAATTTTTTTTATATTTTTTTTATATGGTCCAATAGCTTATCCAACACCTATTGAAGATTTTAAAAATCTTGAGAACCAATCATCTTTTAAAATACAGAAAGTTAATAAGTATATTGAATATTTTAGTGAAAATAGTAAAGGAAGAGATTTTTTTCAGGCTGCCTATCCAAGACTAGGATTTTACAAAGATATCATTTATGAAATATTTGATAAAAATAATATTCCTAGAGAGATTATTTTTGTCTCAATGTTAGAAAGTGGATTTAATCCCAAGATTGAATCTAGNGCTGGAGCAATTGGTTTATGGCAGTTCATGCCCTCAACCGCTAAAATCTTTGGTTTAAGAATAGATGAATGGGTTGATGAGAGGATGGATATATACCATTCCACCACTGCAGCNGTTTCATATTTTAAAAGTCTTTTGAAAAAATTTGGATCCTGGGAGTTAGCACTTGCAGGTTACAATNGTGGCGATTTAAACGTTAAAAAAGCCATAGATGAATATAATTCCAATGATTTTTGGTATTTATCAAAATATACTTTTCCGAAACAAACCAAAGAATATGTTCCACAGATAATTGCTTTGATGCACATTTCAGAGGATTTAAAAAAGTATAATTTTGGTTATCTAGAATTAGAGCAGAATTTAAAAATAAAAAAATTTAAAGTTCCAAAAAATATAAAATTATCTAAAATTGCATATTTAATTGGTGAGAACGAGGATTATTTAAATAGGCTAAATCATTCTCTTCAAAAAAAAATTACTCCGCCAGACGAGTCATATGAGATTAACATTCCAATAAATAAAATTGAAATGTTATATTCGAAACTAGATATAATCTTTGAAGATAGAATTATAAAAAAATATAAAATTATTAAAGGTGATACACTCTCAAAAATTGCAATAAAATTAAATAATTCAGTTGAAGAGCTGTATGATTTAAACAATCTCAATTCAACTAAAATTATTGCTGGAAAATACCTTATGTTTTACGAAAATAATGAATCTCTTATTAAGATTGGTAGGTATTGGTTGCATGTCGTAAAAAAGGGAGATAGCCTGTATAAGTTATCTAGATTGTATGAGGTTCCAGTTGATAGTATTAAGAAATGGAATAATATATCAGGGTCAAAAATTCTAATCGGGCAAAAAATTAAGCTAATCTTAAAAAATGAATGACATAAAAAAAATAGATTCAATAATTTCGGCTTTTGAAAAAAACAAAAAAATAATAACAGAAAAAATAAAATCTTTTGAAAAAATATTTTCTTTTGGCAAACCAAAAGATATATTCTATGAACTTGTTTATTGTATTTTGGCAGCTGGTACTAGTGCAGAGCTTGCTTTAAAGACAGTGAGAATTATTACAAATAAAGATTTAATAATTGATGCTACAGAGGTAGAAATTATTAAAGAACTGAAAAAATGTTATAGATTTTATAATGTAAGGGGTAAATATATTTATAATGTCAGGGAATATATTGATCAATATTATTCTTTTGATATTAGAAAATTAATAAACCAATTTGATAATCCGATAATTGCAAGGAATGAATTAGCACTAAATAAAGAAATAAAAGGAATTGGTATGAAAGCCTCTAGTCATTTTTTAAGAAATATAGGTTTTAAAAATTTGGCAATTCTCGATATTCATATATTAAGTTTAATGAAAGAAATGTCGTTAATTCCTAAAGATTTTAAATTAACTGCAAAAAATTATGAAAAAACCGAAGACATTCTTAGAAAATTATCTAGTCAGATCAATATAGATTTGCCTGAGTTAGACCTGACTTTATGGTTCTTAAAAACTAATAAAATTATTAAGTAATATTTTCGATGAAGACTTCAATGTATTGAATTTTTTCTTTTCCGAAGTCATTGAATACTGCATGGTAGTGATTCAAACCAGCTATTCCAAGTGCATATTCTTTATAATAAACCTGAGATTTATGAAGATTGATCATTTTAACCTTTTTCTTTATGACTTTATCAATATTGACATAGTGGTCGTATCTATTAAAAGCACCCCAAACTTCATAAAAAAATATTTTTATTTTCCGATTTTTTATATTTTTTAATATTATCTCAGAAATTTTTCTATGAGTGGGATGTTTATCAAGTGTTGGATGAGGACAAAAAATTATATCTGGATCAATTTCATTCAAAGTAGTTGAAAAATGAGTTTTGAATAAACTAATATTTTTATTACTAGAAATATTGTCTAATCCATAATAAAAGAATTTATCAATATTCATAAATTTGTTACATTTT
>PAZJ02000010.1 GCA_002715585.2 bacterium | reverse complement strand
ACTATTAATGCTAGAAGATTAGGATTCATAGTTTTATATTTTCCCTAAAACTGATGATAAAGAATTAATTACATAATCTCCATTAATTTTTTCATCTCTGTCAATCAAATAAGCTTTGAGTCCAATTCTCTTACAAGCATTGTAATCAAGTTCAGGATTATCTCCTATATGTAATGTGGTTTTAATATCTGATTCTGAATCATTCAACGATTTAAGAAAAAAATCTTTATCAGGTTTTGCACANCCAGATTGAGATGAGATAGTGAAATGATTTATGTATGGAGATATTCCCAATCCATCACAAACTTTAAATATTCTTGAATCAAAATTAGAAGTGATAATTATTTTGAATCCATTTCTCTTTAACTCTTTCAAAAATGGAATAGTATCATCAAAGATCTCCCAAGCATCAAATTCAAAGTGCTTATATAGATCATTGAAGTAATCATCAAATGATTCAAACATACCCAATTCATCAAAAATATCTTTTACGAGTCTATACCACCAATCCTTTTCTGCATTTTCCAACTCANAACCTTTAAGTCCAGTAAAATAAAGACCAGGCCTTGAATTGAAATATTTTTTGAANCAATTTGAAATTTCTTTTGGTTCAAATTTTTTTGTATATTTTTTTAGAATTTCATAATAAGTATTACCCAAGCCTTTTTTAATGAAGAACAATGTATCAGCTGCATCTAAAGATATAGTATTGAATTTACACATAATAAAAGTAAAAATTTAATATGATTATACCAGTTGTAACAAAAGATATTATGTATTTTTCTAGACTAAAATCAAAAATTAATGTTAATAAATACACTCTTGTTCAGATAAAAAACCGAAAAGAGATTGAAAATATACTTTCAGATAAAAACTGTTTGTTATTGATAGTTGATTTTTCNGANGATTTAGCAAAATCAATCGAATTAAAAGATTTGATTAAAAATAAAGATATATTCNCAATTGGATATTATCCCCACATTAATGAAAATTTAAAGCAAAATGCAATCAAATTTGGGACTAGTAAACAGGTAACAAGAAATCAATTATTTAAAAATATTAATGACATAGTTGATGAATTTNGTTAAATGTGATTATTTTAAATATCCGTATTTTCAAANCCATAATCATTGAGAAAATTTTTAACNATATCCTTAAGATCATTCATTCCACCATCTACATTTAATTCTGCNGAACAGCCAATATATTCAATTTTTGCNTCAAGAGATGCCCATTCATTTTTTTCANTCAACCACATTGTTATAACATATAGNCATTCTAACCAGTCACCAATTGGAAATTCCTTAATTGGGGATTTTTTTGATCTCCCATCAATGGATTCGCCAATNGAATATTTAAAAATTTTTTTATAATATTTATTTTNAGATGNAGGTAATTTTGAATCTTTATACAAAATGTTAACAAAATTATTAAAATGAACTATATGGTTTGAGGATAATAAGAANATTTTGATTGAATCTTCATCAATATATGAGCTATTAAGAACATTTATTGCATTTTGATAGGATTTAAACCATTCATTTATTGATTGTTTATTTTGAAGTTTCTTATCTAGCTCTTCTTTTAAATCCATTTAACTATCTAAATTATTCTGCAGAATACTTTTTAGCTTTTTTATGTCTATATTCGAGTTATCTGCATAATGTTTAAATTGATCATCGTTTATTTTGCCCACGCTAAAATATTTAGCATCAAGATTATAAAAATACAACCCCGAAATAGAAGAAGGGGGATAAATTGCATANTTCTCAGTAAGACTAACATTTAATTTGTTCTCAACATCTAACAATCTCCAAATCTTATCTTTTTCTGAATGATCAGGGCATGCAGGATATCCATGTGCAGGTCTTATTCCTGCATATTTTTCTTTTATAAGCTCATCATTAGAATAATCCTCATTTGATCCATTATCTTTTCTCATTTTTTCATGAAGTAATTCTGCAGAAGCCTCGGCAAGTCTATCTGCCAGAGCTTTAATAAGAATAGAAGAATAATCATCCCCNGACTTTTCANATTTACTTGCAAAATCCTCAATTTCNTGACCTGCGGTAACAACAAATGCNCCTANAACATCCTCTGAATTTAAATTTGGTGAAATAAAGTCTGACAAGGAGTAATATATTTCCTTTAATTTGCTTTTTTTAACTTGCTGTCTTAGAAAATTAAATTCTTCAACCTTTTTTCTTTTATTATAGTCGACCAAGATTACAGATTCATTTTGACTATAACATTTCCAATTTTGAGACAATCCCCTAATTTTAATATTTTTTTCCTTCGATAAAATATCCAGCATTTTNTTAGCATCATCANATAGTTCTTTGACTTGCTTAGAATATTTAGGAGANTTTAATAATTTTGGAAAATTACCTTTTATCTCCCATGCCCAAAAAAAAGGTGACCAATCGATATATTCTCTTAAAGAATTTATATCAAATATCCATTCATTCACATTAAAGTTCTTTGTCATATTAAGGATATTCTTTTCATTTAATTTAAATTTCTTGGACCTAGCCTCTTCAATATCCACAAAATTTATTTTTTTTGAATTTTTATACCTTTTAATTGTTGATGCCTGATCATCTTTTAATGTATCAATATATTTATGAGATGTTTCTTCGTTTAGTAGTTCCCTNCAAACACCAACAACCAATGATGCATCTGGAACGTGGACTACTACTCCTTTCTCATAATTTGGTGCCATTTTTATCGCTGTATGCGCTTTACTGGTAGTGGCTCCACCTATTAAAACTGGAAGATTATAGCCGTCTGAATTTAATTTATTTAAATTACTTATCATTTCATCTAAAGATGGAGTTATTAAACCACTCATACCAACAACATCTGGCTTAAAATCATTAATATTTTCAATAATAGTNTCATANTTAACCATCACTCCTAGATCTCTAACATCAAATCCGTTACAACGTGCAACAACAGAAACAATGTTNTTACCTATATCATGAACGTCGCCNTTAACTGTTGCGATTAGCATTTTACCAGCCGANGTACCGTGAACTTTATCTTTTTCCATAAAAGGCTCNAGATAATTTACAGCCCTCTTCATAACNCTAGCGCTTTTAACAACTTGAGGAAGAAACATTTTTCCTTCTCCAAAGAGATCTCCAACATGCTTCATGCCATCCATCAAAGGTCCTTCAATAATTTCTAATGGCGAGTCATATAAGCCTCTTGCCTCTTCTACATCCTCTTCAATATTAGTTGTAATACCNTTTATGATTTGATGAGATATTCTGTCCTTCAAATCCATAGATTGCCAATCTTCTGCTTTCTTGATTCCATTTGAACTAGATCCCACGGAACTTGCAAACTCAATTAGGTTTTCTGTAGCGGATTCCTCTCTGTCAAAAATCACNTCNTCTATTAATTTAAGAAGTTTTTCATCTATTTCTTCATAGATTTCTAGCATTCCTGCATTAAGAATAGCCATATCCAGNCCTGCTTTTTTTGCATGATATAAAAATACCGAATGCATAGCCTCTCTTATTTTATTATTACCTCTAAATGCAAACGATAAATTACTAATTCCTCCACTCACCATCGCACCAGGACATAATTCTTTAATTTTTGGAATACTTTCTAAAAAATTAATTGCATATTTTTTATGTTCTTCAATACCCGTTGCAATAGTTAATATGTTTGGATCAAAAATAATTTCTGTTGAATTAAAATCAAGTTCTTTAGTTAGCAGGTCATAAGCTCTTTTACATATATTAACTTTTGATTCAATTTCTGTTGCTTGGCCATTTTCATCAAAGGCCATCACAACTACTGATGCTCCATATTTCTGTATTATTTTAGCATGTTTGAGAAACTCTTCCTCGCCCTCCTTTAGGCTAATAGAATTAACGATACCTCTACCTTGAATACATTTTAATCCAGATTCGATAACGCTAAATTTTGAACTATCTATCATCAATGGAACTTTTATTATATCAGGATCTGAAGCAATCAAATTTAAAAATTTCTGCATGCATTTCTCACCGTCCAACATACCTTCATCAAAATTAATATCAATAATGTGAGCTCCATTTTGAACCTGTTGCTTGGCTATCTCCATTGCTTCCTCATAATTTTCATCTTTAATTAANCTAGAGAATTTTGGGGAGCCTGTAATATTAGTCCTTTCCCCTATTACAAAAAAATTATTTACATTATTCAATTCTAGAGGCTCAAGGCCNCTGAATGAAGGAAGNAGCTTCTTAGNAACCGAACTGATAGGCTTAAAATTTTTTAAAACTTTAGAAATTTCAAAGATATGATCAGGGGTAGTACCACAGCATCCACCAACGAAATCTAAAATATTATTTTCAAAGTATGGAGTTAANGCTTTTGCAGTATCCTCAGGTAATTCATCATAACCTGTATCCGATAAAGGATTTGGTAGCCCTGCATTTGGATAACAAAGCACTTTACAATTTGCATAATTTTTTAGTTCTTTAACATATCCTAATAAAGAATCCGCACCAAGACCACAGTTCATGCCAACTGAGTAAGGATTTGAGTGTCTTATTGATTCCCAGAATGCCCGAATAGTTTGACCAGATAAGGTTCTGCCAGACTTATCAGAAAAAGTTACTGAAATGAATACTGGAGATCTCTCACCAACCTCTTCAAACAGATTTTCTAAGGCGAATAANGCAGCTTTAAGATTNAATGTATCAAAAGTTGTTTCTGGAAGGAATATATCAACACCGCCNTCTAACAAACTCTTTGCTTGAACATAATATGCATTTACAAGTTCATCAAAAGTTACATTCCTTTTGCCTGGGTCCTCAACATCAGGAGAAATTGAGGCAGTTCTATTAGTTGGTCCCATAGCTCCGGCAATAAAAATCTTTGACTTATCAATGTCACTATTTGACTCATCTATAGCTTGTTTTACAGCTTTTACTGACTCTATATTCATTTTCTCAACTAGGTGTTCTAATTTATAGTCAGATTGGGCTATTGATGTTGCTCCAAAAGTATTTGTTTCTATAATTTTAGATCCGGATTTAATATAGGATTTATGAATTTCTTTAATAATATCNGGACGTGTAATATTTAGTACTTCATTATTACCTTTTAAATCTAANCTATGATTTTTTAACAAATCTCCTCTATAGTCTTCTTCNANTAATTTATACTTTTGAACCATGGTACCCATTGGNCCATCCATTAGNATAATTTCATCNTTACATAAANTATCAAGCTCACTAAAAACTTTCGATTTCTTCATTTTTATTACCACTCATCTCTCATATCTCTCAGTAATTTAAATCTATCCTCCATATTCAAATCACTGAATTTATCNGATGTCTTAAGNAAATCTAAAAAAGAAAATTCATCAATCCTAAAAAAAGGATTGTATTTTTTTTCAAATCCAATATCTTTAATTTCTGAAAGTTCACTACNNTTGCAATCTGTTAAAAAATTTTTTATATCTGATGNGAAATCATTATCGTCAGCAATTATTGAATCTAGAAATTTCAAATTATTTTCTAAATAATCATGTCCTGGTAATAATTTTAGATTATCAGGCAAATTCTTCATTTTATGGTGAATTGTTCTAAATAGCATAGATACATCTCCACGAAATTTAACATTCCCTACTCCACATGCAAATATAGTATCTCCACAAAAAATATAATTATTTACTATTAGAGATATATGTTCGGGGCAATGTCCTGGGGTATGTAAAACCTTAATTTTTAAATCTCCAATCTTAACAATATCATTCTCAAATATGTTATCAAATTCATGCGAAAATAAATCTTTACAAATGTTATGTGCATTTAATTTTATTTTNTATTTATTCATAAAATACGAGTTATATGCAATATGGTCAGGGTGTGCATGCGTATTTAAAACAAGTTTAGGGTTCAAATCATTATTAGTTATAATTTTATCTATAGATTCTTTATCTAAAGGATCAATTATTACACAATCTTTAGTTTTAGCGCATTCTATTATATAGTTAATATTTCTATCACTATTCTCAACTAGAAATCTATAAATATTCAGTCCTATTTCTTCAATTTTTTCAAACATAAATCTATTATACCTTTCATAATTAAATCTTTTTGTTGTTTTTTTCTAATTAATTTATTATAATTCTCAAGGTCGTCATTTAACTCTACTTGCAACGACAATAAATAAATGCTAAACGGAGAAAAGGTTTTACTCAAAATCTTTCCTCTTCGAGTTACATGATTATTAGGAGCATTTTATGTCTTTTGTAACTTGTTTAAAATGTAAAGATTGTAGTCCCGCTTGTGAATTTGAGAAACAAGCCTTATACGTTTGTGATGATTGTTTTGGACCTCTTGAACCAAGTTACGATTATGACAAGATTAAAAAAGAATTAACAATAGATAAAATTTCAAAAAGGTCTAAGAATATGTGGAGGTATAAAGAATTATTACCCTTNGANAATGAACCAACTGTAGGACTTAATACTGGCTTTACTCCACTTATCAAAGCAAATAATCTTGCAAGAATTTTAGGTGTGAAAAACTTATACATTAAAAATGATGGAGTCAATTTTCCATCTTTATCTTTCAAAGATAGAGTTGTTGCAGTCGCCCTCTCTAAAGCTGTGGAGCTTGGATATGATACTGTTGGCTGTGCGTCAACTGGTAATTTAGCAAATTCTGTTGCAGCACAATCAGCATCAGCCAACCTTAATAGTTTTATTTTTATCCCATCAAATCTAGAAGAAGCCAAAATTCTTGGGACATCTATATATGGGAAAAATGTTGTAGGCGTCAAAGGGAACTATGATGATGTTAATAGATTATGTACAGAAGTTATTGGCTCTAACAAATGGGGTTTTGTGAATATAAATCTCAGAACTTATTACGCTGAAGGTTCTAAGACAGTTGGATACGAAATTATGGAACAACTTGGATGGAGGGCTCCTAAAAATATTGTTGTATGTATGGCTTCTGGATCTTTGTTAACCAAGATATACAAATCAGTTACGGAAATGGTTGATTTAGGCTTAGTTGATGATATCAACACAAAAATTTATGGTGCTCAAGCATCAGGATGTTCACCAATATCCACAGCTGTAAAAAATGGGTGGGAGGCATTTAAACCTGTCAAACCTGATACAATTGCAAAATCCTTAGCAATTGGTAATCCNGCAGATGGTATAAATGCAATAAACTTAATAAATGATATTAATTCTTACTCTGAAGATGTTTCAGATGAGGAAATTGTAAATGCGATGAAATTATTGGCAGAAACTGAAGGAATATTTACAGAAACTGCTGGCGGAGTGACNTTAGGCTGTACNATTAAAATGCTAGAAAATGGAAAAATTAATAAAGATGAAGATTTAGTTTTAGTTATCACTGGNAATGGTNTAAAAACTCAAGATCCATTGATAAATAAAATAAAAAAACCGGATATAATTAATGCAAAATTAGAAGAATTTAATGAAATTAAATATTAAGGAGAATAAATTATGGCTCTAGTCAGGATACCAACACCATTAAGAAGGCTAACTATGGAAAGGGATGAGGTTAGTTCAGAAGCAAAAACTGTAAGCGAATTAATCGATGATTTAGACAATCAGTTCCCAGGGATGAAAAATAAAGTATGTGAACCTAATGGATCAATAAGAAAATTTATTAATATTTATATTAATGATGAAGACATTAGATTTCTTGAAGGTCCAGAATCTACAATTAAGCAAGATGACACTGTTTCAATTATCCCCGCAATTGCTGGTGGATAAATTATTCAAAAAATTCTTTAACTTTATTGATATATTCTGAGAATGGATTCTTAGAGTCCTTTTCAACNTCAACTTGATATTCTTCAAGTAATTTTTTTTGTTTGCTATTAACTGTCTTGGGTATAANAATATTAAGCTTNACATAAAGATCGCCATANGATTCTCTATTGAGAATTTTAATACCCTTTCCTTTTAATCTCATTAACTGGCCAGGCTGAACACCCGCAGGAATTTTTAAATCTGAAGTTCCNTCTAAGGTTGGTATTTCAATACTTCCTCCTAGAACCGCATTTGAAATACTGATCGGTACCTCACAAAGTATATTCTCATCTTCTCTTTTAAAAAAAGGATGGTCAGCAACATTAATATCTATATANAAATCTCCACTTGGTCCATTGTTTATACCTGCATCACCTTCTCCCGACATTCTTAATCTTGTTCCATTATCAACACCTGCTGGAATTTTTACTTCTAATTTCTTATTCTCTGTATCATCTGCGAAAGCACCTGCTCCACCACAAGAACCGCAGGTTCTGCTAACTGAGAACATGCCTTGTGAATAATTAAGCTCACCAGTNCCATTACATGCTTTNCACACTTTGTATGTCGTTGCTCTTCTTAAAGAAATATTTTTTTTAATTCCCTTAACAGCTTCATCAAAAGATATGGATACATCAAATCTAAGATCTCGACCCTTGTACTGGGAATTATCTCTTCTTGATCTTCTAGAATTAGACCTTCCTCCCCCAAAAAAATCATTGATAAGATCATCTAAATCGGGAAAACCACCAGGAAAACCACCAGGAAAACCTTCACCACTGGCTCCTGGATTGACTGTCCCAAAAGTATCATATTGCGATTTTTTTTCTTGATCACCTAANACTTGATAAGCCTCATTAATTTCTTTAAATTTTTCTTCTGCTTTNTTNTCGTTTTTATTTCTATCTGGATGATATTTAAGTGCCAATTTTTTATAAGCTTTTTTAATTTGCTCCTCATTTGATGTCCTATCAATACCTAATACTGAATAATAATCTTTACTCATTATCAGCTCCGGAGGATACAATAACCATTGATGGTCTTAAAAGCTTATCGTCCAACCTATAACCAGTTTGGATAACCTCNAATATCTTGTTTGAACCAAATTTCTCAGATTTTTTAAGTTCTATAGCTTGATGAAGGTTTGGGTCAAAATCATCTCCCGCATTTATGTTGATTTTTTCTATATTATTTTTTTCTAAAAAGTTTTGAAAATCCTTTTCAACACTTTTCATTCCTTTGAAAAAGTCAGTATCTTTTTGTGAATTCTCATACAATTTAAGACCCCTTTCAAAATTATCTATAAAAAATAAAAGATCTCTTAACATATTTTCTTTTGCCACATATGTCGCTTGTTTTTTTTCAATTAAGTTTCTTTTTTTATAATTTTCAAATTCAGCTGCTAATCTTAATAATTTTTCATTCAATTCTTTTTTTGCGNCCTCTAAACCATCTTTTAACTTTAAAAAAGCNTCACTATCCTCATCATCTACAATTGTGAAAAAATTGGTAGATTTATCTGTATCATTAAATTTAAAGACAATTTCATTTTCACTACTAGACACAGTGATATATTCAGAATCTTCGATAAAACTTTTAAAGTCAGAAAAGGATTTAAAAATTAATTTACTTTCTTCTTCTTCGCTATCTTCTTTTTGCTCCAAACTATTATTTTCACTCATATTGACTCCATTTTTAATATAGTCATAAAAATTTAAATCTCAATGTATTTTTCAAAAATTCCTTCTAGAACTCCCTTGTCAGANACTAAAAACTGCAATTTATTAAAATATTCCATTATTGTAATTAATATTATTACTCCATATACAATAACCTCTTCTCTTCCTTTTTCTATTCCATTTAATAANAGTCTTTGTTTTGCAGTCTTATTTNCNAGTATATTTAATATTCTNTANATTTCTGTAGNAGATAAATTAGCTTGGTTGATAATCTTNCTATCATAGTTTTTTAGTTTTTTTGATATTGCAGCTAAGGTAGTTGATGTACCTGAATTAAAAACTAGTTGATATTTTTTAATTTTGTTAAGGGATATATTGGATTCNTGAATTATTTTTTTAACAAAATCTTTTATTTGTTTAATTTTTTCANNNGAAAAAATATTTATTTCATTAAACTTTTTNTATAATCTNATAACACCTAAATCNAAAGAATNAAAATTTATTATTTTTTGTTGTGACATGAAAATTATTTCTGTACTACCGCCTCCTATATCTATAATAATTTTATCAGATTCAGGGTTTACAAATAAGGAATTAACTCCTAAAGAGGTAAGCTCAGCTTCAACGCCAGAGCTTATTATATTCAATTTTTGATTATATCTTTCTTTAAAATCTAAAAGTATTTCATTTTTATTTATAGAATCTCTGAAAACGCTAGTACCGACTATATATATTTTTTTTACATAATTTTGATGAATAATATTAAAGATATTATCTAAAGCAGCATAGTATTTATTCGGTAAATTTAATCTATTATTTTCATCTAAAAATTTTCCTAATCCAATGACATGTCTAAATTTCATTTCAGTGTCTTTATTAGAATCTAAATCTCTAATTAGACATCTGAATGCATTCGTTCCTAAATCAATCGCTGCTGCTTTCATTATATTTTTTATGTAAATTTGAATTTGCTACGTAATTCTTAGAAGATTCAATGATTAACTTATAATCTTCCTCATTTATGGGTCTTATTTTTTTACAAGGTGATCCCATATACAAAGATCCAGGCTCTAAATACATGCCAGGAGGAACTAATGATCCAGCTGCAATAATTGTGTTACATCGAACCTCAGCACCATCTAAAACTATTGCACCCATTCCTACTAAGATTCTACTGCGCATTGTACATGCATGAATTATACATCTGTGACCTATTGTGACATCATTTTCGATATGTGTAGGATATTTGTTCGAATCAATATGGACAACTGTACCATCTTGTATATTAGTTCTATCTCCAATTTTTATATAATTATTATCTCCTCGAAGTATACAGCCATACCAAACTGATGAATATTCTCCAATCTCAACATTGCCAATAATTGTAGAGTTATACGCTACAAAAGCGGATTCGTGTATATTTGGTTTTAATGATAGATTATAATTTGGATCTCTAAATAGAGGGTTTTGGCCAATAACAGACGCCATTTTTACTGCTTTAACTTATATTTTTTATTAAACTTTTCTATTCTTCCAGTAGTACCACCACTTCTCTCTTTACCAGAATAAAATGGATGTGATGAACTTGATATCTCAACTTTAACAAGGGGATATTCTACACCCTCATAGGTTATTTTCTCATCTGTTTCTACACAAGAATCAATTATAAAGTTTTGATCTGTAGTAATATCTTTAAAAAGAACTTTTCTTGCATTTGGATGAATATCTTTTTTCATAGTCTGAAATGTTAACATCAAATATCTTATTTACAACTATTTATCAGTAAATTCAGCATCAATAACATCCTCTTTCTCATCTTTTTTTTCTTTGTTATCACCCTCATCTTTATCAGTTTCATTTTCCTGGGTTTTAGATGCCTCAGCATACATCTTTTCAGCTAATTTATGAGATACTTTAGTTAATTCCTCCGAAGCAGATTTTATATCATCGATACTGTCAGATTTAACAACCTCTTTTGCCTTTTCTAGAGCAGAATCAATATCCTTTTTTTCATCATCATTAATTTTATCATTATTTTCATTGACTGCTTTTTCAGTTGCATAAATAAGCTGATCAAGAGAGTTTCTCTCATTGATCAAATCTTTTTTAGTTTTATCTTCATCAGCTTTAGACTCAGCATCTTTTACCATTTCATCAATCTCGTCAGATGATAAGCCAGATGAAGCTTCAACCTTAATTTTTTGCTCTTTGTTAGTTGCTTTATCAACCGCAGAGACATTCAATATACCATCTGAGTCAATATCGAATGTAACCTCAACCTGGGGAATACCTCTTGGAGCAGGAGATATGCCATCTAATATAAACTTAGCTAATGTTCTGTTATCAGAAGCCATTGATCTTTCGCCTTGAGTTACATGAATTTCAACACTAGGTTGATTATCCTGAGCTGTTGAGAAAACCTGACTTTGCTTAGTTGGTATGGTTGTATTCCTATTGATTATAGGAGTGTTAACACCACCAAGAGTTTCGATACCAAGAGATAAAGGTGCTACATCTAGCAGGAGCACGTCTTTAACATCGCCCGATAAAACAGCGCCTTGTATTGCTGCACCTAGAGCAACAACCTCATCAGGATTGATTCCTTTATGGGGTTCTTTACCAAAAAAATCTTTAACTACTTTTTGAACAAGTGGAATTCTAGTAGATCCACCCACAAGGATAACCTCATTAATATCAGATGGTTTTAAGCCCGCATCATCAAGAGCATTCTTACATGGAACAAGAGAAGATTTAATTTTTGAATCAATTATCTGCTCAAACTTTGATCTTGATACCTTTATTAACAAATGCTTTGGACCATTCTGATCAGCGGTTATAAATGGAAGGTTAATCTCAGTTTCTAGAGAAGAAGAAAGTTCTATTTTAGCTTTTTCTGCGGCCTCCCTTAATCTTTGAAGAGCCATCTTATCAGAACTTAAGTCTACTCCATTTTCTTTTTTAAATTCATCAATCAAATAATCTATAATTTGCCTATCAAAGTCATCCCCACCTAAGGAAGTGTCACCATTTGTTGATTTTACTTCTATCACATTATCGCCAATTTCTAGAATCGAAACATCAAATGTTCCGCCACCTAAGTCGTAAACTGCTACTAATCCATCCTTTTTCTTATCAAAACCATATGCTAAAGCTGCAGCTGTTGGTTCATTAATTATTCTTTCAACATTGAGGCCAGCAATTTTACCGGCATCTTTTGTAGCTTGTCTTTGGCTGTCATTAAAATATGCTGGCACTGTAATAACGGCATCCGAAACTGAAGATCCAAGAAATGATTCCGCCGCTTGTTTAAGCTTCGACAAGACATTTGCTGAAATTTGTGAGGGAGAAAAGTCTTTATTATCCACCTGTATCCAAGCATCTCCATTTTTATTTTTAACAATTTCATAAGGAAGAACTTTTCTATCCTCATCGGTTTCTTCAAATCTTCTACCTATTAATCTTTTTGCTGAATAAATTGTTTTTTCTGGATTTACAACAGCCTGTCTTTTGGCAGGTTCGCCAACTAATATTTCAGATTCTTTTCCAAAACTGACCACTGATGGAGTAGTTCTGTTCCCCTCTTCGTTTATAATTACTTTTGGTTCACCACTTTCAACAAAAGAAATACATGAATTAGTAGTCCCTAAATCAATGCCAATAACTTTACCCATATAAACACTCCTATTTCTATCTATATTTGAAATTAAGCATTAAATAAGAGTTGTCAAGATACAAAACACAAATTAAATCAAAGAAACTACTGTGGATGCAGCATCTTTCATAGTATCTGCTGTGGTTATATTTAAATCAGAGTCCTCTAAAATCTTTTTGCCCAAGTCAACATTTGTCCCTTCCAATCTTACAACTAAAGGCACTTGAATACCTACCTCTTTTGCAGCAATTATTATCCCATCAGCGATAGTGTCACATTTCATGATCCCGCCAAAAATATTTACTAATATTGCTTTAACATTCTGATCACTCAATATCATTTTGAAAGCTTGGGTTACTTGTTCAACTGAAGCACCACCACCGACATCTAAGAAATTAGCAGGCTCTTCTCCATGAAATTTTATAATATCCATTGTAGCCATTGCTAATCCTGCTCCATTTACAAGACATCCGATGTTACCATCTAATTTTACAAAACTAAATCCCCATTTTTTCGCTTCTAGTTCTAGAGGCTCCTCCTCAGTTGGATCGTGCAAATCAACAAATTCTTTGTGTCTGAATTCAGCATTATCATCAAAATTGATTTTGGCATCTAGAGCTTTTATTTCTCCTTCATCTGTCGAAATCAAAGGGTTTATTTCGACTAAGGCACAGTCCATTTCAGTATACAATCTATAAACACCTGAAAGAATTGGACCAAGTTGCTTTGTTTGATCTTTATTGAAACCCAAAAAATAAGCAATTTTCCTAATATGAAAAGGTTGTATACCGCTTACGGGATCTATTGGTTGAGTAAGAAGCTTGTCTGGTGTTTCTTCTGCTACCTTTTCTATATCCATACCACCTTCAGGACTTGCTATAATTACATTTTTCTCAGTAGATCTATCTGTCACAATTGATAAATAATATTCTTTCTCAATTATTGATGAGTTTTCAACATATACTTTATTTACCAGCTTACCCTCTGGGCCAGTTTGATGAGTCACTAAAGTCATTCCTAACATTTCTTGAACAGTCGATCCTACTTCCTCAGGGGTTTTTACCAATTTTACGCCACCAGCTTTTCCTCTACCCCCAGCATGAATTTGTGCCTTAACAACATACTCATTTGAGTTTAATGATTTAGCATAATCTTCTGCATCTTGTCCACTTTCAAAAACTTTTCCCTCAGAAGTATTAATATTAAATTTCCTAAATAAATCTTTTGCTTGATATTCATGAATATTCATTGAAACCCCCAGATAATAAAAAGATAGTAAATTTTAACAGAATATTTTACTTAACAATAGATTTAATTAAGCTTCTTCTCATATTAGCAATATTTTTGATGGAAATCCCTTTGGGGCAAACAGCTTCGCATTCTGCATGATTAGAGCATGCACCAAAACCTTCTTCGTCCATTTTATCGACCATTGACTTAACTCTGGCCCTTTGTTCGACTTGTCCTTGTGGAAGCTGAAGTAAATGTGAAATTTTTGCACTAGTAAATAGTGCCGCAGAAGCATTTGGACATGAAGCAACGCAGGCTCCACAACCAATACAAGCAGCAGAATCAAATGCTTCCTCGGCATCCTCTTTTCCAATTAAAATGCTGTTAGCATCTGGTCCGTTACCAGTGTTAACAGAAACATAGCCTCCAGCTTGAATAATTTTATCAAAAGATCCTCTGTCAACTACCAAATCTTTAACAATTTTGAATGGGGTAGCTCTAAACGGTTCAATTACAAGAGTATCTCCATCATTAAAATGTCGCATGTGAAGTTGACATACAGTTGTTCGAGCTTGTGGTCCATGAGCAATACCATTAATTACAAAACCACATGTTCCACAAATTCCCTCGCGACAATCACTATCAAATGAAATGGGTACGATACCACTTTTAGTAAGATTCTCATTTAAGATATCCAACATTTCCAAAAAAGAAATATCCACCGGCACGTCCTCCATTGAGTAATAGTGGAAATCACCAGATGAATCTGCACTTTCTTGGCGCCATACTTGGAGTTTTAAATTAATTGTATTTTCCATTATTTATAGTTCCTTTGAGTCATTTCAACGAATTCATAGTTTAAGTCTTCTTTGTGAAGTATTGACGGTGATTCAGGAATATACTCCCAAGCAGAAACATAAGCATATTTTTCATCATTTCTCATGGGTTCACCTTCACTTGTTTGATACTCTTCTCTGAAATGAGCTCCACACGACTCCTCTCTATCATAAGCATCTAGAGCCATCAACTCGCCTAACTCAATAAAATCTGCAAGCCTTGAAGCATTTTCAAGTGATTTATTCAAATTATTATCATTACCTATTAGATTTAGATCATTCCAAAATTTATCTTTAATTTGTGGTATTTTCTCTAATGCTTGAGCAAGAGAATCTTTAGTTCTTGCCATACCTACCAAATCCCACATAACTGCACCTAGCTCTCTATGAAGCTCAAGTACGGTTGATGATCCTTTAATTTTTAACAATGATTCATTTCGTTTTTTAACTTCATCAATTGATTCTTTAAATTCATCAGCAGTATCTGATACAGCATCCAATGAGTTATTTGCAAGATAATTTCCCAAAGTGTAAGGAATTACAAAATATCCATCAGCTAATCCTTGCATTAAAGCGCTTGCACCTAATCTGTTTGCGCCATGATCTGAAAAATTAGCCTCTCCTAATACAAATAGTCCAGGAATATTACTCATGCAATCGTAGTCGACCCATAAACCACCCATCACATAGTGAATTGCAGGATAAATTCTCATAGGCTTTTTATAAGGACTTTCACCTGTAATTGTTTCATACATATCAAATAGATTCCCATATTTATCAGAAATGTTTTTCTCTCCTAATCGTTCCATAGCACTTCCAAAATCTAAATATACTGCTCTACCAGTAGCGCCAAGGCCTTTTCCTTCGTCACATACTCTTTTAATAGCTCTAGAGCCAACATCTCTTGGAACCAAGTTTCCATAAGCTGGATACATTCTTTCAAGAAAATAGTCTCTATCATTTTCTGGAATATCTTCGGATGCACGCTTATCATCTGCTGACTTAGGAACCCAAACCCTACCATCATTCCTAAGGCTCTCTGACATTAAGGTAAGCTTAGATTGATACTCACCAGAGGCTGGTATACATGTTGGATGTATTTGTGCAAAACAGGGATTAGCCATCAAAGCTCCTTTCTTATGGCATCTCCATGCAGCAGTTGCATTAGAATTTTTACCATTTGTAGAAAGAAAAAAAACATTCCCGTATCCACCGGAGCATAAAACTACAGCTTCAGCTGTATGTTTTTCAATATCACCAGTTTTTAAATCTCTTACAACTATGCCTCTTGCTTTACCATCAATAACAATTAAATCTAACATTTCTTTATTCGTGAATAGTTCTATTTGTTTTTTTGAAACTTGACGCATCATAGAACTATAGGCTCCAAGTAAAAGCTGCTGTCCAGTTTGTCCTCTGGCATAAAAAGTTCGTGACACCTGAGCTCCCCCAAAAGACCTATTTGTTAAAAGACCCCCATAGTCTCTAGCAAATGGAACACCTTGAGCAACGCATTGATCAATTATATTAGTACTAACCTCAGCCAATCGGTAGACATTAGCCTCTCTTGCCCTGTAATCTCCCCCTTTTATAGTATCTATAAAGAGTCTTTGAACACTATCTCCATCATTTTGATAATTTTTCGCGGCATTTATTCCACCCTGTGCTGCAATACTGTGTGCTCTTCTTGGTGTATCTTGGACACAAAAAGTTTTGACATTGTATCCCAACTCAGCGAGTGTTGCTGAAGCAGAACCTCCGGCCAAACCAGAACCTACCACTATAATATTATATTTTCTTTTATTAGCTGGGTTAACGAGCTTCATTTCAGATTTATATTTTGACCATTTATCATGTAATTCTCCGCCAGGTGATTTACCATCTAGCTTTTTCACATGAGTAACAATTTCTTTCTCTGGTAAAGCTGCTTTGTTAATATCCATAATTATATTAAACCTAATTAATCCAAAAAATGTATAAAGGAATTATAAGAAAACCTAAACTTATAATTAACCCTAAAAGGTAACTTACACTATAAGTGACCCTAGTAAATGTTTTACCATAAATTCCAAGAGACTGAAAAGAACTCCAGAAACCATGACCTAAATGTAAAGACAATAAAGATAGTGCAACTGTATAACCCAATACTACCCAAATATTTGAAAATTCTTCTGTAACTAACCTATATAAATCTCGAACAGGCTCTCCGCCATTAACTGATAAATATATAGTTTCATAATAGGTCCCGAATCTAAACTGTAAAACATGCCAAATCAAGAATGCCATTACTACGACTCCAGTAATTACCATTGAAGTAGATGCATAAGTTTTCTTACTTTTTCCACCGGCAAAATTTGAAACAGCATACCTTGATTTTCTGGATTTATAATTTATGAAGTTTGTATAAAGTGATGTTGTAATATGAAGACCAAAAAAGCCTAAAAGTCCTAATTCTGCTATTGTAAATAATATGCCAAAAGATTCCAGGAAATGGGCATATGCATTAAAGTCTCTTCCAGGTGGAGACCCAGTAAAAATAGTTATATTTCCAAGCAAATGGATAATCAAAAAAAGAAAAAGAGAAATACCTGTAACAGCTATTATAATCTTTTTTAATACTGAAGATACTGTTATAAAATTTGCCATCTAAGTTATCTAAAATTATAAAATTCCAAAACTGTCAATCAGATCGCAAAGCTCCTTAACATGTGAAGCAGATTGTAAAAGCTCCTTATGCTCGTCGTTGGTTAGCTTAATTTCCACGATTTGCTCAACACCCTTACTAGAAAGTATAACGGGTAACCCAACAAATTGTTCATTAATTTTATATTGGCCAGATGAAAAAACGCAGCATGGTAACAACTTCCTTTCATCAAAAATAATAGAATATGCCATTTCAACAGCAGAGACACCGGGAGCATAAAAAGCACTCCCTGTTTTTAATAGCTTAACAATTTCCGCTCCACCATCTCGTGTCCTTTGAATTATATCGCTTAATCTACTATCCTCAATCAATTGAGAGATTGGAACTCCAGAAACAGTTGTATAATTTTTTAGTGGTACCATATCGTCACCATGACCACCTAAGACTAAAGTTTCTATTTTTGATACAGAGATATTCAATTCCATTGACAAAAAAGCCTTAAATCTTGCGGAATCTAATATGCCAGCCATGCCCATAACCCTTTCCTTTGGAAAACCACTTACCTTATGTGCTACATAAGTCATAGCGTCCAAGGGATTAGTAACAACAATTATTTTTGAATTTGGAGAAAATTTAACAACTTTCTCTGTAACATCTTTTATTATTTTGGTATTAGTTGAAACTAGGTCATCTCTGCTCATGCCGGGCTTTCTTGCTAAACCTGAAGTAATAATAACAACATCAGAATCTTTAGTATCATCGTAAGAGTTTGTCCCAATGACTTGTGATGAAACTCCAGTGACTGATAGCATTTGAGTCATGTCTAGAGCCTTGCCTTGAGGTAGGCCTTCGACAATGTCGAGCAAGACTACATCACAAAAATCAAGTTCAAGAGCTCTATAGGCGGCAGAAGCACCTACATTACCAGCACCAATAATAGAAATTTTTGGATTAGAACTCAATTAAACCGCCTTAAAAAAAATAATATGGATTAAACATTGTCCATATTTTTAATAATCGCATCTCCAAATTCAGAACATTTTAAAAGATTTGCACCTTCAATCTGTCTGTGAAGATCATATGTAACATCTTTATCTAGAACTGTTTTCTCGAGAGCTTTAACAATTAACTCTGCAACATTTCTCCACCCCATGTGTTCAAACATCATTACACCCGATAGAATAACTGATCCAGGGTTAACTTTATCTTGTCCTGCATATTTAGGTGCCGTACCATGGGTTGCTTCAAATAATGCAATCTCGTCACCAATATTTGCGCCAGGTGCAAGACCTAATCCCCCAATCTGAGCAGCACATGCATCAGACATATAGTCGCCATTTAAATTTGGAAGAGCAAGAACATCGTACTCGTCAGTTCTTGTTAAAATTTGCTGTAGCATGTTGTCAGCTATTCTATCATTAATAACAATTTTTCCTTCTGGAGCTTTTCCATCATACTTATCCCAAAGCTCATCTTCAGAAATAGTTTGTTCNGGGAATTCNTCTTTTGCTAGTTCNTAGCCCCAATCTTTAAATGCCCCTTCAGTAAATTTCATAATATTTCCTTTATGAACCAAGGTTACACTTTTTCTGTTGTTATCAATAGCATACTGAACAGCTTTTTTAACAAGTCTTTTTGTTCCAAAAGCACTAATCGGNTTGATTCCTATGCCNGATAAATCCCTCACGTTGGCTTTTAATTTTTTTTGGAGAAACTCTATTACTTCATTTGCTTCATCNGTTCCACTTTCATACTCAACACCTGAATATACATCCTCTGTATTTTCTCTAAATAAAACTACATCCATTTTTTCAGGACTTTTTACTGGAGAAGGAGTTCCGTTNATCCATCTTACTGGTCTTACACAAGCATATAAATCCATAATTTGTCTTAAAGCAACATTTAAGCTCCTAATTCCACCACCAACAGGTGTTGTTAAAGGTCCTTTAATCGATATTAAATATTCGCTTATTACATCTGTTGTNTCTTGNGGTAACCATTCTTTTGTAATTTCAACTGCCTTCTCTCCAGCATAGACTTCNGCCCATGATATTTTTTTTGATCCATTAAATGCCTTCTCTACGGCTGCATCAAAAACTCTTACAGATGCTGCCCATAGATCAGGACCAATTCCATCTCCTTCAATGAAAGTTACAATTGGGTTATCAGGAATATTATAAGTTCCATCGCTATTTACTGTTATTTTAGTCCCATCACTGGGAATTTTAATGTGTGACATTATTAATCTCCTTGAAAATATTCATTAATATATTAATAAATAATTAAGAAAAAACAATGCTTAATTTGTTTTTATCATCTGCCTNAGTACAGTTTGTAAGATTCCACCATTATAGAAATATTCAACTTCAACAATAGAATCTAGCCTACATATTGCTGTTATTTCATTTTTGTTATCACTATCTGAATCAATTTTAATTTTAATTTCTGATAAGGGNTTTAAACCTTCTTCAATGCCTTCAATTGTAAATTTTTCATTGCCTTTTATTGAATGATATTCAGCATTCTCTCCGTCTAAGAATTGAAGCGGAAGAACACCCATTCCAACTAAATTGCTTCGATGGATTCTCTCAAAACTTTCTGCCAGAACTGCCTTTACTCCNAGCAACATAGATCCTTTCGCAGCCCAATCCCTAGAGCTACCTGTNCCGTATTCTTTTCCTGCTATTACAATTAAATGAGTTTTAGTCTCTTTATATTTCATTGCAGCATCATATATAGACATTGTTTGATCTTTATGGAAAAACTTTGTGAAACCACCCTCTACATTATCCAAGATTTTATTTTTTATCCTAATGTTTGCAAAAGTTCCTCTCATCATAACTTCATGATTCCCTCTTCTCGAACCATAGCTATTAAAATCTTTTTTATTTACGCCTTTATCATTCAAATAAATTCCAGCCGGTGTCTCCTCTGTAAAAGAACCCGCAGGTGAAATATGATCGGTAGTAATTGAATCGCCTAGGTATGCTAAAACTCTAGCATCTTTAATATCTTCAATTTTAGGCAGATCAATTGAAAATTCATCAAAAAATCCTGGTTTTTGAATATATGTAGATTCTGGAGACCATTCATATATAGAGCCCTCGGGAACAGATATTGATTCCCATCTGTCATCACCAGTAAAAATATTTTTATATCTACTTGAAAATGTATCTGATTTGATAGAAGAATATACTGTTTCACTTATTTCTTTGTTTGTGGGCCAAATATCTTTCAAATAAACTTCGTCACCAGACAAAGANTTACCAATCGGTTCAGAATAAAAGTCTATGTCAACGGTTCCTGCTAAAGCATATGCAACTACCAAAGGTGGGGATCCTAAATAAGAGAGCCTAATCAAGGGGTGAACTCTACCTTCAAAATTTCTATTTCCACTTGAGACAGCCGCAACATGTAAAGAGTTCTCCTGGATTGAAGCAGCAACTTCATCTGGAAGTGGACCGCTATTCCCAATACANGTAGTNCATCCAAAACCTACAGTCTTAAACCCTATATCAAATAAACTTTTCAATAAATTAGCATTTTCAAGATAGTCAACTACGACCTTGGAGCCTGGAGCCAAACTAGTTTTTACATAATCTGGAACTTTCAAGCCTAACGCTCCAGCTTTCCTTGCCACAAGACCAGCAGTAATCATAACATAAGGGTTAGATGTATTTGTACAGCTTGTAATTGCAGCCAGAACAACAGATCCATTTTTAAGTTTTTCCTCAGAATTATTAACACTATAGGTTAGACTGTCGTCTACTTTCCTATCTTTTAATTCAATTTTAAGTTGAGATTTCATATCAGANAATAAAATTCTGTCTTGAGGTCTTTTAGGACCAGCAAGCGCTGGTTTAACTGACTCGAGATTTAAATATAAAGATTTATAATACTCTGGGTCTTTAGTATTTAGCTCTCTNAANCTTAATTGACTTTTNTAATATTTCTCAACAAGATCAATCTCATCATCAGTTCTACCAGTAAGTTTTAAATAATTTAAAGCCTCNTGATCTACTGGGAAAAAACCCATTGTTGCACCATATTCAGGAGCCATATTAGCAATTGTTGCTCTGTCAGGAAGAGGTAGATTATCCAGGCCAGGGCCATAAAATTCAACAAATTTCCCCACAACACCTTCTTTTCTAAGCATTTCTGTTATGTTTAATACAAGATCAGTGGCGGTCACCCCCTCACATAAATTACCCTCCAATTTAAATCCTATTACATCAGGAATTAAAAAATAAAGTGGCTGACCTAACATTGCTGCCTCAGCTTCAATTCCTCCAACTCCCCAACCCAAAACACTTATTCCGTTTATCATNGTAGTATGAGAATCAGTACCTACTAATGTATCAGGGATGCAAATACTTTCTCCGTTAGTACCAACTTTTTGAACAAGTTTGGCTAAATATTCAAGATTAACTTGGTGAACTATACCGTTTCCNGGNGGAACTGCTCTAAAATTTTCAAATGCTGTCTGAGCCCATCTAAGAAAAGAATACCTTTCTTCGTTTCTTTCAAACTCAAGCTTAGTATTCAATGCAAGTGAATTAATTTCTTTAAAATGATCAACCTGAACAGAATGATCAATAACTAAATCAACAGGAACCAGAGGNTTTATTGAGCTAGTATCTTTTCCAAGCTTATTTATAATATCTCTCATTGCAGCTAAGTCAGCTACACAGGGAACGCCAGTGAAGTCTTGAAGAACAACTCTTGATGGCCTNAAAGGAATTTCAAATTTATCACTTTTATTAAATATGAATTTTTTGATTAAATTTTCGTCAACTATTTTTTCATCATAATTTCTAACCAAATTTTCNAGTAAAATTCTTAATGAATAAGGCATTAAATCTANATCAAAAGAAAATTTCTCAGANACTTTTTTTAAAGAGTAAAATTTTGATTCNCCACCAGAATAATTGAGTGTTTCTATAAAGTCGTTTTTGGTCATCTATATCNCCCAATTATAAATTTTACTGGATTTGCAAGTTTTTGCTAAATTTTATGCAAAATTAATATTTTCTATTTGTTTCAACTTGTTTAATCTGTCTTCATGCCTCTCACCTTCATAATCTGACGTNAGCCATAATTCAACTATATTCTTAGCAACATCTTTAGANACATACTTGGATCCTATAGTAATAATATTNGTATNATTATGNGCTCTNGACATAGTTGCAATGTTTACATCATTTGCAATAACAGCNCTAACATTAGGAAATTTATTTGCAACAATATTCATTCCNCAACCTGATGCACANATTAGTATACCGCGTTCNAAATGTCCTTGAGANACTTTATTTGCTACTTCGGANGCGGTGTCAGGATANTCACANGGATNATCATCAAAAGATCCGAAATCTTTNACTTCAAAACCAAGTTTAGAAATATAACTTTTTAACTCTTCTTTCAGNGAAAAGCCTCTATGATCANAACCTATAGCAATTTTCATATCAATTCTCAAATTTCTTAAATATTAGNGTACAGTTTGTACCCTCCAAATCCAAATGAATT
>PAZJ02000008.1 GCA_002715585.2 bacterium | reverse complement strand
AACTGAGACAAGCTTTAAGAGATTTGCTCCACCTCGCGGTATTGCGACTCGTTGTACTTGCCATTGTAGCATGCGTGCAGCCCTGGACATAAGGGGCATGATGACTTGACGTCGTCCCCTCCTTCCTCTAGTTTCAAACCAGCAGTTTCACCAGAGTGCCCACCCGAAGTGATGGCAACTGATAATAGGGGTTGCGCTCGTTACCGGACTTAACCGGACACCTCACGGCACGAGCTGACGACAGCCATGCAGCACCTGTGTAAACCAATTTAAGCAAGCTCAAATTCACTCCACGCTTTCACGCAAGCTTATGCTTACATGTCAAGCCCTGGTAAGGTTCTTCGCTTAGCATCGAATTAAACCACATGCTCCACCGCTTGTGCGAGTCCCCGCCAATTCCTTTGAGTTTCAGCCTTGCGACCGTACTCCCCAGGCGGAATACTTAATGCGTTAGCTACGATACAGAAAAAATCCTACATCTAGTATTCATCGTTTAGGGCGTGGACTACCAGGGTATCTAATCCTGTTTGCTACCCACGCTTTCGTCCCTCAGCGTCATTAATTGGCCAGTTGATCGCTTTCGCCACTGGTGTTCCTACCGATATCTACGCATTTCACCGCTACACCGGTAATTCCATCAACCTCTCCAATAATCAAGTAATCCAGTTTTAGATGCAATTTTGAAGTTAAGCTTCAAGCTTTCACATCTAACTTAAAAAACCGCCTACGGACCCTTTACGCCCAGTAAATCCGAGTAACGTTTGCCCCCTCCGTATTACCGCGGCTGCTGGCACGGAGTTAGCCGGGGCTTCCTCTGCAGGTACCGTCATTATCTTCCCTGCTGACAGAAGTTTACAACCCTAAGGCCTTCATCCTTCACGCGGCATCGCTGGGTCAGACTTGCGTCCATTGCCCAATATTCCTCACTGCTGCCTCCCGTAGGAGTCAGGGCCGTATCTCAGTCCCCATGTGGCAGATCATCCGCTAAGACCTGCTACGCGTCATAGGCTTGGTAGGCCATTACCCTACCAACAACCTGATGCGACTTGGACTCATCTAAAGGCGATAAATCTTTTACCACATAAACCTTGGTAAATGTGGTCATATCCGGTATTAGCTACAGTTTCCTGTAGTTGTCCCGGTCCTAAAGGCAGATTATCCAAGCATTACTCACCCGTTCGCCGCTAAGTAGCAAGCTACTTCGCTCGACTTGCATGTGTTAGGCGTGCCGCCAACGTTCACTCTGAGCCAGGATCAAACTCTTCATATAAAAAGATTTTGTTTAATTTAATTGGCTCGAAAAACTCACACGTATCTTCTAATAAATTTTCAAATATCACCCACAAAAACGTGGAGCTTATTAATTTATATCAATCCAAGTAATTGTCAAGAAACTTCTAAAATATATTTTTATTAAATTAAATTTTAGCTATATAATACTAAAAATGCCAAAAGTTATCGCAGTTATTAATCAAAAAGGTGGTGTAGGAAAGACTACAACTGTAGTTAACTTAGCAGCTGGGCTTTCCTTGTTAAGTAAAAAAATTCTTGTAATAGACCTTGATCCTCAAGGTAACGCAACAAGTGGTTTGGGAATAAACAAAGAAGACCTTGATTTAACTACATATGATTTGCTGAGTGGAAATGAAAAAATTAATAATATTATAAAAAAAATTAAAATTACTGATAATAAAAAGGTATATATATGTCCTGCTACAGCAGAACTTGCAGGTGCAGACATAGAATTACATGATGCTGAACATAGAGAAAACATATTAAAAAATAATATTGATTTTGAAGAAATTAAAGATTTTGACTTTATCATAATAGACTGTCCTCCATCTCTAAGCTTATTATCGATTAACGCTTTATCAGCTTCGAATGCAATATTAGTTCCAATACAATGTGAATTTTATGCGATGGAAGGATTGGTTCAATTGAATAAAACGATAAATCTAGTTAGAGAAAGAATAAATGAGAATTTAGATATAGAAGGTTTTGTACTAACAATGTTTGATTCAAGAAATAATATATGTAAAACAGTTGTAAACGAAGTAAAAAATTTTTTTGGAGATCAAGTTATGAAAACAATTATTCCAAAAAATGTTAAGCTTGCCGAGAGCCCTAGCTTTGGAAAATGTATATTTAATTATGATAAATATTGTTTGGGCTCCAAATCCTATATGGAGTTATCGAAAGAGCTTATACTAAATAATGGAGGGACTTATATTGAAAAAATCTCTTGGTAAAGGTTTGGATTCACTTATTCGTTCTAACAATGGTTCAAATTCTTCTAAAATAAATAAAAATAATGAATTATTTATAAGCGACCTTCTTCCAAATAATAATCAACCAAGGAAAAAATTCGATGAAGAGTCCTTGAAAGATTTATCAGAGTCTATTAAGGCTCATGGGTTGTTACAACCTATTACCGTAAAAAATAATGAAGATGGTAAATTTACAATAATAGCAGGAGAAAGGAGATGGAGAGCTTCTCAAATAGCAGGAATAAAAAAAGTTCCAGTAAACATCATAAATATTGATGATAAAAATCTATTTGAATTAGCATTAGTTGAAAATATTCAAAGAGAAGATTTAAATCCAGTTGAGGCCGCCATGGCCATAAAAGATTTAATAGAAAAATATAATTTTTCTAATGAACAATTAATAAAAGTCACTGGCAAGAAAAGGGCTAGTATCAGTAATACACTGCGAATATTAGAACTACCAAAAAAGGTTCTAAATTTAATAATAGAAGGAAAAATATCCAGAGGTCATGCAATAGCTCTCCTAGCACTAAGCAGTGAGAGTGAAATATTAAAAATTGCAGAACAAATAGTTATGAAAAATCTCAGTGTTAGAGACATTGAAAAAATAGCTAGAATCCAAAAAATTGAGAAAGAGTCCAAAGTACCTGATAATAATATATATATAGATAATCTAAAAAAAGAAATGGAACTCCAGATGGGTTTAATTATTAAAGTGAAAGGTAATGCAAATAAAGGTAAGGTTGAAATAAGATATGACAGTATGGAGGAGCTAAATAATTTAATTAGATTTTTCAAAAAAAATGCCTAATTTCATAATCGATTTAAATATAATGCCTAGAGATAGTGTTCTTGACCCACAAGGAGAAGCTATCGAAAATTCACTTAGAAATATATCCGGTTTAGATGCAACAGAATTCAAAGTTGGAAAAAAAATAACTTTTAAAATAAGAGCAGCCAACAGAATCAAATGCTCTGAAATTGTCATTAAACTATGTAAAAAACTTTTAGTAAATGAAGTAATTGAAAAATATACTTTTAAAATAAATGATGAAAAAAATTAATTTTGCAATATTAAATTTTCCTGGCACTAATTGTGAACACGACTGCTTTCATATAATAAGCAAGGTGCTAAAGCAAAACTGCAAAGTAATTTGGCATAATGAAAGATCAATTTCAAAAGTCGATTGCGTTATTGTTCCAGGAGGGTTTTCGTATGGTGATTATTTAAGAACAGGTTCAATCGCATCTCAAAGCAGAATTTCTAATAATTTGATAAAATTTGCAAATCAAGGAGGATCTGTAATAGGGATATGCAATGGCTTTCAGATATTAACTGAACTAGAACTGCTTCCAGGAACACTCATTAGAAATACAAATCTTAAATTTATATGTAAAGATATAAATTTAAAAGTTAACAATAATTCTAGATTTACTAATTTATATAATAGAAATGAAGTAATTAGAATTCCTATTGCACATGCTGAAGGTAACTATTATGCTGATAAAAAAATATTAAAAAGATTAAGAGATAATAATCAAATAATTTTTTCATATTGTAATGAAAATGGAGATCTTGCACAAAATTCTAATCCGAATGGCTCATTGTTAAATATAGCTGGAGTTACTAATAAAAAGGGAAATGTTATTGGGTTAATGCCCCACCCAGAGAGAGTTAGCGAAAAAATATTTAATAATATAGACGGAATCAGATTTTTTAAATCAATTATCAATTATCATAATTATTAATACATTCCACAGAATGTGTTAAATTTAATTTCAATGAGCAAAATATTAAATGAACTGGCAAATATTGACTCAATTGTTGATTTAATTGGGGAAACCCCAATGATTAAACTTTCTGGTTTTAAGGATTTGTCACCAGATAAAAAAATATATATAAAAGCAGAGTGGTTTAATCCTGGCGGCTCAATAAAAGATCGTGCGGCACTTTCAATGATTGAGAATGGGATTAAAGATAAAAAATTAAATTATAAAAAAACTATTATGGATTCTTCATCTGGAAATACTGCTATAGCATACGCTATGATAGGATCGGCACTGGGATTCAATGTGGAACTTGTAACTCCAGAGAATATCAACATTGAAAGAAAAAAAACACTTGAGGCATACGGGGCAAAAATAATTTTTTCAAGTCCATTTGAAGGTTCTGATGGAGCGATATTAGAAGCTAGAAAGCTTGCAAAAAAATATTCAGACAAATATTTTATGCCAGATCAGTATAATAATCCTGCTAATCCTATAGCACACTATAATACTACTGGACCAGAAATTTGGGAGCAAATGGATGGTGATATTACACATTTTGTAGCTGGTATTGGGACTAGCGGAACTGTTACGGGAACTTCAAAATTTCTTAAAGAAAAAGACCCTAATATAAAAGTTATTGCTGTTCAACCAGATAGCTCACTTCATGGTCTCGAGGGTCTTAAGCATATCCCAACTTCAATAATCCCCGGGATATATACCGATGACTGTATTGACTTAACTTATTGGGCTAATACTGAAAAATCCTATGAAATCATGGAAGATCTAGTCAAACTTGAGGGTATGTTTGTTGGGCATTCAGGGGGAGCTGTAGTTTTAGCTGCTCTTGAAGAGCTCAAAAAAACTGATGTTGCAAATATCGTATGTGTTATTCCAGATGGAGGATACAGATATTTAAGTGGAGGAGTATGGTGGTAAGAATATCAAAACCTATAAATGATAAACTTATTGCAATTTGTGAAAAAGGTTTTCCTAACGAAGTTTGTGGAATATTAATAGGAAATAAAAAAAATGCACGTTATGAGGTTGAAAATTTTCATGAATGTCAGAATATGAATACTGAAAGGTCTGTTGATAGATACGAGCTGAATCCTAAAGATTACATTCAAGGAGAAAAAATTGCTAAAGATTTGGGTAGTTCAATTATTGGAATTTATCATTCTCATCCAAATCATCCAGCAATAGCATCTGAGACTGATAAATTATATGCATGGCCCGAAATGGTTTATATGATTTATTCAATTTATGATTATAAATACAAGGAACTTATTTCTTGGGAAATTAATGAAAAACAAGATATTTTTCAAGAAATGAAAACTGATATTTATGAATAAAAAAATAGCTCTGGTGACTGGGAGCGCTAAGCGAATAGGTAGAGAAATAGTATTACATCTTGCTAACAATAACTATCAGCCGCTTATTCATTACAATCAAAGTGCTAACGACGCAAAAAATTTAAAAAAATTATTGTTTGAGCGTGGTATCGCCTCGAAAATTATAAAATATAACTTTAATAATATTAACAATGTTAAAAAATTTTCAAGTGAATGCATAAAAAAATTTGGAACTATTGATTTACTAATTAATAATGCATCAATTTTTATTGAGGATAATAATTTGGATAATACAATTCTAAAAAATTTAAATATTAATTTAATTTCTCCGATTCTTTTATCAAAGCATATAAGTGAGTATATGATTAAGAAATCGTCAGGGAATATTATAAATATTGGAGATGCTGCTTGTTTAAATAATCAATGGCGAAAATTCAGTGGTTATACAATTTCTAAAATGGGACTTGATGCGCTAACTAGAACATTTTCAAAAAATCTGAAAAATAGCGTTAGAATGAATTCAATAAACTTGGGGCCGATACTAAAGCCCAATAATAAGAAAATCAAAAACTTATATAAAAAAAATTATAAGACTGAAGAAGGAATATCAGCAATTTTAAATACGATTGATTATATTATTAAAAATAAAAAAATAAACGGTCAAATTTTCAATATTGATAATGGTGAAAAACTAATGATTAATACCAATTAATTCTGAAATATTTTTAAGCCCGTTTATCCTTAAATAATTTACCAATTCATTATTAATATTATGTGCAATGCAAGGGCCTTTATATATCAAACCGGTATATATTTGTACAGCACTGGCTCCTGCTTTTAAAGAATTTATTACATCATTATAGTCAAAAATACCTCCCACACCTATTATAGGTATTTGATTTTGGGTAATTTTAAATGCTATAGAAATTGATTCACGGGATTTATCTTGTAGTGGCTTTCCTGATAATCCTCCTTTTTCTGATGAAAATTTTGATTGTAAATATTGAGGTCTTGATATTGAAGTATTCGTAAGGACAACTCCATCCATTCCATAGTCCAATATTTTATCTATGGATTGTTCAAGATCATTTCTTTCTAAATCGGGGGATATTTTTATAAAAATACTTTTATTATTTTGCCTATTTCTTCTTAATTCATTAAGAAGATCATCAATTTCTTTATTTTCAAAGTCTCTAAGGCCAGGCGTATTAGGAGATGAAATATTAATTGTTATATAATCAGTAAACTTCACCAACGAATTATAACAAGTTACATAATCTTCAATTCTATTAGTTGAATCTTTATTCGGACCAATATTTGCTCCTAATTTATTAGATATGTACTTGCTATATTTAGCCAATATATTGTCTTTTATCACAGACAATCCTTTATTGTTGAATCCCAATCTATTAATTAAAGCTTCATCTTCTAAAAGCCTAAAAATCCTAGGCTTTTCATTTCCTGTCTGAGGAAGAGGTGTTACAGTTCCAGCTTCAACAAACCCAAACCCTAAATTAAACATTTTGTCGAATACTTCAAAATTTTTATCAAATCCCGCCGCTAAGCCTATGGGCGAAGGCAACTGGATATTTCCTAAATTACATTTAAGTATTTCATCGGGTTTTGATTTTAAAAATAAATTGACAATATTATTTTTTAAAAGTTTTATAACAATTTCATGAGCTATTTCAGGATTAATTTGCCATATTATAGGTTTTAATAGATTATATAGCATTTTTTTTATTCTACTTTAAAAATAATATTAATAAAAATTATATTTGACTTATTTTTTAGTCTTCGCTATTTTCATACTAAAACTAGATGATAAAATTTAAAGAGAAATTAACTAATTTTTTTAAGCAAGTACCTGTATATTTATTGATAATTTTAACTTTGTTAATATTTTTAATTATTAGCCTTGGAATTATTATAGAAGTATTTGGAATTTCTGACAAAAAATCAATTTTAGGATTATATGGCTCTTTGATAGGATCGAAGTTTTATTATTTTTTTGGATTTTCTGGTTTATTCATATCTCTTTATTTTATCAAAAAATCATTAGATTATTTTTACAAAAAAAATAATAAGGACCTTTTGAAAAGATTTTTTTTTATTTTTCTACTTTCTTTATCATCGGGTGGGTTAATTTTTCTTTTTAGGAAATATATAGCTTTTTTTGATAATCATGAATTTATTGGATTAATTCCATATAAAATCTCTTCTTATTTGGTTACTGATGTTTCTGGAAGTATAGGGACAACATTTTTTTATGTATTTATATTAATTTTCTCTTTGAAACAATTAAATGAAGATATTTTTAAAATTTTAAAAAACATAATATTTAGAATCACAAGATTAAAAGTTAAAGAAAAAGTAAAAGAAAAAAATTTAGGAATTAATGATCAAATTACTATAAATATTGATAAAGATAATCAAAAAACTTCTGAAAATAAAATATTAGACGAGAAATTGACTGATCTAACAGAACTAAAAGATAATGACGTAAAAAAGAAATATATGGATTTCACACTGCCAGGCTTAAATCTTTTAGAGGACCCAAAGGAACCTAAAATTCCATATGATAAAAATATTGCTATTGAAAAAGCTAAAGGAATAGAGGATAAGCTATCCAATTTCGGTATTAATGGAAAAATTACCGAAATTAAACCTGGGCCTGTAATAACTATGTACGAGTACAAGCCAGAGGCGGGGACAAAGATAAATAAAATTGCATCCTTGTCTGATGACTTAGCTATGGCACTGAAAGCGACAAGGGTTAGAATAATTGCTCCAATTCCAGGAAAAGATGTAGTTGGCATCGAGGTGCCAAATGATAATAGAGAAACTGTTTACCTTAAAGAGCTTTTATCAAAAGAGATTTTTATGAAAGACAATAGCCCTATTTTTTTATCGTTAGGAAAAGATATATCTGGCACACCAAAATTTATGGATTTAAAGAAAGCACCCCATTTAATGATTGCTGGTACTACGGGCTCAGGTAAGAGTGTTTTTTTGCATAGCATAATTACAAGCATGCTATTCAGGTCAACTCCTCAAGATTTACGATTCATAATGATTGATCCTAAAATGCTTGAGCTTTCAGGATATGAGGATATTCCTCACCTACTTCATCCGGTGGTAACTGATCCTAAAAAATCTGCGGCAGCATTAAAATGGGCTGTAAAAGAAATGGAGACTAGATATAAATTATTATCTGATATAGGTGTTCGTGATATTGATTCATACAATGAAAAGATTCAAAAAAATCCTGACCATAATCCTTCTACTGATATACTTCCTTACATAGTTATTATAATAGATGAACTTGCAGATTTGATGTTTGTTGCTCCAGGTGAAATAAAAGAATCAATTACAAGATTATCACAAATGGCCAGGGCTGCTGGTATTCATTTAATAGTTGCTAGTCAAAGACCATCTGCTGATGTTGTTGCGGGACTAATTAAAGCAAATTTTCCAGCTAGAATTTCATTTGCAGTTTCATCAAAAACTGATTCAAGGATTATATTAGACTCATCTGGAGCAGAGGAATTGTTGGGTAAAGGCGATATGTTACTACTACAGCCACCCAATAACTTAATTAGAATACAAGGGTCAATCATATCAGATTTAGAAAGGGAAAATATATCATCACATTTAAAAGACCAAAGTCCTCCGGATTATAATAATGAAATAACAAAAATTCCAGAGGAATCTATGGATAATAATGATATAAACATTAATAAAGATCCCCTATATGATCAGGCTCTTGAAATAGTAATTCAGACCAAACAGGCTTCTATCTCCATGGTTCAAAGGAGGTTGAAAATAGGATATAACAGGGCTGCAAATATAATTGAAATGATGGAGCGTGAAGGAATAGTTAGTGAACAAGAATCTGCGGGCAAGCCGAGAAAAGTAAACATATAAAATTCATAATTTAATGGCTAATTTAATAGCTTCAACCATACTAAAAAAATTTGGCTTTTTTCGCCAAGCTATATCATATGCCGTACCATGGTCAGGTGATGTCCTTATAAAAGGAAGATTTAAAGTAAAATTTACGCCTTTTTCAAAAGATATCATTTTAAATGGTATCAGGCCTTGATCGTGATAAATTGCATGAAAAACATCAAAATTTCTAATATTGTTTTTAGAAAAAAGTGTATCAGCAGAAAATGGTCCATATAGTTTAATACCTTTCCTTCTAGCTTTATTTGCAGCTGGCACAGTAATTTTTAAATCTTCATCACCTATNGCACCGTTCTCAGAAACATGAGGATTTAGTGCGCATAGTGCAATTCTTGGCTTTCTTCTCAATATTTTCGTAAAATTATAGTCAATAGACTCCAGTTGGTTAAAAAGCTTTTCACTATTTAAATCCTTNACAACGTTTTTAATAGGAATATGAATTGTAGACAAAGAAACTTTAATTTTTTTAGACCAAAAAGCCATGATTACATTACTACAACCAAATCTATCTTCAAGTAAGTCTGTATGACCCTTGAATTTTGATCCCGCTTTTTGTATAGCCTCTTTACTTATCGGCGCTGTCACAATTCTTGATACCTCATTATTTTTAACCATTTTAATTGCTTCATTAATATATTTTAAAGATGCNAAACCAGANGACTTTGTTGGTTTACCAGGATTAAAACGGATTTTATTTCCTATATTAATTAACTCTATATTTTCATTTTTAGGAAAGTTTAATTTATCAAAAATTGCTTTATCACCTAAAACAAAAANTTTATTCTTCTTCAAGTTTAATTTTTTTAAAGCGAGCTCGACACATTTAGGTCCAATACCATTATAATCACCAATTGTTATTGCTAAAGAGTTATTTTTCATATATTAAAAAATTTAACAGAATTTAATCTAATTTGTTCAGCAGTTTTTTCAAAAGGTCTATTTATAGTATCTGCTATACATTTTGCAATGTATATTAAATTTGATGAATTATTCCTTTTTCCTCTATTCGGTTCAGGCGATAAATATGGAGAATCTGTCTCTATCATAAAAGTATCAATTGGAATTTTTTTAATAACTTCTCTTAAATCATNAGATTTCTTAAATGTTATTATCCCAGTGAATGAAATTANNCCACCTAAATCTANTACTTTTTTTGCAGTGTCATAATCTTCTGTAAAGCAATGAAAAACAAATTGAACTTTAGGATTTNTACTTTTCAGAAAATCGATAGCATCTTTATAAGCTTGCCTNCAATGAANAACAAAAGGCTTATTAAGCTTTTCAGAAATAGATACTTGATTGTCAAAAAANTCAAACTGCAGATTTTTATTATATCCCTCATAGAAGTAATCTAATCCGATTTCTCCTATAGCTTTACAATTTTCATCAAGCCCTAATTTCTCAATACAATTTAAATCTTTTGAAGNACTTTTAATACTTCCAGGATGAAAGCCAACACTAGAAAAAATATTTTTGAAATTNGATGCAATNTCTANATTTTTTTTTGAACTTTCTAAATCTGTAGATATAGAAATTATTTTAGTNACTAAATTTTGCTCACATTTTTTTAATAANCTTGGTATGTCTTCTTCTAAATCTAAATGTGAATGCGTATCTATCAACATATTATTTTTTTAAAATACTATTTAATTCGCTTAAAAATTCACTTAAATCATCAAAAGATCTATAAACTGAAGCAAATCTTATATATGCAACTTGATCTATTTCGTATAAATGTCTAATTACAGAATCGCCAATATCAGTTGTTGTTACTTCTCTTTTACCAGAATCTATTAAATTCTTTTCAATTAAAAAAACAATATTTTCAATCTGGTTAATACTGACTGGCCTTTTTTCACAAGCTCTCAACATACCAGAAACAATCTTAGACTTATCATATTCCTGAGTTGAACCATCTTTTTTGATAACAATTAATTCAAATTCTTCTAATCTTTCATGAGTNGTAAATCTTTTTCCACATTCAGTGCACTCTCGTCTNCTTCNNATNGACAACTTNTCNGCACTTTGACGNGAATCTATAACTCTGGANCCAACATATCGGCCTTTACATTTTTCATCATCACAAAACATATTTCATATTATCATAAATTCTTTTTAATTAGACAAATCAAATAAGTAAATCTTTATATATTGGAAACCTTGAGCAAAGATCATTAACTCTTTTCTTACAAGAAATCAAAACCTCTTGATTTTCTCCATTCTTTATTGCTTCAACAATTAATTCTCCAATTATATCAATTTCTTCCTCTTTCATACCTCTAGTTGTTACTCCAGGAGTTCCGATTCTCACCCCTGAGGCGATTGCTGGTGGTTGTGGATCGAAAGGTATAGCATTCTTATTTGTGGTAATACCGGCATCAGACAAAGCTTTCTCAGCATCTTTGCCAGTAAAACCCGAATCTCTTAAATCNAGTAAAACAAGGTGGGTATCTGTTCCACCAGTAATACAATTAAAGCCGTTTTTCATTAAAATCTTAGCCAATCNTCTAGAATTAATTAATACCTGCTTTTGATACTCTTTAAATGAGTCATCCAATGCTTCTTTGAAGGCGATTGCTTTTGCAACTATTGAATTCATCAAGGGTCCTCCTTGGGTACCAGGGAAAACTCTACTATTTATAACCTTTGAATGTTCTTCTTTCATCATTATTATTCCACCCCTTGGACCTCTAAGTGTTTTGTGCGTAGTTGATGTGACAAAGTCACAATGGGGTATTGGATCGGAATATAAGTCTGCGGCTATTAAACCAGACGGATGTGCTATATCGGCCAAAAGTAAGGATCCTGATTTATCAGCAATTTCACGAAATCTCTTGTAATCTAAATCTCTGGGATAAGAACTCCAGCCAGCTATTATAAGTTTTGGCTTATGCTTTAACGCCAACTCCTCTACTTGATCATAATCAATTAAGAAAGTTTCTTCTTTTACGCCATAAAATACTGAATTATAGATTCTTCCAGAGAAATTAACTTTAGAACCATGAGAAAGATGACCTCCATGGTCTAAGCTCATTCCTAGTACTGTATCACCTGGATTTAAGAAACCTAGGAAAACTGCCATATTAGCTTGAGCACCAGAGTGAGGTTGAACATTAACAGATTCGGCACCAAAAAGTTTTTTTGCTCTTAATATCGCAAGCTCCTCAGCTTCATCCACATGCTTACATCCACCGTAATATCTCTTATTAGGATATCCTTCAGCATACTTATTTGTTAATACTGATCCCACAGCATCCATAACTGCTCTGCTTGCATAATTTTCAGATGCAATCATCTGGAGTTCATTCTCTTGACGAAGTATTTCATCTTTAATGATAGAATAAACTTCAGGATCTTGTGTTTTGTAGGATTCCATAGAATAAATTTAAATTACTCTATTGTTAAAAAAATTCAAGGTATGAAAAATTATAGTTAAAATAAAATTATTATGAAAAAGATTCATCTTAAAGGAGCATCTGGCAATAATTTAAAAAATGTCGATGTTGAAATACCATGGTATTCGTTGTCGGTAGTCACAGGATTATCTGGGTCTGGCAAATCATCATTAGCCTTAGATACCATACATTCTGAAAGTAGAAGAAGNTATCTNGAATCAATGTCNACATATGCTAGGCAATTTCTTGAGAAAATTGATAAACCNGAGTTNTCTAGCCTGGANGGATTACCTCCATCAATATGNATTGANAGNAGAAATAACATTAANAATTCTAGATCAACTGTTGGNACNATGACTGAAATTTANGATTATCTAAGAGTNGTATTTAGTAAAATCGGAGATATTTATTGCCCTGAGTGCAATATCAAGTGTGAGAATTTATCAAATTCTCAAATATTTGAAAATTTATTAAATAATTTCAATGGGAAAAAAGTCCATATCTGTGGAAAAAATGATAAAAAATTAAAAGAATTTGATTTAAGAAAAATTGGAATATTTGAACATATAGCAAATGAAGAAATTCTTATTCTGGGGGACAGTAAAGAAAAGATTATCGACTTCCCACTTTTTGATTCAATATCAATAAGTAGCAAGAATAAGTCTAGAGTTATTGAATCATTAGAACTTGCATATGAAAATTTCAAGATTGTTACAATTTTTAGTCTAGAAGACCAAGTTTTTTTGCAAGACTACAAAAAGGAGTTTTGTTGCCCTAGTTGTTTAAAGGAATTCAAAAACTTATCTCCAAACAAATTTTCTTTCAATAGTCCTGACGGTGCATGTAAAACATGTAAAGGATTTGGAAATATTCTCCTTCCAGACATGGACTTAATAGTTCAAAACAGAAATCTTTCTATAAATAAAGGCTGTTTATCAGTTTTAGAAAGACCTTCGCTGTCTTGGGCAAAAAGAAAATTTATAGAATTTTGTGAAAAAAACCATATAGATCTAAACAAGCCATATAAAGATTTTAATAAAAAAGAAATTGATTTTATTGTTAATGGAGATGGCATCTACAAAGGAATCAAAGGAATTTTTAAAAGACTTGAATCTAAATCCTATAAAATGCACATTAGAATTTTGCTATCAAAATTTAGGTCTCCATTTGATTGCATTGACTGTGGTGGTGCTAGGATCGGAGAGTTAGCATCAAAAGTCAAACTTAAAAATAAGACAATAAAAGATTTATGTGAAATGAATATTTTAGATTTACAAAAGTTTTTTACCAATTTAAAAATTGAAAAGAACATGAAAGATATAGTTGATGAACCTTTAAAGCAAATTCTCTCAAGGCTTAATTTTCTTCTGGAAGTGGGTTTAAATTATTTATCATTATCAAGACTTTCAAGAACACTATCAGGAGGAGAAGCTCAAAGAGTTAATTTGGCTCAACAATTAGGTTCAGAGCTTACTGACACTCTATATGTTTTAGATGAACCCTCAATAGGCTTGCACCAAATGGATGTAGAAAAATTATATAAGACCATTAAAAATTTAAAAAATTTAGATAACACAATTTTATTGATTGAACATGATTTAGATATTATTAAAAAAGCTGATTGGATTGTAGAAATGGGACCAAAAGCAGGTCTAGAAGGCGGACAAGTTGTATTTAGTGGGAAAATAAATAATCTTAAGAAAAATAAGTTATCAATCACCGCGAAGTATTTATTTGGTGAAGAAAAAATTCACATCCCATCAAAAAGGAGAAAATTCAAAAAAGTCATCTCCATAAAAGGTGCTAAAAAAAATAATTTAACAAGTGTAAATTGTGATATACCTTTGAATGTAATCACTGCCATAACCGGTGTTTCAGGATCAGGAAAAAGCTCCTTGATACATGATTGTTTTTATGGGAACGCCATAAAATACTTTGGAGGACCTTTTGAAAATGCAGGTGAAATAAAATCAATAAAAGGACTTGAGAATGTTAACGAGGTTGTAATGATAAGCCAAGAACCAATTGGTAAAAGTGCTAGATCTAATCCCGCAAGTTACATAAAGATATATGATGAAATCAGAAAATTAATGGCAACATTACCTGAATCAAAGAATCAAAATCTTACACCCGGAAGTTTTTCTTTCAATACTGAAGGCGGAAGATGCGAGGTTTGCAAAGGTGAAGGTAAAGAAATAATTGAGATGCAATTTTTAGCTGATGTTGAAGTTGTTTGTGAAGCTTGTAAAGGAAAAAGGTTTAAAGATGATATATTAAAAATTAGGTACAACGGGAAAAATATTATCGAAATTTTAAATTTAACAATTGATGAATCAAAGAAATTTTTTAATAAAAATGAAAAAATTGTAAAACTCTTAGACATTCTAATTTCTGTAGGCCTAGGCTATTTAAAATTAGGTCAATCATCAAATACTTTATCTGGAGGTGAATCTCAAAGAATTAAAATTGCAAAATATTTAGTTTCAAAAAATACAAAAAACGTAGTTTTTATCCTTGATGAGCCTTCTGTAGGTCTCCATGTTGATGATCTAAGAAAGCTTATAAAAACTCTTAATATAATTACAGACAGAGGAAATACTGTTGTAATAATAGAACATAACATGGATATTATTAAAATTGCAGATCATATAATAGATCTGGGACCTGGTGGTGGAGAAAATGGTGGAAAAATAATTGCACTAGGAACACCAGAAAAAATAATAAAAGATTCAAAATCTATAACAGGTAAATATTTGAATTTTAATTAATTATCATATCATAATATTATTATGAAAAAAAAATTAACTATATCCTTAGGTGCAGATAGTAATGATGAAATTGTTTCAAAAGTAAATAATTTTTTAATTTCAAAAAATTACAAAGTTAATCTTTATGGAGAGCTCAATAATGATGATTATTCGTGGGTTGAAATTTCAAAAAAAATTGCCTTAGATGTTCAAAATAAGAGAGCAAACCTTGGAATTATTTTTTGTTATACGGGTACAGGAGTTACAATTGTTGCTAATAGGTTCAAAGGTATTAGGGCTACCTTGTGTAATAATGAAGAAATTGCCATATGTGCAAAAAAATGGAATGATTCGAATATACTGACAATGGGATTAATATCAGTTGATAGGAAAAGAATTGAAAATATTATTATGAGCTGGATTAATACTGAAGTAGATAAAGAAGAGCTTGGGAATATTAAAGGAATTGATGATTTAAAATGAAAATTGGAATAGTTGGTATAACTGGGGCTGTTGGACAAGAACTTCTTGAATTGATGAAAGAAAGGAAATTTTCTTATTCTGAAATTAGACTTTTTGCGTCTAATAAATCCATAGGAAAAAAAATTAAATTTAAAAGTAAGTTATATAAAATAATACGATTAAATAAAAAAAACTTAGAAGGCCTAGATTTAGTTTTTTTTGTAGCGGGTTCAACTGTTAGCAAAAAATTTGCAACAATCGCTTCAAATAATGGCTCATACGTTATAGACAACAGCTCAGCTTTCAGACTTAATAAAAATATTCCCTTAATAATTCCAGAAATTAATTCTAATACTCTATTAAGCTCTAATAGTAAAATTATAGCTAATCCAAATTGTACAACTATAATTTCGTTAATGGGTATCAAGCCACTATTGAATCTTCAAAAAATAAAAAGAGTTGTGGCAACAAGTTTCCAATCAGTTTCTGGTGCCGGGAATAACGGTATGAATGAACTACTAGAAAATACAAAGAGATTTTTTAACAATAAAAAAAGTTTAAATAAAGTTTTCAATAAAAATATAACTTTTAACGTCATACCTAAAATTGGATCATTTAAATTAAATGGTTATACAGAGGAAGAAATGAAATTTAATAATGAATCAAGAAAAATATTAGACGATAAAAATATTCTATTAAGCGCCACCACCGTTAGAGTTCCTGTTCTTAGATCTCACAGTATTAGTTTAAATATCGAATTCAAAGGAAATATAGAAATTAATAAAATTAAAAAGGAAATAATTAAGTTCCCAGGTATTGATCTGATTGATAATCCCAAAAAAAATCAATTTCCCACACCAATTGATTCAAGTAACAGAGATAATTGTATAATAGGCAGGATAAGAAAAGACTATTCTAAACGTAATTGTATATCTGCTTGGATTGTTGGTGATCAAATAAGAAAAGGAGCAGCACTTAACGCCATTCAAATTGCTGAGCTTTTAGTAAGAAAATAAGTATTGTATTATATTGATATGAATTATATTCATGGATGTATCACTGCATTAATAACACCATTTGATAAAAAAGGTAATCTCGACAAAATTACTCTTAAAAAATTAATTAGAAGACAGATTGAAAATGGTATTCATGGATTAGTACCCTGTGGAACCACTGGAGAATCTCCTACATTAAGTCATAAGGAACATGATAAGGTTATTGAAATTACCGTTAGAGAAGCGAATGGAAGAGTACCTGTAATAGCTGGAACAGGCTCAAATTCAACGTTAGAGGCCATCCGATTAACGAAAGCCGCTGAAAAATCAGGAGCTGATGCTAGTCTTCAAGTTGTTCCTTATTATAATAAGCCAACACAAAGAGGTTTGTTTAATCACTTTAGCCAAATAGCTCTAAAAACTAAACTTCCAATCATTTTATACAACATACCCGGTAGGTCTGTTGTGGATCTAGAAATTAAAACCATTGTAGAGTTGGCGAAAAAAAATAGAAACATTATCGGAATCAAAGAAGCCTCTGGTTCTATTAAAAAAGTTAAAGATATAATTAAAAATTGTCCAAAAAAATTTATAGTGCTATCAGGAGAAGACTCATTAAATTTCTCCATATTAAAACAAGGCGGCAAAGGTTTCATATCAGTAACTTCAAATCTTTTACCTAAAGAGTGTTCGGATATTTATAATAATTTTATTTCTGGTGAAATTAAAAAAAGCGAAAAAATAAATAATAAGTTAAAACGTATTAATGAATTTTTATTTATNGAAACAAANCCTATTCCAATAAANTTTGCTATGAATCATTTGAAGCTTTGCAGTAATGAGATTAGGTCGCCACTAGTTGGTTTATCTAAAAAGTTTTCTGATAAGTTAGCAAAGGAAATCACAAAATTAAAAATATGAATAATTCTCTCTCTTCAATCGAAAAGGAATATATAAATAGATTTAATCATGTTGTTGGAGTTGATGAAGTCGGAAGAGGAGCTTTGTTTGGTCCAATAGTAGCCTGCTCGGTTCTTTTAGATGATAATTTCATGTCCTTAGATTTAGATAAAATTAGAGATTCAAAAAAATTATCAGAAAAAAAAAGGAATAATATTGTAGAGGATGTTATTAGTAAAAATTGTAAATTTGGTCTTGGCTTTGTAAATAANCGAGATATAGATTCAATAAATATCAGAAATGCAACTTTACTTGCCATGAAAAATTCAATTGAAAATATTGGTATAAATATTGATGCTGCTTTAGTAGATGGAAAAGATAAAATATTAGATGTAGATTTCTACCAAAATACAGTTGTACAGGGAGATGACAAATGTAAAGTAATAGGGTTATCCTCTATTCTTGCAAAATTTATAAGAGATTTCATTATTAGAAAATATGATAGAGTTCATCCATATTATAAACTTTTTAATAATGTAGGCTATGGGACTGAGGAACATATTGAAAATATAGGAAGATTTGGTAAATCTCTTTTCCATAGAAAGAGCTTTAAAATAAATTTAATTGACACATAAAAATTAATGTCTTATTTTGATTCTATGATTACAACCACAAGTGATAAAGAGAAATATTATTATAAAATTGGTGAATTAGAAAAAATAACTGGCGTTTCTTCTTCCAAAATAAGATATTGGACCAATAATTATGCAAGCCTGAAAAATCAATTAAGGAGTACGAAAGGATATACTCATAAGTTATANCACTATAATGCAATTGAAATAATTATNAATTTAAATAAATTCAAAAATGTTTCAAAAATAAATTCTAATTATAATAATATAGATCAAAAATTGGCAGGTAAAATTAATAGACAAATAGAGATTTTGGATAAGTTAAAGCTTATTAAGTTTAAAATAGAAAAATTGATCAATACTCCATAATTACGGGGTGTGGCGCAGTTGGTAGCGCACTGGTCTGGGGGACCAGGGGTCGTTGGTTCAAGTCCAATCNCCCCGATAAAATTATGAATATTTTGCTAACAAATGATGATGGTTATAGAGCTGAGGGAATTAAAGTTCTGGAAGAATATATCTCTAAATATGGTGATGTAACAATAGTCGCACCAGAGAATAATCAAAGCACTACAAGTCATTCTATAAGTTTAGGAAAACCTTTAAGATGTAAAAGGATATCAAGTAACACTTACTCTATAAGTGGTTTACCAGCCGATTGTGTAAATTTTGCAATCAATAGTAAAAAGATTAATAAGAAATTTGATATTGTTATTTCTGGAATTAATGATGGTGCAAATGTTGGAGATGATATAAATTATTCTGGGACTGTTGGTGCAGCAAGAGAGGGTTACCTTCATGGAATAAATTCAATCGCGGTTTCAATAGGTAATAAAAAAAATCCTAAATTTGAACCAATTGCAAATCTCTTCTCTAAAATATTTTATCAAATAATAAGTGCAAAAATTAAGAAATTTTTTTTGAATATTAATTTTCCTAATTTAAAAGAAAGCGACATCAAAGGAATCAAGTTCACATGTCAGGGATCCCGAACGTATGGACACAAAATAATAACAAAAAAAGATCCAAGAGGTTATGAATATCATTGGATTGGAGGAAATGACTTAAGCTATAAATCAATTACAGGAAGTGATATTGATGCAATTAAGTCAGGTTTTGTTTCAATCACTCCTCTTAAAACTAATTATACAGACCATGAATTTCCAAGACTAAATTTAAAAAAACTATGAAAAGTCGACTAATTAAATATTTTAAAAGTACGAAGGGTATATATGCTATGTGTACTATATCCTTAACAGAATCAATTTTTTTTATTATTCCACCGGATCCATTTCTAGCACTCATATGTATAGGTAAAAAATTTAAGGAGATATTTTACCCTTTTTTTCTATGTACAATTTTTTCAGTAATTGGCGGCTGTATCGCTTATTATTTAGGAGAACAGATNGTTAACATTTCAAAAGAAACTAACTTTAAAATCATAACTAATAATTTAGGAAATATTGAAAAACTCAAACTAAAAATCAATGGTCAAACTTTCTCTATGATGCTTACATCAGCGTTCACACCATTACCTTTTAAGATTTTTTGTATATCTGCAGGTGTCATGAATGTAAATTTCATGGATTTTCTTTTAGGCTCTATTATTGGAAGAGGATCAAGATTTTTTATTTTTTCTTATCTGGGATATAAATATGGTGAAAGATTCGAGAAAATTACAAAAAGCAAGAGATTTAATATTATAATGATTAGCCTAATAGGTTTTTTAATTATATATTTATATTACAAATGGAATTAAAAAATTATGTAAGATCTGTTCCTGATTTTCCTAAAAAAGGGATCCTTTATAGAGATATCACACCCATATTAAAAGATTCGAGTGCTTTCAAATTTGTAGTTAATGAGATTTCAAAAACAATTCCTGATAATGTTGATTCGATAATTGCACCTGAATCGAGGGGTTTTATTTTTGCGTCTGCAGTCTGTTTTAATTTAGATAAAGAGCTCATTTTGGCTAGAAAGAAAGGAAAGCTACCGTACAAGACTTTTGAGGTTAATTATGAATTAGAATATGGTTCAGATTGCTTTCAAATGCACATTGACTCTCTCAAACCTGGTTCAAAGGTAGCTATTATAGATGATCTTCTTGCAACCGGTGGGACTATATCTGCATTGGAAACTTTGACTAAGAATTTTGATAGTGAGATTAAATCAGTTTCATTTGTTATTGAATTATCAAATCTAGCCGGGAGAACAAATATTGAATGTGATAACATACATTCCTTAATCCAATATTAGATGATAATAAAAAATACTATAAGAGATCAATCATACAAAATTTATTTCAATGTGAATCTAAAAAAATATCTTAATAATTTAATAAAAAGATATTATAAAGTTGCATTAATAACTGATAAAAATATTTACAAAATTTATAAAGAACAAATAAGTATTAAAGGATTAGATATATTAAAGGTAAACCCTGGTGAAAAATCTAAATCATTTACTGTTAAAAATAGTTTAGATGAAAGACTGTTAGAAAAAAAATTTAACAGAAACTCTTTAATAATTGGCTTTGGTGGAGGAGTGGTGGGAGATCTATCAGGATATGTAGCTGCTACTATATTAAGAGGTATTGATCTAATACATATACCGACATCACTAATTGCTATAGTTGATAGTTCCATTGGGGGTAAAACCGGAATAAATTCTAAAAATGGAAAAAATTTAATTGGTTCATTCTATAATCCTAAAGAAATATTAATTAANTCTGAGTTTATGCATACTTTATCATCAAAAGAAATACGCCAGGGTTTAAGCGAAATCATCAAGTATGGAGTAATTAAAAATGAGGAAATTTTTAATATTCTTGAAAAATCAAATAAGGTTTTTATGGAGAATGGAAAAAGCAATATCGATAAAATTATTAAAAAATGTATTAAAATTAAAATTGATACCGTGGAGAAAGATTTTAAAGAAAAAGATTTAAGAAGTATTTTGAATTTTGGGCACACCATAGGTCATGCACTAGAAAAAAANTACTCATACAAGTTTTCTCATGGAGACTGCATAGGGACTGGAATGGCAATTGAATCCTTAATAGCTCATAATTTTTATAAATTGAGTGCAAAGGATTTGATGAGGATATTAAAATTATTAGATAAATTTAAATTGAGAAAAGTAAGCTTTGAAAAAGGTGATATTGATAATCTATTAGATTCTATGGAGCTGGATAAAAAGAATAAAAATTCGCTGATAACATTTTCGTTACCTAAAAAAATAGGATCAATGATGAAGATAAATAATAGACATAAAATTGAAATTAAAAGAAATTTAATTAAAAAAATTATGATTAAGTATTTAAATGAATTTAAGAATAAAAAAATATAATAAGAATTTTTTTGATATTTCTATAATTGATGAAGTAATAAAAATTAACGATTTGAAGAATATTTATCTTGATATTGGATCTGGTGAAGGAGAATTTATATGTAAATTGGCAGAGGAAAATCCAAAAGATTTCTTTATTGGAGTAGAAATTAAATATGGTCGAATATTAAAAAGCCTGAAAAAAGTTGATGATTTAGGACTTAAAAATATTAAATTTATTTATGGTGATATAAGTAATTTATTAGGTACTATTTTAATTTCAAAAAATATAAAAAAAATATTTATTAATAATCCCGACCCATGGCCAAAAGATAAACATTTAAAGAAAAGAATTATAAAATCTGATTTGCTAGACAAATTATATAAATTATTGAAGAGAAAAGGACAAATAATTATTAAAACNGACTCTCAAAATTATTTAAATTTCATAAAAGAAGAAATTAATAATTCAAAATTCAAAGTTTGGAAAAAAAATCAAGATCATAAGCTTCCTCTTAGTAAATTTCAAAAAAATTATAATAAAATTAATAAAAAGATTTATGCGATTGTTATAAATAAGAATTAAAGATCTCTTTTATATCATTCTTTAATTTATTAACTGGATCTTTAAATTTTTGATATTCAATAACATTTATTTCTGGTAAAATTTTTATCTCAATTTCTCCAGGATTAATTTTCCAATTCCCTCTTTTTGTAATTTCATCTGCATTTTTTATAACCATNGGAACAATATTTACTTTTGTCTTCAAAGAAATATAAAAACCACCATCTTTAAAATCCAGAAGACCCTTTTTAGGATTCCTAGTTCCTTCAGGGGCTATAAAAATAATTTTTCCTTTTTTAATTTTTTTAATAATTTTAACAACTTCTCTTCTATCTGAGAATGAACCATCTCTTGAAACGAAATAATGATCCATGATTTTCACTGCAGTTCCAAAAAAAGGTATATCGAGTAATTCCTTCTTCATCATTGCTCTCCAATCATAATTCATAAAAGAGGCAAATGAAAAAATATCGTAATAGCTCTTGTGGTTATACATAACTATAGTTGGCTTATTTGCAATATTTTCTAGTCCATCAATCTTTAAGCTGACACCAGAAATAATTAATATTAATTTTCCCCAAATTTTTACTGTACTTAGAGCAGCAAATTTAGGTGATATTAAAGAGATCAATATAGTTAAAAGAGCAAAGAATACAGTCAATATAGCGATTAAGGCCCATTTTATATATGATAATATCATTGGAGAAGCTTAATTTAATTGAAATTTATTTCAATTTATTTGATATAGAACTTTTTTTCAATAAAATACTATAGATAACATTTGGAGGAATTAAATGATAGTTGTTTTAAAGCCCACGATTTCTGATGATGAAATCTTGAGAATCGAGCAATCGATTAAAGAGTTCGGATATAAGGCTGAAATAGTAAAAGGAGAGGCAAGAACAATCATAGGAGCTGTTGGTAATCAGAAAGAAAAACAACAACATATGAATCTTCTTGGGCAATTGCCTGGTGTCGAAGCCGTTGTTCCAATAATGCAACCTAATAAGTTAGGAAGCAGAGAGTTTAAAAATGAAGATACATCATTTAAAGTTGGCGATTCTACAATCGGTGGTAAAAACTTAACTCTTATAGCTGGCCCTTGCTCAGTTGAAAACGAAAATCAAATCAATGAAATTGCTAAAGCTGTTAAATCAGGGGGTGCAACAATTTTAAGGGGAGGTGCTTTTAAACCAAGAACATCCCCATATACATTTCAAGGTCTTGGCGAGGAGGGGCTCAAATTATTGAAAAATGCTGGTGATGAGGTAGGTCTACCAATAGTTACGGAGGTTTTAGATGTTAAGGATTTAAATCTTATTTGCAAATATGCAGATATGTTACAAATTGGTGCTAGAAATTGCCAAAATTATGCACTGCTAAAAGAAGCTGGAAAATCAAAAAAACCAGTACTACTAAAAAGAGGTATGTCTACTTCGTTAAATGAATTTTTATTGTGTGCAGAGTATCTATTAGCTGAGGGAAATATGGCAGTAGCACTTTGTGAAAGAGGAATTAGAACATTTGAAACCGCTACCAGAAATACTTTTGATATTAATGCTATTCCGGTATTAAAAGAAAAAACTCATCTCCCAATAATTGCTGATCCTGCTCATGGAACAGGATATTGGCAGTATGTTTCCCCTATTGCATATGCTGCAATAGCCGCAGGAGCAGATGGATTAGCTGTTGAAGTTCATGACAAGCCTGAGATTGCTTTAAGTGATGGTGGCCAATCTCTTAAGCCTAAGAAATTTAATATAATGGTAGAGAAATCTAGAATAATTGCAAATTCAATAGGCAGAGATATTTAATCTTTAATCAAAACCTTTCTTCCCTCAATTATTAATTTATCTTCGGAAATAAGTTTAATGGATTCCGGGAGTATTTCATGCTCCTTAGCATTGATTTTATTAAGAAGTGTTTCTTCATTATCATCCTGAGCAACTTCTACTACTCCTTGTAGAATTATTGGACCTGTGTCTATACCTTCATCTACAAAATGCACAGTACAGCCTGTGAATTTAGATCCGTATTCAAGCGCTTGTCTTGGAGCATGTAGACCAGTAAAAGCTGGAAGAATTGATGGATGTAAATTAATAATTTTGAAAGGAAATTTTGATGTAAAGAAAGGTGATAAAATTCTTTTAAAACCTGCTAAAACAATTAAATCTAGACTATATTTTTCAATTGTTGATAATATTTTTTCTTCATATTCTTTTCTTAACTTGTACCCTTTGTGAGAAAGGATTATTGATTGAACTTCTAAATTTTTAGCTCTTTCTAATACAAATGCATCTTCCACGTTACAAAATAAAAAAGAAATTTCAACATTTGGTATCTTAGCTTTAACAATTGCCTCAAAGTTAGATCCACTTCCTGAAGAAAAAATTGCAATTTTAAATTTATTCGACATGAGAAATATAACTAGGCAGCTACCTACTTTCCCAGAACCAATAGGTACAAGTATCATCGGCCTCTGAGGGCTTAACTGCCGGGTTCGGAATGGATCCGGGTGTACCCCCTCCAGTATGGCTGCCTAGAAACTTTAATCTTATACAATAAAAAATTCTTGTCAATATTTCGCATTTCCAAGATAATTAAGTACTGGAGACTTTTTCACTTTTTTTAATTTCTTCAAGGCTTTGAGCTCAATTTGCCTAATTCTCTCTCTGGTAACATTAAATTCTTTTCCAATCTCCTCCAAAGTAAATGCTTGATCTTCATCAATTCCAAATCTTTTTTTTATAACATCTTTCTCTCTATCATTTAAAACTTTTAGTAAAGAATTGTTAATCAAATCTTTAAGCTCACTTGTTTCAAGGTAGTCTTGTTGATTTGGGTTATTGTCACTTATTGAGTCTAAAAGTGTTTGTCCTGAATCCTCTTCATTAATTGGCGCATCAAGCGCAATTGGGTCTTTAGTAACTCTTTGGATACTATCAACTTTATCCTCTGAAAAGCTACATTCAGAGGCTATTTCTGAATTTGAAGGCTCTCTACCAAGCTTCTGAACTAATTTTCTAGTAACACTATTTATTCTGGTTATTTGCTCAGTCATATGGACAGGTATTCTTATAATCCTTGCTTGATCGGCTAAAGATCTTGTTATTGCTTGCCTAATCCACCAAGTGGCATATGTTGAAAATTTATAGCCTCTCTGATATTCAAATTTTTCGACTGCTCTAATTAATCCTATATTTCCTTCCTGGATCAAATCTAAAAAAGGAAGACCCTTGTTGATATATTTTCTTGCAATACTAACTACTAGCCTTAAATTAGATTCAACTAAACTTTGTTTATTATTTAGATATGAAATTTTTGATTTTCTAAAATCTTCTAATTCTTTTCTTTTTAAACTACTTTTTTTCATATGATTCAATACGGATTCGAGAAATTCAGACGGTAGTTCAATCTGCATCATTATTTTTTGGATTTGCGAAGAGGTACTCTTTGTTAATGATTTTTTTTCAATCATTAAAGATATTAAATCTCTAAGATTTATAACCCTTCGGGTGGATTTATATGATGAGGTTTTTAAATCATTATGATTTAAATTAAAATCATCCTCTTGATTCACATCAAGGTTAAAGTCGTTATTTAGATGAGAATGTAATAATTGAGCAATATCATAATCATTTGAGATAAATTTTGATATTTTAGTCTTAGATTCCTGAAAATTCTTAGCGACATTAATTTCTTGAGATTTATTTAATAAGGAATGATAAGCAATAGTATTCAAATAACTTTTTATAGGATCATTTATTGGCTCTGAGGTTGAATCAGAAATATTAATTTTTAAATCATTTACTTTTTTAAAATCAAATTCAATATCCGGTAGTATCTTTTTAACAAAGTCTGGTAAAAAGGAAACAACTTCTTTTACATTCTGAACTTGAGAAAAATTCATCAAATAATAGTAACCTAATTTTTTAAATTTTTCTCTTCATCAATTATTTTTTGAAGTAAAATTAATAATTTATGCTCTTCATCTGAAGTAATTTCAGATTGATGATTGAGCTTCATGTTGATTCTTCTTTTCTTTTCTTTTAAGGAATCAATCTTAATTTTTTTGATACAGTCTTGCAAGGTTTTTTCTTTTTTTATAGGATCACTATCAATATTTGTTTTAGCAAATAATAAATTAGAAATAATATTTGATTCTTCACTATTAGAAATGCTGATTAGACTAGAAGGATCCATATTGATATTATCCTCCAGCAATATAATAATTTTTTCATATCTCTCATCTGAATTATCTTTTACAAATTCTAGAAGATATTTACTTCTTAATTCTATAGTCTCTAAAAGTATTTTTAGCACAATATCAATAGGATCGTTAATATTTTTTTCATCATCAAACTTACTGCTTATTGGTTGATTTTCTTGAATTTTAATTTTGTTTTCTAACTCATTCTTAGAAAGGCTAAAAGCTGATATAAATTTATTAATCATTAAGTCTCTATTGAATACATCTCTAACTAAAGATATTTTAGTTGTGAAATCCAAAATAATATTATTTAAACTTTTTTCTTTTTCAAGATATTGCTGTTTTGAATAATCAATAAAGGAATCAATTATTGAAACTGAAGCATTAAGTAAATTCAAAAAAGCATCCTTACCATTTTTTTCAATATATTCGCAGGGATCTTGACCATTAGGTAAATCTAATTTGTATACATCAAAATTATTTTCGAATAGTGGCTCTATACTTTTAAAAGCTGCATCAACACCAGCCTTGTCTGAGTCGAAATTGATTATTATCTTATCTGAAAATTTTTTTATTTCATTAGAGTGCTCAAGTGTTAACGAAGTTCCCATAGATGCAACTGTATTATAAAAACCGATTTTATTTAGCATTAGAACATCAGTGTAACCTTCGACCAACAGGACAAATTTTGGTTTTTTTCCTTTCAGTTTATTAAATTTATCAATTCCAAAAAGAACTTTCCTCTTAGAAAAAATGATTGACTCTTTCGAGTTCAAATATTTTGGATTAGAGTTATCGATAGATCTTCCTGCAAAACCAACAATTGTTCCTTGCCTATTTTTTATTGGAAAAATTATTCTATTCCTAAAGAAATCAAAAAAATTATTTGAGTTCTCTTTTTTTTTAACCAATCCAAGCTCATCTAAGATTTCAAGTTTTTCAATTTTGTTTTTCACAAAAGCACTTAAAAAATTCCATGAATCGGGAGCAAACCCAATCATATTTTCTTTTATATCTTCATCATCGAAACCTCTTGATTTTAAATAATTAATAGCCTTTGCTCCGCTCTTATTGGTTAATAAAAATTTATTATATAATTCTGCTATTAAAGTATTTACAGAAAACAACTTATTTTTTTTATTTGAATCATCAGGAATATTGTAATTTGTGACAGATATTTTTATATTGAAAAAATTTTCAATTTCTTTTATTGCCTCTTGTGAACTGTAATTTTTGAATTCTTTTATAAATGTTATTAAATTTCCGCCTGCTTTACAGGAGTAGCAATAATATAAACCTTTTTCATCATTAACAGAAAGNGANGGATTTTTATCATCATGAAAAGGACATAATGTTTTATACTCTGAACCTATTTTCTTGAGNGGCTGCCAATTNTGTTCTATATACTTTGCTAAGGATACTTTTTTAAGTACATCCTCTAGAGAATCATATTCNAGGTCAGAAGGCATGATTTATCTAAATTTTCTATTTTTTTTGTTTTGCCTTTTCTTAGCAGCAAAGAGTTTTTTCTTTTTTATTTCGCTTGGCTTTTCAAAAAATTCTTTCTTTTTAAAATCTGAGAGAATACCGCCCTTTTCGATTTGACGCTTAAAACGCCTAAGGGCATTTTCTAAATTTTCATTATTTCCTACATAAATTCCTGGCATATCTATAAGCCTAAAAAATAAATGAATGATATTAATATGTCAATAGTAAATTATCTAAGTAGTTCTATTGAAGTTTTGATTAAACTTTCTGAAGTAATTTTAAGCTCTTTATATACATCATCTTTTGGACCACTGGCACCAAACCTATTAACTCCTATAAAATTTGGGGATTCATCAAAAAAAGATTTCCAACCAGTTGGTACTCCAGCTTCAATATATATTTTATGTCCATTTCCTAAAATCATTTCTCTATCAGATTTTTTAATATCCATAAAATTTTCTACACAAGGTATTGATACTACTGTAGCAGCAATATTATCATTTTTTAATAACATTGCAGCTCTATTTGCAATCTCAACTTCGCTACCAGTTGCAATAAATGTAATATCTCTTTTTGAAAGACTACCAAATATTAAATTAGAATTATATTTATCAAAAAATTCATTCCTTTTTTTAGTTCTTTGATTAAGAATAGGAAGATCTTGCCTTGATAATGCCAAAACTGAAGCTCCATCATAATTTAAAGCGTTTATCCAACAATCTAAAGTCTCATTGAGATCACAAGGTCTAAAAACTTTTAAATTGGGGATTAATCTTAGCGATGTAAGGTGCTCAACGGGTTGATGTGTTGGACCATCTTCCCCCAAACCAATAGAATCATGTGTCATAATATAAATGACTTTTGCATTCATCATTGCCGAAAGACGAATTGAAGGTCTGCAATAGTCAGAAAAAACCAAAAAAGTTCCCCCGTAAGGTATGAACCCTGAATGTAAGGATAGACCATTCATGATAGAAGCCATGCCATGCTCTCGAACCCCATAATGAATGTATCTACCATTCATATTATCTTTACTTAAAATATTTAAGTCTTTAGATTTTGTATTATTGGAGGGTGTTAAGTCCGCAGATCCACCAATGGTGGAATCCAAAAATTTATTAATACTATCTAAACATAACTGGCTAGCTTTTCGAGTCGATGCTTTAGTAAGACCATCAGTTTTATCATTAAAGTGTTTTATTATTTTGTTTATTTTTCTTTTATCAATTTTTTTTGATACAAAGGATTTAAACTGATTGGAATAATTATATTCACTTACTTTTTTCTTCCAATTATTATATTTTTTTTGAGATTTTTTACCTGCCATTCTCCAATGATTAAGAATATCTTTGGGGATCTCAAAGGGTTTGTAAGGCCAATTTAGCTTTTCTCTAGTTAATTTAATTTCTTCATCGCCTAATGCTGCCCCATGCGATTCATGACTTCCTTGCTTGTTTGGCGAGCCATAACCTATTTTGGTTTTGCAAGCTATCATGGTTGGCTTTTTTGATATTTTAGCTTTCTTGATAGCATTTCTAATTTGATTATGATCATGTCCATTAATTTTTATATAATTCCAACCATATGCTTCCATTCTCAATTTTGAATTGTCAGTAAAAGTTAAGGATGTAGGTCCATCAATTGATATATCATTATCATCATAGAACACAATTAATTTATTTAATTTTAAATGTCCTGAAAAACTGAGAACTTCGTGACTTATCCCTTCCATCATACACCCATCACCCGCAAAAACATAAGTAAAATGATCTATCAATGAAGAACCAAACTTCTTATTTAATATTTTTTCGGCGAGTGCCATGCCAACAGCATTTCCAAGTCCTTGACCAAGTGGTCCAGTCGTAGTCTCAATGCCTTTTGTATGCCTATATTCTGGATGGCCTGGGGTTTTTGATTTAACTTTCCTGAATTCTTTGATATCTTTTAAAGTAGGCTCTTTATATCCTAATAGATATAAAAGTGAATAAATAAGCATAGATCCATGTCCATTTGATAATACAAATCTATCTCGATTTGGCCATTCAGGATCTTTTGGATTAATTTTAATAAACTCAGTGAATAATACAGAAGCAATATCTGCCATTCCCATGGGCATCCCGGGATGTCCAGACTTCGCCTTTTGAACAGCGTCCATAGACAAAAATCTTATTGAGTTTGGAATCCTTATATCCATAATTAATTAAATACATTATACGATTGATATTTTTTTTCAAAATTTTTGATTTCAATTGAAAAATAAAACTCTTTAATATAATATGAATATTTATTCTTATGCCAAAAATAAAATATTTAAAAGCAAGACAGATTTTAGATTCTAGGGGTTCCCCCACTGTTGAAGTAGACATGTCAATTGATGATGGTCAAATATTCAGAGCCGCTGTACCCTCAGGGGCTTCTACAGGTAAATATGAAGCAGTTGAATTAAGAGATGGTAATGATAGCTATAATGGAAAATCTGTCCATAATGCTGTTTCGAACATAAACAATTTAATAAAAAATAAAATAATGAATAAAACTTTTAATAATATAAATGAATTTGATAATGAAATTTTAAGTTTAGATAATACTGTTAATAAATCAAATTTAGGCGCAAACGCAATACTGGCGTGTTCTTTATGTTTTATTAAATGCCTGGCAGATAATGCTAATAAACATTTATATGAGTTTCTATTAAATGATGATGAATATATTTTACCATGTCCCCTAATGAATATTATCAACGGTGGTGCACACGCTAACAACGGTTTAGACATACAAGAGTTCATGATTGTCCCTGCTGGTTTTAATTCTTTCTCAGATTCCCTCAAGGCTGGAGTTGAAACGTTTTTAAAGCTAAAAGAATTATTAAATAAAAATTCTTATTCTACAGCAGTTGGAGATGAAGGAGGATTTGCACCTGATCTAAAAACTAATGAGGAAGCATTGAATTTAATATTAGACTCAATTAAATTAGCAGGATATGAGCCTGGAAAAAATATTTTTCTAGCTTTAGATGTAGCGTCTTCAGAGCTACATAATCAAGGGAAGTATTCATACGACAATGAGCTTTTGAGCCCTTCAGAACTGATAGGAATATATAATGATTTAACTTCTAAATTTCCAATCATCTCAATCGAGGATCCACTTGATGAGGATGATTGGGAATCATGGAAATTAATAACCAAAAACCTTGGCAATAATATTCAACTTGTAGGTGATGATCTTTTTGTTACTAACAGAGAAAAGCTTCAGAGGGGAATAGATACAAAATCAGCGAACAGCATTTTAGTAAAAATCAACCAAATTGGATCAATATCTGAAACACTAGACACGGTTAATATGGCAAAAAATAATAATTATTCATATATAATTTCTCATAGATCTGGTGAAACCGAAGATTCATCTATAGCTGATATTGCAGTAGGTACTAAATCTGGACAAATAAAGACTGGTTCGTGCTCCAGATCAGATAGAACGGCTAAATATAATCAACTACTAAGAATTGAAGATCAATTAAACGGTAAATGTAAGTTTGCTGGTCTTTCGACTTTTAAAATATCATCTTAATTGGTATTATATTATCTCGATTATGGGAAAAAAAACTATATTTGATAAAATTTGGGATAAGCATTTAGTTCATGAGGAGGAAGGTAAGCCTACTCTTTTATATATAGACCTGCATCTAATTCATGAAGTCACTTCACCTCAAGCATTTGAGGGATTAAGAGAATCAAAAAGAATTGTTAGAAAACCTAATCTCACATTTGCGACAATGGATCATAATGTTCCAACTTTAAATAGGCATAATATCGATGACCCTATATCTGCTCAGCAAATTGATACTTTAGTGAAAAATTGTGAGCAATTTGGAATTAAATTATTTGATCTAAATAGCCCATATCAAGGAATTGTTCACGTCATTGGACCAGAGCAAGGCCTTACAAAGCCTGGAATGACAATTGTTTGTGGTGACAGCCATACCTCAACACATGGTGCTTTTGGATCATTAGCATTTGGAATTGGAACGAGTGAAGTTGAGCATGTCTTAGCAACACAATGCTTATGGCAGGTTAAGCCAAAAACTTTTGAAGTCAAAGTTGATGGTAAAAGACCTAAGGGTGTGACAGCCAAAGATATTATTTTAAGTATTATTGGAGATATTGGTACTGCTGGTGCAACTGGGCATGTAATAGAATATAGAGGTGAGGCGATTTCAAGTTTATCGATGGAACAAAGGATGACAATATGTAATATGTCTATCGAAGGCGGAGCGAGAGCGGGAATGATTAGTCCGGATGAAATAACATTTGAGTATCTCAGAAATAAACCAAATATGGAAAATATAGATAATGAAATTATAGAATGGAAAAAACTAAAAAGTGATAATGAAGCAGTATTTGATAGATCTCTCAAGCTGGACGCAAGTAAAATGTCTCCCCAAGTAAGTTGGGGTACTAGTCCTGGTATGGTTTCAGGTATAAATAATAAAATACCTAATCCAAAAAATATAGAGGATCCTGTCAAAAGAAAATCTGTAGAAGATGCTCTTATATATATGGGCATCAAGGCCGATATGAGTATTACCGATATCAAATTAGATACAGTATTTATTGGTTCATGTACAAATTCTAGAATTGAAGACCTAGTAGCAGCAAGTAAAATTTTTAAAGGAAATAAAGTTGCAGATAATATAAATGCTATCGTAGTACCAGGTTCACAATTAGTTAAGTATCAAGCTGAGAAACTTGGTCTTGATAAAATTTTTAAAGATGCTGGCTGTGAATGGAGAGAATCTGGATGTAGTATGTGCTTAGCCATGAACCCTGATAAACTTTCTCCTGGAGAAAGATGTGCTAGTACATCAAACAGAAACTTTGAAGGTAGACAAGGTAAAGGTGGAAGAACTCACCTTGTAAGTCCAATTATGGCTGCTGCTGCTGCAATTAACGGGAGATTCATTGATGTAAGAGAGTACGATATAGATTGGGAGGATTATTAAACTGGAAAAATTTATAAATTTTAGTAGTAAAGTAATGCCATTAGACTCAGCGAATGTTGATACAGATCAAATTATTCCAAAACAATTTCTAAAGAGAATTGAGAGAACTGGGTTTGGTGAATTTTTATTTTTTGATTGGAGATTTAATGATGATGGTTCACCTAACGACAGCTTTATACTAAACAAAAATGAATATAAAGGATCAAAAATATTGCTTGCACAAGATAACTTTGGATGCGGTAGTTCGCGTGAGCATGCCCCTTGGGCTTTAAGAGATTATGGCTTTAAAGTCATTATCTCCACATCATTTGCTGATATTTTCTATAATAATTCGTTTAAAAATGGCATTCTTCCTATAATCGTAGACTCTAAATTACTGAATAATTTTTTTAAATTTTCAATATCTGACTCATCTTACGAACTTTATATAGATCTTGATAATCAGAAAATTAAAGATTTAAATAATGAATATTATTTTGAACTTGATCCTTTCAGAAAAAAATGTTTATTAGAGGGCTTAGATGATATAGCATTAACAATGATTCACTCTGATAAAATCGATACTTTTGAAAAACAATATTTTAGAAGTACCTAAAATAATTTAATTAAAATTGTTAAAAATATACTAATTATTAAACATGTCCCTAGAGGTATATAAACTTTTGTATTTCCTATATTAAATTTAAAATCTAATGGATTATTTTTAAATATTGAAAAGAAGGATGTGAACTCATATATTACACCAACTAAAACTATAACAGCGCCTAATATAATTATTAATTTGCCAAAGGTCATATAAACATTTTAAACTAATAATAAAATGAATAAAATTACAAATAAACTATCTGTAGTCACAAAGCAGAAAGCTGGACTTAGTCCACAGTCCAAGCTTTTTATAAAGCTTATATCTTTAGGAAATCTGAAATTAGATAAGTTAATATCAAGTGAATTAGAAGAGAATCCCTGTGTTGAAGAAATTATAAGTGGTCCAATTTCAAAAAATGATATTATTCCAAACTATGATGATAGCTTAGTTCAAATTGAAAATGAACCATTAACACTTACAGAATACTTAGTAGAACAATTAAGAACCATGAAAATAGATAAAAATTTTAAAAAAATTATTGAAGTAATAATATTTTCCATTAATGAGTCAGGATATTTAAGGTTAGAAAATAAAGAAATTTTAGATCTTTTAAAAAGAAATATTAAAAATGATTATTCTAATGTCCAGATAGAGGAGGCAATAAATTTCTGCCAAGAAAAGTTTGATCCCCCCGGAATTTTTGCTAGAAATCTTGCAGAGTGTTTGTTGTTACAACTAAAATTTAATAACTCAGATAACATGCTACTAAAAGAAAAAATAATTTTAAATGATATAGAAATGCTTGGAAACTCTGAATTTGAAAAATTGAGTGTTAAATATGGATTAAGTTATGAATTTCTAGATTCTTTATTTGAGGAAATTAAAAATTTGAATCCAAGACCCGGTGAGCAATTTGATAATGGAAATATAGGTTCATACAGTAATGATTACGAAGCTTATGTGTATTTTGATAATGAAAAGCTTGTTTATCAACCAAATAAAATTTATAAAGAAATCAAGATATCAGAATATTATCAAAAACTACTTGAAGACAAATCTGGCCTAAGCAAAGAGGTTCATGAATTTTTATACACAAAAATAAATAATGCTAGCTTGCTTATAAAAACAATAAAAGAGAGAAATGCTATGTATGAAAAGACAATTAAGTTATTATGCGAAATTCAGAACAAATTTTTAAAAAATGGAAATAAATATCTGAAACCTTTAAAATTATCTGATATATCTACCAAATTAAATGTTCATGAATCAACTATAAGTAGAATAACTAGTAATAAGTACATTCTTACAAAAAGAGGAATTATAAACTTAAAAGAATTTTTTAGTAATAAAATTGATTCTCATAATGATGCGTCTTCGGTCTCAATAAGGTTTTTAATTGAGGAAATTATTGGGAACGAGGATTGCTTAAGCCCACTATCTGATGAAAACATAAAAGAAATACTTACAACCAAAGGTATAAATATTGCCAGAAGGACTATTGCGAAATACAGAAATTTACTTAAAATACCATCATCATCTCATAGAAGAAAAGCACAATGAAATTATCTGATATACTGACACCTGGCTTAATATTTAATAATATAAAATCCAATCAGAAAAATTTATGCTTAAATGAAATTTTGAAAAATATATGTAGTTTTGATAAATCACTAAATTATGAATTAACGCAAAAGCTGGTTTTTGAAAGGGAGCAACTGTGTAGTACAGCATTAGATAATTATATTGCAATACCTCATGCTAAAATACCGGGTTTAACAAAGAGCTACTGTGCTTTAGCCATAAATAAAAATGGTATAGATTTTGGATCTGTTGACGGTCAAAAAACAAAAATTATCATTATGTTGCTTCATCCTGAGTCTGATACTAGAAACCATTTGCTAGTATTAAAGAATATTGCAAATCTATTTTCTATAAAAGAACTTATTTTAAAAATAATAGATGCAAATGATTCTTTTGATATATTTAATATAATTAAAAACTATGAAAATAAATAAATATAGTATTCATGGAGTCTTACTTAATATTAGCGGTTTTGGAGTACTTATAAGGGGTAAAAGTGGAATAGGTAAAAGCGAGTGTGCAGCAGAACTTTTAAATAAGGGAGCGCAGCTCGTTGCTGACGATTTAGTTTTAGTAGATAAAAGAAAAAATAAAATTTTAGGCTATGCCCCAGAAAATATAAAAAATTTAATTGAGATCAGAGGGATAGGAATTATAAATGTTAAAAATGTATTTGGGTATTCGTCAATCCTAGATGAATCCTCAATAAATTTAATTGTTGATCTGATTGAATTTAATAAAGAAAATAAATATGAAAGGTTGGGTTATGACACAAAAGAGGAAGAAATTTTGGGAATAAAAATTCCTAACATAGAGATACCTGTCAGTCCTGGAAGAAACATTTCAACTTTAATTGAAATAGCAGTTAAAAAATTAAATTCTGAAGGTAAATTGTAAATTATTAAATATATGATTAAAATTCATGAATGTTTAACATACTCATTATCACTCATGGAAAGTTATGTATTGAACTAAAATCCTCTGTTGAATTTATACTAGATAAAACAATAAATAGAAAAATTTATACAATATGTATTGACGAAAATTCAAGAGAATTTGAAACTTACTCAAATAAAATTTCTAATAGTTTAATTGAATCCAAGCATAATATAATTTTTACTGATATGTTTGGAGGAACACCCTCAAATATAAGTCTTCCTTATTATAAAAAAGGGTTTGTAGAAATTATATCTGGAGTCAACCTGCCAATGTTGCTAAAAGCATCAACAATTGAAATTAATGATAATTTTCAAGAAGCAGTTAAAATGATTGTTAATTCTTGTAAAGATAATATAATAGTTGCTGGAGATTTAAATATATAATGGGAAACCTTAATTTTGATGAGATATTAGCTGAATGGAGTAAAGTTTATCTAATTGGAGACTATGCCGATTGGAAAATTGAAATTGATGATAACATTAATAAAGACCATGCAGCAATTGCATTATTTCTAGATAATAAAACTGCAAAAGCTTCAGGTGAGTCTACTGATTATTATGAGGGATTTAAAAAAGCCTCACTTCAAGTTTTAGATTTGCTTGAAATATTAATAGCAGAAGAACCTGAACAAAAAATAATTAAAATCACCTCAAAAGAATCTACAAGAGTACGAGACCAAAAACTCGCTAAAGAAATTTGGGGATGAAAAAGATCTTAGAAAAATATAAGGGTTTTATTATTGATTTAGATGGCGTTGTTTATCTAGACAAAAAACCTCTGCCCTATTCCAAAAGATTTATAAGCAAATTATTAAAGTTGAATAAAGATTATGTCTTTTTAACAAACGATTCAAGCTTATCACCGGACGAATATAGTAGGCTTCTGAGTTCTGAAAATATTAAATGCAAGAAAGATCAAGTTATCAACCCAATAAATAATTTTATTAATTTGATTAAAATAGGAAAGATTGAAAATAAAAATATTATGGTTTTTTCTAGTACTAAACTAAAAAATTATCTTATCAAATCAAATATAAATATTTTAGAAAAATATGAGGATTATAAAAAGGCAGAAAGCATTATTGTTTCTGGTAATATAAATTTTTCATATAAAGATTTAATGTATGCTTCACTCTGTGTTCAGAATGGTGCAAAACTGTTTGCTACTAGTACAGATAATTCATATCCTACTAAAATGGGAAATGTACCTGCGACAGGATCTATTATTGCCGCAATCCTTAAAACTTATAATACTAAAGTTATAAATCTTGGTAAACCATCGAAATCAATTTTTTCATTAGCTTTAAAAAAACTCGGAACTAATAAGTCTGAAACCATTACTTTAGGAGATAATTTAGTCACAGATATACAAGGTGCTAAAAGAAATGGTCTTGATTCAGCTCTTATACTTACAGGAAAAACAAATAAAAGAGTAATAAAAAATTTTATTTTTAAACCTAATTATATATATAAAAATCTTAAGATTTAGTTCCTTGAACCATACAAACCATCTTACCTGAGTGTTTATTTTCATACATTAACTGATGCGCTTTTGGTATTTCATCATAATTAAAGATTTCAGATACAACTGGATTAATTAGTCCTTGATGAACAAGCTCATTTGCACGAACACATTCTAATGCATTTGCAAAATGTGATCCGATTACATCCTTTTGTAACATCCAGAGATATCTGACATCAAACATGCAATCGTAACCGGTAGTTCCTGCGCATATAACAACTCTTCCAAATCTTTCACATACAAATACACTTGTTGGGAAAGTTGTTTCTCCAGGATGTTCAAAAATAACATTAGGACTCTTTCTTTCACCTAAAATTTCCCATATCTTTTTTCCAAAATTCTTCATTTCTTTGAATCTCAACTTTGACTCTTCTTCCGTCTCATTTTTCTTATATGGTAAGTTAGGAAAATCTTTTCTATTTATTACACCGACGGCTCCAAGGTCTTCGCACATTTTAAATTTATCATTTGATGATACAACAGCAATTGCTTTAGCACCCATCATTTTACAAATTTGTAAAGCAAAAACACCTAAACCACCCGCGGCTCCCCAAACAAGAACGACTTCACCGGGTTGTATATTTGCTTTTGTAATCAACATTCTATATGCAGTAAAATAGCATAGTGCATAAGATGCAGCATCTTCCCATGACAAATGCTTAGGTTTTTTTAATATTTGCTGTGCTTGAACCTTAGTAAATTGAGCAAAACATCCATTTGGAGTCTCATAGCCCCATATTTGAGCTTGTTTACTTACCATTGGGTCATAACTAATAAAATCAGTATTACTTTGGGTCATATTTGAATGCGGCTCTTCACTTTCAACACCACAATGAATAATAACCTCATCACCCTTTTTCCAACTTTTAACATTGGAACCAACATCCCATACAATCCCCGAGCAATCACTTCCAGCAATATGAAAATCACCTTTATGGACATCTAATACAGATATTGGCTCTCCAAGCCCAGCCCATACTCCATTAAAGTTAATTCCTGTTGCAACAACAAGAACTAATACATCATTTGGGCCGCACTCTGGCACTGGCATTATTTCTTCTTGGAATGACTTGGTTGGTTCGCCATGCCTCTCCTTTCGAATAACCCAGGCACGCATTTGTTTTGGCGTATAATCTAGATCAGGAATAACACCTACTGGTAACGGATCTGAATATGATTCTTTTGACATTTAAATCTCCTTAAAATTAATTTTCATAGAATCTTTAATTCTATCTATATTTTCCTTTGCTAATTTCCTGGCTCTTGTTGAACCATCTATTATTATATCAAAGATTTCACTCCTATTCTTCTTAAGTTGGGATCTTCTTTCTCTAATAGGTTCCAGAAAAACATTTATGTTTTTGGCTAAAGATTTTTTAACCTCTACATCTCCAATTTTACCCTTTTTATACCTTTCCTTAAATTCATCAACCTCAGCTTTATTCTGATTAAAAATATCATGATATATAAATACTGGATTTCCTTCAACTTTACCTGGTATATCAGGACTTGTTCTATTCGGATCAGTAAACATTTTCATAACCTTTTTGTTTACTTCCTCTTGATTATCAATTAAGTAGATACAATTATTTAAAGATTTGCTCATCTTGCTCTTACCATCTATCCCAACAAGCCTTGAGAATTCACTTATTAATGGCTCAGGCTCTGTGATTGTATAGCCATAAAGTGAATTGAACCTTCTTGATAATTCTCTTGCAAGTTCAACATGTGAGAGTTGATCTTCGCCAACAGGAACTTTCTTTGCATTAAATATCAAAATATCGGCTGACATCAAAATTGGATATGATAATAATCCTACAGAATAGTTTTCATTATCTCCTAGTTGAGATGTCTTTTCTTTTAATGTTGGGATTCTTTGAACCCTAGGCACGGAGCATATCATTGATAAAAGTAGTGTCAGCTCATTAATTTCAGGTACCAAAGATTGCAAATAAAAACATGAATTGTTAGGATCTAATCCAACTGAGATCCAATCAATCACTAATGATTCAATATTCAATCTCAATTCATCTACTCTTTCATTATGTGTTGTAAGCATATGTAAATCAGCAATTAAAAAAAAGCAATCAAATTGATCCTGCAGCTTTATTCTATTCTCTAAAGTACCAACATAATGTCCTAAATGAAGATTCCCTGTTGGCCTATCACCGGTTACTAAAATATCTTTTTTTTCCATTTTTTATTAATTAATATGATATCCTAGGATTCATATTTGGAAAATAAGATGAATAAAATTTATTATCAGTTTCTAGAAAAATTAATATCCAAGAATAGAAAAGAAAAAATTGACAAGGTTTTATCAAAGCGGACCAGATATGTGTCGGTATTATTAGAAAATATTTATCAATCACATAATATGAGCGCTGTAATAAGAACATGTGATAATCTTGGTATACAAGATATTTATACAATTAATTCAGAAAAAATTAAAAATTCCGGTAAAAGTATATCTCTTGGTGCAGAGAAGTGGATCAGTATCAAATCAAAAAATAAAAATGAAGAATTAGGTAAATATGTAAATAAAATTAAAAAAAATGGATATAAGATAGTAGGAACATCAACAATAAAAAATAATAAAACTTTCGACTTAACAGATTTAGTATTAAACAATAAACTTATATTTGCATTTGGAAATGAAGAAAAAGGTTTATCAAAAGATTTGATAAAACATTGTGATCATATTATTTCCATACCAATGTATGGTTTTGCTCAAAGTTATAATATTTCTGTCGCATGTGCAATTATTTTGAGCAATATAATGTTTAAAATTAGAGAATCAAAAAAATCAATTTTTCTACAGAATAGTGAGAAAGCAGAGCTAAGAAAAGAATGGATAAAAAATTCTATTAAAAATTCGAATTTAATATTAAAAAATTTTGAAAAAGAACGCGCCTGGAAGGACTCGAACCCTCGACCTCCAGAGCCGTAATCTGGCACTCTAATCCAACTGAGCTACAGGCGCATGTCGGAGAGAGGGGGATTCGAACCCCCGGTACGGATTTACTCCGTACGGCGGATTAGCAATCCGCTGGTTTAAGCCACTCACCCACCTCTCCTACAAAAATTATATTTAATTATGGCTGATGAATTTCTAAAAATAAATCAGAAATATTCTTAACAGGTGTAAAAAGTTCTTTATCAATTTCAACAAAGATTGTTATCCAGTGGTGCATTCCTCCATTCCAGAGGCCAGCTTTCTCTACAAACCTAACCTCATGATCAAAAATTTTTTTATTTACAATCATGTTAAGCGTTTCATTTTTATATTTATTTAAATCAAATTTATTATTGTGAATATCTTTATTTAGACAAACCATTTCTACAGGGTTGAAATATATTGAAGAATTCCATATGTTTAAAATTTCGGGATCATCTAATGGTACTTGTGATTCTTCAACTAATTGTAATGACAATTTATCGCCATCCTCAACCCAAAAGGGTTTACCTCCTTTTGCACCACTATCCTTAACAACTCCACAAATTCTAATTGGCCTATGTAAAAGTGTATATAGATTTTCGATTTTTCTGATATCAATATTTTCTATATATAAATGTGGTAAATTATTTTTAATAAATTCATTATAAAAATTACTTTCTTGAATCGGTTTTATATTATTTTCAATACAATCTAGAAGTATAATTTTTATATTCTCATGAACATATTTAAGAATTGCACACATTCTATTGTGATTTAAAAGTCTTTTGTTGATATTTTTTGGCGTTATATTATCTATATTGTGGATATAAAAAATACTTTCATTAATGTCATTAATATTGTCAATTAAAGCGCCATGCCCAGAAGGATGAGTATAAATATTACCATTGTTATCTTTGAGTAAATGGCCATTTGATTTAATACAAATACTATTTGTAGATTTTTCTTGTAATGTAAGAAATACTTTGTTTTCAATTGATATGTTATTTTTTTTTAATATTTGGGAATTAATAATTTTATAATTTATTTCCTCTTTGTGGTTATCTTGTACAGTAAAATATATCTTTCTTTTTTTGGAAATTTTTTCATTATATAAAATAATTTCTTCTAGAGGTGAGATTTCATAATCATCTAATTGGTGAAAAGGTATTAGAGCTTTAGGTTTTTTACTAAATTTTTCAAATAGATTAGATAATAAATGATTAAGTTTAATAAGATCATTTTTATCTTTCAATTCATGTAACATCTTTTTATATCTATTAAAATCTTCAATGAGATGATTATAGAAAGGTAATTTGTTAATATTTTCTAGTATATCTATCTCTTTTTTATCAAGATTAAACATTCTTGTTGCAGAACCAGAAGCTGGAATAAAAGATGATCCATCTTCAAAGTAGTTTTTGTTATATTTAGATAAACTTTTATAGAATGAACTGACTTCTAATATCCCATCATTAATATTACAAGGTCTTATTATTCGTAACTTTTTGATAGCAATTTCATTTTTTAATAAAGAGGTTTGGTAATTTAATGATTCTCGTGATATGTAATTTGGAACATTTATTAAATCTGACAAATTTTAAAATCCCTAACGGGGCCGACGGGATTCGAACCCGCGACCTCCGGCGTGACAGGCCGGCATTCTAACCAGCTGAACTACGACCCCATTATATTAAATGGGCGCTACAGGATTTGAACCTGTGACATCTTCCTTGTAAGGGAAGCGCTCTCCCGCTGAGCTAAGCGCCCGATTAGATTTCTATACTATCTCGGGAGAGATAAATGTCAAGACAAGTTTAGTGGCTTTTCGTCATCAATATCTACATCTACAGGCATATCAGGTAGTACAAGATCTTTTAAAATCTCATCCTTTGATTTGATTGCATGAGATATTACTTCATCCATATGTTTAACGCTAACTATATCGATATCTTTCTTAATCTCTTTAGGTATATCATTTAAGTCTTTTTCATTTTCATCTGGAATCAAGACGGTATTAACTCCACCCCTATGCGCNGCTAGTATTTTTTCTTTAAGGCCACCAATAGGAAGAATTCTTCCTCTAAGAGTAATTTCTCCAGTCATGGCTACATCCTTTTTTACCTCTTTNTGAACTAATGCNGATATAATAGCAGTTGATATGGCTATCCCAGCTGAAGGTCCATCTTTAGGTTGAGCGCCTTCAGGAACATGAACATGAATATCTATCTTTTGGTAAAAATTCCTATCAAGACCAAGTCTTTTCGCTCTAGATCTTACATAACTCATAGCTGCTTTAGTAGATTCCTGCATAACTTCACCCAATTTACCAGTTACGGTAAAAGAACCTTTTCCGGGCACCACAGAAACTTCAACATTTAAAAGTTCTCCACCAACCTCAGTCCATGCCAAGCCCGTAGACATACCAATTTGACTTTTATCTTCAATTTCTCCGTGTTTGAACTTCGGCACACCTAAATATTTTTGAACNATTTTAGGTGTAATTTTNTGAGAAAAATCTTTACCATTTTTAACAACCTCTTTAGCTGTNTTCCTGCAAACACTNCCAATTTCTCTTTCAAGTGTTCTNACACCAGCCTCTCTTGTATATCTTTGAATTAAGAAATCNAANGCTTTTTCAGTAATTGANGCATTTTTANTNGTTAAACCATTATTTTCAAGTTGTTTTGGTACTAAATATTTTACTGCAATTTTTTTCTTCTCAAGTTCTGTATAACCTGAAAGTTTTATAATTTCCATTCTATCCTGCAAAGCCCAAGGGATTGTATGTAAAACATTTGCAGTTGTAATAAATAGAACCTGTGATAAATCATAATCAACTTCAAGATAATGATCATTAAAAGTTGAATTTTGTTCAGGATCAAGTGCCTCCAGCAAGGCTGATGCAGGATCTCCTCTAAAATCAGCACCTATTTTGTCAATCTCGTCTAAAAGAAAAACAGGATTTTTAGTTCCCGCTTTTTTCATTCCTTGAATAATCTTTCCAGGCAAAGCACCTATGTATGTTCTTCTATGTCCACGAATTTCAGCTTCATCTCTAACTCCGCCAAGTGAAATTCTGACAAATTTTCTACCCATAGCATTTGCAACAGATTTAGCTAAAGAAGTTTTTCCGACTCCTGGTGGGCCCACTAGACACAAAATGGGNCCTTTTTGCTTTGAAGTCAAAGCTCTGACAGCTAAATATTCAGTTATTCTTTCTTTTGGTTTTTCTAAACCAAAATGATCGTTGTCTAAAACTTTCTGAGCATTATCNATAGATATTTCATCTTCAGTTAGATCTGAGTTCCATGGTAAATTAACTAGCCAATCTATATANTTTCTTACAACAGTNGCTTCAGCAGACATTGAAGACATTCCTTTAAGTTTCTTAATTTCTTTTTCTATTCTTGTCTTAATGTCCTCAGGAATATCTTTCTTTTTAAGTTGCTCTTCAAATTCTAAAATTTCACTTTTGAAATCATCTTTATCACCCAATTCTTTTTGAATTGCTTTCATCTGTTCAGTTAGATAATACTCTTTTTGAGCTTTTTCCATTTGTTTTTTTACTCTATTACGAATTTTCTTTTCTACTTGCAAGATCTCGAGTTCAGATTGGATTTTCTCGTATATAGCTTCAAGTCTTTTTGATGAATCAAGATTTTCCAATATTTCTTGCTTATCGGATAATTTGAAAGATAAATGAGAAGCGACAGTATCAGACAGCTTGCTTGGATCATCAATCGCTGTAATAGTTGCAAGTGTTTCACTAGGGACTCTTTTGTTAAGTTTAATGTAATCCTCGAAGGATTCGATAAGGGTTCTCATTATTGCATTAGTTTCTGAATCAGTTTCAACAATTTCATCTAAATCTTCAACTTCAACTGAAAAGAATTTATTTTCATCATTAAAATTCTTTAAACTTGCTCTATTCTTTCCTTCAACTAAAACCTTAACGGTTCCNTCAGGNAGTCTAAGCATTTGAACAATCGTTCCAACAGTNCCAATNGANTAAATATCCTCAGGGCCNGGATCATTNGTTTTGGCATCTTTTTGGGCGGAAAGNAAAATCTTTTTATCGCTTTTCATAGCCTCTTCAAGGGCTCTAATAGATTTCTCTCTTCCNACAAAAAGTGGNGCNACCATATGTGGAAATATTACGACATCTCTTAAGGGTAGTAATGGTATAGTATAGACAGGGTTACTCATAAAAAACCTCCAGAGTTTGAAAGTTACTCTATATAATCAAAATAACCATTTATATGTTTTATGCAAGAAAAATGCAAAAANTAAGACAAAAATACAGGAAAATTGCTTATTTTTTAAGAATTAGTGGTAGTTTTTTTACTATTTTCAAAAGATAATAAAGGTTTCTTATTTTCGCTTATTACCTCGTCTGTAACTAAACATTTAGTCACACCTGACTGATTTGGTAAATCATATATTATATCTAGGATAGAATTTTCAATAATTGATCTCAAACCTCTTGCACCGGTACCTCTCTTCAAAGCCTCTGAGGCAATTGAAATTAAAGCATCTTTTGTAAATTCCAATTTAACATTATCATTCAAACTTACTAATTTTTGATATTGCTTAATCAATGCATTTTTTGGTTCAGTTAATATTTTTATTAATGCTTCTTGATCAAGCTGATTCAAGGATGTTACTACTGGGACCCTACCTATAAATTCTGGAATAAATCCAAACTTTACTAAATCTTCTGATCTAACATTAACGGAACTGTCTTGGTCTTCTTCAATTTTTTTAGATGAAAAACCTATAACATTTTTTCCAACTCTCTCCGAAATTATTTTTTCAAGTCCGCTGAAAGATCCTCCTAAAATAAATAAAATGTTGCTGGTGTCTATTGGAATAAATTCTTGCTGTGGATGCTTTCTTCCTCCCTTAGGGGGGACATTAACAATAGATCCTTCAATAATTTTTAATAAAGCTTGCTGAACACCTTCACCAGAAACATCTCGAGTTATAGACGGACTATCACCACTTTTACGAGCTAATTTATCAACCTCATCNAGATAAATTATTCCTTTCTCAGCTTGTTTAACATCAAAATCTGCAGCTTGGAGCAAACTTACAAGCATACTTTCAACATCCTCGCCAACATATCCTGCTTCGGTATAACATGTCGCGTCAACAATAGTAAAAGGGACATTCAGGTATTTTGCCAAGCTTTGCGCTAACAAAGTTTTACCAGAGCCTGTGGGTCCAATTAACATAATATTACTTTTTTGTATTTCCACATCCGACAAAGNATCATTCCTTTTCTTTGGCAATGAATTAAATGAAATTCTTTTATAATGATTATAAACAGCTACTGAAAGATATTTTTTTGCTTTCTCTTGACCTATAACATATGAATCTAAATGCTCCCTAATTTCTAAAGGCTTTGGAATCTCATCTTGAAGTTCAGATTCAATATCTTTTACATCTTCGTCATCAATAATTTCGTTACACAAGTCAACACATTCGTTGCATATATATACAGTGGGNCCAGCTATTAATTTTTTTACTTCTTTTTGTCCTTTACCACAGAAAGAACAATGCAAATTATCATTAGTATCAGTTGCCATTTTTATCCTCTTTACTAATTATAATAGTATCAATTAGTCCATATTTCAAAGCTTCGTCAGCAGTTTGATAAAAATTTCTTTGAATATCNGCTGTAATTTGATCAATATTTTTCTTGAGATGTTTTGATAGAATTTCTGATATGACTCCTTGCTTTCTTTTAGTTTCCTCCATTTCTTTTTCTAGATCATGGTATTGTCCACCAAGTTGTGTCCCGACCGAATGAAGCATTATAGTGGAATTTGGTAGTGAGAACCTCTTCCCTTCAGTGCCACTTGCCAATATAACAGCGCCCATGCTAGCCGCCATTCCAAAACACATTGTGGAAACATTATTAGAAACATATTGCATTGCATCATAAATTGCTAGTCCNGCAGTTACACTNCCACCAGGTGAATTTATGTATAAATTTATATCTTTTTCTTNATCGACTGACTCAAGGAATAAAATTTGNGCAACTATAATATTTGCTAAGTTATCATCTATTGGTCCACCAAGGAAAATAATTCTTTCATTTAAGAGTCTGGAATATATATCAAAAGCTCTTTCACCTCTAGAACTTTGCTCAACAACCATGGGTACAAAAAATGAATTTGTCATTATGTTGATTTTAATTAAGGAAAAACTATAGTCAATTAAGCAATTTTATTAAGTTTTATCTTTTTTAGACTTTTTCTTTTCTTCTTTGGGTTTTACTTCCTTAATTTTTGCATTGGAAATTAAAAATTGNATAACTTTTTCATCTGTTAANTTAACTTTTACATCATTTAATAAATTATTATCTTTATAATATTTTAATACTTTATCTACAGGNACTTTTTGTGNTGAAGCAAAGGCAGCTAAATATTCACCAACCTCTTTGTCTTCTGCAAAAATATTTTCCAATTTAGAAATTTCTGCAAAAATCAATGCAATTTTTACATTTCTAAATGCAGAGTCATCAATTACTTTAAGTGTTTTATCATCAAGATCTTCCACTTTGATNCCTTGTTGAGCCATTTTATTTTTATAATCTTGTTTTAATCTTATCTTTTCATCATCTACAAAAGATTGAGGAAAATCAAACTTATTCTGATCAATTAATTTATCGAATAGATTTTTTCTAAGTGAAGATTGAGACTTTTGCTCTAAAGATACATTAAGATCTTCAGAAATTCTTTTATCAAAATCATCTTCTGTTTTAAACCCTATCTTTTCTAAAAATTCTTGATTTATTTTTGGTATTATTTTTTTTAAAATTTTATTTATTTTCAATAAACATTTTACTTTTTTGGATGCGGCCTCCTCAATCGGAAAATCCTTTGGATATGTAACAAAAAATTCAATTTCGTTATTTTTTTCAGCATTTAAGATCTCATTTTCAATTTCTGGAATCAATGAACCATTGCCAATTTCAACTATAGCGTTTTGTCTTTTTAACTTTTCGATTTCTTTTGTATCTATAAAACCAGAAAAATTAATATCCGCAAAATCACCTTTTTTTATTTTTTTTCTCTTTGGAATTTCCTCAGTAGTGGCAAAATTATTCATTACATTTGATTTTGCTTCAGCTATTTCCTTTTTTGTTAATTTGAAGACTTCTTTTTCAATGCTTATTTCTTTGTAATCTTTTAGTTTGAACTCTGGAATTATTTCAACATTAATTTCGAATTNAAAATCTGAATTTCTGCTTATTCCNTTATCTTTTAATTTGGATGTTCTTACTACATTAAGGTTGTTATCTATTGATAATTTCCTTACATATAGATTAATCAATCTGCTTTTTAGTTCTTCTAAAATTTGTTTGGAATATTTTGATTCGATGATATTTAATGGAACTTTTCCTTTTCTAAATCCCTTTTCGTCCGCATCTTTCTGATATAATTTGGCAACTTCCATAAATCCATCAGATACCTCTTTCTCATTTACATTAAATTTTGCTTGCTTCTCTGTTTTACTAATCTCAATAATTTCAAAACTCATATAATTTCTCCATTATGGGAGCGGGGGGACTCGAACCCCCACACCCGAAGGCGCTAGATCCTAAATCTAGTGCGTCTACCAATTTCGCCACGCTCCCANTCATTATTAAAATGAATGTATTAATATACTGATTCTATATATTAAAATCAATTTGGATCAACTGATACAGTAACAAAATTTGTTTTATTTAAAAATTTTTGAATAGCTGAATCTACTTCGGCTTTATTAATGGATCTAATTTTTTCTGAAAACGTAAATGGCTCATTGGGATCAAGGCCATATAAATANGGAATAGATATTCTTGAGTTGATANNTGCATTTCTCTGAAGAGATATATCATTTTTACCAATTAAAGAATTTTTAGCTCTCTCTAACTCATCTTCAGAAATACCATTATTTAATAGTTTTTTTAATTCATTATTAATTGAATTAATACTTTCCATTTTTTTTGTGGGCGAACATCCAATATAGATACCAAAATATCCATAATCAAGTGCGGGTGTGAAAAAAGATGTTACTGAATAAGCCAGACTTTTCTTATCTCTTAATTCTATAAATAATCTTCCACCCATTCCAGATAAAACGCTGTTGATTATATTAAAGATATATCTTTCATCAGATTTTATGTCAGGAGCATATGTACCAACAATAATATGAGATTGTTGTTTATCACCTAATTTGATATTTTCTATAACATTTTTCTCAATTCTTTGAAATGGTTTTATTTTAGGAATTTTNAAATTATTAGATTCTATTTTAAANTGTTCNTNTAAGTTATCCTTTANTTCCNAAACATCAAAATTTCCAGTNGCACATANAATTAAATTATTTTTATTTATAAAATTATTATGGATTTTCTTAATTTCACATGAAGAAATATTTGTAATTGAATTTTTTGTACCTATTTGATTTAATCCATAACAATGGTCCTTGAAAAGATTTTTAAAAAAAATATCACTTACAACTGCGGATGAATTCTTTGAAAGTTTTGAAATGTAAGACAATGTGTCAGATTTGGCAATCTGAAATTCACTATCAAGAAAAGTTGGATTTAATACNACATCTGAAAATATGGGTATTAATTTATTAATATGAGCTGAAGGGCCAATCATTTTTAATCCAAATGAATTACGACCAGAAAAACCGCTAAATTCCGAACCCAAAATTTCTGTTTTAATAGCTATATCATTCTTAGCAAATTTTTCAGAACCTCTCAAAAACATTTCACTCAGTAGTCCAAAGGAGCCATTTGTTTNTTTATTTTCATAGTTTGAACCTCCCAAAGATGCTGCTCTTAAAGATATAAGGGGAGTTTTATTATTTTGCATGCATAAAAGTTTTATATTTGAATCTAAATTATAAACTTTAATATCAGGGGATATTATTTTTTTTAGTGAATAATTGATACTTTTAAAGTCTTTTATATCATTATCTATTTTTTTATTAAATTTAATTTTATCTTTTATAATTTTTTCAAAATTTTTGGGCTTAGTAAGATTTGTATTTATAGGAGATAAAAAATTAAACTTTAATTTTTTCACATTAAAATTTTTTTTAATATTATCTAATAAATCTTTTTTATTGAGAGAAATAATTACATTCTTATATTCATCTATAAAACTTAAATCTTGATTATTAGAAAATAAATTCCCAATCGTNCGTGCTTGGCTTTGGACAGTTTCTTGGCTGTAAATATCATTTAATAATATTTCAGTCTTAACTCTTTGTAGTTGATCTTTATCAAAATTTCCATTCACTAATTCAACAAAAGAATCTATAATTTTATAAATTACATCATAAATATCCCCATTTGCTGTAGTTCCTTGAATATAAAACAAGCCGCCATGCCTAAGAGTATAATTTCCNGATGATATTGTTGTNACTAATCCAAGTTCTTCTTTAATTTTTTTATATAGTATTGAACTTTCACCGGAACCCAATATTGCTGAGAATAAATCGAATGACGCATATTTTAAGTCATTAGCATCAGGGGTAGAAAAGGATATATTAAAATAAGTTTCATTAACATCCATTTCTTGAAAATTACAAAGAATTTTTTGATCATCAGANGTTTTAAAATTTTTAGATATTTGAGGTACTTCATAATTTCTAAGAGGGGAAAAGTATTTTTCAATATTTTTTTTTATATTTTTTTTATTAATTGACCCTACTATGATTACTGACATATTTTTAGCGACATACCACTTATTATAAAAATTTTTTATATCATCTTGTTTATAACTTGATACTGATTTAGGTGTACCAATTATNGGCAAGCTATAATCATTTCCACTAAATACTGATTCAAATACCATATCCCATAACCTGTTAGAAGGTGAATCATTACCTCTTTTAATCTCTTCCAATATTACTTCAAGCTCTTTGGATAATTCTTCACTATCAAAAGTTGCGTCGTACATACATTGAGAAAAAATATCTAAAATTTGTGGGACAAAGTCATTTGATACAGTGGCAAAATATGCTGTCTCATCAAAAGATGTAAAAGCATTAACATCTCCTCCATAAGACTCTATTTTTTTCGATATCTCCCCTACGCCTAATTTTGAAGTTCCTTTAAAAATCATGTGCTCATGAACATGTGCAAGTCCTCTTTCGTAATCATTTTCGTAAGCACTGCCAGTTTTTACCCAGATAAAAACCGAAGAGACTGTTGAGTTTGGAACATCTTTTAATATAACTTTTAAACCATTTTCTAAAAAATATTCTTGAGTATTTATCATTTTATATTTTAATTAAAAACTTTTTTTTGTCTCACNAATCTTTCTTCTAAATTTAAATTGAAAATATTTAAAAAGTGAAAAGAATAAATAAAAATAGAAGAAAATAAATGATCCTAATTCAATATTAGTCAACAAGGCTAATGATAGTATTGATGTAATTATTAATGAATTAAATTTAGTCATCCCTTTTATTTTTAATTTTTTAATAAAAATAGTATTGCTAACCATTAAGAGAGCAACAAAAGGTATTAAAAATAGAAATAANTAGCTTACATTATTAGCAGAAAATATATTAAATTTTAAATTAAGNATAACTACTGAAACTATTAATCCTGCTGCCATAGGGCTTGGTAGGCCTATAAAAAAACTTTCTTTTTCATCATGTGATAANGTGTTAAATCTAGCAAGTCTTAAAGAAACACAGAGAACATAAAAAATGCATGTTATAAGACCAAATTTTTCAAATTGATAAAGATAAGTTGAATAAGCCAAAATCGAAGGAGCTAGTCCAAAAGAAATTAAATCACATAGAGAATCATAGTGCATACCAAAAACTGAATCTTTATTAAGTAAACGTGCAATTTTTCCATCGAGGAAATCTATAAAAGCAGCAGTATATATAAAAATACATGTCCACCATAGTGGATTTTCAAAACCTAAGAAGGTTTTATAATTAAAACTACTATTTATTACATTAAAAATAGCTAGCAGTCCCATTAATAAAGCTAATGAAGTTAAAAGGTTTGGAATTAAAGAAATTAATTTTTTATTTTTCATCTTTTTCAAATAACAATGATTCTACAGCTACAACACTATCACCCTCTTTAAAGTTACAAGAATAATCATTTGGAACATAAATATCTACNCTNGACCCGAACTTTATAATTCCTAGTCTATCAGCCTTATTCAAAAAATCACCACTTTTAATATATGGCACAATCCTTCTTGCTATAAAACCTGCATAAAGTATCAAAATAATATCTTCATTATTCTTATCTCTCATATGAATATAAAATCTCTCATTTTCTATACATCTAGAAGAATTAGCAAAGAAAAAAGCACCCGGATAATATCTAGTTTCAACAATTTGTACTTCAGTTGGAGCTCTATTTATATGACAATCAAATATTGATAAAAATATGCAAACTCTTGTCATTTCTTTGTTTAAAAACTCTGTTTCTTTATATAAATCAACGGATATTATTTTTCCATCCGCGGGTGAAATTAATCCATTTTTATCAAGTAAAATTCGATCCGGGTCTCTAAAAAAATAAATTACCAATAATAAAAGTATAAAGAAAANTAATGAAAAAATAGAAACTCCTAAAAAAGCAGTTGAAATCCAAGTAATAAATATGGAAACCAAAATAGGAATATAGCCTTCTTTTGCAACTGTCCATTCATAATCTATTTTCATTACTAATTTTTATCTTTATCTACAAGTTTTTTCTTAAATAAAGGGGTCATCATTGATCTAAGTGTTTCACCTATATCTTCAATCGGATGAGTCTCACCCTCTTTTAGAAGTTTATTGTAATTTGGCCTACCTGACTTATTCTCTTTGATCCATTCATCAGCAAATTGTCCACTTTGAATTTCATTCAGAATATTCTTCATTCTTTTTTTAACAGAGTCGTCAATTAATCTTGGTCCTCTTGTGATATCACCATATTTAGCAGTATCGCTAATTGAATATCTCATATTAGATATCCCACCTTGATAAACTAAATCGACTATGAGTTTTACTTCATGTAAACACTCAAAATAAGCCATCTCTGGTGGATAGCCAGCTTCAATTAACGTTTCAAACCCTGCAAGAATTAAACTCGAGAGACCACCACAAAGAACCGATTGTTCGCCAAATAAATCTGTTTCTGTTTCATCTTTAAATGTCGTCTCTATAATTCCAACTCTCGCTGAACCTATTCCGGCCGCATAGGCTAANGCGATATTTTTAGTATTACCACTAGGATCTTGNTCAACTGCAATTAATGCTGGAACTCCTGCACCCTCTTCATATGTTCCTCTAACAGTATGGCCTGGGGCTTTTGGAGCTACCATAAAAACATTAACATCATCATCGGGAACTATTTGATTATAATGAATATTAAATCCGTGTCCAAAAGCTAAATATTTTCCAGGTGTTAAATTATTTTTTATTTGTTCGTCATATATATCTTTTTGACTAGTATCTGGCGCAAGTATCATGACTATATCAGATTTTTTAACCAGTTCAGAAACCTCTAAAACATCTAGACCTGCCGAAACTGCTTTAGACCAACTTTCACCTTCTTTTCTCAACCCTACTGATACATTTATCTCAGAATCTCTTAAATTTAATGCGTGAGCATGGCCTTGGCTGCCAAAACCTATGATACCAACATGTAAATCTTCAATTAAACTTAAATCACAATCTTTTTCATAAAAAACTTTCATATACTACTCCACAAAATTAATTTTTTTCTCTTTTTAATGATATCAGACCTGTTCTATTAATCTCTTTTAAACCAAGTGGCCTAAGTATTTCTACAAAAGCCTCCAACTTATCTTTACTTCCAGTAATTTCAAGTGCATATGATTTTGTACCTACGTCAACAACTTTGGCTCGAAATATATCAGCCACTCTTAAAACCTCNGATCTAGTTTTTGAAGTTGGTGTCACTCTTGCAATCAAAAGNTCNCTCTGCAAACTTTCAGTTTCTTTAAAATCATCAACCTTAATAACATTAATCATATTTTCAAAACGTTTAATTATTTGTTCAATTATCCAATCATCGCCAGAAGTAACTAATGTAAGTCTAGATAATGATTTTTTTTCAGTTTCGGCAACACAAAGACTTTCGATGTTGAATCCTCTGGCGGTAAATAAACCTGCTATACGAGCTAGAACACCTGGCTCATTATCCACTAGTATTGATATTACATGTCTCAATATTACAACTCCAAATAATAAATTAATCTAATTCAATCATTATATATGAATCAGATTAGAATTTCGATTAAAGCTACACCTTTATAGTCCAGAAACTTTTTCAAATCCTTCTTAGATAGGGTTGATATTTTTATCCTAGTAGCTCTGACATTAAATGATTCCGCTAAAAGTTTATAATTAGGCCCAGGATATTTTTCATAACTTGAATCATTTATTACAACTATTGATAAGTTAATCCTCTGCTCAACAGCAACTATCATTTCTTGCATATTGAATTGAAAATTTTTACCTGATGAAATTGATACAACTTTAGATTTTGGCCTTGAAAATGTTGCACCAATTGCAGCTGGAAATCCATATCCTGGGGTACCAGTCCCGCCAGACATTAAATTATTTTTATAATCAGTAATTTCTAGAAACTTCTGTAAATTAACTTCGTCATAACTAAAATCTGAACAGTAAATTGTATCTTTTGGGCAAATTTCAGAAATTAAAGAAAATATTTTTGCTTTTTTATTTNAATCAATTTCTTTTTTAATATTTATTTTATAATTATTTCTAATTTTAGTTATTTCGTTATCAGTCCAATCAAAATCTATTTGATTTTCATCAGATAGCATTTTCATAAAATTACTTGAATCTGAATGTAAATTAATATCACTCCCATTAAATAAATTTAAATCTACTTTATCGATATTGATATTAGCTACTAATTTACTTTGCAATTTTTTAATATTGATAATTTTTGGCAAATCACAACCGATTGAGATTATTAAATCTGATTCTTTAATAAGATTCTTTGATATTGAAGAGCTATCATAATCCAAAACACCACAATCATATTTTGATCCACTTATCAGCCCTAACGCAAGAATTGATGTTAGTGCAGGAGATTTGAATTTTTTAAGTATTTTTCTCATATATTTTTGATTGTCTGATGAACATGCACCCCTTCCTAAAATAAACAAAGGTTTTTTTGATATTTTAAAAGCATTTATAAAATTCCTATATTCCGAATTTTTTAAGTTCACATTGTCATCGTAACTACTTATTTTTACACTTTTTGGAAAACTAAAAATGCTTTCACCAATTAGCACGTCCTTAGGCATGTCAACCAAAACTGGTCCTTTTCTTCCAGTATTTGATATATANAATGCTTCAGCAATCGCTTTAGGCAAATCAATTGTTTTTCTAACAAGAGTATTGTGTTTAGTGCATGTTCTAGTTATTCCAATATGATCCGCTTCCTGAAATGCATCACTACCCAAAAAAGGTGTAGGAACTTGACCAGTAAAAATTAATACAGGTACTGAATCAGCATAAGCAGTTGAGATTCCTGTTATTGTATTTGTCGCAGCAGGCCCTGACGTACATAAAATAATACCTGGCAATCCGCTAGCTCTTGAAAAACCATCTGCCATATGAGTTGCTGCTTGCTCATGTCTTGTTAATATATGATTAATTTTTTTTGAATATGATGGCATTACATCATAAATTTTTAATACATAACCTCCAGGCAAACCAAAAATAGTTTTTATCCCCAACTTGTACAAAGTCTCAAAAAATAGTTCTGCNCCTAGAAACTTTTTCATTCGTTTTATTATATATTAAAATTAGTTATTNACTACAAATGAATATTCATTNATNGGNCTTATTGGAATGNTTTTCTGTAANAGATTCATNAAATTTGATGNTTCAAGCTTTGCAATATTATATGCTGAAATATNATTNTGACAAAAACCTTTTGANNNTAAGAAATCATCAATTAGNGAATCNGAAATTAATTTATGATTTCTAGATATTATTTTATTTATTTTATCNTGATCTGATTTAAAACTATAATCTAAAATTTCCATNGAATTGGAATCAAATTTAGCATATGCATATAATCCATTCCTAATATTTATTGCAATTATGACAGAATGATCATAAATATCATTACAACTATTATGTGCATAGAACGAAGGAATCCCAATAACAGGAATTTTTAGAGATTTCGACAAGATATTAGCAACCGTAATGCCTATTCTAAGTGAAACTAAATTGCCAGGGCCTGTGTTAACTCTTACTTCATTAATATCAGAAATATTATTATTGTTTGATTTTAAAATTTCTTGAATCATGGGTACCAATATCTCACAATGGTTTGGAGTATTAGAATCAATAGTTTCAGTTAAATAGGAATCATTCTTTTTAAGGCATATGCTTGTTTTTTTATTACATGTATCTAATGATAAGGAAATCATTTATGTGTTAATGGTAGATTTAATCTCATTTTCTAATTTGTTTTTCATATCAGGATTTTCATCCAAGAACTTTTGTGAATTTTCACGACCTTGTCCTATCCTTTCACCAGAATATGAATACCAAGCCCCCGCTTTTTCGACAAACCCTAGTTCAACTCCCAGATCAATAAGCTCGCCTAACTTGGAAATACCTTTCCCAAAAATTATGTCAACCTCAGCTTCTTTGAATGGTGGGGCTACTTTATTTTTAACTACTTTAACCCTAACCCTGTTTCCTACAACACTATCAGGAGTTTTAATAGATGCTATTCTTCTAACATCAAGCCTCACTGAGGAATAAAATTTTAAAGCATTACCCCCAGTAGTTGTTTCTGGACTCATATAAGAAGGAACACCAATTTTCATTCTAAGTTGGTTAATGAATATTACTGTACATTTAGACCTTGACACAGTAGCAGTAATTTTTCTTAAAGCCTGAGACATCAATCTGGCTTGTAAACCGACATGAGTATCACCCATTTCTCCATCTAACTCAGATTTAGGAGTAAGCGCTGCNACCGAATCAACTACAACCATATCGACTGCAGAACTCCTGACTAGTTGGTCAACTATCTCAAGCGCTTGTTCTCCATAATCAGGTTGAGAAATTAATAGCTCTTCATTCTTTATCCCTATGCCTTTTGCATATGATGGGTCAAACGCATGTTCTGCATCAACAAAAGCTGTTACTCCTCCATTTTCTTGGGTTTCAGCTATCGCATGTAAAGCTAAAGTTGTTTTTCCAGAAGCTTCTGGGCCATATATTTCAATGATTCTTCCTCTTGGAAATCCACCTACCCCAAGTGCACTATCAATACATATTGAACCTGTTGAAATTGATACAACATCCTTTACTGTATCACCATCTAGTCTCATTATTGATCCTTTTCCAAATTGCTTTTCTATTGATGAAATTGTCGACTCTATAGCTTTGAGCTTGTCTTTAGATTCATCTATCTGATCAGTACTTTTTTTAGTTTCAGCCAATTAATTCTCCTATTTTTAAAATATACAGGATTTAGAGGATTGTTTCCATATTATTTTATTATAGGTTTTTTCTCAAAAAATCAAAAACTTCAAGAGTGGTTCTCAACTTAACTGTCTTTCGCGTCCCAGTAAAAAAATATTTCTTAGTTAATATTTTATTGTTTATCAAATAAGCAACAAATACTGTTCCTACGGGTTTATCATCTGTTCCACCACCTGGGCCAGCAATTCCTGATATTGCAACGCCCACATCAGAGCCTGATAATTTTATCAAATTTTTTACCATCGATCTCACNACCACTCTACTAACNGCTCCATATTTATTTATTTTTTTAAATGGGACATTTAAAATTTTATTTTTTGCGTGGTTACTATATGTATTTAATCCTAAGCCATATACTTTTGATGATCCAGGCANATCCGTTAAAGTATTTGANACCATTCCACCAGTACATGATTCGGCAAAAGATATTGTCATTTTATTGCTCAATAATTTTTTAAAAACTACNTCAGCTAAGGTTTCACCTTTATCAGAAAAAATAAAATTTTTCAGCCTCTTTTCAATTCTACNCTTAAATTTTTTTGACTCTGATAATGCATTTTCATTTGTATTACCAAACGAAGTTAGTCTAAGGTGTATTTCAAAATTACTTGGCCGATAACCAAGCTCTGTATTAGGTGAACTAATTCCATCAATTATTTCTGCAACTTCTGATTCGGGTAATCCATATATTTTAAGCATTTGCGACTTCATAAAATTTTTTGACGATTTTATGAGTTTATAAAAATTTTTAAATAATGATTTTTCAATCATAATTTTCAACTCTTTAGGAACACCTGGAAGAAAATAAAAAGAACTATTTTTTTTCCTAATTAGAAAACCATCTGCTGTCCCAAAAGGATTCTCAATTATTTTACTTCCCTTAGGAAAAAAAGACTGTTTTTTGTTAATTTTAGAATATTTCAGCTTTCTTTTTTTAAAAATATTTTTTATTTTTTCTTCTGAATTTTTATTTTGTATAAGCTTCTTATTAAAAAATCTAGATGCAGCCAACCTAGTTAAGTCATCATCTGTTGGTCCTAATCCACCGGTAAAAATTATTATATTAGATCTAGATGAAGCTAGTTCAAGGGAATTTATTAAATGGTCAAGATTATCTCCAATACATTGATGGTAATTCACTTTAAGTCCATATTTAAATATTGANTCACACAACCAGGAAAAATTTGTATCCTGAGTAATCCCTGATAAGATTTCATCACCAGTTGTTATTATTTCAATTATATTTTTCATCTCTCTAACTTATGATACCTTGAATATGATCCCTTAATGCGTAAACTTTCTATAAAATGTTTTAAGGAAGGTAATATGGAAATAAATAATTGGCTTAAGGATGAATGGGCTCTTATATTAGGCTCATCAAGTGGATTCGGAGGAGAAGTTTCAAAAAAATTATCTGAATATGGCGTTAACATTATTGGCATTCATCTTGACAGAAAAGGAACAATGCATAATGTTGAAGAAATTGTTCAACATATTAAAAAAAATGGCTCTGAAGCAAAATTCTATAATATNAATGCTGCAGATGAACAAAAAAGGANAGACTGTCTTGATGAAATATATGAATTAATTGGTAAAGATGATAAAAAAATTAAAATTTTACTTCACTCTCTNGCTTTTGGATCATTAAANCCATATGTATCAAACGATACTCAACAAAATGTAACTCANAAAAATATGGAAATGACNNTAGANGTNATGGCCAATTCATTNGTTTACTGGACTCAAGATNTATATTCNAGAGGCTTATTNAGCNAAAATGCTNGNATNTATGCAATGTCTAGCGCNGGNAGTAGAAAAATTTGGCCTACATATGGACCNGTNTCAGCAGCGAAATCNGCNCTNGAATCTCANATTAGACAGATAGCNGTTGAATTAGCTCCTGAAGGAATAACAGCAAATTCTTTATGTGCNGGAGTAACTCTTACNCCTGCATTAGAAAAAATACCAGGAAATAAAGAAATTGTTGATGGGGCTATTAAGGCTAATCCCAGTAAAAGATTAACCCTCCCTGGTGATATTTCTGGAAGTATAGTTGCGCTTTCACATCCAGGTGCCGATTGGATAACTGGTAATGTCATAAGAATTGATGGTGGAGAAGAGCTTTCGTAAATGGAAAACAAACTAAGCCTCTACAATTCTTTAACAAACAAAAAAGAAGTGTTTAAACCAATAGAAGATGGAAAAGTTGGTATTTATGTTTGCGGCCCTACTGTATATTCGAGTAGTCATATGGGCCACGCAAGGTCCGCAATAGTATTTGATGTAATTGTTAAATTTTTAAGAAATATTGGATATGAGGTAACTTATGTCAAAAATTTTACTGATATAGATGATAAAATAATTAGTAAAGCTGTTGAATTTAATGTTGACTCTAAAGAGATTGCCGAGAAGTATAAGCAAGAGTATATCAAAGATATGAAAGATTTGGGTTGTATTGAGCCTGATTTTCAACCGTGTGTCTCGGATAATATTGATGGAATAATTAATTTAATATTATCAATAATTGACAGGGGATTCGCATACGAAGCTAATGGTGATGTATATTTTAATATAAGTAAATTTGAAAACTATGGAAAGTTGTCTAATCAAAGTATTGATTCAATGCTGACAAACCACAGAATAGAATTTAATCCAAATAAAAAAAATGATTTAGATTTTGCATTATGGAAAAAAGTGAAAGATAATGAGCCATCATGGGATAGTCCTTGGGGTAAAGGGAGGCCAGGCTGGCACATCGAATGTTCTGTAATGAGCTGTAATCATTTAGGTTCAAATTTTGATATTCATGGAGGAGGAAGAGATCTAATTTTTCCACATCATGAAAATGAAATAGCTCAATCTGAAAGTATTAATGAGGGTAACTTTGCAAATTATTGGCTTCATAATGGTTTAATAAATATAAATCAAGAGAAGATGTCAAAATCAATTGGCAATATCATTAATATTAGAGATGCACTTGAAAGATGGGACTTTAATCTAATAAGAATTTTTTTTCTTTCTCATCATTATAGAACTCCAGTTGATCTATCAGAGGGGAGACTTATGGAAATTGAAAGAAGTATAAAAAAAATTATAAAAAGAATTAGAACGAATTCGCCTAATAAAAATAATATTAAAAAGTTTAATACACTATGGAAGGAAGCGATGCTAGATGATTTTAATACAGCAAAGGCTTTTGGAATCTTCTTCAAGTGCGTTAATGATGGAGAGATAAATTTAGATAATATAGATGAAATAAAGGAATTTGAAAATGTTATGGGTATAAATGGATGGATGAACCTTCTTGCAATCAAAGAGGAGTCTAAAGGTGATGAAATCATTCGAGAGATTATAGATAAAAGGAATTTAGCTAGGAAAGAAAAAAATTGGAAACTGGCAGACGAACTAAGAGATAAGGCAGAAAAATTAGGTTTTATTTTAGTAGATAAAAAAGATTCTACTACCTGGGAGCCTAAAGACCGATAAGCTCTTTGGCTTTTTCTACTATTGGGGCTTGAGTTTCACCCCTACATCCAAACCAACAAGTCTTACAGTCAGTTTTATTAAAGAAATCTGGGCTAAAATCTTTATAATGGCATACTGCAGGCATTTCAGAACATCTTTTTATATATCCATCAGGCGTAACAGTTAAGAAAGAATGTCCAGCATTACAGCTCGGTCCATAACCTTTTTGAAAGAACTCTGGAATTTGCTTTAAGTAATATTCGCTAGATACAATAGTATTCTTCCACTCACGCTTTAGAGCGATTAGTTCATTGATAACATTTTTTACTTTTTCTGTTTCTTCTTTAACAAAATGACTATCATTATTAGATTTCATAACAGAGTATGAGCTAAAAGAGATATTTGCTCCCCAGTCTTTAGCTTGTTTTGCCATACCTACAATTTCATCAAGATTATCATCCATAATTATTGAATTAATCGAAATTGTTTTCTTTAGTTTATTAGAAATTTCTGGAATCAATTCTGAAATATGATTCCACAACCCCTTAACACCTCGATTTTCTGAATGTCTATCCCCTAAAAAATCTAGGGATATTGCAATTTGATCAATTTTTGCATCATAAAGTTTTCTAGCGTTGTCGAGATTTAATAAATCTCCTTTCGTTATAATGCCAGTATAAGTGAAAAAAGATGCCGATTTAATTTGTCTTATAATTTCAACAATGTCTTTTCTTAACATAGGCTCACCCCCCGTGACCATTACAACAAGAGGATCTATTTTTTTTATTAAATCAGAATAATCTTTCAGTCTTTCCTCATTTCTTGTTTGCCAATAGTCACAAAAATCACATCTAGCATTACATAATTTTGTAACTTCCAAATTCACTAATTTGGGTGCACGACTTATTTTAGTTTTCAAAAATTTCGAAAAACCTAAAGCAGAAAAGTTCAAAGACTCCAAAAATGTTTTATTTCTATCTAACATATAATTATCTAATATATTGAATACTACTATATTAATTAAAATTTACTAATAACAAGTCCATTTAATTTTTTAATGATTTTTAAGTTAATTCTTTAATTTTTCCTATTGGAATGCAATTTTCAATGGTTTATGATTTGAATATGAATATAGCTGATTCAAAAGAAGCAAAAATGATAGATAACAATATCACTTCAAAATATAAAATAAGTCCGTTGATAAGAATGGAGATTGCAGGTCTTAAATCATCTGAGGTTATAAAAGAAAACTTTAAATTATCTAGTGTCTTAATAATTATCGGAAATGGAAATAATGGGGGTGATGCTGCTGTTGTCGCGAGACACTTACAAATAAGTGGAATAAAAGTTGATATTTTACTAATAAATAGTAATAAAAGTAATTCAAAAGAACTGAATATAAATTTAAGAGTTTTAAAAAGAATTAAAACTAATTTTATTAAAAAAATCTCTAATTCAAAACTTCAAAATTATGATTTAATCGTTGATGGAATTTTTGGTATTGGACTGAATAGAAAAATTAAACCAAATTCAAATATATTCAAAATAATTAAAATATTAAACAATTCAAAAAGAAAAATATGCTCATTAGATATTCCATCAGGTCAATGCGCAACCACAGGTATGGAGTTAGGTATTTGTGTAAAGTCAGACTTAACAATTACTTATGACATTGTAAAAGTTGGATTAATTAATGACCCTGGTTACCAAAAATCAAAAAAAATCCACATAGTAAACCTTGGAACTCCAAAAGAAATATTTTTGAAGACTAGTAACTTTTATATTAACCATAATTTTTTTTCAAATAATATATTGAAAAGAAAAAAATCATCTAATAAAGGAAGTCACGGGCATCTCCTAGTTATTGGGGGTTCTAAAAATATGCCAGGGGCTGTAACTATTGCTGGACTTTCTGCATATAGATCTGGTTGTGGGCTTGTTAGTATTTGCATACCCGAATGTATATCGCCTGTTCTAAAAAAAAATGTTCCAGAAGCAATAATAATTGATATGCCTAATAAAAAAGATGGAAAAACTTTTGATGATAATAATTTTATTGAAGATTTAAAGAAAAAACTAACAAAAAATCCAACATCTATTTTAATAGGACCTGGTATGGGAAATTCAAAAAAATTTAAAAAACTTATTTTTGAACTAGTTGAAAATTTTGATTGTAAATTTATTATAGATGCAGATGCTTTAAACAGTTTAGGCCAGGATATAGCCTTTTTAAAAAAACTTAAAAAAAATATAATAATCACTCCTCATCCTGGAGAAATGAGTAGATTGATTAGAACAAAAATTTCTGAGATTCAGAATAATAGAGCACATATTGCAAGATCATTTTCTAAAGAAAATCATGTTGTAACTGTATTGAAAGGATTTCGTACAACAACCTCCAGTATAAATGGAGAAATATTTATAAATGGATCTGGAAATGAAGGTATGGCAACGGGGGGGATGGGTGATTCTTTATCTGGAATTATTGGAAGTCTTGCAGCTCAAAATTATTCAACAATAAATTCTGCGATCTTGGGTGTATATGCGCATGGTAAAGCAGGGGATATTGTTTGGAGCAAAAAATACAATAGAGGCATATTGGCTAGAGATATAATAAAATATATTCCTGAAAGTTTTTGGCCCTCAAATAAAAATTTGAGAGATCAAGATGAGAAAATAATTGTAAATGAATAAAGTTTGGCATTTAAAAGAACTAGATCAATTAATAGATTATGTGAGAGCTAATCAAGGTGATAAAAATATAATTTTGCTCCGTGGTGAACTTGGATCAGGTAAAACTACTTTTGTTAGAAGATATTGTGAAAAAATCAATGTTATCAATCAGGTTTCAAGTCCTAGTTTCTTAATTCTTAATAGTTATAATTCCAAGAGTAATTTGCGTATCAACCATTTTGATTTGTATAGAGTTGAAGATTTTTCAGAATTAGAGTTGATAGGTATGAATGAAATCCTAAATGAAAGCAATTCTTTAACATTTATAGAATGGCCAGATAAATTTTTAGAGGAATTAAAAAGTTTTAAAGAAAAGTCATTTAGTATTTATTTTAATTTTATAAGAGATAATATTAACCAAAGAGAGATTAGTATAGAGATTTAAGATTATGGAAATTATTGTTCAAAAATATGGGGGTACTAGTGTTGCAAATATTACTAAAATTAAAAAAATTGCTCAAAATATAAAAAAACTTATAAATAAAAAAATCTCACCTGTTGTTATTGTATCTGCAATGGCAGGTGAAACAGATAAATTATTAAAATTAATTAATTCAATCTCACTATTACCTAACGAAAGAGAGTATGATCAAATTATTTCGACTGGTGAAAAAGTATCCTCCAGCTTGTTGGTTATGGCATTAAATGAGATAAATGTTAAAGCCTTAAGCTTAGATGCATCAAAGGCAAAAATTTTGACTGATAATATTCATGGTAAGGCTTCAATCGTTTCTATAGGAACAAAAGAGATTAAAAAATATTTATCGAAAGGGTTTGTAGTTGTGATTCCAGGCTTTCAAGGTATCAATTCAAATAACGATGTAACAACTCTGGGCAGAGGTGGTTCAGATTTATCTGCAGTCGCGATAGCTGGGGCTTTAAAGGCAGAAAGATGCGAGCTCCTTAAAGATGATGTAGATGGAATATATACTACTGACCCTAGACTATATAAAAAGGCAAAGAAAATTAATTATATTTCTTATCAAGAAATGCTTGAGATGTCTAGTCTTGGCTCTAAAGTATTACAGTCTAAAGCTGTAGAAATGGCAAATCAATTAAATACAAAAATTTACGTTAAATCTACATTTAGTAATAAAAAAAAAGGGACTATTGTTATGGATGAAAAAAAAATACCTTTAAGAGAAAAAAAGGTAGTATCAGGAATTACGCATGACCTAAAACAAGCTAAAATTTCAATTATAGGTATTAAAGATACACCAGGTATTGCTAGCAAAATTTTTAAACCTATTAGTGAATCTGGTATTATCGTTGATATGATAGTTCAGAATATTAGCACCGAGGGTGAAACTGATCTTACTTTTACAATACCCAAGGAAGACCTAAATAAAACATTTAAAATATTAAAAGAAAACAAGTCAAAGCTTTACTATTATAAACTTATTAAAGATGAAAAGATTGCTTTGATTTCGATAGTAGGTGATGGAATGAAAACTCATACCGGAATTGCTACTCGAATGTTTACATCACTTGCAAAATCTAAAATAAACATAAGCATGATTAGCACTTCAGAAATTAAAATTTCGTGTGTAATTAATAAAAATTTGTGTAAAAAGGCAATATCTTCTCTACATAAAGAGTTCGGATTAGGATAATTATGAATAATGTAGATGTATATGATGTTACATTAAGAGACGGGACACAAGGAGAAGGTATCTCATTTTCTGTTGAGGATAAGATAAGGGTAGCTCATAAAATAGATGAGCTTGGAATAAAATATATAGAAGGTGGATGGCCTGGGTCAAATGATAGAGATGAAGATTTTTTTAAAAAAATTAAATATGAAAAATTAATAAATTCAAAACTTGCGGCTTTTGGAAGTACAAGAAGAGCTAATAATAATTGTGATAATGATCCTAATGTCCAGTCACTTCTAAAAGCAGAAACGAATGTTATAACAATTGTAGGAAAAACTTGGGATTTTCATGTAAATAAAGCATTAAAAATATCAAATGAACAAAATCTTGAGCTTATCTTTGATACTATTGAATATTTAAAGAAAAGAACTGATGAAGTTTTTTTTGATGCTGAACATTTTTTTGATGGTTATAAAACCAACGAAAAATACTCCATATCAACAATAATATCTGCAATTAATGGTGGTGCAGACGGTATCATTCTATGCGATACAAACGGTGGTTCAACACCATGGGAAATAGACAAGGCTGTTAAAATGGTTAAAGAATTTTCAAAAAATAAAATTTTGGGTATTCATTCACATAACGACTCTGACTTGGGAGTTGCTAATGCGCTTCAAGCAGTTCTAGCAGGTGCAAATCAAATACAAGGAACAATAAATGGGTATGGTGAAAGATGTGGTAATGCTAACCTTTGTTCAATAATTGCAAATCTGAACCTAAAAATGAACATAGAATGTATTAAAAAAGAAAATTTAGAAAAATTATCAGAAGTATCAAACTTCATAAATGAACTTGCCAATCTACCAATTAATAATAAATTACCTTTTGTAGGTAAGAGTGCATTTGCTCATAAGGGTGGCATTCATGTTAGCGCAGTAATGAGAGATACCTCAACATATGAACATATAGAACCTGAACTTGTTGGAAACAAAAGAAGAATCCTAGTTTCAGATTTATCAGGAAGAAGCAATATCTCATATAAACTCGATGAGCTTGGAATTACAAATATTAATGAAAATAATTTATCTATAATTTTACAAGAATTAAAAAAGTTGGAAAATAATGGATATGAATTTGAAAATGTTGATGCATCATTTGAGCTTTTTGTCAAAAAATTTTCAGGTAATTATATTCCAAAAATTGAACTACTTGAAACCGAAATTAATACTAGACAAATTATTCCATCATCGGATTCATTTGCTAAAGTAAAAGTAAAAATTAATAATCAGATTATAGAAAATGAATCTTCTGGCACAGGCCCTGTGAATGCATTAGATAATGCGTTGCGAAAAACTTTAATAAAAGAATACCCATCTCTTAAAGATGTTGAGTTAAAAGATTACAGAGTCAGGGTAGTATCTGGGAGTAAGGGAACAGAGTCATTAGTTAGGGTGATAATTGAATCAAGTGATAAAAAAACTTCTTGGTCAACAATAGGTGTTTCAAGCGATATTGTCGAAGCAAGTTGGAAAGCTTTAATTGATAGTTTTGAATATAAACTTATGAGCCAAGCTTCTTAGATTTTATATGTTTTTCAAAAGAACTTTTAAATTCTTCTTGGACTTTTTTACTAGCTCTTTCTATTGGTAAAAGAACCATTTTATTATAAATTTCAAAAGCAAGATCCTCTAAAGCTTTATCTTTATTATTTCTGGCCAATCTTAAACATATTACGGATAAATAAAATATTGATTTAAATAGAGACCTTTTTGCATCATTTACGTTATATTTTTCTAAAAGAGCATTTGCATCATTCATTGAAAATAAACTTTGTGTTGCAAATAATGATAATAACTTATTAAGTTCTTTAGGATTTTTAGTTTCAATGACCTTGAGAATAGGAGCCTCAAGTACTCCTGATAATTTATCATCTTGTTCAAATAAAAGAACGGCCATCTCTTTAATCTTATTATCATCATCACTAGTCATAATGTCTTGAATAGCATCTTTTACATAATCTAACGCATATGAGTCACGAATCTCTTCAAGTCTTAAGCCTTTTTTCTTAAGATCCTTAATTTCTATTATTTTCTTAATAGTATCAATTGGATATGAAATTTCTGGGGGGAGGTCCCCAGATTCATGTGCCTTTATTCTGGGCGAAGGTATTAAACCAAGTTCAGAATACATACTAACTGTGGCTTTAGGATCGGGGCCCAAAGCTATTTTTTTCTCTTGCAGTTTAACAATTAAGTCATGCAAAGATATTGTCTTCATCTTTATTATTATTACCTCTTGAGTTTTATTTTACAAAAACTAAAGAACATTTTTAATATTATTTATGAAAATTTTATTTTTTGATGTTTTTCCATAAAATGGGACATACGAGTTCATAACATATACCTTATTATTAATAAAATATTGTATTTCAAGTTTTTTATGGCTGTCAATAATAATTTTGTAGTTATCAATTTCAATATCATTGACTTTATATTTACGTAAATCCGAATAGATGTTCAATTTCGTAATATCTAATTCTATTGATATATATGAACCAATTTTCTTAGGATTGAATAATCCATAAAAAATAAATTTCCTGAAATTTTCACCTACATTGTAAATCTGAGTTAATAATAATTTTTTAAATATGTAAAATTTAAAAATCATCTTGATCTCTTAAATAAAAAGCTATACCTTTCAGCGTCAGTAATTTGTCGAATACATATTTTTTTGGTAAATATTTTTTAAAAATATCTGTCAAGCCGCCTGTTATAAAAGTTTTATAGCTTTTGCCATATTTGTTTACTATATTGAAAACTAATGATTCAATCATCTTAGAGTTCCCCTGAGTAAATCCAATTGATAGACAATCATGAGTAGACTTACCTAGTATTTCTTGCTTATAAATAAGCTTATATTTTCCAATCATAGATGTATTTGAAAGCAATGATGAAAAAGATGTTAGAGGTCCTGGAATTATCATGCCACCCAAATATTCAAAGTTATTTGAAATTACATCGAATGTGGTTGCAGTTCCAATATCAACTATAATACTACCTGTCTTGCTATTTAAGGCTCTAGCCCCTAAACAATTAAAAAAACGATCTGACCCAAAACTATCTATATTTTTATATTTGATTTTAAAATCTTTATATTTTTTATCTTTTAATATTATTAATTTCAAATTTGAAAATTTATTTATAAGATTTTTTTTAATTTTATTCATCATTTTTTTGTTAACATATGAGATAACAATTTGATTTATTTTTGGCTTTTTCAATTCAAGATTTTTAACAATATTATTCAAATCTACCAAAAATTTAGCATTATCTGTATTTTCTAAATAATTAATGTTGGAAATTCTTAATCCATTACAAACTGCCAACTTTGTAGACGAATTCCCTATTTCAAGAATTAATTTCATTTAAATATTATATCATTATTGACAAAAGCTTATATTTTGTAAAAATTATACCGTTGGAGGTTCTATTATGAAAGAACTAAAAAGAATTTGCTGGGATTGTCCTGGTGAGCCTGTTGAAACCTGGGAAGTTAAAAAAAATCAAAATAGAAGAGAAGGTTGTTTATTTACTATTGCTTGTAAGCAATGTAAAAAAGAATCTCAAGTTTTTGGCTGGATGATTGGTTGTGATTGTCAAACATGTAAAGATCAATCAATTGGTGCTGCAAAGTAAACTAATTATTTATCATAGAGGTTAATAATGGATAATAGATCAATTAATCCTTACGATTTAAGGATGTTAAGTTTGTATTTAAAAGAGAATAAAATTACTAAAGAAGATTATGATGCTCATATTAAATCACTTGAGGACTTATCCGATAATATAGAAGAGGTTGATATTCAATTATCAGAAGATATTGAATCGGAGGAATCAGAGGTATAAAAAATGAGCTTTGAATACAAAATATTAAAATTTGAAGATTTAAATCAGCCTAAGTCTCATGATTTAGATATATATGAAAATGTAAAAAAAGTTGATTCTGATGAGGAATTAACAAAAAAACTTAATATGCTTGGTAAAGATGGATGGGAATTAATATTTGTTCTAAATGGTAAATTTTTTCTTAAAAAAATAATATAAGAATATGAGTCGAGCAGATGCAATAATTCACAGTCTTAGAGATGGCTGGTTAAAACTAAAAGAATCAAAAGAATCTTTGAAAATTAAATACGAAAATATAAAACCTTCAGATGAAAATAGTGAGGATATCAGAGAAGAATTTGAAGGTTCAAAAAATATATATAATGCCCATCTTCAAAATATAGCTACTAATATAAAAAATAAATTTTACTCTTTAGAAGATGTTGAAAGAATAGATTCAGAATTAGCTAGTGAGCTAGAAGAATTCTTAGATGACTGATTATTAAACTCCAAAGAAAACCAAAATCATACCAATTAAAATCATTATAAATGAGTAAGGCTTTGATTTTATAAGTTCAATTAATTGCTTCATTTGATATATAATATTTCTTGATAATTAAATAGCAATGAATAAATTAACTAAATATCTTATAATTTTTGGAATTTTAATTCTAATATTAGGACAAGGTGGACTATTGGGAGCGGTATTTGGCTTTATAGTTTCTATTTTTAGAATTCCTGCAGTAATTGGCATTTTAATAATAATTTTGGCTTTGGTAATTCATTATAATAATAAGGAGAAAAAATAGTTGTATCTTCCTGGCATCCCTTTTGGATGCTTGCTTAATATTATAATAATTATTTTGCTTACCCTTTTATTTTAAATAAAATATTTATATGGGAATGAGCAAGGATGAATTGAATGAGATAAAATCAAAATATTTAGAAGAAGAAATCCATATGATATTAAATAAGAATTTAAAAGTGTTAGAAAAAAATTTAAAAAATACCCAGTCAGTACATTTTAATTATAATATATTTAAATTTACATATACATATTCGAATGAAAATAATGCACTATATGAAAAAATATCTATAAATAATAGTAAAAAAATTTATAATCATGTACATCAGGCACCTTATGATATGGATCGAATCATATCAAATAGAATAAAATGGATTTTGGAAAGAGTCTAAATTCTTTTAATAGCAAAACTAAGGTTTTCAGTTTGATCAGCAGTTAAATATATAATTTGCCAATTGTTCTCAACACAAAACTGATGCACTGCTTCAATAACTCCGTACCTTTGAGTTTTTAACCAATTACCCATCATATAGTCATGTCCTGCAATAACTCCATCTTGTTTTATTTTGCTAGACCAAGAATTTAATTCTTTGTAAGTCGTTTCATATGAATGATCAGTATCAATATAGATCCAATCAAAAAATTCATTATCAAAAAGGTCAGTGGCATTTATGGAATCCAATCTATATATATTAATAATATTTTTCTCTATCTCGTTTACAAACTTAGAATTAACTAGTTTGGCTTTTACTTCTCCGTACCTATCAGTTCCCCACATATCAATTAGGCAAAGTAACCTGGGTTGGGCTTTGTTTAAGATCTTGGAGCTAAACTCTCCTACGTCTACTCCAATTTCAGCAACTGTGGAATTTTTTGGTATTTTTGAAAGTAATTCTTCACGATCTAAAACTATTTCGCAATTCCTAATATTTATCTCTTTTAGTTTAAATTTAGGAATTGCTTTTTCAATTTTCTCTCTACTTTTGAATAGATTTTTTAATTTATTGAATAACATATATAATTGGTAAAATTACTTTATGGATTGGAATCAGGCAAGGCTATATCTTTCCAGAAAAGATAAAATACTGTCACATATTATGAAAAAATTTAGTGGAAAACTTATATCCAGGAACGACCCCTTTTACTCATTGTGTAAATCCATTGTGGGTCAACAGGTTTCTGTAGCATCAGCTAATTCAGTATGGCTAAAATTAGAATCTAAATGTCATAAAATTACTCCCGAAAAAATTTTACAATTAAGCAAAAATGATTTAAAAAAATGTGGTTTTTCAAGACAAAAAATGGAGTATATAAATGAGCTTGCTAATAATTTTATAAAGAAAAAATTCGATATTAAAAAACTTAAATATATGAATGATAATGAAGCAATCGACTATTTATCAAAAAATAAAGGTATTGGTAGATGGTCTTCAGAAATGTTTTTACTGTTTAATCAAAATAGATTAAATATTTTTCCGGTTCAGGATATCGGTTTTTTAAAAGCTATTTCTAAAAATTATAAATTACATTATCCACCTAGCAAAAAATATTTAATTTATTTTAAAAAACTATGGAGCCCATATTGTAGTGTGGCAACTTGGTATATGTGGAGAACCGTTGATCCAGATATTGTACAATACTAATTTTTAAATTATTATTAGTATGTGAAGTATATTTTATTTCTTTTTCTGTTATTTTCTACTTTTGAGGTAAGAGCAATGTATTCTTTTGATGACTGTCTTTATCTTTCTGACGAAGTTAATGCTGAAACTCCAATGGATTTCAACAATGGTTTTATTTTAGATTATACAACCTGTATGGATTTTCCCTCTGGACCAAGATTGATTTATTTATATAGAGTCACAAATATTAGTAAGAACGATCTAGGGTTAGCTTATCAAAATCAAGTCAAAGATGGTCTTTGTACAAATCCACAAACTGCAGAACTGTTAGATAATCTTAGAGATGTTCAGTACCAATATTATGATAATAGATCTGGCGGCCTAATGTCCTCTTTTATTGTTAATTCAGGACAGTGTAGATAATAATAGATAGAAATATTTTGTTACTCTATAGATTTCGAAGTTTTTTATTTGTTAGTTTTAATATTTTAGAAAGAATAAGTAAGAAAATATAAATATAATTAAAAATGAAATAAGTAATTTAAACATTACTAAATTGAGACAAACATATAAATTTCAAATAAAATTATAGAACCTAGAATAATTTTTGAAGTCATACACATGTTAATAAAACTAACTAAATTCTAAAAATTTAAAAGAACTATTTATCTTGAATGACTTTTATCGTAATAACTTTATTATCAATATTGGAATATTGATAGGCAAGCTGTACATTTAAAAAAATAAGACTAATGCCTATGATACCCAACAAAATTTTGTAAACTTTATCCATTATATAATTATAGCTAGTCAATTCTTTTATCGAACCAAAAATTATCATTAATTTTTTTAACTTCGTCGCCCGTAGCAAACCAATCATCAAAAACGCATATTTCACCTTTAACGTAGAGCTCATTATTGATAATTTTTGTATCAATATAAGCTTTATCTCCCATTAAAGAATGATCTTTTAAATATTCAACTTTCATGCCTTTTTTAAAAATCTTATTAATTGCAATTGGCCCTACCTCACTCATTCCCCAATTAACAATGAACTTACAATTTTTTTTAATAAAAATTTCAATGACGTCGGATGAAACTTTATCACTGCCGCAGGTAATAACTATTTCAGATAAATCTATGTCATTCCAGGTTTTGGTTTTGGTTACTGCTTCTGCCATTGCAGGAGTAAGATGTGAATGAGTAAAACTAGTTATCATTTTAACCCACTTAAAAGGATTAAATTTTTCAATTTGTATCTCTGCTCCAACTTCGAAAGCTGGAAGAGTTTGGGCAAACAAGCCACCCGCATGATCTAGTGTGCAAACAGTCAAAATCCTACTCTTCTTTGAGATCATTTGGACTTCTCTAGCAATTTTATTTGCAGCTTTTATCTTATTAATGGGCTGATAAATTGGTTTACTAGGACCTGTAGTTCCGCTTGTATTTATTGTAATTCCTTCATTAAGAATCTTTTTTAAGTTCATCTTTAAGTTTTTTCCAATCTGGGTGTTGGGGGAGATACTTATGTAATCCAATAGCCTGTTTAATAACCATTTCAAGAAGTTTAAAATTAAATAAAGGGGGAAAAACTGCATGAATTATACTAGCAAATGCCATTAAAATCTGCTTCAAAGCCTCCCTGATACCAATAAACATATGAATAAAATATAAAATAACTATATTTCTTTTTGGTCTATTATTTAATGAATCTGCAATCCTTAAATGATTTAATTCAAACCATGACTTCATAATAAGAATATAACTATGAAATAAATATTTACATATAATTAAATTTTAGATAAGAAATAACAAGATAAGAACCTATTTTACTCCCACTCAATAGTGCTCGGTGGTTTATTAGAGATATCAAAAACAACTTTATTTATACCTTTGACTGAATTAATAATTTCTGAAGATATTAGATCTAAAATATCATATGGAATTCTGGACCAGCTAGCTGTCATCCCATCAGTGCTGTTAACAGCTCTCACAGCTATAGTATTTTCATACGTTCTTTCGTCTCCCATTACACCAACAGTTTTGATAGGAATCAATACACAAAATGCCTGCCAGATTTGATCATATAATTTTTTTTCTTTTAATATTCTAGTATAAATATCATCCGCCTCTTGAAGTATTTTTACTCTTTCCTGCGTTACTTCGCCAAGTATTCTGATTGCTAAGCCTGGACCTGGAAAAGGATGCCTGCCAATTAAATCTTTTTCTATTCCTAGACTCTTACCAAGGACTCTTACTTCATCCTTAAATAAATCTCTTAAAGGTTCAACTAAAGAGAGTCTCATATTTTTAGGTAAACCTCCTACATTATGATGAGATTTTATAACCGAAGAAGGACCACTAATACTTACGCTTTCAATCACGTCAGGATATAAAGTTCCCTGAACTAAGAAATCGGCTTTTGTTCTTTTTGCCTCTTTTTCAAACAACTCAATAAAAGTTTTACCAATAATTTTTCTTTTTTTCTCCGGATTTGTTACACCTTTTAATCTCATAAAAAATAATTTTGAAGCATTAATGATTTTAGGATTTACACCTAACTCTTTTAGATTTGGGAGAATTAACTTAACTTCATTTTTTCTCATTAAACCTGTATCAACTATAAATGAATTGAGCTTTGTCCCTATTGCTCTTGCTACTAAAACAGATGACACACTTGAATCCACTCCACCAGAAATTGCAGAGATTACCCTGTTCTTACCAACCAATTCTTTTATTTCTAGTGTCTTGCGTCTTATTAATTTTCCAGGCTTCCAATTATTCTTGCAAAATGAAATTAAAAAAATAAAATTTGCTAGAAATTTTTTTCCAAATGCTGTGTGAACCACTTCAGGATGAAATTGCGTTCCATAAATATTTTTGTTTTTATGTTTATAAAGTGCTATTGATCCAAATTCTGATTTAGCAAGGATCTGTAATTTGGATCCTAATGTAATAATTGTATCGCCATGTGACATCCAAGAAACACTTCTATTTTTTATTCCTTGTAAAATTTTATTATTTTTAAATTTAATCAATTTTGACGGCCCAAATTCTCTTATCTTTGACCTCTTAACATTTGATTTAAAAATGTGAGATATAAGTTGAGCTCCATAACATATTCCAAGAATCGGCATATTATCATCTAATATTCTTTTATCAAAAAGCGGGGGTTTTTTGTCATGAATACTTGCTGGACTTCCAGATAGAATTAAACATTCTGCATTCATAGATTTTATTTTTTCTAAACTTGAATTGTAAGGAATTATTTCACAATATACGTTTAACTCTCTTATATTTCTAGCGATTAGCTTTGTTACTTGGGAGCCAAAATCTAGGATAAGAACTTTACTTTGCATAATCTAATCTAATGTATAATTAGGTGCCTCTCTGCTTATATCAACGTCGTGAACATGACTTTCTTTTAATCCAGCACCAGTAAGTTTTAAAAATTTAGCTTTCTTCAGTTCTTTAAGATTTTTTGAGCCAGTATATCCCATACCAGCTTTCAGTCCACCTACAAGTTGAAAAATTACTTTGCTAGTTGCACCTCTATATGGAACTCTGCCCTCTATACCTTCGGGAACAAGCTTTGCGTCGATTATATCATCTTGATTATATCTATCTTTACTTCCATCTTTCATTGCTTCTACCGAACCCATACCTCTATATGTTTTATATGATCTTCCTTGATAAAGAACAAGATCTCCCGGTGACTCATCTGTTCCTGCTAGCAGATTTCCAATCATTACACAGTCAGCTCCTGCTGCAAGTGCTTTTGTAATATCTCCAGAGTATTTTATTCCACCATCAGCAATTACAGGAATATTAGATTTTTTTGCGATGCTAACAACATCCATTATTGCTGTCATTTGGGGGACACCTATACCAGCGATTATCCTTGTAGTACATATAGATCCTGGACCTATACCAACTTTTAAGGAATCAACTCCAGCAGCTATTAAAGCCTTTGCGGCTTCAGCGGTAGCGATATTTCCTACAACAACTTCAAGTTTTTTATATTCCCTTTTAATTGTCTTGACTGAATCTATAACTTTCTTTGAATGAGCATGGGCAGTATCAATAAATACCAAGTCTAATCCATGCTTAACAAGACTATCGAGCCTTTTGAGCATATCATTACCAACACCGATTGCAGCTGCAGCAATTAACCTTCCTTGATTATCCTTTGATGAATATGGATGTTGCTTACTTTTTTCAATATCCTTCATAGTTATTAGACCCTGAAGTCTGAAATTTTTATCAACAACAGGGAGTTTCTCAATTTTATACTTATTCAACAGCTGTCTTGCCTCGTTTGTTTTAATTCCAACCTCTACTGTTACTAAATCTTTTTTAGGAGTCATTAATTTTTTGACTTTATAATGGAGATTTTTCTCATATCTCAAATCTCTCATAGTAATAATTCCTAAAAGTTTTCCACCATTCTCTGTAACAGGAAGCCCAGTAAAGTTTTTAGTTGTCATAATTTCGAGAGCTTGTATACCAGTTGCATCTGATGAAATAGTGTGTGGCTCAATAATCATACCCCCTTCATATTTTTTAACCTTTTGAACTTCCTCGGATTGGCAATCTATAGATAGATTTTTATGTATTACACCCAGGCCTCCCTCTTGTGCCATTGCGATCGCGGTTCGTGCTTCGGTTACGGTATCCATAGCAGCGCTTATGATAGGAATATTTATTTTAATTTTTTTCGTAATTTTTGTCTCAACATTTACTTCAGAGGGCATAATTGTTGAGTAAGCAGGTACTAATAAAACATCATCAAAAGTTAAAGATTCTTTAATATCTTTTCTGTTAATTATTTCTTCCCCTTTTTAGTTTTTGCTACAGTCTTTTTTTGCACTTTTTTAATTACAGGTTTTTTCTTTGCAGAAACTTTTTTTGTAGTTGTTTTTTTGGCGGATAGCTTTTTAACATCTGTTGATTTCTTTTTTTGTATAGCTTTTTTTGATTTAGCTTTTAGCTTTTTTCCACTTGAAGAAGCAGATTTAGTCTTTTTTAAAGGTTTTTCCTCTTCTTTGACAGGCTCTTCTTTAACGAATTCCAACAAGCTGACTTGATTAACAAATTCTACCACTTTCTTTCTAAAATCTGGTATTGCACCAACTTCAAATTCTATCTCTTGAACCTTTGTGTTTGTAGTGATTTTTATTGGAACAACACCCGCAAAAGTTGAATCATCAATTTTTTCAAAACCAGTAGATTTTAAAATTTGTTTTTGAATTACTGGTAGAAAAATTTTTCCTAAAAGCGTAACTTCCTCTGGCAGTAAACCATCCTGGGTTACGCTAATTTTTACAGTTGTCTCTCTCATTTTAGATGTATTAACCAATAATCAATTAATTATTAAATGTATTTGATTCTACTTAATAAGATTAAAAAACACAAATTATATGAAAATTATAATAATTTTTATTCCAAAAATTATTTTTTATGATATATTTTTCACTTTTAGAAGGTATTTAATGGGATTAACAAAAAATCAGATAGGAAGATATAGCAGACACCTAATTATGCCAGAAGTAGGTGTTAAAGGTCAGGAAAAACTAGCTGAATCAAAAGTCTTGTGTATTGGAGCAGGAGGTTTAGGCTCACCTTTGGCGCTTTATCTTGCATCCGCAGGGATTGGAACTATTGGTATTGTGGATTTTGATGTTGTAGATTTAAGTAATCTTCAGAGACAAATTCTTCATGCCGAAGAAAGAGTTGGGGATCTTAAAGTAGAATCTGCAAAAAAAAGATTATTAGAGTTAAATTCTGATATAAATGTAAATACTTATAATTTAAGATTAACCGCAGATAATGCATTAGATTTATTTAAAGACTATGATGTGATAGTTGATGGAACAGATAATTTTGCAACAAGATATCTCGTCAATGATGCATGCGTAATTCTTGGAAAACCTAATGTATATGGAAGTATATTTAGGTTCGAAGGTCAAGCGACAGTTTTTAATTATAAAGATGGGCCACATTATAGAGATTTATATCCTGAACCGCCCCCACCAGGAATGGTTCCTTCATGTGCGGAAGGTGGAGTTTTAGGAATCCTGCCTGGAATTATTGGAGTTATTCAGGCAACTGAAACAGTAAAAATTTTACTTGATGTTGGTCAAACTCTTAGCGGTAGACTATTAATTTATGATTCATTAAAGATGTCATTTAGAGAAATAAAATTAAGGAAAAACCCAGATACTCCAAAGGTTGAAAAATTGATAGACTATGAAGAATTTTGCGGACTAAACAAACCCGAAGAAAATGAAAAGGATTTAGAAATATCCATTGATGAATTTAGTAAAATTCAAGACTCGATGGGGAACATCAAACTTTTNGATGTTAGAGAACCAGGTGANTATGAGATTTGNAATCTCAATAATTCAAAACTAATTCCNCTTGGTGATTTAACNTCTAGGGTTCATGAACTAGATACTGCNGATGATATTATNGTGTATTGTCATCATGGAATGAGNAGTCTTCAAGCAACTAGAATTTTAAAAGGGATGGGGTACAAAAAAGTAAGGAATTTAGCTGGTGGTATTGATGCATGGGCTGCAAAATTTGATCAAAAAATGCCAAGATATTAGTGTTCAGGCTCTGGACCATATTTATTTTCACCATCATCACCTTTTAGAAATCCAGCATTAACGAATATGTAAATTCTTGCCGCCAGTACAACTAAAACATAAAACCTAAGAATCGAATCCGATATAAATCCAAATTGATAAGGAACAGATAATACGTATGGGATAACCGCAACTAAGCCNTTTATTGATCTATCTTGAAGTCTTTTGGAATCTAAAAAAACAGCCAAAAAAGAAATTATTAGAACAAAAAATTGAACAAATTTTTCTAATTCAGGGTCTTGCCAATCTAGGGCTTCTAAAATACTTCCAATCGGTATTAGTACCAATATTCCTACAACAATTAGAAAAATTTGAGAATACCACCANGTTCTTCTTTTTATTCTTCCATCTAGCGTAAAAAATAAGAAAACAAGAAATTTTATATCAAGAAACTTTTTAATATCCATTGTCTATATAATACATAATTTAATATGGGCGAAAAGGGACTTGAACCCTTACGAATCGAAATTCAATGGCTTTTGAGGCCACCGCGTCTACCAGTTCCGCCACTCGCCCTTATTTATTTATTATTTTATACCAATAAATAGCATTAATTACTAAAGAATGAGAAATTTTTTTCTTTATAATCAAACTCTCTAGTTGATCTAAAGGATATTTTTTGACTTGGGTATATTCACTTCCAGCATTTTGAGGTTCTGATATTAATTCTAAATTTTCTGCCAAAAAAGTATGACATGAATTATTCATAATTGCTGGGTTAGGATGAACATATCCCAATTTTCTCCAGCTCTTAGATTTATACCCTGTTTCTTCAAACAGTTCTCTTTTTGCTGATGATAAAACGCTTTCACCAGGGTCAATCATACCCCCTGGAAGCTCCAATGTTATAGAGTTAGTTCCTGCCCTATATTGCTGAACAAACACGACTTCTTTATTTTTTGTTATNGGGAGAATATTAATCCAATCAGGGGAATTGAATANATAAAAATCAAAAGATTTTTCTTTTTTTTTGTATGGAGATTGTAATTTATATTTAAAAAGATCAAATATTTTAAGATTTTCTAAAAATTTTTTTTCTTTAATTATCCATTTTTTCATTATTCAAAATTTACCTGAATTNAATANAAATAATATTAATAAACTAATTTTCTTAAAAATGTTAATATTAACTTATTGGAGAGTTGGCCGAGTGGCCGAAGGCGCACGCTTGGAAAGCGTGTAGAGGTTCAACCCTCTCGTGGGTTCGAATCCCACACTCTCCGAATAATTTTCGTCGGCTTGTGAACTCCGCCAGGACAGAAATGTAGCAACGGTAACAAGCCGGCCTGGAAAAAGTTATGTCATATGTAGTTTTAGCAAGAAAATATAGACCTAAAAATTTCAGTGAAGTTATTGGNCAAGAAACGCCAGTTTCTATTCTAGAAAGCTTTATCAAAAATAATTCAATACCTCATGCTTTAATATTTTGTGGTGGAAGGGGGATTGGTAAAACTTCAATGGCAAGAATATTTGCAAAAGCAATTAATTCTGAAGAAATAGATAACAGCCCACAAATTGGTGATGATATAGACGATGGAAAATCTTTAGATGTTATAGAAATTGACGCTGCTTCAAATAATGGGGTTGATCAAATTCGAGATGTTATAGACATATCCCAATATTCTTCTTTAAAGTGTAAATATAAAGTATTCATTATAGATGAAGCGCATATGCTATCTAAAGCCGCATTTAANGCATTATTAAAAACTCTTGAGGANCCCAGTGATAATACTATTTTTATATTGGCAACAACTGAAGTTGAAAAAATTCCTATTACAATATCCTCTAGATGCCAGCTTATAAACTTCAAAAATCTTAATTCAAGTAAAATTGAAGATCTAATTAAAAAAGTTTGTGACTTGGAAAACATAAAAATAGATGAAGATTCTTCAAAGCTCTTGGCAAATGAAGCAAATGGTTCTGCAAGGGATTCATTAAGTATTTTAGAATTATTATCAAACTCTTTAAATAAGGATATTAAATATGAGAATGCTATTTCTAAATTAGGTATAACACCCAAAGAAACAATATATTCAATATCAACAAGTATATTAAATGGCAATATAAAAGATAGTATAGAAAAATTTTCAGAAATTTGCTCAAATGGATATGATATTAAAAAATTTATTTTATCTTTAATGTTTTTTTTCAGAAGCCTAATTTATACAAAATTGAAAGTAGATAGTGAGGATTCAACAATAGAAAAAATTGATGAAAATATTTTATCAAAATTTGAAATTTTTTCAGTTCATGAATTTGAAAATATTTTTGATAATTTAATTAATTCATATGATTCTATAATTAAAAGTCCTAATGTTAAGATTTCTGCTGAAACAACAGTTATAAAATTATGTTTAATCTCTGATTTCGTAAGTTTTGAGACAATTAGTGAAGAAGAGCCTAAAAAAAAAGTTGAAAGTGTAAATAATGATAATTTAAATAATAAGGTAGATCTTAAAAAATCAAAAACACATATTAACGAGAAATCTAAGGTAGAAAACACGAACAATTCAGAGAAAGAAATACATGACATGAAGGAAACCTTCAATTTAAAGGAAAATAAAGATAAACTATTTGAGTCAGAGTCAATTAAAAGTCTTTTTGATACATTTGATTGTAGAATTTTAGAAATAGAAAAGGAGAATCAAGAATGAAAATGCCTGGGAACTTAGATATGAAGAGTATGATGAAGCAAGCGGAAAAAATGAAAAAACAGATGGAAGAGATTCAAGAAGATGCAGGAAATGAAATTGTAGANACCACCTCAGGAGGTGGAATGGTAAAAGTNAAAGCAAAAGCTAAAGGAGAAATAACATCTATTCATATAGAAAATGAGATTTTAGATTCTGGCGATAAAGACATGTTAGAGGATTTANTTCAAGCTGCTGTTAATGAAGCACTAGATAAAGGGAAAGAAAAAATTAAAGATAAAATGGGTGAAGTTGCGTCCTCAATGGGGATTCCTCCTGGCCTTTTATAGTCTATATGAAAAATAAAATTTTAGGTAAAGAATTTGATCANCTCATAGAGTCTTTGTCAAAATTCCCTAGTATTGGTGAAAAAACAGCCTCAAGATTGGCTCTTTTCCTTATGAAAAACCCCCCCAACCTTACATTAGAAATTGCAAAATCAATGGTTGAAGCAAGAAAAAAAGTTAAAGTTTGTAAAACTTGCAATAACTTTATTTTTAANAACTATTGTATATGTAATGATAATTCTAGGGATTCAAAAATACTTTGTATTGTTGAAAATATGTTTGATATGTTATCAATTGAAAAAAGTGGNGAATATAAAGGGCAATACCATGTATTGCAAGGTCTTTTATCAGTTCCAAAGGGTATTAAACCTGAAGATTTACATATTGAAAGATTGGTTAGTAGAATTAAAAAATCNAAATTCAATGAAATAATTTTAGCAACCGATCCAACAAATGATGGTGAATTCACTGCACAATTCATAAAAGAACTAATTCAAAATTATTGTAAAAAAATATCTAGAATTGCAATTGGAATGCCTTTAGGTTCTGAGGTTGACTATATTGACAAAAATACCCTTGCAAAAGCTATAACAGATAGAAGAAAGATATAAAAAACTCTTTTATATCTTGACTTTAATCCTCTATTACTTAAAATTTCNTTGGTACTTTTTAAGTCCAAGGGGGAAAAAATTGAAAATTCTAGTAATTGTCAGGCAAACTCCTGACACTGAAGCAAAAATTCAAGCTAATTCTTCAGGAAGTGGTATACAGACTGATGATATTAAATGGATTTTAAATCCTTTTGATGAATATGCTGTAGAAGAAGCAGTACAAATTAAAGAAAAAACTGGAGCTGAAGTCGTAGTACTTACAGTAGGAGCTGACCGCTCTGTTGATGCAATAAGAACAGCTCTAGCTATGGGTGGAGATAGTGGAGTTCATATTAAAGATGATTCNTTTGCAGATATGGATTCTTATGCATTGGGGAAAGTNATAGGCTCCAAAATTAAATCATTGGGAGACATAGATTTAATTATTGCAGGAAAAAAATGGATTGATGAAGAATCTAATCAAGTTCCTGTTCAAGTAGCAGAAGAGTTAGGAATTCCGCAAGCAACTTTAGCATCTAAGGTTGAGGTGGATGAAGGCTCTAAAACTGCAAAAGTAACTTCTAATATTGAAGGCGGAGAAGAAATTAGGGAGCTCAAACTTCCTGCAATCATAACTGTTGAGCAGGGAATTAATGAGCCAAGATATGCTTCCTTGCCAGGTATTATGAAAGCTAAGAAAAAACCTTGTGAGGAGGTTGGTCCAGGAGATATCAATTCTGATGAAATTGGTATATCTGCAGACGCTTTGGGTGTAGCGGGCTCAAGAGTAAAAACAGATTCAATAGAAATACCAACAATAACTCGTAGTTTAAAAGTTATTGAAGGTAAAGATGTTCAACAAGCATCTTCTGAACTTGCTAAATTATTAAGAGAGGAAGCAAAAATTATATGAGGAGAAAAATATGAGTGAAATTTGGGTATTAGTTGATACAGCACANGATAAAGTACGTAATGTTACTTATGAAGTTCTAGCTGCTGCATCAAAATTAAAAGAGAAAAATAGTTCAACAATATGTGCAGTTTTTATAGGTGAAAGTTCAGGTGCCATTGAAGCTGATCTTGGTAAATATGGAGCTGAAAAGTTTTATAAAGTAGAAAACNCNGGATTAAAAGATTTTAATCCATCTTTATATGCAACTGCACTTTCAGAAATTATTAAAAAGAATAATCCTGATATTGTTTTAGGTGGAAACACACTAAAGAATCAAGATTATCTACCTAGAGTGGCTTCAAGAACAGGCGCTGGTCTTGCAATTGATGCAATTGATATAGATATTAGTTCTGAATCAACTCTTCAAGTTAAGAGATATAAATATTCAGGTAAATCTATAGCAACAGTAAGTTTTCATGATGTAAAACCAATGATTGCTACAATTAGACTTAATGCATTTAAGCCTATTGAGGGATCTGGAAGTCCCGAAGTAGTATCTGAAACAGTCGATCTACCGGAAGATGAAAATTATAAAGTAATAGAAACTAAAATTATTCCTAAAGAAAGGCCTGAATTGACAGAGGCAGATAAAATTGTTTCAGGCGGTCGTGGAATGGCAAACGGCGATAATTTTAAGATTGTTTATGATCTTGCTGATTCAATTGGAGCGGGTGCAGGTGCATCAAGGGCAGCAGTTGATTCAGGATGGGTTCCTTATGAGATGCAAGTTGGTCAGACTGGTAAAGTCGTATCACCTAATTTATATGTTGCTGTAGGAATTTCAGGTTCTGTTCAACATTATGCTGGTATGGGCTCTTCCAAAGTGATAGTTGCTATCAATAAAGATCCAGATGCGCCAATTTTCCAAAAGTGTGATTATGGTATTTGTGGCGACTTGTTTGATGTACTTCCAGTTTTGACTGATGAAATTAAAAAATTAGGATAACAAGTTTGATATCAGGTAGGAGATTCTTACCTGATATCAATTATTTTCACATTAAAATTTACATTATTAAACATACTTCTTAATGCAGTCTTAAAATATTTAGATCCATCCGTAAGATANACTTCTTTTTTAAGACTTTTATTTTTTTTTGTTAAACCCAGTTGAATCTTGATGGACTTAGCTATTTCAATTGAAGAATCAAATATTTTTACATTTGGTCCTAAAAATTTTTTAATTTTTCCCTTTAAGATTGGATAATGCGTACAGCCAAGTATTAAGCCATCAATTTTATTTCTTTTAAAAATATTAAGATTTTCATTAATAATTTGGTCAATATATCCTTTAGACTTAAGACCCTCTTCTACTATAGGAACAAATATTGGACATTGTTTACTAATAATTTTTTTTATGTTTTTCACCTTCTTCAATCTATTGCTGTAAGTTTTACTATCAATGGTTGAGGGAGTCGCAATAATTCCGATATTCCGTATACCAGAATCTTTTACTGCAGAAACACCTGAATCTATAACATTAAAGATTGGAACATTAAATTTTTTTCTTAAAGTATCATCAGCAAAAGCAGAAGCAGTATTACATGCAATGACAATTAAATCACATCCTTTATTTATTAAAAACTGCGTATTTTTAATAGAATATTCAATAACTGTTTTTCTAGATTTTATTCCATAAGGTAGTCTCGCTGTATCTCCAAGATAAACATAATCATTATTTGGTAACTTTTTCATCAATTGTCTAAATACTGTCAAACCTCCAATACCTGAATCAAAAATTCCAATCTTCATTCAACTTCACCAATATATTGGTTAAGCTCATTTATATTATTGATAGAAATTAATTTCATCTGATTCGAAGAATATCTTTCTAAATCTTTAGATTGAGCAAGAGAGTGGTAAGGTATAAAACATTTTTTAAAACCCATTCTTTCAAATTCCTTTATTCTTTTCTCAATTTTTGTAACAGTCTTGACTTCTCCTCCTAGTCCTACCTCGCCAATGAAGACATTATNTGCAGGAATTGTTAAATCCTTAAAACTTGATAATAGTGCCGCAATAATTGCTAAATCTACAGATGGATCTTTAACCTTTACTCCTTTAGAGACGTTTACAAAAATATCTTTATCGTTGAAAGTGATTTTTGAAAACTTCTCAAGAATTGCTATTAACATGTTTATTCTGTTAATTTCTATTCCGTTAGAATAACGTTTTCCATAAGACTGGCTTGGAGCCGATACAAGAGATTGAATCTCTATCAAAATAGATCGGGAACCCTCAAATGTTGATGAGATTGCTGTACCTGGATAAGAATTGGTGCTATCAGAAATAAAAATATTTGATGATTCACTTACCTCAATAAGTCCTTTTTCGGTCATTTTAAAAATACCAATTTCATTAGTTGGGCCAAACCTATTTTTTGTTGTTCTTAAAATCCTGAGCTCATCAGACTCAATTTGATCAAAATATAATACTGTATCAACTAAATGCTCAAGAGCTTTGGGGCCTGCAATAGTTCCATCTTTAGTGATATGACATATAAGTACCAATATGATTGAATTTTTTTTACAATATTCAGAAAGCGTTTGAGATGATATTTTTAGATGTGAAATTGAACCTAATGGAGAATCTAAATCATTTGAAGTCAGGGCATGAATAGAGTCAATTATCATAATGTTAGGCTTTGTATCTTCTATTTGAAGTAAAATCTGATCTATACTAGCATCATTCAAAATAAATAAATTGTTATGTGCAATACCTAGCCGTTTTGATCTTAAATTAATTTGAGATATGGACTCCTCAGCCGATACGTATAAAACGGAATTTGAATTAGAAAGATGCGCAGCTAGCTGTAAAGCCAAGGTTGACTTACCAATTCCTGGTTCGCCACCAAGCAATACAGTTGAGCCAACTGTAAATCCACCACCTAATACACGATCCATTTCAATAATCGAAGACTCAACCTGCTCATTCGAGACAGTCTTCAAGTCAGATAGTTTATTTGAGACTAATAATTTGAGGTTATTTTTTTTGTTTTCTTTCTTTTCTTCAAAACAGTTCCATTCATTACATTTATGGCATTTTCCCATTTTAACTGGAGAGGTTAAACCGCACTTCACACATTCATATATCATATTAAGTATTATAATTGAAAAACTTAGTTTCTTTATTTTTAAATTTAATTGGCAAAAAAAAACTTTTAGTTAGTATAATGTAGAGCTCCTTCAAGGTCGTTTATTTACGGGGTGACGGCATCTTGGTAAAGGAGCTTTTTTTATTGTAGACTTATAATATGAGTGATACACATAATTTAGAGGTTAAGAAGCAAGTCTTAGAGCCTATTTCTGCATATCATAAAGAGTGTCCTCATTGTGGGGCTTCCTTATTTCCAGTTTCGCATAACGATCAATACGATGATAAGGATGAAAAGCCAGATAAAGTATGTCACTGCTGTGGCAAAAAATTTATTGTGCTTTTCGGGTGCTAAAATGCCGTATATTAATGTAAAAGTTGGTGGTAGTCTATCAGATGAGCAAAGAAAAAAGATCTGTGAAGAAATAACCAAAACGATGGAAACAGTAGCAGGTAAACCACCTTCATCAACATACGTTCAAATTGATGAAATACCCAGAAATCAGTGGTCTGTTGGTGGCAAGCTGTTATCTGAAAAGTAATTAAACATTCATATCATATGCTTTCTCATCATTTTCATAATAAATCAATAATCAACCCTTTTCTCAACTTGATATTAGTAAAGTCAGTGATATAAATCTCCTAGAGCAATTTAGCCCAAGGGATAGAGGTAATATTACTCAAGGTTTATTCAATACATACTGAAGACAATCATTCATATTTAACCCGTTTATAACTCGAACAACAAAACTGTTGTTGTATTAAATTGTAAGCAGCATAAAGATTAGAGGTTGCTTAAAAGGCTAAAAGCATGCCCGTAAAGGGCATGCTTTTTGGCCTACCAAGGAGATATAGGCTAGGTATTTTATAGGTATTAATTATTTAAAATAAGGATAAGACTCAACACCTACCTCAGATGCGTCTGATCCTAATTCTTCTTCCTCTGCTGATGGTCTTAAACCTACTGTTGCTTTAAGTGCCAAAAATACTATTGCAGATAGAACAAATACAAACACAATTACTGATACAGTCCCAATTAATTGTGTTATAGCTGAAACATCAGTTGATATTGCGACTGCTACTGTGCCCCAAATACCTGCTAATAAGTGAACAGGTAAAGCACCAACAACATCGTCAACTTGAATGCTTTCAAAAAACTTAGTTCCGAATACAGCTATTACTCCACCAATACCACCTATCATCATTGACATTGTGGCACTAGGTGCGAGAGGCTCGGCCGTAATAGATACAAGACCAGCCAGGGCTCCATTAAGAGCAAAGGTAACATCACATTTACCAAACATTGTTTGAGCAACTATTATTGCAACTAATAAACCTGCACAAGCTGCTAAGTTTGTATTAACAAAAATGTCTGAAACAGCTGCTGCGTCATCAAGAGATCCAATAGCAAGTTGAGACCCACCATTGAAACCAAACCAACCAAGCCATAAAATAAATGTACCTAGAGTTGCAAGAGGAATACTAGAAGCAGGGATTGGAATTGCTTTGCCGTCTACAAAACGACCAATTCTTGGCCCAATAATAATTGCACCTGCTAAACCTGCTGCACCACCTGCGGCATGCACAAGTGTTGAACCAGCAAAATCGGAGAATCCCATGGATGATAACCATCCACCACCCCATTGCCAACCCATTTCGATTGGATAAATAACGCCAGCTAAAATTGCTGCGAAAATGAAAAAACTCCATACTTTAATTCTTTCTGCAATAGTCCCTGAAACAATAGAGACAGTTGTTGCACAAAAAACCATCTGGAAGAACCAGTCTGAATGAGAAGCATAGCCTGTAGCTATATCTTCACCGGGTGCAAACATACTGAATGAACCCATGTAGCCTCCTTCAGCGATTCCGTAGGCTAAATTGTAGCCAACTAAATAAAACATTATGCCAGAAATTGCATATAACCCCACATTTTTAAGACAAATTGTGGAAACGTTCTTAGATCTAACCATTCCGGATTCTAACATTGCAAATCCTGCTGCCATCCACATGACTAAAAAACCGCAAATAAGGAATAATAAAGTATTAAAAATAAATGCAGTTTCATCAGGACTGCTTGATGCTGACGCTGAGCCAGTCAAAAATACAGTTAGAAAACCTAATGATAGAAATACGAAAAAATTTTTATAATTAAATTTACTCATATTTCCCTCCTATTAAGATTTTTATTTATCTTTGGCAACCATCGTGCCAAAATATGATAAAATTAAGTTTTTTATAAAATAAAATTATAGAGTGTTTACAAATATGGTCATGATACCTGAAATTCTAAAACATAATGATCAATCAAAAACTGCTTTTACGCAGCTAAATCAGGGTAATTTGGAAAAATTCACTTATTTTGAAATAGATAGATATTCAGATAATTTCGCATTTAAATTATCTCAAATTGGTATAAAACAAGGATCAAAAATAGCTATTAAAGCTAAAAATTCGGTTCAATGGGTCGTAAGTTTCTTTTCAATACTTAAATTAGGTTGTATTTGTGTGCCAATAGATATAAAAATGAATGATTTTGCTACTGAAAAAATCATAAAATTGTCTGGAGCAGAATTATTAATTAATGAAAAAAATTCAAAATTTGAAGTAAATGAATTGAATATTTATGATTTTTTTGATCTCTCATTAGATGAAAATCATATAGAAATGGAAAAATTATCCGAAGAATGCGAGGATAAAATTGCAATAATTCTATATACATCAGGAACAACAGGTGATCCTAAAGGAGCAATGCTTTCTAATAAAAATATTCTTTCAAATGTTAAAGAAATATCAAAAATGCTTCAAGAAGAGGGAAAATTAAGAAGTTTTTCAGTTCTGCCTATGAGTCATGTTTATGAGCTTACATGTAATATTTTGGTAAGTTTGAATTTAACCAATACTGTTCACTTTTGCTCAGGATTAGATATTAAAACATTATCTAAAGAACTAAAATTAATAAAACCTGATATATTTCCGGTGGTACCACTATTATTAGAAAAAATTTATAATGGAATTACAAAAAAACAGGTTAAATCAAAGATTTTACAAAATGTTATAAAATTTTTTCCCAAATTATTTGGCTATATCTTTAGAAAAAGTATTGGGTTAAATAAATTAAAATTTTTTTTCTGTGGTGGTGCACCGTTAAGCTTTGAAATTGAATCTTTCTTCGATAGAATTGGTCTCAAAATAATACAAGGTTATGGATTAACTGAAGCATCGCCGCTGGTTTCTGTTAACCCTTTAAAAAATAAAAAAATTGGGTCTGTTGGTAAAGTGATAAATAGTTGTGATTTAAAAATTTTGAATCAAGATTCATATGGTAATGGCGTTATTCATGTGAAAGGTCCAAATATTTTTCAAGGCTATTATAACAATATCAATGCCACTAAAGAGTCTATAGTTGAAGATTATTTAAATACTGGCGATATTGGCAGAAAAGATCATGAAGGCTATCTATTTATAAGCGGTAGGAAAAAATTCGTCATTATTGGTCCTAGCGGTGAAAACGTTTATCCTGAAGAGATTGAAGAATTATTAAATAACTTTATAGAAGTTCAAGAATCTGTAATTTTTAGCTTAGATCAAAAACAAATTTCAGCTTTAATAAAATTAAATGATGAGTACAAAGAAATAAGCTATCATAAAATTAAAAATATAATAAATTGTATAAATAACAAAATTGAAAGATATAAAAGAATCTCAAAAATTTACTTATCAGATATGGAATTTGAAAAAACATCAACTCAAAAGATTAAAAGAGATTTTTTAAAGAATATTAATGTTTCAGACTATAAATCTGTTATGTAATAAAATATATTTTTCTAAACTTCAATTCAGATTCAATATATTTCTTTTTAAGTTTTTTTGGTTCCATTACTAAATCTAGTTCGATTTGCTTATATGGTATCTCAAATAAATTTTCTTTTTTAGAAAATAATTCCGAACTGACTTTATAAACGGATTTATCTATTTTTTTAAGTTTATAATCAATTATATTACTGTTGTCTAAAAACAATGAGGGTTTTTTGCCTCCCAATTCTTTTTCTCTGCATATTACTAAAGAAATTAAATCACATATTTGTAAGCAACTTAATTCAAATTTAAATTCATCCGTTTCTCTTATTTCATCTAAATCATATGGGAGTAATTTTTTAATTAACGACTCGCTTTTATTTATAAAATCGTCATTAAATGAATTTTCTCTGGATGAATTTAGCGATAAATATTTAAAATGTTCATAAATTAATAGTGATGAATACGGATTTATTGAAGAGTTTATACTTTTAAACCATAACTCATTTTGCAGTTCCTGATTTAGATCTTGAAAAGAATATACTTTATTATCATTTGAAACTTTTGGATAATTATCAAACTCGATCCATCCACTATCATGATTTCGAATAGAGTATTTTAGAGCGTCTAGATTATTGGTTTTTTGTTTTAAATTTTCATTAAAACAATTGAAAATATCAAGAGATATTCTTGCGTGATCATGTTGTGTTACAAAACAAATAAACTCCTCAAAAAATCTTGTAATCATAATTTAAAAAAACCTATTGAAAATCCTCTTCAAACAAGATACCTTAAAACTGTGGCAAAAGTAGCAATTATAGTTGGTAGTGACTCTGATTTGGAAAAAGCTTCAGATGCTTGCACAGTTCTTGAGGAACTTGGTGTTGAATATGATCTCAGAGTAGCTTCAGCGCATAGAACACCTGAGCTTTTGGCAGAATACATGGGTCAAATTGAGGAGAGAGGTGTTGAGGTCATTATTGCCGCAGCTGGTTGGGCTGCTCACTTGCCTGGAGTGGTAGCATCTTATACAACACTGCCTGTTGTTGGAATTCCAATCGATTCTTCTTGTCTAAATGGTCTTGACTCTTTGTTATCGATCGTTCAAATGCCTCCAGGGATCCCTGTTGCAACAATGTCAATTGGTAAAGGTGGTGCCAGAAATGCTGGAATATATGCTGCTTCAATTTTATCAATAAAATATCCTGAGGTTAAAGAATCACTTAGTACCTTTAGACAAAACTTAAAGAAAAAAGTTATGAAAGCTGCAGAAAAACATAACAAATAAGTTTTGATAATAAATAAAAATAATATAGATTTTGATAAAATTTCTAACTTGATTATAGAAGGGTCAACATTTTGCTATCCAACTGATACACTGTATGGACTTGGCTGCAGATATGACAATAAAGCTTCTATAGAAAAAATAATTTCATTAAAAGGTAGAAATAAAAATCATTTCTTTTCTCTTTTATTTAAAGATATAAATATGCTTGATTACTTTTTTTCAATATCTGAACTTGAAAAGAAGATTATTGATAAATTTTTACCTGGGAAATTATCGATTTTACTTCTACCTAAAAATAAGAATATGTTTTACAATAATTTCATAGGCTTAGATGATAAAATTAGTTGTAGGATATCATCTGATAATTTTAACAAAGAAATTTATAAAAAAATTGATTTTCCAATTGTGTCAACGAGTGCTAATATTTCAGGGAATAAAAATTTATTTGATATTTCAGATATTATTGATACGTTTGAAGAATCTTTGGATTTTATAGTAGATTATGGAGACATTGGATATTCTAAAGGTTCAACTATTTTAAATGTTAACAAAGATCGTTTGAATTTAATTAGAGATGGAGATATTCAATTTGAAACAATTATTAAGGAGCTAAATTATGGCAAAAGTTAAGGCTTTCAGGGGCCTAAGGTATAATCAAGAGGAAATTAAAAAGATTTCTAATGTAATAGCGCCTCCATATGATGTAATAAATTCTGAACAGCAAAAAGAATTGATGAATTCAAGTCAATATAATGTTGTACATATTGATTTTAATGACGGTAAAGGTGACGAAAAATATAAAATTTCAATGAATACATTAAATCATTGGATAGAAAATAATATTTTGGCTTTAGATAACAAGGAATCTCTTTATCCATACCTACAAGAATTTGAATATAAAGGAAAAGAATATAAAAGGATAGGTTTGATTGGACTTGTTAAGATTCACGAATTCAAGGATAAAATAATCCTGCCCCATGAAGAAACTTTCAGTGGACCTAAAGAGGATCGATTAAAATTATTGAGGGCATGCAAAACCAACCTAAGCCCTATATTTGGTGTTTATGATAATAATGATAAAAAAATTGATAACATACTAAATGAATTTTTAGAAAGTAATCAGCCTATAATTGTAGCAAGATCTTCTGATGGAATTTTGAACAAAATATGGCAAATTTCAGATAGCGAAATTATTAATAAGATAGAAGAGAATTTTAATGATAAAGAAATTTTAATTGCTGATGGTCATCATAGATATGAAACTTCCTTAAATTACATGAATGAAGTTAAAACGAAGGAATCAGAATATGCAATGTTTTATCTTTCAGGAACAAATCAAGATGGTCTTCTAATAAATCCCACGCATAGGATTTTACAAAATGTGAATGGAATTAAGGATATAATTAAAAGCATAAGTAATAGTTTTATTGTCAGTGAACATAGTGATGAAATTATAGAGGATAAATTAGGACCAAATGAATTTTTTATAATTTCAGAATCTGAAAAAGTTAAATTGCTTTGCCAAATAAAAGATAGTGATGAAAAAAGATTTTATTCAATGAGTGTATATGCTGTCCAGGATTTAATTATAGATAAATTTAAAAGTAATTATGATGAACTAGATTTTTTTAAAAGTTTAGAGGATGCAAAATCTTCTATCTCTAAAAACTCCTTGGGAATCATTTTACCAAAATTTGTTCCTGACGATATAATGAAAGTTGTATTAAATGACGATAAAATGCCTCAAAAATCAACATACTTTTATCCAAAAGTAACAACAGGAGTCCTGTTTAATCCATTATATTAATTTATAATTTAATAAAATTATGAATCAAAAAAATATTAGAAATTTTTGTATTATTGCACATATTGATCACGGAAAATCGACTTTGGCTGATAGAATACTTGAGATAACCAAGACTGTCTCAAAAAGAGAAATGCAAAATCAGTTCCTTGATAATCTAGACATAGAAAGAGAAAGAGGAATTACGATTAAGGCGCAATCTGTAAGAATAAATTACACTTCAAAATCTGGAGAAGAATATATATTTAATCTTATTGACACTCCGGGTCATGTAGATTTTTCATATGAAGTATCAAGAAGCTTGATGGCTTGCGAAGGAGTATTATTAGTAGTTGATGCAGCTCAAGGTGTAGAAGCACAAACTTTGGCCCATGCTTTTCTTGCGGCAGATATGGGGTTAGAAATATTACCTATAATAAACAAAATAGATTTACCATCTGCGGACCCTGAAAGAGTTTGTGAAGAAATTGAAAATGCAGTTGGGATTGATTGTAGTGAAGCATTATATGTAAGCGCTAAAACTGGTCAAGGAATCGAGGATATATTTGATCAAATCATAAATAAAATTCCCCCACCTCAAAAATCAGAAATAAAAGAAACAAGGGCATTAATAATCGATAGCTGGTTTGATTCTTTCCTTGGAGTTGTACTACTTCTTAGAGTTTTTGACGGCAAAATTAATAGTAAAGATACGATAAAATTAATGTCATCAGATAAAACTTATGAAATTAGAAATTTGGGTGTTTTCAGTCCTGAGGCAAAAAATGTAGCTTTGTTATCAGCTGGAGAGGTAGGTTTTTTAACAGCCTCAATAAAACAAATTAGTGATGCCAAAGTAGGAGATACTTTAACAATCTCAACTACGCCTGCCAAAAGACCTTTAAAAGGGTTTAAAGATATTAAACCTATGGTGTTTTGTGGATTGTATCCAGTTGATTCTAATTTTTATGAAAATCTTAAAGAATCACTAGAAAAAATAAGCCTAAATGATTCTTCAATAGATTATGAACCAGAAAATTCTGCTGCTCTTGGCTTTGGGTTTAGATGCGGTTTTTTGGGTTTACTTCATATGGAAATAGTAAAGGAGAGGCTTGAAAGAGAGTTTAATTTATCACTAATAATAACCTCGCCTACAGTTGTTTATGAGATTAAAAAAACGAATTCAGAAATAGTGAGAGTTGATAATCCAAAATTATTGCCAGATAGAAGCCAAATTGATACTATAAGCGAGCCATTTGTAAATATAAGTCTTTACACTCCAAAAAAATACTTGGGCGGACTTTTAGATATTTGTGAAAAAAGAAGAGGTATACAAAAAAATATTAATTTTATATCCGAGGATAGAGCCGTGTTAGAGTATGAGCTTCCAATGTCAGAAATGATCTATGATTTTTATAATAAAGTTAAATCTATAACCAAGGGTTACTGTTCAATGGATTATGAGCAGAGTGAGTTAAAGATAAGTAATCTTGTTAAACTTGATATATTAATTAATGGTGAAATAGTTGATGCATTATCTTTAATTACCCATAAGGATAATTCTTATTATAGAGGCAAAGAGCTCGTTGAAAAATTAAAAAAACTTATCCCCAGACAACAATTTGAAATTGCTATTCAGGCCGCAATTGGAGCTAAAATAATTTCAAGAGAGACTGTTAAAGCTTTTAGAAAGGATGTCACCGCCAAGTTATATGGGGGAGATGTTACCAGAAAAAATAAACTTCTTGATAAACAAAAAAAAGGAAAGAAAAGAATGAAAAATGTTGGTAACGTAGAAATTCCTCAAGAGGCATTCATGGCCGTTTTATCAGGGAAAGAATAAATTTATTCCTTAGGAGTCATCATAGCAGTTATTGCATGAGTTGCAGCACTCGTTGCATCAGGATTAGTGATAACATTGACTAAAGATGGTAGACCTGATTTGATTGATCTTTCAATTGCAGGAATTAAATCCGCAGGATTCTCAACTAACTCACCATATCCACCCATTGATTTAACTATTTCATGAAATTTTATAAAGGGCATTTCGTGTCCGGCTGGTGTGTTTTCTTTTCCATAATTTAACCAGTGTTGATGTTTAGTCATTCCCCATGATTTATCATTACAAACAATACATAAAAAAGGTATATTATGCCTAACTGCCGATTCAAACTCCATTAAGTTCATTCCTACTGCCCCATCACCACTTATCAAAACAACTTGTCTATCTGGATAAGCAACCTTAGAGCCTATTGCAAACGGTACCCCTACTCCCATACAGCCCAATGGACCACCTTTTACATAATTACCAGGATTTTTTATTACATACGACGAGTCGGTCCAGGCTTGTGTGTCACCACCATCAATACATAACATACAGTTTCCATGAAGCACTTCTTCTACTGCTTTAACAACTCTTAAAACATGCATTGGTGTTGAATTGTCAGACTTTAATTTATCAACCTCTTTCCATTCTAAGTCTTTCCATTCTTTAGCAATACTCATCCAATTTTCAAATTTTTTTAAAGATGAAATATTAGAATTTAATTTAATTAAGAATTTATTTACATCGGAAATCACAGGAATATCTACAATCCTATTCCTTCCAATCTCTTCAGTTTCTATATCAACCTGAATAACTTTTGCATCTGGATTAAAAGTTCTACCCCAACCTATGTATAAACTTAATCTCACGCCTAACAGAATTATTAAATCTGACTCAGACGAAACTTTTTTGAAAGCATTCATTGCGGATGGGCTTGCCTGTCCCAAACAATTTTTATGAAGATCAGAAACAATTCCTCTTCCAAAATTTAATGTATATAATGGAATATCATGTGATTCGATTAGATGTTCCAATTCTTTTGTTGCGCCTGAATACCACGCCCCGCTTCCAGCTACTATAATAGGTCTAGATGATGAAGATAAAGTATTGAGAATTTTCTCAATGTCTTCATCAGACACTTCTGGATTTGTGGGAAAATTAATTTGTGGTTTATCAAAATCTTCTAAGTCTGATTTCTCATATAAAACTTCATGAGGCAAACCAAGATAAACAGGTCCTGGTCTACCAGAAACAGCCATCTTATATGCATTTGCTGTATACTCAGGGATTCTTTTTGTATCGTAAACAGTTTTTGCCCATTTGGTTACAGGCTTTACCATGGCTTCCTGATCAACTTCTTGAAGTGGGAGTCTATCATTTTCTTCGACCCCTGATTTTCCCGATATAAATATGCAAGGAGAATTTGATAAAAATGCCCCGGACATACCAGTCATAACATTAGTTAACCCTGGGCCAGCTGTTACAAGACAAATACCTGGTTTTTTTGTCACTCTTCCATAAGCATCAGCTGCCATGGAAGCGCCTTGCTCATGGTGCGTATCTATTAATCGAATGCCAAGCTCTCTACAAGCATTATAAATAGGATTAATATGGCCACCTGCAAGAGTAAAAACATCTGATATTCCCATGTCTTTCAGGGTTTTTACTAGGGCAAAGCCTCCTTCAACTCTATTACTCATATCCTTTACTTCAAATAACAGTATAATATATTGTTATAAAAAAATAAGGGGTTTAAAATGTCTGAAGAAAAAGATAATACACAACAACCTAGTCCAGAAGAACAACTGGCTAATACTATTAGGATGCAAATTGCACAAGCTTTTAATACCGGGCTGCAGTCTCAGCCTAAAGAACCTGTTTACCATTTATCAGATGTGGTAAAAGAGTTAGAAACTTTTTTTACTGATGAGTTTAAAAAAAATGCAGGCGAGAATGTTCCAGATGAAGCTGTTAAAGCCAATGTCTTATTTCTTGTTCAACTAGCGACTTTGGGTCATATTTTGCCAAGAGTGTGCGTTCCTGACAAGGATTTCCAAGTTAATCTTTTTAAATTAATTGAAGAAAGAGCACTTTCTTTAATTAAAGCGTCTCAAGAGCAGGCTCAAAAAGAAGGTAAAATTATTCATGAAGAAAAAAAGATTATAGTTCCCTAGGAGAATCTTTTGAAATGTTTTGTGACTGGTGCAACAGGATATGTTGGTAATTTTTTAATAGATAGATTAAAAAATGACTCATTTGACGTTCATATTTTAGTCAGGAACCAATGTGATTATGATAAGTATAGCTCCAAAGGGTATAAATGTTTTTTAGGTGATTTACGTTTTCCGAATACATTTAAAGGTTATTTTAATGATATAGACTATGTTTTTCATCTTGGAAATATAGCCTCATGGTGGTTAAAGAGAAGCCAGGATTACTACGATATAAACGTAACTGGAACTTATAATTTATTGCAAGAGCTAGAAAAGACAAATGTAAAAAAAATTGTTCATATGAGTTCAGTTGCGGCTATAAGGCAACCAAAAGGAATGATAGCTGATGAAAATTCAAAACATAACGAAGACTTCGAAAGCCAATACAGTAGATCAAAATATTTAACAGAAAAGCAAATCGAAATTTTTTTAAAGAAAGGGCTTCCAATTGTGACTTTAAATCCAGGAGTGATAACGGGTCCAAAAGATTTCAAAACTTTTGGTAAAACTGTAATAGGTATTGCAAACAAAAAAATTAATTCAAAGTTTTGTCCTGACTCATATATTCCATTGGTATATATAGATGATGTTATTAATTTAACAATTAAAGCTTTGGATATGCCTATTGGAAATAAATATGTAATAGTTGGTGAGAACATAAAAATATCAGATGTGTTTGATATTGTATGTAACATTAAAAATTTGCCAAAAATTACACGTAGTACACCTACTTGGAATTTATATTTAATATCATATCTATCACATTTTATTTCCTTTTTTACCAAGTCAAGACCTAAGTTACCGATTGAGGGTTTGAAGGCAATAGTTCTTGGAGCACAAGCAAATTCAAAAAAAACATGCAATGATTTTAAATTCGACTTCATGCCCGCAGAGGAGATTTTAAAAAAATGCATAAGCTGGTACGAAAAAAATAATTATATTAATAATTACTGATACTTAGATGTCTTTTTTTAGTTTATCAATTTGACATAATAATCATCTTTATTTAAATTTGCGTTTCTATGGTAAATGAAAAGTTTTTAATAGTTGCAGAGAAACCAAGCGTTGCAAATTTAATTGCATCCGCACTCTCGGTAAAAAAAATCAAATCAAAAAATATTGATTATTTTGAAGGAGATAAATTTTTAATTACCTCAGCTCAAGGACATTTAATTGAGTATGATAAGCCGAAAAAAAAATGGGATTTGGATTCTCTACCCCTGAATGGCCCTGATGGTTTAAGTCCAATACCAAGAACCAAACAAAGATTAGATTTAATAAAAAAATTAGCTAAGAGAGATGATGTGACATCGATAGTTAATGCATGTGATGCCGCTCGAGAAGGTGAGTTAATATTCAATCAAATTATGACATTTTTAAAAATTAACAAACCGTTTTATCGTGCTTGGCTACAATCAATGACAAAAGAAGAAATTCAAAAAGAATTTAATAATTTAAAAAGCTCTGATGTTTATAAAGGTTTAGCTAATGCAGCACTAGCGAGATCAATTGCCGATTGGAAAATTGGTATGAATGGAACAAGAGCTGTCACCGCTTGGTCTACAAAAACATATAACCTTCCTTTTAATAAACAAGTAATTGGAAGAGTTAAAACTCCTACTTTAGCGATTATTGTTAAAAGAGATAAAGAAATAGAAGGCTTTAAATCAGTACCTTATTACCAATTGAAGGCAAAATTTAAAATTGTCTCGGGTGAATATGAGGGAATATATCTAGATAAAAATTTCAGTAATTCAAAAATGTCTGATGAAGAAAAAAGAATTCAAAAGGCCGATAGAATTTTTGATAAAAGTTTGGCGGAAAATATTATCAATGAATGCAGAAGCCAAACTGCCAATATTAAGGATGAAAGTAAAGAAAGAAAAGAATATTCAGAGCCATTATTTGACCTTACCACTTTACAAAGGGAGTCAAATAGTAGGTTTGGATTTACAGCAAGCACAACTCTAAAAATTACTCAATCTTTATACCAACCTATATCAGGTGAGGGGTTTATTACTTATCCCAGAACAGATTCTAGAAGACTGCCCGATAACTACGATTCAGAAGTTATAAAATTATTAAATAATATGAATGATATAAAATATTCTAAATTTGCTAAAAATATTCTAAAAAATAATTCAGTAAATTCCAGGGATAAAAAAGTATTTGACTCATCTAAAGTTAGTGATCATTTTGCAATCATACCCACAAATAATTTTCCTGCTGCTGGAAAACTTAATGATCAGCAACAAAAAGTATATGATCTTATTGCTAAAAGATTTCTTGCAGTTTTTTACCCACCAACAATAACTAAAGAAACAACAAGGGATTCAATGATTGGTAATCATGTTTTTAGAACTAAGGGTAAAATTCTAATTGATAAAGGATGGAAAGAGGTTTTGGATAGTACAACAAAAGAAACAATTCTTAATGAAATAAATAATGATGAAAATGCTTTATGTGAGAACGTTGAAACTATCCAACAAAATACATCTCCCAAAGCAAAATATACTGACTCTACTCTCTTGAGAGCGATGGAGACCGCTGGTAGCGACATTGAAGATGATGAATTAGTACTTTTAATGAAGAACAAAGGATTGGGAACTCCTGCTACCAGGGCCCAGACAATAGAGGATTTGATTAAAGAAAATTATATTATGAGAACTGAAGATGATAATAATAGAAAATGCCTGATATCAACTATAAGAGGAAGTAAATTGATTGATGATTTAGGAGTTTTAGAAATTGATAAACTAACATCTCCGAATCTAACCGGTGAATGGGAACTAAAACTCAGAGAAATGGAAAAAAATGATTATTCATATGATAAATTTATTGAAGAAATAGAGAGCTTCAGAGATGAAATAATAGAAAGAGCTAAAAGTACAAAGGTTGATACGGATGAATTTATTAAACCATTAGGCGTAGATTGCCCTATAACCGGATTACCAATCATGGAAACTTTTAATAGATTTACTACTGATAAGCCCGACGAATCTTTTAATATAAGTAAAGTAGTCTCAGGTAGACCTATTACAACGTCTGAAGTGATAGAGCTTGTAAATTCTTTTAACGGAACCGAAGGAAGAATAGGTAAATTAACAGGATTTGTTAATAGAAAATTTGGATCATTTTATGATGCATATCTTGTTTTCAATAAATCAGGGAAGTGTGAACTTGATTGGGGTCAAAATAATAAAGAAGATTTTGATCTCAAAAATTTAGAGTCTTTAGGATATTATGATTTTATAAAATCTGAAGTTCATCATGATGAGAAATTCTATTATTTTGGAAAAAAAGGTGAAAATAAAATTTCAAAATATATGTTGTCTCCTTATTTAAATTCAGATGATGTGAATGAACAGAGAAAAGAATCCTTACCGATTGACGAGGCCAAAAAAATATTTAATGGTGAAAAAACTTCAATTTTACAATTTAAATCCAAGAAAAAAAATGCTAGGCGTCCATATTTCAAAGCTCGAGTATATTTAGATTCTAAATTCAGACCGAAGTTCGAGATTGAAAAAATTAATGTAAAAGAAGATAAAGATAAAGGTTCAAAGTAAGTAATATAAAATGATATAATTAAGTATGTTCAATAAAATAACAGACAAGATTAATTCTTCTTTTAAAAAATTACGTGGAAATTCTGTTATATCCTCCTCCAATGTTGAAGAAACACTCAAAGAAATAAGGCTTAGCCTTTTAGAGGCTGATGTTAATTATAAAGTTGTTAAAGAATTAATAGACAAAATTAAAGCTAAATCATTAGGAAAAGATGTACTTAATAGCGTATCTCCAGCAGAACAATTTATAAAAATATTTAATGATGAGCTTACTCTTTTATTAGGTGATAAAAGTTCTGACTTAAACATTAAAGTTAAACCACCTGCCGTGATAATGATCATTGGCCTACAAGGCTCAGGGAAAACTACAACTTCTGCTAAACTTGCAAAATATTTAAAAGATAAATTAAAAAGAAACCCATCTTTAGTTTCTATTGATATTTATAGACCGGCTGCAGTTGAGCAACTAAAAATTTTATCCAAGCAAGGGAAGATTACTTTTATTGATAATGAAGAAAAATCTGATGTAATAAAAATAGCAAAAAATGCTTATGAGCAGAGTTACAATATTGGTTCAGATACTTTAATTATTGATACCGCAGGTAGATTGCAAATTGACAATCAAATGATCGAGGAATTAAAAAATATAAAATCTTCAATAAATATACATGAGACACTTTTAGTAATTGATTCAATGATTGGGCAAGAGGCTCTAAATGTTGCCAATATTTTCAATAAAGAAATTGGTATTGATGGATTAGTTCTAACAAAACTTGATGGTGATGCAAGAGGGGGTGCCGCACTTTCAGCAAAATACATAACAGATAGGCCCATTAAATTTTATGGTTCTGGAGAAAGCCTTGATACAATAGAAGTCTTTCATCCAGAAAGAATGGCTTCTCGTATTTTAGGCATGGGAGATGTTGTAAGCTTAGTTGAAAAAGCTTCAGAGTCAGTGTCAACCGAGGATGCAAAAAAACTATCTAAAAAATTAAAAAATAATAATTTCACTCTTAATGATTTTAAAAGCGCAATTAGTTCAATGAATAAAATTGGATCTTTAAAAAATACAATTTCAATGATTCCTGGAATGGGAAAGCTTTCCCAAGATGAAAATGCAATGAATAAAGCAAATGATGAATTAAAAAAAACTGTTGCAATAATTAATTCAATGACTCCACTTGAAAGAGAGAACCATACAATTTTAGATGGGAGTCGCAGAAGACGAATTGCTTCAGGAAGCGGAACAGCTGTTCAAGACATAAATTCATTGATAAAGAAATTTTTACAAATGAAAAAAATGAGCAAAAATATGGGAAGTTTTAAAAAAAATCCTAAAAATATATTGAATTTTTGATAAATTTAATCATTATTAAGTGACGAGGTATTTATGGTAAAAATTAGATTGACAAGATTGGGAAGAAAAAAAAGACCATTTTATAGAGTTGTTGCTATTAATTCACGATCCGCAAGAGATGGAAAATTCTTAGATATTCTTGGAACATATGATCCCCTACAAGAACCAAGTGTTGTAAACCTTGATAAAGAAAAAATAGATCAGTGGATCAGTAAAGGAGCTCAGCTTAGTAATAGAGTTTTAAAACTTTATGACCCTGAAAAATATGGTCAAATTGTAAGTACAAAACCAAAAAGAAAACCAAAGAAACNAGTTGATGAGCCACCACAAGCCGCTGCTCCTNCTGAAGANGCTGCTCCTNCTGAAGANGCTGCTCCTNCTGAAGAAGCTGCTCCTGCTGAAGANGCTGCTCCTGCTGAAGANGCTGCTCCTGCTGAAGAGGCTGCTCCTGCTGGGGATGAACCTAAAGAAAAATAAGTATTTAGATAATTTTTAGCAATTTAATGTATAATTTGAGTATAGGCTTATTCATGGAAAATATATCTGATTTAATTAAATTAATAGTTAGTTCACTTGTTGATAACCCAGACGAAATTCATATCACGGAAGTCAAAGGAGATTCTACTACTGTTTATGAGTTAAAAGTTGCAAAAGATGATTTAGGAAAGATAATTGGTAAACAAGGTAAAACAGCAAAAGCTATCAGAACCTTGCTAGGAGCTGCTGCAGCTAAAGACAAAAGAAGAGCTGTATTAGAAATTATTGAATAACTTTTAATGGATTTTAAAAAACTTGGGTTAATTAAAAAAAATAATAATTCTGATAATTTATTTACTTTTGTCTCCTCATCTAATAACTACGAAACAATTCAAAAAATTAGTAAGTTTTATATAAGTTTAAATAATAAATATGAGAATGTTGAATTTAAAATTATAAAAAAAGATACAAATAATATTGTAATTAAAATTATGAATATGATTTCAATTAGGGTTGAAAAAAATATTGATGTTTTTATTAAAGATATTGATCTACCGGAACTGCCAAAAGATGAATTTTATAATGATGATCTTTTGGGATGTGATGTAATTGATGAAAGTGGAGATAAATTTGGAACCGTCAAAAGAGTTTTAAACTCCTCAAACGGAGTTTTGCTAGAAGTTTTTTTTAATCAAAAAACATTCATTGTCCCATTTATTGAATCTTTTATAATAGAGGTTAAATTAATCAAAAAAATTATAATCGTAAAGAATCTTAGGGAAATAGCAGAATTATGAAGATTAATACTCTATCAGTTTTTCCAGAAATTATAAAAAATAATTGTAAATATGGTGTTTTATCAAAAGCTGTGGAAAAAAAATTAATTACTATAAATAATTATTCTTTTTTTACAGAGGCTGATAATAATAAAGGTATTGATGATGAGCAATATGGTCATAATCCTGGAATGGTAATTTCCTTTGAAAAAACTTTTAAAATATTCAAAAAAATTAAAAAAAATGAGCCAAAAACAAAATTTATATTTTTAAGCCCAAAAGGTCACATATTTAACAATCAAATGGCAAAGGATCTTTCTAATGAAAAAAATATAACAATTGTAAGTGGTAGGTACGAAGGTTTTGACGAAAGAATATTAGAAGAATTTTGTGATTTTGAAATTTCAATTGGGGATTATATTCTAACGGGTGGTGAGCTAGCAACATGTATTCTTATTGATTCAATTTCCAGAATGATAAAAGGTGTTGTTGGTAAAAAAAATTCTGTTATCAATGATAGTTTTATGGATTCAACTATCAAAGGGCCAGTATACACAAAACCAAAAATTTTTAAAAATAAATCAGTACCTAAAGTATTATTATCTGGAAATCATAAAAATATAGATAATTTTAATAGAAATAATTCATTAGAATATACTTTAAATAAGAGAGAAGATCTTCTGGAAAATGCAACCCTTGCACCAACCGAAAGAGAGAACCTCAGGAAAATAAAAAGATCTAAATTAAATAATAATGTATTCATTGCATTAGTTCATCATCCTATTAAAAATATTAAAAATGAGACAATAACAACATCCTTAACAAATTTAGATATTCAAGATATAGCCCGGTCCGCCAGAACCTACGGAATTAATAAATACTATATAACTCATCCTATATTGGAGCAAAGAAAATTAGCTGAAAAAGTTCTTAGTTTTTGGGATAATGAGAAAAAGAGAAAGAATGAAAATTCTAAACATGTTGCCATGAATAATATAATTATTAAAAAATCATTGAAAGAAGCAATTTCAAATATTAAAAAAGAATATAAACAAAAACCAATATTAATTGGAACTGATGCCAATGAAATGAAGAATATGGTTGACTATTCATTTATAAAGCATAGAATACAAGAGAAAAAAACACCATATTTGATAGTTTTTGGTACAGGATGGGGCTTATCACAGGAAATAATTGAGTCTTGTGACTATATCTTAAAACCCGTCGGGGGTTATGATAAATATAATCATTTGTCAGTTAGGAGTGCAGTAGCTATAATATTGGATAAATTATTTGGTTGTAATTTTTAGGTGTAAAAGAAAATGAATATTGTAGATAGTATAGAAAAAGAAAGCTTAAAAGATATTCCTTCATTTAAAGCTGGTGATACAGTTAGTGTTTATTACAAGATTAAAGAGGGTGAAAAAGAAAGGATTCAAATATTCGAAGGTATAGTAATTTCAAGAAAAGGCTCGAGTATTAGAGAAACTTTTACTGTAAGAAAAATATCTTATGGTATTGGTACTGAAAGAATTTTCCCAATACATTCAAAACAAATTGATAAAATTGAAGTTATTAGAAAAGGTAGAGTTCGTAGAGCAAAACTTTACTATATCAGAGGACTTTCAAAAAAGGCTGCAAGAATTAAAGAAAGTAACAAATAATTATTTTTTAATTGCATGTAAAATCCTTTGAATGGTTGTAGAGAACGAGAATAGAGTTATTAATATAATAGTAAGTTTAAAAACTAGATCCTCTTGAGAAAAAATTATTATTGAAAAATAATCTAATATTCCATTTATAATCCCACCGATGCCCAAATAAACTACTCTATCAGCTCTTTGCATCAAACCAACATTGGATTTTAAACCAAGATTATCTGCTGCTGATTTTACATAACTTACGGTAAGGCTAAAAATCGCTGCAAACATTAAAATTATAGAAAAAGGATTTGGATAATAAAAAAGAAAAATTCCAACCATAATCACAGATTCACATAATCTATCTAAAACGCTATCAAGAAAAGAGCCAATATCGGATTGACTATTTGTCATTCTAGCAATTCTCCCATCTAACATATCAAAAGTTGAACCTGCTAGTAAAAAAATTGATGCCAAAAATATTAATCCATAAAAATATAGTACAGCAGTCAAAATTGAAAAGAATAAAGATAAGACAGTTAAGAAATTAGGCGATATTTTATTGGTAATTAATTTTTGTTCTAAAGGTGCAATTAAAAAACACCACCAATCCTTATATAGGTTTGATAACATTGTTTTATCCTTATATCCTAAGGGGTTCTTAGTTGCACTTTTAGCATTCTGAAAAATGATATTATCCTGGTTTTTGAATTTAAAAATATTAGCAATTATGAAATATAAAACTAAGACGAGCGAGGCAGAAATATATAGAATATGTAAATTTTCAGTTAATAATGATATTAAATCCAAAATTACTACATCTCCTCCGGTGAAGATACCCCAAGTAAGCTAAGGCCGTTAGAAAGAACTGATTTAATAGTTGTTATAAGTATTAATCTAGTCATTAATTTATCGTTGTTTAGAATTTTGGTAGATTTATAATATGAATGAAATTCTTTAGCTAAATTCTGTAAATAAAAAGTTAATTTATGGGGAGCAAGATTTTCTGCTGAGTCTTTAATTACGTCTTCAAAATCAATCACTGCTTTAATTAATGTAACCTCTTTTATTGAGTCAATTACATCTAGATTTTGGGCTGATAGGTCTTTAATACCAGATTTTTTTATAATACTATTAATTCTGGCATTAGCATATTGTATATAAAAAACGGGATTTTCGTCTGAGTCCTTAAGGCACTGGTCAAGATCAAAATCGAAATGAGTATCTGAACTCCTTGTAACCATCATAAACCTGACAACATCATTGTCTACAAGAGAAAGTAAGTCTTTTATTGTCGTATATTGCCCAGACCTTTTGGACATTGAGATGTCTTTTCCATCTTTAAGAAGTCTAACAAACTGAATCATAACAAAATATAAATTTTTTTCTTTATTATTTAAAGAATTCATCGAAGCTTTCAGACGAGAGACATGGCTATGATGATCGGAACCCCATACATTTATAACTTTGTCATATCCTCTATTAAATTTATCATAATGATAGGCTATATCACTTAAGAAATATGTTGAGCTTTTATCACTCTTTATTAATACCCAGTCATTAGAATCTCCATATTCAGATGTTTTGATCCACTTAGCATCATCTTTATCATATAGAACATTCAAGTCACTTAATTTATCCAAAATTTCATTTAATAAGCCTGAATTGTGAATGGATTTGCTCTCAGAATACCAATTATCAAACTTAATATTTAGACTTGCTAAATCGTTCTTAATTTCTTGTAATAAATAATCTTTTGCATAATTTTCTAACTTATCAGAATCAAGTGAATCTTGAGAAAATTCTAAGCTATATTTTTTTGCAATATCAACTAGATAGTCACCTAAATATGCATCTTCAGGCATTTCAATGTTTTCACCGCGCAAATTCCTCACTCTTATACCCAATGATTTTCCTAAAAGCTTAATTTGATTACCAAAATCGTTTATATAATATTCGCTGTCTACATCATGACCATAAAATCTTAATATTCTACAAATAGAATCTCCAACCGCTGCATTTCTTAAATGGCCAAGATGTAAAAAACCTGTTGGATTCGCGGATACATACTCTAAAAGTATTTTGCCCTTTTTTGCATCTCCTGAACCGTATCTATCAATCGTTCTGTATATATTTAATAAAGTATCATTAAAAATTGAGGGTTTTACTTTGAAATTTATAAAGCCTGGCATAATGAAATCAACATTATCAAAAAAATCATCGTTTTTCTTTTTTATTTCAGCGACTATTAATTCTGCTAGATCAATCGGTTTTTGATTTAAAGTTTTTGAAAATTTCATACAAAAGTTAGTCGCATAATCTCCATGTTCTATTTTTTTAGATTCGACAATATCTATATCAGAGGTATTAATTTGTAAATCGCTATATAGTGTATTTACAGTTTGATAAATTTTTTCTTTGATAATTTTTTTAATCATTTTTTCAAGTGCTCAGTATTATTCAATTCCAAAACTTTAATTTTTTGATCCTCATATATTAACGTACTAATTGAAGCAGAATCAATCTTAAAGGTCGCAAAATCTCTCAAATCCTTTTTTAAATAGTAGCAAATTAATGATGATATGGCCAAATTATGTGAGACGATTACTATATTTTTCAGTTTATGAAAATTATTAACGACATCTTCTATAAAATTTATCATTCTGGATTGAACCTCACCCAAAGTTTCCCCATTCGGGATTCTAAAATCCTTAGGATTTTCTCTCCAACTTTTTAAATCATCTCCATGATTTTCTCTTAAAAAAGAAAAAGTTAACCCCTCAAAATCCCCTTGATTCATCTCTCTTAATTTTTTACTTTTTTCTATGTTGCGCTTTGATGAATTATTTATTGCTTCTGATGTTTGCATGGCTCTTTGCAAATCACTAGAAAATATAAGATCAATATTTAAATTGCTAAAACATTCTTTTAATAAGTTTGATTGATAAATACCATTGGCATTCAAACGAATATCACTGACACCTTGGCATTTTTCTAATCTATTCCACTCAGTTTCACAGTGACGAACAAGTTTTATTTCCATCTATAAATCATAGAATAACATAATTCATGCTGTAAATTTTCTCAGTATTGATTATTATGAACTTTGGAGAGTATTTATGTCACAGTACCGAAAAGGATATATATTTGAAAAAAAATCAAACTCCTATATTCAAGAGATATTAGAAACATTTAAAAATTTAAAGTTTTACTCTATTGAAAGCAGAGGTAGTAAGGGAACTGCGGATATAGTTTTTGGTATTTACGATATTAAGAAAAAAAATAGAACATGGTTTGGTGTTCAATGTAAAAGAGGATATATATCAGGCCCTGAAAAAAAACGAGAAATCCAAAAAGCTTCTAAAATAAGCGGAATGAAATTATTTTTCAGTTCACCAAAAAAAGAAAAGAAAACAGAAATATTAATCGAACCCGATTTAAAAGATTGGATACAAAAATGGCTGAAAGATTAAGTTAAAGCTTCTATTACTTCATCATCAATATCAAAATTAGAGTAGACATTTTGAACATCATCGCAATCCTCTAGTGCTTCCAACATTTTAAGCATATGCTCTGCAGGTTTCCCCTCGATTTTGATAGAATTTTTTGGAATCATTGAAATTTCAGCAGCTGAAATATTATGACCCAAAGATTCAATATTAACTCTTAGATTTTCAAAATCATCAATGCTAGTAATAACCTCAATATTTCCATCTGAATTATTAATATCTTCAGCGCCAAGTTCAATTGCTTTCTCAAAAAAATCATCCTCGTTAACGCCTTCACTTGAAAAACTGATTCTGCCTTTTCGATCAAAATTCCAAGATACACATCCTGATTCTCCTAAATTTCCCCCAAATTTTGAAAAAGCTCTTCTAATCTCTGACACAGTTCTATTTTTATTATCAGTCATAACCTCAACGATTACAGCAGTACCACCTGGGCCATAACCTTCATAAGTTGACTCAACAAGAGAGTCGCCACCTAGCTCACCAGTTCCCTTTTTTATAGCCCTTTCTGATGTATCTTTCGGCATGTTTGCACTCCTTGCATTTAACAAGGCAAGCCTTAATCTTGGATTTGTATCTGGGTCTCCCCCGCCATCTCTTGCCGCAACAGTTATTTCCCTTATCAACTTAGTAAAAATTTTTCCTCTTTTGGCATCTAAAGCTCCTTTTTTATGTTTAATAGAGCTCCACTTTGAATGTCCTGACATAAAAACTCCTTATTTGATTAAATTAATTATATCGTTTTTATTAATTATTTTATACATAAAAATTAATAATATTTTTTGAATTAAAAAGTATTGTTAAGTATTAAGCTATAAAGTTTCATAAGTTGATATAAAGTCATAAACTTTATTTTTTATTTCATCTCTAATTACTGATATTTTTTTTATTATTTGATCATCAGTACCCTTGAGTTTTGATGGATCATTTATATCCCAATAAATTTTTTTAGTTTTATAAGGTATATAAGGGCACTCTTGGCCTTGAGATTCACTACAAACGAAAATGAAATAATCATATTTTTGTTTCTTTTTTAAAACAGATTCTACCGACTTTGTCTTATTATTTGATATATCTATACCTATTTCCATCATGCTTTTTACTACTAGTGGATTTAATTTCCCGGGAGAAATTCCAGCACTATTAACGAAAAAATCTTTTGATAAAGTTTTTAAAAAAGCCTCAGCCATTTGGCTTCTAGCAGAATTATGAATACATACAAACAAAACTGATTTTTTATTTTTTTCTAAATTCGACATTTTAACCCCTTTATTCTTACCCCGTCCAGATAGACTAGGGTTTTTTATAAAATAATCCATTATAGAAAATTAACACAATTTTAATTTTATAATTAGTCAATTTTATATAAATAATTGACAATGACCAAAATAAGAATTATATATATATAGTTACTTTTAACCAGTAACATCTTAGAAATATTTCCAAGGATATTTTATGGCACAAAAAAGAACCAAAACGAATAATCAAGCTAGTAACGAAGTTAAGGCATCCGATTTATCTTTAATGAATTTAAATGAATTACGTGAAGTAAAACCTGCGGATCTTCAAAAAATGGCTTTGGATCTTAAAGTTGAAGATACAGGTAGGATGACAAGGCAAGAGCAGATATATGCAATATTAAAATCTCAATCAGAAAAACAAGTTGAAATTTATGCTGAGGGCGTACTAGAAATTTTACAAGAGGGCTATGGCTTTCTTAGATCTCCAAAATATAGTTATTTGCCTGGTCCTGATGATATTTATGTATCTAAATCACAAGTTAGAAGCTTCCTTTTAAAATCTGGTGATACAATTGGAGGATATGTAAGACTGCCTAGAGAAGGCGAAAAAAATCTTGCATTGTTGAAAATTGAATCTGTTAACTTTGAAGATCCAGATTTTTGCAGAGAAAGAATTAGTTTTGGAAATAGAGTTCCACTTCATCCAAATAGTAGGCTAGACATGGAGAATGATGGACAAGAATTTTCAACTAGAATTATTGATATGTTTGTACCTATAGGTAAAGGCCAAAGAGCTTTATTAGTTGCTCCGCCTAGAACTGGAAAAACTGTTTTGCTTCAAAAAATTGCTAAAGCCATAACTGATAATAATCCAAATGTTTCCTTATTTGTTCTCTTAATTGATGAGAGGCCTGAAGAAGTTACCGACATGCAACGTTCAGTTAAAGGTGAGGTTGTGAGTTCGACTTTCGATGAACCTCCTCAAAGACATGTTCAAGTTGCTGATATGGTGTTAGAAAAAGCTAAAAGGCTTGTTGAACATGGTAAAGATGTAGTTATTTTATTAGATAGTATTACCAGGCTTGCTCGAGCTAGTAATACTGTTACCCCCGCAAGCGGTAGAGTTCTTACAGGTGGGATGGAAGCTAATGCCTTACAACGTCCAAAGCGTTTTTTTGGTGCTGCAAGAAATACCGAAGAAGGTGGGAGCTTGACTATAATTGCGACAGCCTTAATTGATACTGGAAGTAGAATGGACGAAGTTATTTTTGAAGAATTCAAAGGGACTGGGAATATGGAAATTTATCTTGATAGAAGACTAGCTGAAAAAAGAATTTACCCTGCAATAGATTTACAAAAATCTGGAACAAGAAAAGAGGAATTACTCATAACACAAGATGATCTAACTAGAATATGGCTACTAAGAAAAGTTTTAAATCCTATGAGTCCAAACGAGTCTATGGAGTTTTTATTAGATAAACTTAAAGGAACGTCTAGTAATTCAGACTTCTTGAAAGCGATGAATGCTGGGTAATGAGGCGCTAACCATGATGATTAGCACCCCAATTATCTAAAAATTACTTTCTTTTCTTAGCCGCTGGCTTTTTCTTAGTAACTTTTTTCTTAGCTACTTTTTTCTTAGCTGCTGGCTTTTTCTTAGTAACTTTTTTCTTAGCTACTTTTTTCTTAGCTGCTGGCTTTTTCTTAACTACTTTTTTCTTAGTAGCTTTCTTAGCCGCTGGCTTTTTCTTAACTACTTTTTTCTTAGCTGCTGGCTTTTTCTTAACTACTTTTTTCTTAGTAGCTTTTTTAGCTGCTGGTTTTTTCTTAACTACTTTTTTCTTA